>NZ_JBJEEM010000019.1:0-63052 GCF_051873075.1 Limosilactobacillus sp. | reverse complement strand
GACACCAGCCTTTCACGCTGGTATCGTGGGTTCAAATCCCGCACGGGTCACTTTTATTATCGCGGGGTAGAGCAGTCTGGTAGCTCGTCGGGCTCATAACCCGGAGGTCGTTGGTTCAAATCCAGCCCCCGCAATTTTGGTCCGTTGGTCTAGTTGGTTTAGGACGCATCCCTGTCACGGATGAGATCACGAGTTCGAGTCTCGTACGGACCGTAGTAAGTCAAGTGCTATTGCACTTGACTTTTTTTGTTGAGATTACTTAAACATCATGACAAAACATTTGAAAGTACTTTTCAGATTTCGGAAGGCTAAATTAAAGAAGTCACCACGTGATTTGGGATACTCGTAAAATAGGCACCAAGTTGAATAAACCTATAACCTTAGGATCGTTCAACTTGGTGCCTTGTTTACTCTGTTGATGATTTTAAGAACAGCTGATTACCGGACTGGCCGATAGATTTCGTCATAGTAATAATTGTCTGAACCCAATGTGGTGAAATTAGTCAATGACTTGAAGGAGTCACTTTCCCGCCATGCGGTGAGATCTTCGAAATCATTCCAGGAAGTTAATAGGACCAGGGTTGAGCTTTCGTTTTGGCTGGCTACCGAGGTCATCACGACACCGTTGGCCATGCTGGGGGCATCGTCGACAATCTTTTCCAAACTGTTGTAGAGCAGCTTTTGCCGGTCGCCGTTAACTTGAAATGATTGGTAGTATAACAGTCCATTTAGGTTAGCATTTAGTGATGCCCCCAGGACGGTGAGGGTAACCGGTGACTTGAAGACCGATTCTTGTCCGGACAGGTCGAATAAGGCGAGCTTATCGCTGTGGGTAGATGCCTGTACCAGCTTAAACTGACGGTCAGGGTTGTTCTTGATAATATCTTCTAAGACTTGGTGTGAGCCAAACGTAAAACTTACTTTAGTTAACACGAAGATCCCTCCTAATTCAAAATATACGCTATTATTATAGCTCAAAAGACGGGGTTAAGTAGTCAATAATTAAAGAAAGGTAAATTTACTTACAAAAAGTCAATAAATTTGCCGGATTCCCTTTTATCACCTGTTAGAAGATAGTATAATATTAATTGTATTAATGAATGTTGTCGTTACGAATGATTAAGGAGGCTTTTATTTAATGGTTATTCTCTATACGTCTCCAAGTTGTACCTCTTGCCGCAAGGCACGCGCTTGGCTGCAAGAAAACAACATTCCATTTAAGGAACGAAATATTTTTTCTGAACCGTTATCACTTGATGAGATCAAGAATATTTTGCGGATGACGGAAAATGGAACTGAGGATATTATCTCTAAGCGCTCTAAGGCTTATAAGAAATTAAACATCGACTTAAACGAGTTGCCAATGAAACAGCTCTTTGCCATGATCAGTAAAAATCCAGGCTTGTTGCGTCGCCCAATCATCATGGATGATAAGCGCCTGCAAGTTGGCTACAATGAGGACGAAATCCGGCGTTTCCTGCCGCGGAAGGTTCGGGCCCTCGAATTGGCAGAGGCACAACGGAAGGCAAATTTAGTTTAATTTTCATGGAGAAGCAGTTATGGCTTCTCTTTTCTTTTGCTTTACTTTTAGGCGAAAGGCTTTAGAATAGTATTAATGACTTAAATTGCGAATCTAGGGGGTGCTGCCAGTGGAAATGGAACACATTAATAAAAACACGATTCGCGTCTTAATCAATAATGATGATTTGAATGATCGGGGGATTACTATCTTAGATCTTCTAGGCGATCATCAACAAATCGAGGATTTCTTTTACAGCATTTTACGTGAGGTTGATACCGACCACCAGTTTCAAAATAACGATTCGGTAACGTTTCAGGTAATGCCGACTGAGAACGGTCTTGAGCTGTTCATCAGTAAGAGCGATCCAAATGATCCGGATAGTGATATGGCTGCTAATAATAAGCAGATTGCAGAATTCATTAAGCAAAACCTGGCCCGGTCTTCAGCTGCTCGTCAAACTCCGCCGACTGACGGCGGGCAGCCGCAGCCAATCGAGCTCCCACAAGGCTCTTCGCTGGAGTCCCATCAGGCAAATAGCTGGCGGGTGGTCGTCTTTGATTCCTTTGAGAATCTGATTGCATTTTCCCACATTGCCGAGGATGATGATATCGTAAGCGAGCTCTATAAATACAACGGTAAGTATTACCTGGCATTACAGTATTTCCAACCAATTGATGGTGACGGTTTGATCAAAGATAACCTAGCACTTGCTTATGAGTATGGCAATCCAACCGCAGTGACCCCAGTGTACTTGAGTGAGCACGGGAAGAAGCTGATGGCGGTATCGGCGTTGCATACCATCCGTCACTATTTCAACTAAGGTTAAGCACAAGACATATTTGTCTCGTGCTTTTTCTTTTGCCTGCCGTATGTATATGGTAGGAGGTGAGTAGTGTGCTGGTTGCGACGAAGGCTGGCCGCCTGGTTCTGGCTGAGAATGCCAGTGGTAAGAACGGCTATTTTTGTCCGGGATGTGGCGAGCCGGTAATTTTGCGAAAGGGACAGCATAAGATCGCTCATTTTGCTCATCGTCCGGGTAGCAAGTGTCAGCTTAGCGAGGGAGAAACCGCAGAACATCTGCTTGGCAAACGTCAGTTATTTCAGTGGTATCAGCAGCAGGGGCGCCACGTAGAATTGGAGGTTTACTTGCCACGGGTTAACCAACGCCCAGACCTCTTGCTGGTGGACGGGAAGAAGAAGGTCGCTATTGAATTTCAATGCAGTCCATTGAGCTTGCAACGCTTATTGGAACGGAACACCGGTTATCGGCGGTGCGGGATGCAATTTCACTGGTTGCTCGGTGCACCATACCAAGGCCGTCATTTACGGTCAGCCAAGATAGCACAGTTCACCCAGGAAGTCGCTGGCCGACCCGGTCTCCTTTTTTGGGATACCCGGGTCGGCCGACTAGTTGTGAAGCGGGACCTGGCCCGGTGCTCGTTTATCCGGCAGCCGGGATTGGGACCGAGAGCGACTATTAAGTACCAGATGCGGCGCCTCAATGCCCTCCAGTATGGCAGCGGCCATTCGTTGCCAGTTCAGCAACTAGTTGGCGAGCTGGCGGCTTATCGACCGCTGGCGGCCTGCCCCTTGGTTTGCCACGATGTAATGCCCAGCTGGCCTACCCTCGATGAACCGGTAATTCTATGGCGAATGCGGGTGATTAGGGCCCTCGTGAAGCGACCGCTTTTTTGCTATTGGCCCGTCGATGTTTGGCAGGAGTGGGTGGCTGAAGTTGCTAGCAACCACTGGCTGGGCTATGGCTGTATTGACGCTACCATCATGCACCAGCAGGCGATTACAGCCTTGACTGCTGACCTATTAAGTTACCAGTACCTGCTTGCCTGTCCCGGTGGTTACCTGCTTTTTAGGTATCCGCGGTGGTTTGATAGTGTTCAAGAAAAAATGAACCTGCTCAATCGGGGTGGGTTTTCGCAAGCTAATGCATTAAAATAGAACTAAAAGGGGATGAAGGTAGTGGAAAAGCATACTTGTACAACATTCTTAGCGGGGAAGAAGGCCACCCTTGACGGTTCGACGATTGTCTGTCGTGAGGAGGACTATTTCAATGCGTTCGACCCGCAGCGTTTTGTCTACGTCAAAGCGGCAGATCAGCCTCGTCACTACGAGAGTAAGACGACTGATTTTAAGATTGATTTGCCTGAGGATCCGGTTGGTTACACGTCGACACCGGATGCCGACAATTCCGCGGGCGTTTTTGCGGCTGGCGGGATCAACGCACACAACGTTTCCATGACCGGGACTGAAACGATCACGACGAATTCCCGGATCTTGGGGATTGATCCCTTCAATGGTACCGATGGGATTGGTGAAGAAGATTTCGTGACCCTGGTACTGCCGTACATCAAGACGGCCCGGGAAGGGGTTGAACGCTTGGGCCAGCTGCTGACCAAGTACGGCACCTACGAGTCGAATGCCATTTCCTTTGGTGATCAAAACGAGGTCTGGTATCTGGAAACAATTGGTGGCCACCACTGGGCGGCGGTCCGGATTCCGGACGACGCTTTTGTGATCGCCCCCAATCGGCTGAACATCGCTGATTTTGACTTTGCGGCAGCCAATACTGCTTGTTCGACTGACTTGAAGGACCTGATTGATCAGAACCAGCTCAATCCTTCCTTTGATGGCCGTTACAACCTCCGGCAGATTTTTGGTAGCCAAACGATCACGGACACCCGTTACAACAACCCACGGGCCTGGTATGTACAACAGCAGCTTAGCGATGCTCCGGTGGGGCAGCCGACCGACCAGGACCTGCCATTTATCTGTCATCCGCGGCACAAACTTTCGATTGAAGACATCAAGCAGGCAATGAGCTCGCACTACCAGAATACGCCGTTTGACCCGTATGAGCATGATGAAGCCCCATACCGTTCGATTGCCCTCAATCGGAACCTGGAACTGCACATCCTGCAGATCCGGAATAATGTTCCTGCCGCCATTGCCGGGGTTCACTGGTTGGCGTTTGGGCCGAACGCCTTCAACACGGTGGTGCCGTTCTATGCCAACATTAATGACACCCCGGCTAGTTACCGTGACACCGCGGTGGATTACGCATCGGGCAATATGTACTGGCTGACGAATACCATCGCCGCGATTGGTGACCAATATTATGCACGTTCACCGCAATACTACAATCAGGCACGGCCGCAGGTAGAAGCCTACGAGCAAAAGGTGGTTGCAGCTACGCGTCAGATCCAACGGGCTACGGACCAGCAAGCAGACCTTGATGATCCGCAAGCAGCTTTGACCAAGGCCAATGAGCAGATGGCGGACATTGCGATGGAAGAGGGGACAGCACTCTTGGGCAAACTCGTCAAGCTGGCGTTTGGCAAGGCGCGGCTACAGTATTAGAACTAAAAAAAGTGACCAGGATTTTCCTGATCACTTTTTTGATTCATTTCTGAATGATTTTCAAAGCTGGCCGGTGAAACTGTGCGGCAAATTGGGCCGCACTTTGCTGGTGGTCGAGCTTATTGGCACGAAAGGCCTGAATTAAGGTTTCGTAATCGAAGTTTGCAATTAGGTAGCCATAGTCTGTCTGATCGGTATCAAAAACCACCGCTGTGGCCGTCTGGGTGACGCCCAGCTCAGCCGCCATCCGTTGGTCCTTCCGAAAGGCTTGGCGGGCAAGCTTGGAGCGTCGATCTTCCATGAACATCTCCAGGTCTAACTTGGATTGTTCAGCAACTTGTTCAACGAGCTGCGGAGAGTAGTCGGCCTGACCTCTGACCATTGCATCCTGAAGCTGCAACAGGTAGCGGCGGCCCCGCTTGCGTCCCTGGAAGAGGGCGGCCTTGTAGTCCAGGATAACCTGGAAGATGGTATCGGCTACATGCTGACGAACCTTCAGATCACAGCTGCTGAGCCCATGCAGCCGCAATGTGTCCGTAATGGTCTGCATGTTAAACAGTGGGATAAACTGATAATTAATTTTGGTATTCAATTCCTGATCTACCCGTAAAACGTCATTTTCACAGCGGAAACAACGCATCCCCAAAGGGTTGACAAACAAATGAATCTCAAGCATCCCTGCTCCTCCGATCGCTAATAGCTTTAATTTCTTTTGTAAACATTTTCAATTGTGGCAAAAAAAGTGCTTCTTGTAAAGTAAACTGCATTGGACCCACCAGCTTATTAAAATATGCTAAAATAATACTCAGATTTAACAGGGGGCTTTGAGAATGATTGAAAATTGGCAGCACTTCCTCTTGCCATATCAACAGGCCGTTAATGAATTAAAGGTAAAACTGCGGGGGATGCGCAAGCAGTATCAAGAACGGGGAGAACACTCGCCGATCGAGTTCGTCACCGGACGCGTCAAGCCCGTCGACAGCATCAAAGAAAAGATGGTTCGCCGTCACGTTCAAGAGGACCGGCTTGAACAGGATATGCAAGATATCGCGGGACTGCGGATCATGTGCCAGTTTGTCGAGGACATCTACGTGGTGGTTGACCAGTTGCGGCAGCGCAGTGACATGACCATCCTGGAAGAACGGGATTACGTCACCAACGTTAAGCCCAGCGGTTATCGGTCTTACCACATCGTTATTGAGTACCCCGTGCAACTCGTGACCGGGGAAAAGAAGATCTTGGCCGAGATCCAGGTGCGGACCCTGGCGATGAACTTCTGGGCAACGATCGAACATTCCCTAAACTACAAGTACCAAGGAGCATTTCCAAAGGAACTATCGGCACGGCTTCAGCGGGCGGCTGAGGCGGCTTTCCGACTCGACAACGAGATGTCGGAGATTCGCGAAGAAATCAAAGAGGCCCAGACCCTCTTCTCACAACGGACTGCCCAGCCACTGGAAAAAGATGATGGATCGGATAAGGAGGATGGTACAAACAATGAAAGTAGCGATTTATAACAATGAAACTGCTGAATCCCAGCGGGTTACTAAGCTCCTGCGCGCGGAAATGGAGAAGGCAGGCCTGATTTACGACCAGGATAAGCCCGAGGTGGTCATTACAATCGGCGGGGACGGCACCCTGCTATCGGCCTTCCACCACTACCAGAAGCAGCTTGATCGGGTGCGCTTCGTGGGAATTCATACCGGTCACCTGGGTTTCTACACCGATTGGCGCAACTTTGAAATTGACGACCTGGTTGATAGCCTAGTCAAGGACAGCGGCCAATCGGTTTCCTACCCCTTGCTCGACATGAAGGCCGTCTATTCGGACGGGGTGGTGGACAGCTTTGTGGCCCTAAATGAGTCCACTATCCGCAATATCACTAAGACGATGGTGTGTGATGTCTACATCAATAATCAGCTGTTTGAAAACTTCCGGGGCGATGGCCTGTGCATCTCGACGCCGACCGGGTCCACGGCCTACAACAAGTCCGTAGGGGGCGCAATCATGGATCCGCATAGCGTCGGCTTCCAGCTTGCCGAAATGGCATCCTTGAATAACCGGGTTTTCCGGACCCTGGGTTCACCGATCATTTTCGGCGCCGACACCAAGTTGATGCTGCGCCTGCGGGACGTCAACGGACACGTGATGACTTGCGACCGTGACCAAATCATGCTGAAGAATAAGAAGGGACAGCGCTACCTGATGGAGCTTGACTACCAAGTTTCAGACCAGAAGATCAACTTTGCCCGTTACCGGCACAATAACTTCTGGAACCGGGTCAAGGATTCCTTCATCGGTGGGCTCCGCTAATGGAGTTTACGTGGAAATACCAGCAGCCGGTTCCCCGGCGACTACGCTCGGCCCTCAAAATGATGGGGGTAACCAGTTCGTTGATGAAGGTGGCGATTTACCACGGCGGCAAGATGCTGATCAATGGGGAAGAAAAATGGGCGGTTGACGTGGTCAAACCTGGTGATACTTTCACCCTGGTGTTGCCGGCCGAATCTGGCAACGAGCATGTCCCGGCTTATCCGGCCCCCATTCAGATTATCTATGAGGATCGCGACTTCTTGGTGCTGAACAAACCCGCGGGGGTGGCGACCGTTCCAGCCCATAATGTGGCGGTGCCGGACAGCCTGGTCAACCGGGTTAAGTACTACTACCAGCAGCAGGGCTATGAGAATCAGGTGATTCACGTGGCCACCCGGCTGGACAAGGACACGAGCGGCCTAGTGATCTTTCCCAAGCACCGCTTTGCCCACGCGGTCCTGGACCGGCAATTAAAGCGCCACCTGGTCAAGAAAAACTACCTGGCCCTGGTTACCGGTCAGCTGGCCGCTGGTCACGGCTACATCGACGCCCCAATCTTGCGGGACCCGGAATCGTTTGTTCAGCGTATGGTCGGCCGGGGCGGCAAGCCTTCGGTGACTGAGTATTGGACTAAGGATCGTAACGAG
Organism: Limosilactobacillus sp.; assembly: GCF_051873075.1. Taxonomy (GTDB): domain Bacteria; phylum Bacillota; class Bacilli; order Lactobacillales; family Lactobacillaceae; genus Limosilactobacillus. The sequence continues at coordinate 55,195 of NZ_JBJEEM010000019.1, read as the reverse complement.
CAGGGATCCCTGGTGAAGATTCGCCTGCATACGGGGCGGACCCACCAGATCAGGGTGCACTTCAGCTACCTGGGCCACCCCCTGTTTGGGGATGCAATGTACGGGCAAAGCTCGGCATTAGTTGCTCGTCAGGCGCTGCACTGCTACTGGCTGCAGTTTTACAGCCCCTTTAAAGAGGACTACATTACAATAACGGCTCCGGTGCCGGCAGATATGAGGGCAGCCATCACTGCGGTCGGATTAAAGGAATAAAAAAGTGGCGTTGAATGAAATTTCATTCAACGCCACTAATGTTTTTAAAAGCTTACTTCCACTTCATAACACAAACCGGTTCTGGGCAGGTAACGTCCTTTTGCAGGAGGGTCAGCTTACCAGTGTTGGCGTCCCGCTTGTAAAGGGTCAGGTTATCGGAGTTTTGGTTGGAGGCCAGCAGGTAGGACTCGTCCTTGCTGAGGTTGAAGTCCCGTGGGAAGTCACCTTCAGTGGAGATCGACTGGATATGCTTGACCGTGTAGTCCGGTTGAACGGCGAAGACCGCGATCGTGTTTTCACCCCGGTTGGAGGTGTAAATGAACTTGCCATCACTAGAGAAGCGAATGGCAGCAGCCCCGTTGTGGGCAGTCCAGTCATCAGGAATGGTCTTGATCGTCTGGACGTGGGTGAAGCTGGCATCGTTAGCATTGTACTTCAGGACTTCCAGTTTGCTGCTCAGTTCGCCGAGGACGTAGGCATACTTGCCATTCGGGTGGAAGGCGATGTGACGGGTACCGAAGCCGTCTTCGCACTTGTAGCGGGAAACGGCGGTCAGCTTGCCGTCTTCTGAGACATCGTAGACCACGATCAGGTCCATTCCCAGGTCACAAACAACCAGGCGCTTGTCAGGTGTCAGGTCGGCGAAGTGAACGTGTGGTGCTTCCTGTTCTGGCTGTGGACCGGTAGCACCTTGGTGGGTGACGGAGTCGGTTTGGGTCAGGGTCCCGTCTTCGTTGATCTTAAAGACGTCGACCTTGGCGGTGTGGTAGTTGGCGCTGTAGAGCAAGTGACGTTCTTCATCTAGGCCGACGTATGCAGGTGGTGCCCCCGCGGCCAGCACCTTGCTGAGCATCTTAGCGTTGTCGTCCTTTAGGGAGTAGGATGCGACCCCGCCCTGATCATCGATCTGCTTGATTGCGTAGACCATGTCGTTGCTGCCGACTTGCAGGTAGGCTGGCTTCTGTGATGGGATAGCCAGCCGGACGTTAGTGAGCTTGCCGGCATCGTCGTCGAGGGTGACGGCATAGATTCCCTTGCTATCCTTCTTAGTATATGTTCCAATTAAAAAATTCTCTTCCACTGTGGGAGCCTCCTTTGAAAATGCTTACTTATATAATAGCAAAATTATGACTATGGTAAACTATTAATGTTAAGAAAAAATAAAAAGGACGGATCAATGTGAAAAAGATAGAAAAGCAGCAACGGTTCGTGAGTCAGCACCTGGAGCTTTTCCGGTGTCCGGTTTGTCATGAACCCTTTACCGCCTTGCAGGGGAATAGCATCATCTGCAGTCGGGGCCACCAGATTGACTTCAATAAGCATGGCTACCTTCATTTCCTAAATGGGGCGGCTGATACAGAATATGGCCGGGAAATGTTCTTAGCCCGACGTCAGCTCCTGAGTGCCGGTTTGTTTTTGCCAATCGTTCAAGCAATTGCTAAAATCTTGCCTAAACGGCCCTTGAAGGTCTTGGATGTGGGCACGGGGGAGGGAACCCCACTTTACCAATTGGCCAAAATACGCTCAGATCAAAACGACTGCTTGATGGGCTTTGACATCTCTAAGGCGGGGGTTACACTGGCAACTCAGCTGGCGATGGACGCTTTCTTCTGTGTGGCTGACCTGCGGCAACTGCCGTTTAACGACCACTCGTTTGACGCCGTCATCGAGCTGTTCTCACCATCGGATTACGCGGAGTTCAACCGGGTGTTGACGCCTAGCGGAATACTGGTCAAGGTGATCCCAAATGCTGACTACTTGGGAGAATTGCGTCAATTGTTGTATGACCAGGACGACCAGCACGCAAGCTACGATAATTCCCGGGTCAAGGAGCTGTTTGCTAAGCATTATCCAAATTGTCAGATACAACGGGTCCGCTACCGTTTTGATATTCCGACCGGCCTGCAAGCTGCCCTGGTCGAGATGACCCCCTTACATTGGGGACGGGGCGCTAAGCAGCTGTCGCCAGCGGAGCTTGATAAACTTCAGGCGGTGACGGTTGACGTTAGCCTCTTGATTGCTAATAAATTTTAATAAAATGTTTGCATAAACGACAAAATGATGCTAAAGTAGCATAGAGAAATCGTTTAGCAGTTGACATCGAACAGATTCGTTGGTAACTGCTAAGGAGTACTTCATTAAAGCAGCGTTTCGCCGTGCCCACACCGAGACCCTGCTTTTTTTATTTTCTGAGGAGTTTTTAATATGACTAATCATATTGTATTGTTTGAACCGCTATTTCCTGCCAATACGGGTAACATTGCCCGGACCTGTGCTGGCACCAACACACAGCTGCACCTGATCAAACCGCTGGGCTTTTCCACCGACGACAAGCATATGAAGCGGGCGGGGCTCGACTACTGGGACAAGGTCAAGATCACTTACCATGATGACCTTCAGCAGTTTGTTGAGAGCGTCCCGGACATCAGCAAGCTGTACCTGGTTTCTAAGTTCGCTAGCCGGGACTACACCGACGTGGACTACACCAGTGAGGGGGACCACTACTTCTTGTTTGGCAAAGAAACGACTGGCCTGCCGGAGCAATTCATGCGGCGTTACCCGGAGAACGCCATTCGGATTCCGCAAAACGACGACAATATCCGGGCACTTAACCTCTCTAACAGCGCAGCTATCGTCATCTATGAGGCCCTGCGGCAGCAAAGCTTTCCGGGGTTGGCGCGGGTCCACACTTATCACTTTGACAAGCTGAAGTAGTTTAAGGAGGGTGTATGGCACAGCGAAAGAAAACCACAAAGCGACGCCGTTCACGGCGCAGTTCCGCGGCCAAACAGCATCGGCTCATCGATAACTTAGCGGGGCTTATCGTGGTCCTATTAATGCTGGTGGGGTTATTCAACCTCGGTGCCTTGGGGGCCGTCATTCAGGGAGCCTTTAAGCTCTTGGTCGGGGCGAGCTATCCAGTGCTGATGCTGGTTGTTCTCATCTACGGATTGGGCTTTACCCTCTATGCACGCTGGTTGCGCTTCAGCACTCGCCGAATCATCGGCGGTGTGGTCTTCTACCTGGGCTTGCTGATCTGGCTGCATGTTTTGATGATGAACCAGTTGAATGTTCATGCCAGGATCCCAGCGGTTACCTGGAGCAACCTGAGCAAGGCGCTGCTTAATGGTGACACGACGCTGCCGATCGGCGGGGGAATGTTGGGAGCCTACCTTTATGCGGCCTTTGACGTATTGGTTGACCGGGTTGGGACCGCCATCTTCTCCTGGTTGCTAATGATCGGCGGGGTAGTAATCTTCTTTGCCCTGCCGTGGCGTGACTTCCTGCGGCTCTGTGGCCGATTGGTGCAGCAATTGACGGCGGCGCTCCATGCTGGGGGTCAGCAGTTGTCGGCTAAGGTCAAGCAGCCGGGGGTGACAGCACCAGTCCCATCGACAAGACCGTCAATTGGCAAACGGGTTCAGGATTTTTTCAAGGATGATGAGAAAGAGACCGAACCAGTCGAAGCGGCACCGGTTGAGCAACCAACTCCTCAACGAACGTCACCAGTGAGCGAACCCAAGATCACGGTGGCTAGCGACCGTAAAGATCCTGATGAGGCCAATGACCCGGTTGACGAGCAACCGGAACTTTCCTTGGCCGGAGCGTCAGCACAGGCGGACAAGGATTACCAACTGCCACCACTGACCCTGTTGAGCAAGGTTAAGCCAACGGATCAGCAGGCCGACTTGAAAAACATTAAGAAGAATACTCAGATCCTACAGAAGACTCTGAAGTCTTTTAACGTTGATGCAACAGTTGAAAACGTTAGCCTGGGACCGTCTGTCACCAAGTACGAGCTGCGCCCGGCGGTGGGAGTTAAGGTCAGCCGAATCACCCATTTGACCGATGATTTGGCCCTGGCCCTGGCAGCGAAGGACATCCGGATTGAGGCACCGATCCCCGGCAAGTCCCTGATTGGGATCGAAGTGCCGAACCAGCAGGTCGCCACTGTTGGCTTCCGGGACATGTTTGAGGCGGCCCCGCAGGATGATAACCCGATGGACGTGCCCCTTGGCCGGACCGTTACCGGGGATGTTGAAATGGCCGATTTGACAAAAATGCCCCACCTCCTGATTGCCGGGGCGACCGGGAGCGGGAAGTCAGTAGCGATCAACGTCATCTTGACCAGTATCCTGCTCAAGGCCAAGCCGCACCAGGTTAAGATGTTGCTGATTGACCCGAAGAAGGTGGAACTGAGTGTTTACAACGATATTCCTCACCTCCTTAGTCCAGTAGTATCGGAGCCGAAGAAGGCAGCCCGGGCCTTGGGAAAGGTTGTAGCGGAGATGGAACGGCGCTATGAACTGTTCGCCAAGTTTGGGGTGCGGAACCTCAAGGGATATAACCACCTGGTTCAACAGCAAAATAGTGCCCACCCCGCTGACCAACAGCCCTCGTTGCCGCTGATTTTGGTCGTTGTTGACGAATTGGCCGACCTGATGATGACGGTTTCCAATGATGTTGAAGACGCCATTGTCCGGATTGCTCAGATGGGGCGGGCTGCCGGGATTCACATGATCCTGGCCACCCAGCGGCCATCCGTGGACGTCATTACCGGCCTAATCAAGGCCAACGTTCCCTCCCGAATTGCCTTTGCAGTCTCAAGCGGGGTTGACTCCCGAACGATTCTCGATTCCAACGGGGCGGAAAAGTTGCTTGGTCGGGGAGACATGCTCTTTGAACCGATCGATCAGAATAAGCCGGTCCGGGTCCAGGGGGCGTTTATTTCCGATCAAGACGTGGAGGCCGTGATTGGTTTCATCAAGCAGGAGCGGCCAGCTGAATACGACCAGCAAATGGTGGTCAGTGACCAGGAAATGGCCGAAGAAGCTGAGCAGGAAGATGAGGATCCGCTTTTCAAGGAAGCCCTTGACTTTGTAGTCCAGGAGCAGCGGGCCTCAACCTCACTGATTCAACGCCGCTTCCGGATTGGTTACAATCGGGCGGCCAGGATCATTGACGACATGGCCCAGCGCGGTTACATTAGTCCGGCTAACGGTTCCAAACCGCGGGAAGTTTATAAGAAACCTGACCAGCCACAATAAGCTGGAAAAGCACCGAACGCTCCGGATAGCTAAGATAAGACGAGCGCGGGGACGGTAGTTTTTCGCGATTACTTTGTAAAAGTTAAGAACTTTAAAACGACTGAGGGCCTGAGGAAAAAATTTCCACAGGCCCTCACTTTTATTAAATCAGGTTCAATGCGGCGACCGCACTGAAGATTAGTGATCCCAACATCGCAATCAACATTAACCAAATGGCGACCATGGTGATCTTTTGAAAACGTGTTTTCTTTTTCCGTTGCATAACCTGTAACCGCCTTTCACGATATTAACTCTTAGTAGTGTACCGCATTTTACCACTCGCTTTCAAACAGAATACTAAAATGTTAGACTTAAGACAACTAATTTTAAGGTGGTTAGAAATGTGTTGGTCGACTATCGACATATCTTAATGCAGCTGGTGGTTATCTTGCTGCTGTGGGCACTGACCCGGCTTGTTCGGCGGATTAACCCGAGTGCACGGGTGCGGCGGCTCTGCCGTTACATTTGGGTGCTGGTTCTCTGGATAATGAGTTTTATCAATCTGGGAATGTATTGGCTGGCTTACCCGATGGCTTTGTGGATGATACTAGCCCTGGGGTTGATTTTCATTCAACTGATTCACAATCATGAATTTATCTATCGACGGTATTGGCCGGTGTTTTGGAATTGGTCGTTGCTGTACGCGGGAATTGTGTTTATTGGCTCGCTGTTTAGCAACAGCTTACCATTAGTTTGATAAATTAATGCATAAATAAAGCGACGGAAATTGAACATATTCCGTCGCTCTTTTATTACCATAAAATTTAGAAATATCGTGGTGAGAAGTGGGGGATTGTGGTAGACTTAACCTGTAATGTAGTTAAAGGGGATGACTGGCTTGTTGATGGGTGAGTATCAGCACGCGCTGGACGCTAAACAACGGCTAATCATCCCCGCCAAGTTTCGCGACCAGTTGGGCAGTCAGTTCGTAGTGACCAGGGGCTTGGACGGGTGTCTTTTTGGCTATCCAATGAGTGAGTGGCAGCTTTTAGAACAGAAGCTGAAATCCTTGCCGTTGACCAAGCGGGATGCCCGGGCCTTTGTGCGCTTTCTCTACTCTGCCGCAACTGTCTGCGTGCTTGATAAGCAGGGTCGGATTAACCTTCCGGCCCCGCTTTGCAAGTATGCAGACCTCCACAAGCAGTGTATGGTGGTAGGGGTATCCAACCGCCTAGAGATCTGGGACCGTGATCGTTGGGACGCCTATAATGCCGATACTGCGGATAACTTTGATGAGATTGCTGAGGACCTGAATATTGATTTTTAAAAGGAGTGCAAGTTGATGGCAGAATTTAAGCACGTAACGGTTTTACTACACGAGGCCGTAGCAGGATTAAATTTGCAGCCAGCTGGTACTTATGTTGATGCAACCCTTGGTGGTGGTGGTCATTCCGGTGAAATCATCAAACAACTGACCGCTGGCCACCTTTATTCGTTTGACCAGGACAAAACGGCCATCGATTATAACCGGCAACACCTGGCCCCGGCATTAGCAGCGGGCAAGCTGACACTGGTAGAGGATAATTTCCGCCACCTTAAGGCAGCCTTAAATGAGCGCGGGGTGGCTGGCATCGACGGGATCGTGTATGATCTGGGGGTTTCATCCCCCCAGTTTGATGATGGGGCCCGCGGTTTTAGCTACCAGCACGATGCTCCCCTGGATATGCGGATGAATCAAGAACAGTCGCTATCGGCGATGGAAGTAGTCAACGAATGGCCATACGAGCGCTTGGTCAAGATCCTTTATCGTTATGGTGAGGAACGTTTTGCCAAGCAGATTGCCCGCAAGATTGAGCAGCGTCGGCAGAGTCAGCCGATCCGCACCACCTTTGAGTTGGTGGATGTCATCAAAGAGGCGATTCCGGCGGCGGCCCGTCGGCATGGCGGTCATCCGGCTAAAAAGAGTTTTCAGGCGATCCGAATCGCCGTCAATGATGAACTGGGGGCCCTGGAAGAGTCGCTCGAGCAGGCTTTTGACCTTTTGAACGTTCATGGCCGGATCAGCGTGATTACCTTCCAGTCGCTTGAAGACAGATTGGTAAAGACGATGTTTCGTGAGAAGACCTCGTTGAGTGCTGACCTGCCGCAAGGCCTCCCAGTGATTCCTGCCGGCATGGAACCGCATTTTAAGTTAGTAAACAAGAAGCCAATTCTTCCTAGTGCTCACGAATTAGCCAATAATCACCGAGCACACAGCGCAAAATTGCGAATTATTGAAAAAATTAAATAAAGGAAAGAGTGATTAAAGTGGTTTCAAATACTGCACGAGAATTATCAAATGAGCAAGAAGCGCCGCAACCGGCTAAACAAGCACGGCCGGTTAATGCGTCAAAGGTAGCATGGTCGCCTTTTGAGCGCTCATTAATGGTTTTCGGCAGTATTGTGACCCTTTTTTTGGTTATTACCCTATTATCAACCAAGGTGACGATGAATAGTCGCCAGCACCGCCTGCAGGATCTGCAGAGCCAGATCACGCGGGTGAAAAATTCTAATACAAGTACTCACCAGGAAATCGCCGAACTGACAAGTCAGTCTAACCTCAAGGCAGCGGCCCGTAAGTACGGCTTGTCTGATAAAATTTCGAATGTAAGGAACGTTAATAAATAATGGATAAGATGCCACGACGAACGAAAAACAAGTCGAACAATGAAAACCGCGGAACATTTGGCAAATGGCTGTTTATAATCACGGTTGCATTATTTGCTTTGTTTATCGTTCGTTTTGCGTATATTGCAATTAATAAGGATATCCAACACGTCAACCTGCAATCAAAGGCCGAGCAGATCTATACTCAGCGGCAGGTAATCCAGGCGCGGCGGGGAACCATCTATGATGCAGAGCATAACCCATTGGCCAGTGATACCAGCAAGTATACCCTTTACGCGGTCGTGGATCGCAATCAGCGGTCAAATAGCGGGAAGCCGCTCTATGTAACCAACAAGGAGAAGACTGCAAGGGTATTGTCACAATATATTGACTTATCGCCAGCCAAAATCAAGAAGATTCTGACTGCGAAGCGCCAGACCTACCAGGTTGAGTTTGGAACTGCCGGTAGCGGGCTGTCTGTTGCGACAATGCAGAAAATTAAGAGTCACCACCTGCCAGGGATTAACTTCATCGCGACGCCGGCACGCCAATATCCGGAGGGAGAATTTGCCTCCCAGCTGATCGGGGTAGCTAATCCGAAAACTGATCCCAAGGCCCCCGGTGGCACAACCTTGGTCGGCCAGTTAGGCCTTGAAAGCTACTTCAATAAGCAACTGACGGGTGTCAATGGGATTCGTCAGGATAAGCAGGATGTTTATGGCTACCAGCTGGCTAATTCCAAGACGGTAACTAAGAAGGCGGTTAATGGGGATGACATTCAGACCACCCTTGATTCTCAGACGCAACACCTTCTGGAAAGCAAAGTCAGCAAAGTCTATGAACACTCCCGGGCTAACTCGATGACGGCCGTTGTGATGGAAGCTAAGACTGGGAAGATCATCGCGGCAACGCAAAGAGCGACCCTACGTTCCAAGGATAATCCGGTTTGGCGCAACATGTTGGTTCAGGATGCCTATGAACCCGGTTCGACGATGAAAGTGCTGGCCCTAAGTGCTGCCATTGACTCCGGCCATTTCGACCCGAACGCGACCTTTAATTCTGGCACCTGGTCGATGGGCGGCGGCAAGATTAGTGACTGGTCAACCAGTGGCTGGGGGGTTATCACCTATCGGGATGCGTTTGACCTGTCGAGTAACGTTGGTTTTGCCCACTTGGAACAGAATATGGGAGCCGATACCTGGTATAAGTACATTAAGCGTTTCGGTCTCTTGAAACGGGTCAACGTTCCCGGAATGAGCAATGAAGTGACTGGCTTCACGCAGTTCAAGGGGATTCTTGAACAGGCTAATACGGCCTTTGGACAAGGAATTACTGTGAATGTGATGCAGATGATGCAGGCTTTTACGGCGGTTGCCAACAATGGTAAGATGATGCATCCTTACTTTGTTTCCAAGATTACCGACAGCAATGGCAAGGTAGTTAAACAGTATCGGCCGCATGTCGCAGGTCACCCAATCGAGGCGCAAACCGCTCATAAGGTGCTGAAATTGATGCAGGGTGTGGTCTACGACGAGAAGGGACTCGGTAAGGTTTATCAAATCAAGGGGCACCGGATCGCTGCCAAGACGGGGACTGCGCAAATCGGCGGAGCCAACGGGTACAGCAGCGGTGATACCAATTACCTGTATTCCATGGTGGGAATGGCACCGGCAAAGAACCCTAAATACATCATCTACATTACTTTGCGGCAGCCGCAGAATGTTAATCCACAGCCGGCTAACCAAATTTCAGAAGTCTTTAATCCGACGATGAAGATGCTGCTCAACCGCCAGAATACAACGAAAAAATCTGCTCACAGCATGGTTAAAGTTCCTAACTTGGTAGGCCAGGATAGTCAAGCCGCCGGCAACGAACTAGGGAGCCGCCACCTGCAGGCAGTAACGGTTGGTAGCGGTAAAAAGGTTAAGCAGCAATCTGTTCCGGCTGGGCAACAGGTATTGGCTAACCAGCGGGTTATCATGTACACTGGTGGCCGTGTTCAGATGCCGGACTTAACTGGCTGGAGCTCTGCTGATGTCAACGAACTGGCCCAGCTATTGGGTCTGCAGCTCAGTGAGCAGGGAAATGGTTATGTCAGCTCGCAAAACATTAAGGCCAATACTACAATCACCAAGAATCAAACACTGGTTGTTAAATATAAATCTAAAAACTAATTGGAGGACACTATGAACTTTTTGACAGCTATTCTAACGGTAATCAGTGCTTTCCTGATTACCTTCCTACTGATGCCATCGTTAATTCGATACTTCCGTTCTAAAAAGGAAGGACAACAGATTCGGAAAGAGGGGCCAACCTGGCACGCCAAGAAGGCTGGTACGCCAACGATGGGGGGCCTGCTGTTCATTATTTCGGCGGTGCTCACCATCCTTTGGGTAGCCGTTTGGCGGGGATTAATCTCTAACACCTTATGGGCCTTGCTCTTTATCCTGGTTGTCTACGGCTTGATCGGGATGTGGGACGACAGTATTAAGATCTTCCACCACCAAAACGAGGGCTTCAAGGCCTGGCAAAAGGCCCTCTGCCAGGTCATCGCGGCGATGATCTTCACGGTCATTTACCAGCACGAAGGTTTTCAGATGGGCTTCGGTACTACCTCAATTGGCTGGTGGTACGGCCTGTTTATCATCTTCTGGATTGTCGGTTTTTCCAACGCGGTTAACCTGACCGATGGACTCGATGGCCTGGTAAGCGGTCTGTCAATTATTTCGTTTATCGCTTACCTGATCATTGCCCTGGTTAACCTCAACCAACCGGGGTATCCAGAGATTGCCCTGTTCTGCCTGGCGATGATCGGGACGATGATCGGGTTCTTCCCGTACAACCATAAGCCCGCCAAGATATTCATGGGGGACATGGGTTCGCTGGCTATTGGGGCTTCGCTGGCGGCGGTTTCGCTGCTGCTCCACCACGAGTGGTCACTGCTGGTCATCGGGATCGTATACGTCTGTGAAACGGCCAGCGTCATGATGCAGGTTGCTTCGTTTAAGCTGACCGGGAAGCGAATCTTCAAGATGACTCCAATTCACCACCATTTTGAATTGAGCGGCTGGAGTGAATGGAAGATCGATATTGTCTTCTGGATTGTCGGCCTGATTGGGGCCATCATCGCGGTTAGTTGGATTTTGATTGCAGGTTAATTTCAGATTGAGAGAGGGAAATATCCTATGAAGAAGATTAGTAAGTATCAAGGCAAAAAGGTCCTGGTAATCGGTTTTGGCATCAGTGGACTCAACGCCGCCCACCTGCTGGTTAAGCTGGGTGCTACGGTGACAGCCAATGACATGAAGACACCGAAGGACCCGCAGGTGGTCAGTGATCTGGAAAACGACGGGATCAAAGTGATCACCGGATCCAACCCGCTGAGCCTGGCGGACGAGGACTTCGATGTGGTTGTCAAGAACCCGGGAATTCCTTACGATAACCCGCTGGTTGCCAAGTTTGTGGCTAAGCAGACCCCGATCATCACCGAAGCCGAACTCGGTTGGGAGATTTTTGACGGCCATTTGGTCAGTGTCACCGGGAGCAACGGTAAGACCACCACAACGACTCTGACGCAGCTGATGCTCGCCAAGAGTTCCACCCACAACGTTAAGTATGCAGGGAACATCGGTGTCTCCTTCAGCAAGGTAGCTGAAGAGTTGGGACCCGATGATACCCTGGTCACTGAATTGTCTAGTTTCCAGCTGCTTGGCTGCCCAACGATTCATCCCCACATCGCCATCATTACTAACATCTTCTCTAACCACCTGGATTATCACAAAACTCGGGAAAACTATATCAATGCTAAGCTCAATATCACCCGCAACCAGACTAAGGATGACTTCTTGATTATGAACTGGGATCGCGATGAGTGGCAAGAAATTGCCCGTCGCTCCCAGGCCACCATTGTTCCTTTCTCCCGGCTTAACAAGAGCCACGAGGGTACTTATGTGGAAGACGGCATGATCTGCTGGCGGGGTGAAAAGATCATGAAGGCCAGTGATATTCGCCTGATCGGCCCGCAAAACGTTGAAAATGCCCTGGCCGCCATTGCCGCCGCTAAATTGAGCGGGGTCGCCAACGAAGACATCATCAGTGTCTTAACGACCTTTGGCGGGGTGCGCCACCGTCTCCAATACGTCATGGACTATGAGGGCCGGCGTTTCTACAACGACTCCAAGTCAACCGACATCGAGGCCACTGAGGTTGCCCTGCAAGGCTTTGATCGGCCAGTGGTTCTCCTTGCTGGGGGATTGGACCGGGGCTACACGTTTGAGCGGCTCGTCCCGTACTTCAAGAAGCACGTCAAGGCGATCATCGTCTTCGGGCAATGCAAGGACAAGATGAAAGATGCCGCAGAGCAAGCGGGGATTCCAACCATCCTCGAGAGTGAAAATGCGGTTACGGCCGTACCTGAAGCCTGGAAGGTCAGCGAGCCCGGTGACGTAATTCTCTTGTCGCCAGCGAACGCCAGCTGGGACCAATTCCCAAGCTTTGAGGTGCGTGGGGATCGGTTTATCGAAGCAGTTGAGAAATTGACAAATCAAAAGGAGAAGTAAAATGCGGTTACTTGTATCTGGTGGTGGCACCGGTGGTCATATCTACCCGGCGCTTGCCCTGATTGAACGTTTGAAGCAGGTGGAGCCTGACACGGAAGTCCTGTACGTGGGAACTACCCGGGGACTAGAAAATAAGATTGTTCCGGATGCGGGCATTAAGCTTGAAACCATGCATATGCAGGGCTTTAAGCGGTCCCTTTCCCTCGATAATCTCAAGACCATTTACTTATTCTTGCATTCCGTTCACCATGCTAAGAAAATCATTAAGGACTTCAAGCCGGACGTGGTCTTGGGAACGGGCGGCTACGTCAGTGGTGCAGTTTTGTACGCTGCTGCTAAGCACCATGTGCCAACGGTGATCCACGAACAAAACAGTGTGGTAGGGGTTACTAACAAGTTCCTCAGCCGCTATGTCGATCAGATTGCGATCGCCTTTGAGGCGGCCCGGGACCAGTTCCCGGCCGACAAGGTCACGATGGTAGGAAATCCGCGGGCTCAGCAGGTCGCCGCCCAGGCAGATAGTGATTTCTCCTGGACTAGTTACCAGCTGAAGGACGATGTGCCTACCCTGATGATCTTTGGGGGGAGCCAGGGGGCACCGAAGATCAACCAGGCCGTTGTTGATGCAATTCCTGAATTTAACAAGCGCTCCTACCAGGTTATCTTTGCGACTGGGCAGAAACGCTACGATCACGTCAAGGAGCTGTTGGCAAATACTGAGATCGGCGACAACGTCAAGGTGGTTCCATATATTAAGGACATGCCCGCCAAGATGCCACGGGTAGCGGCCTTGGTCTCCCGGGCAGGGGCCACGACGATTGCCGAAGTGACCGCACTGGGGGTTCCAACGATTTTGATCCCAAGTCCGTACGTTACCGCTAACCACCAGGTGAAAAATGCCCAGGCACTGGTTAAGAACAACGCCGCAGCCATGATTACCGAGGATAAGCTGGATGCTAAGTCGCTGCTGCTGCAGGCCGACCGGATCATGGAAAATGATGAACTGCGTGCGAAGATGTCAGCCGCATCCAAGAAGATGGGGCGGCCGGATGCTGCCGATCGGCTGATTAAGGTGCTGCATACCGCAATTGATGAACACCACTAGGAAGTAAGGAGGACGGCTGAAGATGACGAGGGATCACTATGTCTCTGAACACCAGCGTTATGCCGAACGATTGGCGAAGCTGGAAGAACGAAGCCGTCAAGCCCACCAAAAAGCCCAGCAAAAGCAGGCAAAACGACCGATTGGCAAAAAACTCCCTCGCTTGCGGCATCACCACTACCGCAAGAATGGGGAACGAGTCTTCAAACTGGTCCTATTGTTTGGGGTCGTCTTGTTCCTGATGTTGTATATCATTTCGCCACTGAGCAAGCTTCGATCTGTAAAGGTTACCGGAGCTAAAGAATTAACTGCGGCAAAGATTGAGAAGGCAACTAAGGTTTACCCCGGTCGTTTTATCTGGGGAGTCTACTTTAACCGGCAGCGGCTTTGCCAACAGGCCCGGGTTACACAACCACGAATTGCTAGTGCGAAGATCAAACTTACCGGTCCGCAGAGCGTCATGATTACTGTAAAAGAAAATCCGCTGGTCGGGACGGCCAAGCTGGGCACACACCAGTATGCCGTTCTGGCTAATGGTCACCTGCAGGAAACGACTGTGGAGAGTACCGGGATCGATTACCAACAGTTTAGTGGGCACCGCACCGACCTAAAACTGGTGGCGCGGCAAATCGGGAGCCTGAAGCCGGCGATTCGCAACGGAATTTCGGCTGTTGTTTATCAGCCTACTAAACAAATGCCCGACCGGATAATCCTGTACATGCGGGATGGCAATACCGTCTTAGCTAACAAGGAAACGGTGGGGGAAAAAATGGCCTACTATCCTGGAATTGCTGCCAACATGAAGAAAAATGGTGTAATCGATTTACAAGTTGGGGCCTTCTCATATGATTACGGTTCGAAAGATAAGTAACAAATTTCGAAAAGCTGGTAATAACCCGTTTGAGCACGGGTTTAACTGTGGTAAAATCAATATTAAGTCAACATTAAGTTACGAAAAAAATAATTTTGGATAATAGTTTTAGGAGGGTTCCGACCAAATGAATAATTCAGAGGTTTATGTTGGATTAGATATTGGAACCACCTCGATCAAGGCAATGGTCTGTGAAAATGTAAAGGGGCAATTGAAGGTTATCGGCGTTGGTGTTGTACCTTCTGCAGGTCTAAATCGTGGCGTGATTGTCGATATTGATAAGACCGCTCGTGCAGTTTCTCAAGCTATTAAGCAGGCCGAGGCAAAGTCCAATATCGATATTAAAAATGTTATCGTGGGACTGCCGGCAAATTACCTGCAAATGCATCGGGTGCACGGTTCGATTACGATTGCGTCACAAGGGCAATCACGTGAGATTACCGATCGAGATGTAATTGATGTCGCCAAGGAGACATTGACCCAGAGCATCTCACCGGAAATGGCGGTTCTCGACCTGATCCCAACAGAATTCACAGTGGATGGCTTTGATGGCATCAAGGATCCTCGTGGAATGGTTGGTGTGCGTCTTGAGATGAAGGGGACGTTATACACCGGCCCTAAAACTATTATTCACAATACAAAGAAGGCCGTTCAGCAGGCTGGCTACGGTATTCGTGATTTTGTGATTGCACCGATCGCCACCGGTTTTACGTTGCTCAATGATGGTGAGCAGGACTTTGGGACGGTGATGATTGATCTGGGCGGCGGTCAGACGACGACCAGTATCATCCACGACCACCAGCTCAAGTACACCTTCGTCGATCCCGAGGGTGGTCAGTATGTCACCAAGGATATTTCAACGGTCCTTAATACTTCATTACGGAATGCCGAACAACTGAAGCTTGACCATGGGTATGCCATGGCATCGCTTACCAAGGCTGATGCCCAAGTCGATGTTCCAGTCGTTGGGGAAAACACTCCACAACAATTCACTGAAGAGTATCTTGCCGAAATTATTGAAGCCCGGGTCCGGCAGATCTTCCAGCGGAGCCGCCAGCGCCTACAGGCAATTCATGCGCCGCGGCTCCCAGGCGGGGTTGTCTTAGTTGGTGGCGGTGCTTCGTTGCCGGGAATCGTTCAGCTTGCTCAGCAGTACTTTAAAGAGAGCGTCAGTGTTTACCAGTCTGATCAGATGGGGGTTCGTTACCCTCGTTATTCTTCAGTGCTGGCATTGACGATGTATGAGAGTCAGCTGAGTGATGTTGACCGGTTGATCAAGCAGACGTTGCAGCAAACGGATTTGATTAATCGGCCTGCTAGTGAGACTAAGACTCCGGCTCATCAGGGACAAACTAGTCGTCAAAAACAATGGACGACCACCGCTGCACGGGCAGAAGACAACGATCAACAACCAGTTGAAAAGAAGCCAGTGCGCGCCAAAAAGGATAAGAGCCACTCGCTTGGCAATCGCTTTAAGAGTATGTTTAACAACTTATTCGATTAATTTTCACGGAGGAACAGCTGTATGGACAACGAAACAAACACAATGGAAAACGAATTTGCTGGTGCAAAGATTAAGGTAATTGGTGTCGGTGGTGGTGGCGGTAACGCCGTCAACCGGATGATTAACGAAAAGGTGCAGGGGGTTGACTTCATTGTTGCCAATACTGATTTGCAGGCCCTGAATGCTTCTAAAGCACCAACCAAAATTCAATTGGGTCCTAAGCTGACCAAGGGGCTTGGTGCTGGATCCAATCCTGAAGTCGGTGATAAGGCCGCTCAGGAAAGCGAAGAACAAATTCAAAAGGCACTTGAAGGGGCTGACATGGTCTTCATCACTGCCGGTATGGGTGGTGGTACCGGGACTGGTGCTGCACCGGTAATCGCCAAGATTGCCAAGGATAGCGGTGCGTTGACCGTGGGGGTTGTTACCCGGCCATTCTCCTTTGAAGGTCCCCGGCGGGCAAAATTTGCCACGGAAGGCCTTGAGGAACTTAAGTCAAACGTTGATACGCTGATCATCGTTGCCAACAACCGGCTGTTGGAAATGATCGACAAGAAGACGCCGATGATGGAAGCCTTCAAAGAGGCCGACAACGTGCTACGTCAAGGTGTTCAGGGGATCTCAGACCTGATCGTCACCCCAGGATACATCAACCTGGACTTCGCTGACATCAAGACCCTGATGTCCAACCAGGGGGCGGCCCTGATGGGGGTTGGTAACTCTACTGGCGAGAACCGGGCAACCGAAGCCACCAAGAAGGCCATCTCCTCACCACTGCTGGAAGTTTCCATCAATGGTGCTCAGCACGTGCTGATGGACATTACCGGTGGCAAGGATCTGTCCATGTTCGAAGCCCAAGAAGCTTCTGACGTAATCCGTCAGGCTGCGGGGACCGATGTTGATATTGCCTTTGGGATGTCCCTTAATGAGAAGATGGGCGATGAAGTTCGGGTAACCGTTATTGCAACGGGAATTGACAAGAAAAAGGCTGCCAATGCCAGCCAACCGCAAGTCCAGCCACGGGTAGAAACGGTGCAGAACAGTACGCCACAGAGCCCAGCCCAGCCGCAGCCAACGGAACCGGCCAAGGCTAAGGATCCGTTTGACAACTGGAGTGATCCAACGGCGGGAAACACGGCGGCACAACCGGAATCTTCTGCGGCTGACAATGATTTTGCCCATGTTTCTAAGCCGGAATTCAACGTTTTCAATGATGATACTGCTAGTTCTGATGACGGTGACGACGATAACTTGTCGACCCCACCTTTCTTTAAGAACCGGCGTAAATAAGCTTAACGGGGGCGAGTTAATTGCACCCGTTTTAGTGTATTCTGTGGCATAAGGGAGGAAGGAAAATGCCATCAAACATTTTTAAGAGTCTGTTTGGCGACGATGACGTGGCCCAAGATGAATACTATGATGATGAGGCCCCTGCTCAACAGCCTGCCCGGCGCAACAATGTCGTCTCCATGCGCCAGGCCAAGCGGCAGCCAAGACAGGAGGAGCAGCCTAGTCAGATTGCCCTGTATGAGCCCCGGATGTATACTGATGTTCGTCAAATCACGGACCAATTGCTCAAGGGACAGGCGGTGATCGTTAACTTCACCCAGATGGATGATAAGAATGCTAAACGGGTTGTTGACTTTTTGAACGGGGCAACCTATGCAATTAATGGTGGGATCAGGCGGATTGGCAAGGAGATCTTCCTGTGTACACCGAAAAACTACGAGGTTTCCGGCGACCTATCTGATGGCGTGAAATTAGATAACGGAAACCTGCCGAATTAAGGAGCGAACGAGATGCTTTCGTATTTAATCTGGTGTCTGAACTGGCTGATCAACGCCTATATTATGGTAATCGTGGTTTGGTGCCTGTTATCATGGTTTCCAAATGCGCGGGAGACGCGGCTAGGCGAGATAATCAATCGCTTGGTTGAGCCCTATATGCGCTGGTTTGACTTCATTCCACCCCTGGGCGGAATCAGCTTTTCACCAGTAGTTGCAATCATTGTCTTGTACCTAGTGCAAGACGGACTCGTCTTTTTAGGACATTTGATTTAGCAGGTAATTGTAATCGTGGATAGTGAAAATATTAAGCAACATTTTCGCCCGGAGGAATCGCCGCTGATTGACCAGGTCAATGATTGGGTGGCCACTGCCGCGGGCCAGTACCGTCCCGTATTGACTTCATTTCTGAACCCCCGGCAGCGCTATATCGCGCAGACCATTGCCAACCGCAACGATGGGATTAAGGTTGCCAGTGCGGGGGGCTGGCCATCCGCAGAAATGCAACGGCTGCTTTTTTACCCCACTTACTACCAGCCCAGTGCGGCTGACTTTGATCTGGAACTGCTGACTGTCGATTATCCGACCAAGTTTGCCGAGCTTCACCACCGGCAGATCATGGGTACCCTGATCGGTGAGGGGATCAGTCGGGAGTCGTTTGGTGACATCATTACCGATGGCCAGCGTTGGCAAGTGGTGGTGACCAAGGAGATGGCCCAATTCTTACGGCGTGAGGTCCAGCATGTCGGTCGGGTCAAGGTTAAGTGGCTGCCGACAGAGATGACGGAGGTTCTTACGCCGGTTGAGGAGTGGGAGACAATAACCACGACCGTCGCCTCGTGCCGCCTTGATAACATTGTCGCCGCTGGTTTTAATTATTCTCGTAATCGGGCTAAACAACTGATTGAGCGCGGGCTTGTCCGCCTCAATTGGGAAGTGGTAGACCGGCCGGATTATCCGATCGTAGCCCACGACCTCTTATCGGTACGTCATGCGGGCCGTTTACGAATTGATGATATTGGCGGCAAGACAAGGAAGCAAAAGGACAGGATAAGCATGTCCGTTGTCCGGGCATAATTTGAATTTGGAGGAAATAAAAATGGGGTTAACAATTGATCAAATCAACAATCAGGATTTTTCGACCAAGATGCGGGGATACAGCCAGGATGAGGTCAAGGCCTTCATCCAGGAGGTTTCCCAAACGGTACAGGAATTAACTGAGAAGAACAATGCCCTTCAAGAAACCGTCAAGGCAGATGAGGAAAAGCTGAAGTACTTCACCGAATTGAAGGATTCTTTAAACAAGTCAATTCTGGTTGCTCAGGAGGCCGCTGACAAGGTCAAGACCAATGCTAAGCGTGAGGCCGACATCATGATTCGCGAGGCTCAGAAGCAGGCTACCGACATTGTTTCCGAAGCCAATGAGAAGTCTAACCAGGTCATCGAAACCAGTGCGGAAGATACCCGCAAGCTGACAACGGAGACCAACGATCTGAAGAAGCAAACCCGGATCTTCCGGCAACGCCTTCAGGTAATGCTGGAATCCCAGCTTGAGGTTGTTAAGAGCGATGAGTGGGATAAGCTACTCGCTACCGACAGCACGGATAAGTATGACGAAATTCAAAAGATCTTGGGAGCATCGCTTGACAAGCATTCTGCTGACAGTGTAGAATCATCAACAATTAGTTCAAATGCCGAAGAAGTTGCCAGCGAATCACCGGCTGACCAGCCTGCTGTTGACACTGATGCAGCACCAGTAGCCGACGACAGCACCGCTAATTCTGGCCAGACCGTCGTTGTCTTCCCGGATGATGATAGTTCAGCTGACGAGTAAGACGGCGTTTGAAGTTAAGGCACTTAATAAAAAACGTTGAGGAGAATTGCGACCGTAACGTTAGATTCAGCGAGCCAATGGGTGGTGAAAGATTGGCATCTAACTGCGGGAGCTGATCGTCTCCGAGTAGCGGGGTGAAAGCAGTAGCCTCGTTCGGTTCATTACCGTTACCCAATGACTTGAGGAGGCCAGCTTTGGCCTTGAATCTGGGTGGTACCACGTTTAGCTTCGTCCCAATCGGGATGGGGCTTTTTTTATTAAGACGGTCAATTTGCATAACAGAAAGGGGTAATTGCGATGCGGGTGAAAGACACACTGAACATCGGCCGGACCAAGTTCCCAATGCGCGGGAAGCTGCCGGTTACTGAAGCCCAACGTGAACAGCTTTGGGAAGAAAATAAGGTTTATCAATTACGGCAAAAGTTAAATGAGGGCAAGCCGTCGTTTGTTCTCCACGATGGCCCTCCATACGCCAACGGGAACATTCACATTGGCCATGCCATGAACAAGATTTCCAAGGACTTTATCATTCGTTACAAGTCCATGACCGGTTACCGGGCACCATACGTTCCTGGCTGGGATACCCACGGTCTGCCAATTGAACACCAACTGACCAAGTCCGGCTATGACCGCAAGAAGATGTCAACCTCTGAATTCCGGGACCTCTGCCGGAAGTACGCCTTAGAGCAAGTTGACAAGCAGCGGACGGACTTTAAGCGTCTCGGCGTCAGCGGCGAATGGGACCACCCTTACCTGACGCTGGACAAGGAATTTGAGGCGGCTCAGATCCGCGTCTTTGGCGAATTTGCCAAGAAGGGGCTCCTCTACCAGGCCAAGAAGCCGGTTTACTGGTCATGGTCATCAGAATCTGCCCTGGCAGAAGCCGAAGTTGAATACCATGATGTAGTTGCCAAGACCGCTTTCTTCGTTGAACAGGTCAAGGACGGCAAGGACCGCTTAGACAATGATACCTACCTGGTTGTCTGGACGACGACGCCATGGACGGTTCCAGCTTCTGAAGCCGTGGCGGTTAACCCGAAGTTCGACTACTCCGTTGTTAAGCCAGCTGGCGACGACCGCAAGTACGTGGTTGGCACCGAATTGCTGGCCGGTCTGGCAGAAAAGCTGGGCTGGGACGACTATGAAGTGGTTGACCACCTGTCTGGGGCCGACATGGAAGGAATGACCACCAAGCACCCATACATTGACCGCGAATTGCTGGTTGGCAACGCCGACTACGTTACGGCCGATACCGGTACTGGCTTGGTTCACACCGCTCCTGGTTATGGTGATGATGACTACAACTTTGGGAAGAAGTATGACCTGCCGATCTTTGCCCCAATCAACGACCAAGGGGTATTGACTAAGGACAACGGGGACGACTTTGACGGGGTCTTCTACCAGAAGGCTGACGACATCTCCCTGCAAAAGCTGGAAGATAACCATGCCCTGCTCTTAGAGGAACCGCTCAAGCACTCCTACCCATTCGATTGGCGGACCAAGAAGCCGATCATCTTCCGGGCTACTGATCAGTGGTTCGTTTCCATCGAGAAGATGCGGCAGGATATCCTCGACGCCTTAGAGAATGTCGAATACCACCCGGCATGGGGGAAGGTTCGGTTGCGCAACATGATCAAAGACCGTGGCGACTGGGTTATCTCCCGGCAACGGGTCTGGGGAGTTCCACTGCCAATCTTCTACGCTGAAGACGGCACCCCAATCATGGAAGAAGAGACGATCAACCATGTTGCGGACCTCTTTGCCAAGTACGGCTCCAACGTCTGGTTTGATCGTGATGCCAAGGATCTTTTGCCTGAGGGCTACACGAACGAGCACTCACCACACGGGAAGTTCACCAAGGAAACCGATATCATGGACGTTTGGTTTGACTCCGGTTCATCTCACCAGGGTGTCTTAGCTGAGCGGGACTACCTGACCTACCCGGCAGACATGTACCTGGAAGGTTCTGACCAGTACCGTGGTTGGTTCAACTCCAGTCTGATCACCAGTGTGGTCTGCTCCGGTCACGCCCCATACAAGAGCATCATCTCTCAAGGATTTACCCTAGACAAGAAGGGTAAGAAGATGAGCAAGTCGATGGGGAACGTCATCGACCCAGAGAAGGTCATCAAGCAGATGGGGGCCGAAATCATCCGGCTTTGGGTAATGAGTGCTGATACCTCTGCCGATGTCCGGGTATCGATGGGGACCTTCCAACAGATCTCCGAAGCCTACCGGAAGCTGCGGAACACCTTCCGCTTCCTGCTGGCTAACACCGCGGACTTCAAGCCGGCCGAAAACACGGTTTCCTACGAGAAGTTGGAGGCCGTTGACCAGTACATGCTGGTTAAGTTAAACCGCTTCTTGAAGAAGATGCGCGACGACTTCGACCAATATGACTTCCTGGATGCTTACAAGCTGTTGATCAACTTTGTCAACAACGACTTGTCCGCCTTCTACATGAACGTAGCCAAGGACGTCCTCTACATTGAACCAGCCGACTCCCATGTTCGCCGGTCCATGCAGACGGTCTTCTACCAGATCCTGGTAACCCTGGTTAAGCTGTTGACCCCAATCCTGCCGCACACCACGGAAGAAGTTTGGGAATACATGGACGAACCGGAAGAATTCGTTCAGCTGACCGAAATTCCGGATGTTCAGAGCTTTGAAGGTGAGGATGACCTCCTGGCTAAGTGGAGCGACTTCATGGAAGTTCGTTCACACGTCCTGAAGGGCCTTGAAGAAGCCCGGAACGCTAAGCTGATCGGTAAGTCCCTGGAGGCCCAGGTTGACCTTTACGTCAACGATCACCAGCAAGCCCTGCTGGATAGTTTGAACGCTAATGTGGCGCTCCTGTTCGGTGTTTCTGCCCTGCACGTTCACCCATTGGATGAAGCTCCTGAAGATGCTGATAAGTTCAACGATGGGGTGGCAGTCAAGGTCAGCCCAGCTGCTGGTGAGACTTGTGAACGTTGCCGGATGGTCAAGGAAGATGTCGGCAGTGACAGTGCATACCCAACTCTTTGTGCACGGTGTGCCAAGATCGTCCGGGATAACTTCCCTGAGACCGTTGACGAAGGCTTGGAAAAGTAAAAAAACGTAAAAAAAACAGCCGCCAATTGCCGATTCATGACAATTATTTATGAGCGGTGTAAAATACCAAGTGACTGTGTCGCTTGGTATTTTTAGTTTGATAATTAGTAGGTGAAAAAATGCTTGAAGGCAAAGTAAAGAGTTTCGATGAGCAAAAGGGCTGGGGATTTATTACGGTTCCCCACGAGGGTGAGATCTTCGTTCATTACAGCGGCATTGAAGGTGCCCACCGGCGGATTCTGCGCCCGGGACAACGAGTTTCCCTAGTTATTGTTCAGGGTAAGAAGGGACCCCAGGCAGCCCATGTCCGGGTCCTGCACAAGGAGGGATATTAAATTGGATTTTGAAGAAAAGCCGATTGAAAGCAAGACCGTCTTCCACGGTCACCTGATCGACGTGGAGGTTCAACAGGTTAAGACGCCGCAGGGTAACATCGCTCAGCGGGAGATTGTCCACCATGCACCGGCCATCGCCATCCTGGCACTGACGCCGGACAATAAGATGATCCTGGAGAAGCAGTGGCGCGCGCCAATTGCCAAGACCACCCTGGAGATTCCCGCCGGCAAGCTTGACCAGCGAGACGCCGATGATGCCGTTCATGCTGCCAAGCGGGAATTAAACGAGGAAACCCGCTACCAGGCTACTGACCTGGAGAAGATTTCCTCCTTCTACACCTCAGTCGGCTGCATGGATGAATACATGACCCTTTACCTGGCCCGCGGCCTGCAACGGGTTGCTCATGAACTGCCCCAGGATCAGGATGAACAACTGGCCTTGCGGACGGTCAGCCTGGAGGAAGCACTGGCAATGATCAAGCGTGGCGAGATTGAGGACGCCAAGACGATCATGGCAATTTACTACTGGCGAGGAATGAAGGATCATGAATAACCAGCCGACTGCACCGCAAGATAGTGGGGCGCCAGATGAGCCCTTTGTGTCCCGGCAACAGTACCGAGAGCAGCAGGCCAAGCAGCGCCGGCGCCCGACGGCCGGTCAGCCGAACCCTGATCAGGATGCGGCTTCTTCGCTGCGCCACCGGAGCTTTGCGGATGAACGGGCTAGCCAGGACGAAGAAGAGCAGGTCAGCCGGCTGAAGCGCCGGTTGAACATCGCGATCGTCGCCCTGGTCATCGCAATCATCATCGTGTATTTGATCCTCTTTTACGTTGGATAAGGAGAATGGAAAAATGAAATTTGGAATTATTTGTGCAATGCCGGAAGAAATTAAAGAACTGACCGCCCGGCTGTCAGACAAGCAGGTAGAAACGATCGGTGGCAAGGACTACCTTCAAGGAAAGATCAGTAACCAGGAAGTTGTCCTGGTCGAATCCGGAATTGGTAAGGTTGAAGCCGGGATCACCACGGAACACCTGATCACTGACTTCAACGTCGACGTGGTCATTAACTCCGGTTCTGCCGGGGGAATCGGCCAGGGTCTGCACGTTGGGGACGTCGTGATCTCCAGTGAGACGGCCTATCACGACGTCGATGCCCGGGCTTTTGACTACGTTTACGGCCAATTGCCAGGCAAGCAGCCCCGTTTTAAGGCCTCTGAAAAGTGGGGGAAGGCCTTAGAACAGGCCGGTGAACAAACCGGCTTGAACATCCGCCGGGGCCTGATTGTTTCGGGTGACCAGTTCATCGCCAGCAAGGATGCGATTGACAAGATTCTGCATTACTTCCCTGAGGCCCTCTCCAGTGAAATGGAAGGGGCCGCGGTAGGGCAGGTTGCCACCGATCATGACGTCCCATACGTAGTTGTGCGGGCAATGTCGGATACTGGTGATGAGAATGCCGGCGTCAGCTTTGACGAATTTATTATTGATGCCGGAAAACGGTCGGCAAAGATGTTGCTGCAGCTGTTTACCGACCTGAATAAGTAATCGAAAGGATGAATTATTAATGAGTGAAATCTATCTGGACAATGCCGCAACCACCCCGATGGCTCCAGAAGTTATTGACACAATGACCAAGGAGATGAAGGAGTCCTGGGGGAACGCTTCCACCGGTTATTCCTATGGACGCCATTCCAAACTAGTGATGGAAAACAGCCGGCACCTGATTGCCCAGAGTATCAATGCCGATGACAACGAGATCATCTTCACTAGTGGGGGAACTGAAAGTGATAACACAGCCATTATGCAAACAGCCCTCACGCGGCAAAACCTCGGCAAGCACATCATCACGACAGCAATTGAACACGAGGCAGTCTTAAAGCCCCTGCACTTCTTGGAAGAACACGGCTTTGAGGTGACCTACCTACCCGTAAATGAATACGGCGAGATTTCTTTGGACGACTTCAAGAAGGCACTGCGGGACGACACGATTCTGGTCACGATTATGATGGGGAACAACGAGGTCGGCAGCCGGATGCCAATCCATGAAATCGGGGAGATCTTAAAGGATCACCAGGCCTGGTTCCATACCGATGCGGTTCAGACTTATGGCCTTTTGCCGATTGACGTCAAGCGTGATCACATTGATATGCTGTCGACATCTGCCCATAAGCTTAACGGACCAAAGATGACTGGTTTCCTTTATCGCCGCGACGGAATCAGCTTCCCAAGCTTCATCAAGGGCGGTGACCAGGAGACCAAGCGGCGGGCCGGGACGGAGAACGTTCCCGCCATCGCAGCCTTTGCCAAGGCGGTGGAGATTGACACCCCAGAGGAAAAGAAGCGGCGGCAGGAACGCTACTACCACTTCAAGCAGAAGATCGTAAATTCCCTGCGTGACCACGGGGTTGACTTTGAAGTCAACGGCAAGGTCGAACCAGACGGCTTGAATCACGTTCTGAATCTCTGGTTCAAGGGGATTTCGACCTACGTCATGCAGACCGACTTGGACCTGGCGGGGATTGCCGTCTCCGGCGGGTCAGCCTGCACGGCGGGGAGCATTGAACCTTCCCACGTGCTGACGGCGATGTTTGGTGCGGATAGCCCGCGGATCAGCGAATCCATCCGGATCAGCTTCGGGGCCACCAACACCGAGGAGGACATCGACAAGCTGATTGCCACCATCATTCAGACCGTCGACAAGCTCAAGCAGATTAACCATGAGGGGGAAGAGTAATGGAATTTACGAAACGGGTCCAGATCCCTGGCGATTCCGATACCTATACCATCAGTGATGACATCAAGAAATATGCCTTACTGGATCTTGGCTTCGAGCAGACTAAGCGGGGGAACTTTGAGTACAAGGGGAGTCTGGATACGGATAACCCCTTTAACCCAGTCGCCCGACTACGGATCCTGATTGACGCCGACCTTGATGGCTTCAAGATGGAAACCCTCTCCGGCAACGGGATGCGCAAGGTCAACATCTTTAACCACCAGCGATCAGCTGAGTTTGTCGAGCAGTATCACTACATCTTAAACGAGATGCTCGATCGTCACGTTCTAGTGAAAAATTAAATCTGTGCAGGGGCGGGAATCATTTGGTACAATGGTTCATACTGGATGCATGCGACCTTCAATCGTAGATTATTCCAGAATCTATTTGAAATGATGGTGATGTAAAGATGACTGATCACAGTCACACACGTGTTGTTGTTGGAATGAGCGGCGGGGTGGACTCCTCCGTGACCGCCCTGCTTTTAAAGCGGCAGGGGTATGATGTCGTTGGGGTCTTCATGAAGAACTGGGACGACACCGATGAAAACGGGGTTTGTACCGCCACCGAGGACTACAAGGATGTCGCTAAGGTAGCCGCCAAGATCGGGATTCCCTACTACTCGGTCAACTTCGAGAAGGAATACTGGGACCGGGTCTTCAAGTACTTCATCGCAGAGTACAAGAAAGGCCGGACGCCCAACCCGGACGTCATCTGCAACAAGGAAATTAAGTTCAAAGCCTTCATCGAGTACGCTAACCAGCTCGGGGCGGACTACGTAGCTACCGGTCACTATGCTGACCTTAAGCGGGATGAAGCCGGCCGGATGCACCTGATGCGGGCCGCCGACCAGCACAAGGACCAGACCTACTTCTTAAGCCAGCTGGACTACCACCAACTGGATAAGGTCCTTTTCCCGCTGGCTAACTACACTAAGCCGCAGATCCGGGAAATTGCCAAGGAAGCCGGCCTGGCAACGGCGGACAAGAAGGACTCCGTCGGGATCTGCTTCATCGGTGAGGACGGTCACTTCCGGGAGTTTCTCAGCCAGTATATTCCGGCCCAGCCCGGTAACATGGAGACGATCGACGGCAAGGTTGTCGGTCAGCACATGGGGCTGATGTACTACACGATCGGTCAACGGCGTGGCCTAGGCCTTGGCGGCAACAAGGAGAGCAACGAGCCATGGTTCGTGATCGGCAAGGACATCGACAAGAATGTTCTTTATGTCGGCCAGGGATACCATAACCCGCACCTCTATGCGACCCACCTCGAGGCCAGTGATATCCACTGGGTTGACGACGTGGTCAGCCGTTATGGCCATGACTTCCACTGCACGGCCAAGTTCCGCTACCGCCAGAAGGATGTTGGCGTGACTGCTCATATTTCTGAAGACGGTCGGCAGGTCACGGTGGAATTTGATGATCCGGCCCGCGCCATTACGCCCGGCCAGGCAGTGGTCTTCTACGATGGTGAGGAGTGCCTCGGCAGTGCGATCATTGACCGGGCTTACAACCACGAGCATCAATTGCAATATGTTTAATCAGGTAAATGGAGTCAGTTTCGGCTGACTTCATTTATTTTTTTAAGTCACAATAAACAAGCCAGTGATTTTTTGGTAAAATAGTAAGCAAAAAGGTCTGCGATAAGTAATGACAAAAGTTTATTTAATCCGTCATGGAAAAACTGAATGGAATCTAGAATCCCGCTATCAAGGGGCACACGGCGATTCACCACTGTTGGATAGCAGCTATCACGAGATCGAAATGCTTGCCAAGTCCCTGGCAGACGTCCCGATTGCGCGTGTCTATGCCAGCCCATTGAAGCGGGCACGGGTAACGGCCCAAAAACTGATCGACCATCTTAACCGGCCCATTCCCTTGACGATTGACAGCCGTCTTCGGGAATTTAACTTGGGGAAGATGGAGGGGATGCACTTCGCTGATGTTGAGGCTAAGTGGCCAGAAGCCCTGCATAACTTCCGTCACCATCCTGACAAGTACGATGCTAAGCTGATCGAGAGCGAGAGCTTCCAGGAGGTCATTGACCGGGTCGGTTCCGCCATCAAGGAATTTTGTCGACTTAATCCGGGCAAGAACATTGTGGTTGTCTCACATGGGGCAGCCCTGAATGCCACCATCAATGCGCTGGTGGGAACCCCACTGGCGCATTTGAAGGATCGGGGCGGGTTGAGCAATACCTCAACTACCATCCTGCAAACCGATGATGCCGAGCATTTCAAGCTCGAACAGTGGAATGACACTTCGTACCTGCACAAGACTAAGGTTGATCCAACCGATACAATTTAAGGGGTGAACATAATGGCAGAAAAAGATTTTCGGGAAGAAAAGAAGAAGGAAACAGAAAAGCTGGTTCACAAACTGATCCAGGCGATCGATGAACATCCGGACAAGGTTAATAACTACTATGACCTGGGTTCTTTGTTGACCCGGCTGAATGACTACACTCAGGCTGAAGAACTGTTCATGAAGGCTCTGGGAATCTTCGAAGCTAAGGGTGACCAGGCTGCCCAGGACCTGTTGAACTATGGGCTGGGGAACCTCTACTATGAGGTTGGCAAGGTTGACCGCGCCATTGAGCTCTACAACAAGATCAAGGATGACAAGCGCAAGGCTGATTCATACCTGATGCTGGCCCAGAGCTACATGAAGAAGGGGCAGCACAAGCAGGCGGTAGCATACGGTCTGACTGCCCACGAACTGCGCAAGGAAGATCCGGCCATCAACCAGGTGATCGGTGACTCCCTGTTGGCCCTCGGCGAATTTGACAAGGCTAAGGAATACTATGACGCAATCTTAAAGCGGCACCCCGGCCGGGCCGATACCCAGTTTAACCGGGGGATCGTAGCCATGGTTTTAGGCGAACCCTACAAGGACTACCTTGCCCAGGCCAAGCAGCTGGACCTCAACTACTACCAGAAGAGTGAGCAACGGCTGTCTGACATCGAAAAGACCTTGCAGGAAACCCAGGGGAAAAATAATTAATACCGTTTGGAAAGGATGACTTCAATGGCTGCTGAAATGGATTTATTTAAGACGCCCACGGAGCCGTCTTTTTTTATTGGTCAGGTTCAATCAGAAATCTTTACGAGTCCGGACTCCTTCTACAAGGTATTAATCGTTTCGGTTGAAGAGGCCAACTTTGATTGGGATACGCCAGAGATTACCGTTACCGGGAGCTTTGGCGACCTCAGTGATGATCAGACCTATCGTTTCGAGGGGCAGCTGGTTGATCATCCCCGCTATGGCCGTCAATTCCAGGCTCAGTCGTACCACGTTAACCAGCCATCCAGCCGGGAAGGCGTAATTGACTTCCTGTCTGGCAAGCAATTCAGCGGGGTCGGCAAGAAGACGGCGGAGAAGATTGTTGACACGCTGGGGACCGACGCGATTGCCAAGATCAACCGCGACCCGCACGTATTGGATGCTATTACCCTGCGTCACGGGGTCAAACAGTCAATTATCGAAAATCTCCAAGCCAGCCAGGGGATGGACCAGATCATCATTGGCTTAAACGACCTGGGATTTGGTAGCAACCTCAGCAGCGCGATCTTTGATAAGTATGGCGATGAGACCCTTCACGTGATCCGGGAGAACCCGTATAAGCTGGTCCAGGACATCGACGGGATCAGCTTTAAACGGGCTGACCAGGTTGCCGACCACCTGGGAGTTGCCCCAGATGATCCCCGGCGGATTACGGCTGCCATCTTTCAGAGTCTTGATGACCTAACGATGGCGACTGGTGATACCTACACTACGACCGGCCCTCTCCTGCAACAGACCGCCCAGCTTTTAAACGATGGCGGTCAGCGGCAGATTGCCGTTTCGGCCATCTCGGATCAGATCGTGTCGCTGGAGAAGAAGGATGCCATCAACTATGAGGAAAAACGGATCTATCCAGCGGCTCTCTATAAAGCGGAATGGCAGATCGCTGACCACCTGTACCGGCTGATGCATGCCCCCGAAGAGCAATTGGACCAGGATGAAGTAGATCGGACTGTCAAAAAGATCAGTGTTCAGACGGGGATCAAGTATGATCCGGTTCAGGAAAATGCTATCAAGCTGGCCCTGGATAATAAGGTCATGCTGCTGACCGGGGGACCGGGGACGGGCAAGACCACGATCATCAAGGGGATCGTGGCCGCCTACGCACGCCTCCACCAGATTTCTCTCGACCTGGACGAGTACAAGGATAATGCCTTCCCGGTTCTGTTAGCGGCCCCGACCGGTCGAGCGGCCAAGCGGATGAGCGAGGCCACTGATTTGCCCGCCAGCACCATTCACCGGATGCTTGGGCTGAACGGGCGTGAACTGCCGACTGACATGAACGCCCGGGACATCAAGGGATCGTTATTAATTATCGATGAGATGTCGATGGTGGATACCCTGCTATTCAAAACCCTGGTTCAGGCGATTCCCACTTCAATGCACGTCGTCCTGGTCGGCGATAAGGACCAGTTACCCTCGGTCAGTCCGGGTCAGGTCTTCCATGACCTGCTCAGCTTTTCGGCAATTCCCCGGGTGGAGTTAACTAATATTCATCGGCAGTCGGCTGATTCAACCATCATTCCATTGGCCCACGCTATCAAGGAGGGTCACCTGCCGGCCGACCTGACCAACCGCCTGCCGGACCGCTCCTTCATCAAGTGCCATGCAGCTCAGGTTCCCAATATCATTCGCCAGATCATCGACCTATCAGCTAAGCGGGGCTACACCGTTGCCGACGTTCAGATCCTGGCGCCGATGTATCGCGGCCAGGCCGGCGTGGACAATCTCAATCAGTTGGCCCAGGAGGCTTACAACCCGCCGACAAAGGACAAGCAGGAGATTGAATTTCGCGGTCAGGTTTTCCGCGTTGGCGATAAGGTCCTTCAGCTGGTCAACAGTCCCGAGAACAACGTCTTTAATGGCGATATCGGCCGGATCACGGCCGTGGAGACCGGAACGAAGAAGGGCGGCAAGCGTACTGATACCATCACCATTGACTTTGATGGCAACGAGGTAAATTACGGGCGGCAGGAATGGACGCAGATCCGCCTGGCCTACTGTATTTCAATCCATAAGTCACAGGGGAGCCAATTTAAGATGGTCTTGTTGCCACTGGTTCGCCAGTTCAGCCGAATGTTGCAACGTAACCTGGTATACACGGCGGTTACCCGGGCGGCTTCAAAGCTGGTCCTGATTGGGGAACCGGCCGCGCTGGTGATGGCCACCCAGCACACGGGGGAGAACCGGCAGACCTCCTTGTTTCAGCGCCTGACCACGGTTTGGCAACGGCATGATCAACTGAAGTCGCCCCTGGATCGTCCGGGCGAGTCCCAAACATCCCCGGAGAAAAAAACGGCGCCGGCGGTTGACGAGTCCGTTGTAACCGATTCGCCAGCAGTACTGACGGCGGCGATGATTGACCGGCATGAAGTCGACCCGCTGATTGGGATGGCGGGGATCACGCCGTACGACTGCTAGTAACAAATTTAACTTGATTGCCCATTCATTTGTTGCGATAATAAAAGTGGATTTTGTAGTGATTTTACAAAGGAGCATGAAACATGACGCAGATTAAAAACGCTGAGAACGTCCGCCTGTTTTCCTTAAACTCAAACCGGCCGTTAGCTGAGAGCATCGCTGAACGGATCGGATTGCCGCTGAGCCAGGCTTCCATCAGCCATTTCGCTGATGGGGAGATCAAGATCACGATTGACGAGAGTGTCCGTGGTTGTGAGGTTTACGTAATCCAATCCGTTTCCGATCCGGTTAACACCAACCTGATGGAATTGCTGATCATGGTTGACGCCCTCCGCCGGGCCAGTGCGACAAAGATCAACGTGGTGATGCCATACTATGGCTATGCCCGTCAGGATCGTAAGGCCCGGAGTCGGGAGCCAATCACCGCTAAATTGATCGCCAACCTTTTGGAAATGGACCAGATCGACCGGCTGGTCACCATCGACCTGCACGCCGCCCAAGTTCAGGGCTTCTTTGACATTCCGGTTGACCACCTGCAGGCTACTAGTTTATTTGCCAAGTACTGTGAGCAGCATGGTCTGACTGGGGATGACGTGGTCGTCGTTTCACCCGACCACGCGGGGGTTAGCTTAGCCCGGAAGTTTGCCGAACACATCAAGGCCCCAATTGCCATCGTTGATAATCGGGCAGATGAGGTTCGGGAACGGACCAACCAGTCGGTTCCCGAATACGTCATTGGGGATGTCCAGGACCGGATTGCGATCGTGGTTGACGATATTGTCGATACCGGTATCCGGATGAAGCTGTCGGCAGCCGCCCTGGAGAAGTTTGGTGCCAAGAAGATCTACGGGATTGCCACCCATGCCGTTCTTTCCGGTGATGCCGTCAATACGCTGGAGAATTCTGGCCTGGAGAAGATGATCGTTACGGATACGATCCAGTTGCCAGAGGAGAAGTGTTTCGATAAGCTGGTCCGGTTATCAGTTGCCGACCTACTGGCTGAGGCAATGGTCCGGATCCATAATCACCAGTCCATCGATACCCTGTTCAACCGTAAATAGTAATAGAAATACATAAAGACGCCTATCGCATTTTGCGATGGGCGTCTTTTTGCGTGTATGCGACATTTAATCAACAAGGTTTAACTGGGGAAGCTGGTTAACGAATGTTTGATAGGCATCCTGCTCGCCAGTCGCGGTGATTTGGCAATTAGCGGCTTGAACGCTAGCCTGGTGGAGGGCGGCTTCGTCTACCGCAATCCGGTGGGTAAAGGTGGCATTGCCGATCAGCTCAATCCAATACTCCTGGTCCTGATAGTGGACGATCGTCCGGACCTTGCCACCGGGGTTGAAGACCTCAATCGGCTGGTCGAAGCTGGCCTGATCGGGGTGCAGGAGGACAAACGCCAAGCTGGTGGCGGACATTCCGGTTCCGCAGGCGTTGGTAAAGCCCACTCCCCGTTCATAGGTCCGCACGAAGAGCTGATTTTGCCCGAGAATGTGGGCAAAGTTGACGTTGACCCCATCACTGAAGTAGGGATTTTCACCATTCAGGCGCCGACCGATCACCCCGAGGACATTATCCTGGAGCGCGGGGCGGTCGACAAAGCTGATCAGGTGCGGGTTCGGTACAGCGATGGCACTAAAGCGCAATTGTGGCCAAATCTCCGGCGCGGGGGTATCGAGCAGGCGGTCATGTCCCAGGTTAGCGAAGGGGAGGGCAGTCTTGTTAAAACGAACGGGTGAGATTTCAACGGCAAAGGCGGGCACGCCGTCAGCCAAATCGTCTTGTTTTCTGACTCGGAGACTAGCGTCGACAGTATCGACCTTGAACTGGTCGAGATGGTCTCGGTCGGCAACGTAACGGGCCACCGTCCGGAGACCGTTGCCACACATGGCGGCTTCGCTACCGTCGGCGTTGATCACCCGCATTTGGGCCTGTGAGCCAGCCCGAAACGGCTTATCGACCACGAGCACCCCGTCAGCGCCCCCCAACAGACCTTTCTTGGGATCCGTCAGCTGCTTGGTAAGCTGGCGAAGCTCGGGATCCGTCAGCGGTTGCTTGAGGCTGGTCTGATCCAAGATGAAGAACTGGTTCATAGAGCCATGGACTTTGAGTAGGGTTGGCATATTGATTCCTCCTTAGTTAGCAAAGAAACGGTGGTAGATGGCACGGACCGCGTTATCGGCGTCATCGTCATAGGTCCCAATCATAATAGAAATTCGAGAGGCCCCCTGGTTGATCATCGGTACGGCGATATGGTGTTGGGCTAGCGGGGCGAGGATGTCGTTGATGACGCCGATCCGGTTGCGCATCCCCTCGCCGACGACCATGGTGACAGCGTAGTTATTGATCCATTCGAGCCGGTCCGGGTTGACCGCCTCCTGGATCTCGTTGGAAATGGTGTCGATCAGCTGGTCGTTAACCAGGTTCCGGTCGAGGATGATGGTGATATCATCGATCCCGGATGGCATGTGTTCGTAAGGGATGTTGTGTTCGGCAAGAATCTGCAGGATCCGCAGGGTGAAGCCGACCTGCCTGTTCAGCAGGTACTTGTGGAGGTAGAGGGCCGCAAAATGTTTGCCGCTGACGATCCCGGTGACGATGTCGCTCGGCTGAAAGTCCTTATCGGGGACGATCAGGGTACCAGGCTTCTCTGGGTGCTGGGTATTCTTGACGTTGATGGGGATGTTGCCTTCGATTGCTGGAATTAGGGCTTCGTCATGGAAAACGGAAAAGCCAGCGTAGGAGAGCTCCCGCATCTCCCGATAGGTCATCCGGCTGATCGGCTGGGGGTTGTCAACTACGCTGGGGTTTGCCGCGTAGATCGCATCGACGTCGGTAAAGTTTTCGTACAGGTCGGCATGCAACCCGCGGGCCAGGATCGCCCCGGTGATGTCGGAACCGCCGCGAGAGAAGGTCGCAATATGACCAGCTAGGGTAATACCGTAGAATCCAGGGAAGATCAAAAGCTCACTCTGCTTGGCCGTGAACTGGTCTAGCAGACTGTAGGTTTCCGGGATCACGCTGGCGTTGTTAGGCTTCCCAGTGACTCGAATTCCGGCCATCGTTGGGGTGACGAAGCGAGCCTCATAGCCCAGGTGTTTGAGGATCAGGGCCATCAACTGGGCGTTAGACCGTTCGCCGTGCGCCTTGAAGGCCGCCATGAGGTAATCGTTGTTGGGATATTGTTCACTGGCCAGGTTGCGCAGGCGGTCAACGATTGGGGCCAGCTGGTCGTCTGGTAACTTGAAGTGGTTGGCAATTGCTTGGTAACGGGCAACGATCTGGTGAAGAACATCATCAAACGGCTTTTGATCAATTACCCGTTGAGCGTATTCGATCAAAAGGTCGGTCACCTTAACATCATCAGGAGTCCGTTTGCCCGGTGCGGAGGTTACCACCACCCGGCGCTCGGGATCCGCCGTGATAATCTTGATTGCTTGGGCAAATCCTTCCCCATCCGCTAAGGAACTGCCACCGAATTTAACTACTTTCATCTTCTAAAACTCCTTTGCGCAATAATTAAGAATTCACATTATTGCAAACGCATTTTAATCGAATTCTAACATGGAACTTAAAATAAGCAAGTGTTATTATCGGGGAACCGTCGAATATTAACGTTTTACTACATCTAATGAATTAAATAAAATTCATAAAAGTTAATTTAGTCTATTGACTTTCTCATAATTTGTTATAAGCTATAAACATAAATCGAAGAGGCGCAGCCAACACTAGTAACTAACCGGAGTGATGCCAAGCGATGATCGTTAGTGAACAGGGCGGTTGCCGAAGCGCCCAGGTCAGGCGGGACCGGGTTTGCTGGGGCGTGGCTGAATAAGTCACGGACTGTCGCAGGACAATAAGAGCCTGCGTTGCGCTATCGACAGATTAAATGGATAATCAATGTGATCCACTGTTTGTTCGCGCAAACAGTGGATTTTTTAATAGGTCGACTCCCCGCCGCAAAAGCATTGGAGGAAAAGACAGATGAATGAGCAATTAACCGATAATCAGATTAACGCTGCCGGGCACCTGACAATTGGTGGCTGTGACGCCATCGAGCTGGCCCATAAGTATGGGACCCCGCTGGTGGTTTACGACGTCAGCAAGATCCGTGACCAGATCCGGCGCTTCGAGAAGGTCTTTAACACCAACCATGTCGACCACGCGGTCAGTTACGCCAGCAAGGCCTTTGCCGCGGTTGCTATGTATCAGGTGGCTGCCGTCGAGGGGGCCCACATCGACGTGGTTTCCGGCGGGGAACTCTATACGGCGCTCAAGGCCGACTTTCCGATGGACCGGGTCAGCTTCCATGGCAACAACAAGTCGCGTGAAGAACTGCAGATGGCCATTCGCCACCATGTTGGGGTGATCATCCTGGATAACTTCCATGAGATCGACCTGCTGACCGACCTGCTGGAAGAAAACGACGCCCGGATCAAGGTCATGCTCCGAATCACCCCAGGGATCTCGGCTCACACCAATAAGTACATCCAGACGGGACAGGTTGACAGTAAGTTTGGTTTTGATCTGCAGTCTGGTCAAGCAGACGTCGCCCTGGAAAAGGTACTGGCCAACCCGCGGATGGAAATGCTTGGTCTGCATGCCCACATCGGTTCACAGATCTTTGAGCTGGCCGGCTTTGAAGGAGTTGCCGACAAGCTGGTTGCCGTGGCGGCCCACTGGCAGGACAAGTACGGTTATCAGGCACGGGTCATCAACATCGGCGGGGGCTTCGGCATTCGCTACGTCAGCACTGACCACCCCTTGATGCCGGAGGACTTCGTGGACGCCATCATCAAGGCGATTAAGCAGACGGTTGCCAAGACCAAACTGGCAATGCCGGCCATCTGGATTGAGCCGGGACGGTCAATCGTCGGGCCCGCGGGTTACAATCTCTACACGGTTGGCTCCCGTAAGGATGTTCCTGGCCTGAAGCCTTACGTGACCGTCGACGGGGGGATGGGGGACAACATCCGTCCCGCCCTCTACCAGGCCCAATACGAGACCGTCCTGGCCAATGATCCTAAGGCGCCGATTAAGGAACACGTTCGCCTGGCCGGCAAGTATTGTGAATCCGGCGATATTCTGAGTCAAGATCAAGGTCTACCGAAGACTAAACCCGGCGACGTCTTAGCAATGCTGGACACCGGGGCGTATGGTTACTCGATGGCCTCCAATTATAACCGCAACCCGCGGCCGGCGGTGGTCTTCGTCGAGAACGGCCACGACCAGCTGGTAATTGAGCGTGAGAGTTATGCTGACCTGGTTCACCTGGACCGGCCATACCAACAGCAGTAATTATTTATTCCTTATTAATATGTAGAAAGAGGTTATCGACATGGCAAAATTAGATGCACAGACGATTATTAACTACATTGGTAATGCTCCTAAAAAAACACCCGTGAAGGTCTACCTGCGTGGGGATCTGGCAAACCTGGCGTTCCCGG
This sequence comes from Limosilactobacillus sp., assembly GCF_051873075.1. GTDB lineage: Bacteria > Bacillota > Bacilli > Lactobacillales > Lactobacillaceae > Limosilactobacillus. The sequence continues at coordinate 18,473 of NZ_JBJEEM010000019.1, read as the reverse complement.
ACGGCATCCAGCACTTTACCGAGGATCATAGTGGGGTGATCTTTGGGGACTGGTCAGTTGTCAAGCCCTTCCTCGACCAGGCTGGGAGCCGGATCGCTGACTACCACGTCGAAAACGACGCCCGCAATTCCGCCGTCCCGTTGCTGGATCTGAAGGGGATCAACGCCCGGATCGAACCGGGGGCCATCATCCGTGACAAGGTTTTGATTGGTGATAATGCCGTTATCATGATGGGAGCCACGATCAACATCGGGGCAGAGATCGGGGAAGGTTCCATGATCGACATGGGGGCCATCCTCGGTGGCCGGGCTATCGTCGGTAAGCATTGTCACATTGGGGCTGGAACCGTGTTGGCCGGCGTGGTCGAACCAGCTTCCGCCCAACCAGTCCGTATCGACGATAATGTCTTGATTGGGGCCAACGCCGTGGTGATCGAAGGGGTCCACGTCGGTGAAGGGGCCGTGGTAGCTGCGGGGGCCATCGTCACCCACGATGTTGCTCCGCACACCATGGTGGCTGGTGTCCCAGCTAAGTTCATCAAGAACGTCGACCAGCAGACCGAAAGCAAGACGGCCCTAGAAGACGACCTCAGAAAGCTGTAGGGTGAGCAGATGTTAACGGAAGAACAACTGATTAAGGTGCGGCGCCACCTTCACGAGATTCCGGAACTGGCGTTGCACGAAACCGAAACTCATGACTACCTATTAGAAGTAATTAAGCAATTCAACCAGGACCACCTGGAGATTCGGGTGCCAGCAGAACTGCCGACCGCGATCCTGGTCCTGGTCCACGGGACTGCTCCTCAGCGGACGATCGGCTACCGGACCGATATTGATGCCCTGCCGGTGACTGAGCAGACGGGATTGCCATTTGCCTCCCACCATCCGGGGGTCATGCACGCTTGCGGACATGATATCCACATGACCGTGGCACTGGGGGTGTTGAGCTACTTCAGTGACCACCAGCCCAAGGATAACCTGCTTTTCTTCTTCCAACCGGCGGAGGAAAGCGACTACGGCGGCAAGCGGGCCTATGAGGCTGGTGTCTTTTCCGGCAAGTGGCGCCCTGACGAATTCTACGGTCTGCACGATAACCCCGACCTGCCCGCCGGGGCGATTGGTTGCCGGATGGGGACCCTGTTTGCCGGAACCACCGAGGTCAACATTGACATCAACGGGAAGGGCGGTCATGCGGCTTATCCGCAAGATGCCAATGATACGGTGGTCGCCGCGGCCAGCCTAATCATGCAAGTGCAGACGATCATCTCCCGCAACATCGATCCGATTGCCAGCGGGGTGATTACCCTGGGGAAGGTTCGTGGGGGCACGATCCGCAACGTCATTGCGGGTCACACCCGCATTGAGGGGACGATTCGCGGCCTGACTCAAAAGATGATCGAACACATTGACCACCGCCTGCAGGCCGTCTGTGATGGAGTGGCCGCCAGCTTTGGCTTGGAGGTTAAGCTGGAACTCAATCAGGGGGGATATTGGCCGGTTGAAAACAATGATGAGTTGACCCGCCGTTTTATCGACTACATGCAGCAGGCCCCGGAAGTTAACTTTATAGAGACTGCACCAGCCATGACTGGGGAGGACTTCGGCTATCTCCTGGCTAAGTTCCCCGGGACGATGTTCTGGTTGGGGGTAGAAGACGATTCGCAACTCCACTCGGCAACCCTGACGCCCAACGAGGACGCCATTGAAAAGGGTGTCGACGCGATTACCGGTTTTCTGAATTACCGGATGCAAGAAAATTAATTGGAGGATAAAATTATGACGACTTTACAAGACGCAGATTTACTGACCGCAATTGTGACACCATTCGACGGTGACAACCACATTAACTTTGCTAGTCTCAAGACACTGACCAACCACCTGCTGGACGCCGGCAGCAATGGCTTTGTTATCGGGGGGACCACTGGTGAAACACCAACTCTGTCCCATGATGAGAAGATTCAGCTCTACCAGGAATTTGGCAAGATCATTGCCGGTCGTGTTCCGGTAATCGCCGGGACTGGGTCGAACAACACCCAAGAGACTATTGACTTCACCAATGAGGTGGCTGAAATTGACGGGATCGATTATGCTCTGGTGGTGGTGCCACCGTATAACAAGCCTAACCAGCGGGGGATGATTGCCCACTTTACCGCAGTGGCTGACCAAGTTAAGATTCCAATTATTATCTACAACATTCCGGGACGGACCGGGGTCAAGATGGCTGCCCAGACGGTCGTTGAACTCTCCCAACACCCGAATATTGCGGGGGTTAAGCAGTGTGCATCTTTGGAAGAAATGCAATACATCATCGAACACGCCGCTGATGACTTTGCCGTGTTCACCGGTGAGGATGCTCAAGCATTGACGGCCCGGGTTCTCGGCGCCAACGGGGTCATCTCCGTGGCATCTCACTGCTACGCCAATGAGATGCGCCAAATGTATGACCAACTGTACGCTGGCAACTACCAGAAGGCCGGTCAGTTGCAACGCCTGCTGACACCAAAGATGGCGGCCCTCTTCATGTACCCATCACCATCACCGGTCAAGGCCGTCTTAAACGCCCAGGGCCTCAACGCCGGCGGCTGCCGGTTGCCAATCCTCTCCTTAAACGATGAGGAGAAGCGGGCCTTAGAAAATGCCCTGGCCCTGCCGGCTAACTCCCTGAGTGCCCAAGACTTGCCACTGGACTTGTAAAAGGGCGGTGTTAAGCATGAAGAAGGTTTTAGTTGCCGGTGCCGCCGGTGCGATGGGGCAGAAGGCGGTTGAGCTGGTTAACTCCTTACCAGATGTCCAACTGACTGCTGTCCTGGCCCCTCATCTGGCGGCGGACCAGGCTGCCCAGTACCACCTGGCAGCAACGGTGAAGATTTACCATCAATTAGCCGATGTTGAGGACGGCATTGCAGATGTTTGGATTGATTTTACCTTGCCGGATGTGGTTTACGAAAACGTCAAGTTCGCCATCCAACACGGGATGCGGCCGATTGTCGGCACGACCGGATTGACCGATGACCAGGAAGAAGAGCTGATCCAGCTCAGTGCCCAGAATGGGCTTGGCGGCCTGATTGCGCCGAACTTTGGGATGTCCGCAGTTCTACTGATGAAGTTTGCCAAGGAAGCGGCGGCCTACTTTCCGGATGTTGAGATTATTGAGATGCACCATGCCGACAAGAAGGATGCCCCATCCGGGACGGCCCTGAGCACGGCCAAGCTCATTGATCAGGTGCGGACGGAACACGAGACTAACCCGGATGAACAGGAAAGCTTGCCGGGTTCGCGCGGGGGCGACTATCACGGTATCAAGATTCACGCCGTCCGCCTGCCGGGCTACATCGCCCATGAGCAAGTCCTCTTCGGGGGTGCCGGTGAGGCTTTGACCATTCGGCAGGACTCCTTTGACCGTCAGTCGTTTATGAGCGGGGTCAAGGTTGCCATAGAGAAGATTGACCAATTGGACCACCTGGTGATTGGCCTGGAGAATATCCTTTAGCACAGAGAGAAAGAAGAATCGTCATATGAGTAAGGAATATAATGTCGCAATTTTAGGGGCCACCGGTGCGGTGGGTACCCGTATGATTCAACAGTTGGAACAGTCAACCATCCCGGTCAAGAGCCTGAAGCTGTTGGCTTCCAGCCGGTCTGCCGGTAAAACGCTTCAGTTTAAGGGGCAACCGATCACGGTTGAAGAAGCAACTCCTGATTCATTTGAAGGGGTTGACCTGGTTCTTTCCTCGGCCGGTGGGAGCGTCTCGAAGCGCCTCCTGCCAGAAGCAGTCAAGCGTGGGGCCGTCTGTGTTGACAACACCAGTGCCTTCCGGATGGAACCGGACGTGCCGCTGGTCGTGCCCGAAGTCAACGAAGCGGCATTGAAGAACCATCATGGGATCGTGGCTAATCCGAACTGCTCAACCATTCAGATGGTCGTGGCCCTGGAACCGCTCCGCAAGGCGTTCGGTCTCAAGCAGGTCATCGTTTCAACCTACCAGGCCGCTTCCGGTGCTGGTCAGTCGGCCCTAAACGAACTGAAGCAGGAAGCTCAGGATTACCTGGATGGTAAGGAAATTCAAGAAGACGCCAAGATCCTGCCGACTAAGGGGGATAAGAAGCACTATCCGCTGGCCTTCAACCTCCTGCCGCAGATCGACGTCTTTGAGGACAACGGCTACACCCATGAGGAATGGAAGATGATCCACGAAACTAAGAAGATCATGCTCAATGATATGAATGCTAAGGATATCAAGGTCACTGCCACCTGTGTCCGGGTGCCGGTTCCGATTGCCCACGGGGAATCCGTCTACTTCACTGTTGATGACCCCAATGTGACCGTGGACCAGCTACGGGAAGCGCTGAAGGGGGCACCGGGCGTGATTCTTGAAGATGACCCTGCCCACCAGGTTTACCCGCAACCGCTGAACGCCGTTGGCAAGCGTGATACCTTCGTCGGTCGCCTGCGGGCCGATGAAGAAAATCCTGGTTCGTTCAACATGTGGGTCGTGGCCGATAACCTCCTGAAGGGGGCTGCCTGGAACACGGTTGAAAATGCTGAATGTTTAGTTAAGGATGGTCTCCTTTAGATTATGATCGAATTTTCATAATTGAATTTTTATTTAAAATAATAGGAATAGCATGAATCGCCTAAAGCAGCCGTTAACCTAACTTCACAACCATTAAAAAATCCCGACCAACAGGCATTTGCTTGCGAAAAGCTGGTCGGGATTTTGTTTTTGGCGATCGTTGAATATCGATAGCAGATCGGATGTTCGCTATACTATTAACTTAAATAATGCTAAAGTTAACATTGTATGCTTAACTAGATTATTAAATTTTGTATAAGACTATTCTTAGGAAGGAAGTTTTGCTTATGGTAAAACGAGCACATCATCGTTCGGCGGTCCGCCACGTGTTGGCTGGCACAATTGGTACTTTAGGGGCACTTGCGGTATCTACCCAAGTTGCCAGTGCCAACCATGTTATTGTTAAGGCAGGGGATACTGTTTGGAACATCGCCCAAAAACACCACTCCACAGTTTCAGCCCTGGAAAATGCTAATGCCAACACCATTAAGAAGGTCAGTGACAGTGTCGACCTGATCTATGCTGGCCAACAACTGACGCTTCCTGGCAGCGACACGACGATGCAGGCGGATGAGAATGGTTGCTATACCGTTAAGCCCGGCGATACCTTAAGCGAAATTGCTGAGAACTTCCACGTTTCTGTTGCGACCTTGATGGCTTGGAACGGCCTGACCAGTAACCAGCTTTACATCGGTCAGCAGTTAATCGTTGATGGCCAAAGCGCCGTGGTTGTACCAGCTGCTAACACTACCCCTGCTGCTCCAGTTGCCAGTGCGGCACCGGCGACTAGCCAGGAAAATACGGTAGTTGCTACGGCCCCTCAGGCACCGGTTCAATCGGCTGGTGCCAGTCAAGTGATTGTCAGCGCTACCCAACAAGATTCGACTAGTGCCGTCCAGCAGGGTACGCCAGCTTCGACCAGTACCGCTGTTTCCGACGGCGCGGGGGTTGTAGCCGCTAATACCAGTGCTAGCACCAGCACGGTGGCTTCGGCAACTGCTCAGTTGGCGGAAGCAACTACGATCAACAGTGCCAGCTCGAGTGCAGCCAGTCAGGTAACTGTGGCTTCCGGTGCTGTGACGACCTCGTCAGCAACATCTGAGGTGGAGGCTGAATCAACCGCCACAACGATGGCCACTGCATCCACAACGGCTGAATCAGCGGTAACCACCACGTCGGCTGCTTCGGCATCACCAGTTTCCACGACGCCTACCTCTGGTGCATCGGAATCAACGGTAGCGTCAACCGCAACGACGCTGGCATCTACCACGCCAGGATCATCAGCAACCGCTTCGGTATCGGCGACACCGCAACCAGTTGCCTCCCAAGCGATCACTAGTCAGGCACCGGCTTCACAGGAGGCTAGCCAGGCTCCAGCCCAAGCTAGTCAAGCCGCTACTTCTACCGCACCTGCTCAGCCGCAGAGCAGTGCTAGTCAGGATCTTCACTCCGGTTCCGTTGTCAGCTTGGCGGTGAAGGTTGCTAATACCAACAGCGTTCCTTATGTCTGGGGCGGGTCCTCGCTGAGCGGAATGGACTGCTCTGGCCTGGTTGACTATGTTTATGCTAACGCTGAAGGCAAGCAGTTGCCGCACAATACGGTGGCTTTGGAGAGCTGCGTCAACCAGCACTCCGTCAGTGAGGCCCAACCTGGCGACATCCTCTTCTGGGGTCAGCATGGGGCAACTTACCACTGTGCAATTTACACTGGCAACAACCAATTCGTTGCTGCGGCCAAGCCGGGAACCAACGTTGCTTCCTACGCGATCAGCCCATACTTTGAACCAAGCTTTGCCGGAACGGTTAAGTAATATTAGAAAATTATCACCAGAAAGTAACAAAAGTGTAACTCTGTAAGGGTTAACTTTTTCGGTTGAGCGTGCTATCTTACTTATATTGCAATTTGTTAATTGCTTTAAATATTTACTAATTTGTTTGGGAGTGTTTAAAGTGAGTAATAAGCATGAGATCGAAGAAGAGTTAAACCAGGCTCAGGAACGATTAGATGCGCTCTGCCGGAACGAAGCAATAAATGATGACTGCGGTGGGCAGACGGTGACCGTCCAGCCAACCTGTGGCGATGAAATGCAATCCTTGCGTGAGGAATGCAGCAACCTGCAGATTATTCTTGAAGCAATGGAAGCTTCTGAAGACTAACATGATAGGAGTCCTTTACGACTTCGTTTTCATTCAAAATAGCCCCAAGTATTCGGCCAAACCGGGTACTTGGGGCTATTTGTGTTATTTCAGTGGTTCCTGATAAAACGGGTAGCTAGCAGTTGAAATCAGCAGGTCCATGAATTGATTGCCAATCTCCTTGCTATCGACTTGGCCAAACTCCAGGGAGGTTGTGGTACAGTGGAAGGCTTTTCCGCGGAAATGCTTAGCAAAGCGTGAGTCAGCCAGCTTGCCATGAACGAATCGCCAGACCTGCCAGAAGGTGATCAGCCAGTTCTTGCGCTCGGCCACGATTAGGTCTAGTGAAGACTCATTAAGGCTGGCATCGGGGGCAATCTTGAATTGACCGCCCATGTATGGCTGGTTAGCGATGATTACGATATAGGCCTTTTTGAAGAAATCGCGACTGCCTTGCTGCTGGACCATCAGGGTGAATGGTTGCTGGTTATATAGAACGCTGATGGCATGGCGAAGGTAGGCGAAACGACTGAGGGAGTGGCGTTTGCCCCTCTTACGGTTGACCTGGCTGGTGATTGCCGCATCAAAGCCAATGCCGAGACTGTTGAAGAAGTAGTGGTCCTGCTCCTTGATCGTGTCATGGTAGTGACCGATGTTAATACGGTATTCTTGCTTGGCACCTAGGATCTGTTGCAACGCTTTTGTTGGCTCCAGCGAAATGCCGTAACCCTTGGCGAAATCGTTGTTGACGCCGACGGGGATATAGGCGAGCGGAATTTGAGCCGGATAGGTGGAACCGGATTTTATCAGACCGTTTAATACATCATGCAGGGTTCCATCGCCACCGACGACAATAACGGTTAACGGCTCCGCAGTCTTTTCTTGACCGATTTTGGTGGCCAGGTATTCGGCATCACCGGCTTCTTTAATTAGCTGGTAGCGGTATTGAACATTTTCCTGGTCAAGCTGTTCCTTGATTTGTTGCCAAGCATTTTTGGCCCTGCCATTACCGGCGAAGGGATTGATGATAATTGAATAATGCATTGTCGTTCTTCCTTTGCTGAAATTAAGCATTTAAACAAAGAAGGTTGCGACAAAAATTGCCGCAACCCCCATCGACGTCATTAATCAAATGTCGTAATCTTAAAATTAGGATTCTGCTTTTCGTAAGCGAGGGCCTTATCATCAAGTTGTTCAACGTACTCGATGCTATAGTCGGTGTTATGCTCAACCATCAGCAGCGCCTCAGCTTCTGAATCAGCTTCGAGGTACAGAGATTGAGTGTTTTCACGGACCGGCCGCTTCGTCTTATCCGGTTGGTAGTATACCTTAAAAGTCATACTTTAAAAACTCCTTAGTTAGATATTGATTACTGTAATTACTCTATCCATTTTAGCACAACTAATCAATGCTGTCCTAGAATTTAGCGACATGGTATTATTAAGTCAACGAAGAAATAGGAGTGGGGCGATAATATGCGAATATTTTGGATATGCCTGATTGCCGTTATCATTGTAATCGGCCTGTACGTGGCAATTCACCGGGTCTTGATTAATCGGGCAACAATCATGCTACGCAACCGTGCACAAGAGGTGACGGATCAAGCCGTCAATAGCAGCTTGAGACAATTGCTGGATTGGGATCGGACGCTGACCTCGCAGCTGGTAGCTGACGTTTGGGGCAAAGGGGTTTTGGCCTTTGAGTATCACTTCGACAGCAAGGATGCCGGACAAGGACTTAACCAGCAACGGCTCAGTCAATCCCTGGCGACGTATGCTGAGCAGCAAAAACTGACGGCCATTCGTCCAGGCAAGCCGGTTTTTGTAGTGACCGACTGGTGGCAATATGAAGGAGTCCTGCACATTGATGTGGCCTACCTGCTGAACGAATCAACTGTTGAATACGTCAGTGACCTCAAGCGATTGGACCACCACGCCAAGAAGTAAGAGCTGATTATTAATAAAAATGCCCGCTTAAGTATATGGATGAAAAACATCTTGTACGTGGCGGGTATTCTCTATGTTTAGTTTTGTGAAATAATGATTCGGTTGTTATAATAAAGGCTTAGTAGCACGCAATTAGTGAAAGGGATGGAGTATGGGCAAATCTAAGCGAAACAAAACGATCGATTTCTCACTTGCCGATGTTCCGGCAGGAGTACTAGAAAGCATTAAAGATGAGCACACCGATTTCTCTAAGCTCAGTAACATCATTAACCAAACTATTAATGGGGACTCCTTTAAGATTATGAAGAAGATGCCCAATAACTTTGTTGATCTTGCCCTAATCGACCCACCTTATAATATCAATAAAAAGTATGATGGAATGAACTTTAAGAAAATGGCGGAAGCTGACTATCAAAAATATACCCGGGGCTGGGTCGATTTAATAAAGCCGAAATTAAAGTCCAATGCAAGCCTATATGTCTTTTCTGACTGGAATACCAGCATTGCCATTGCCCCAATCCTTGCGGAAAGCTTCACCATTAAAAATAGAATAACCTGGCAAAGAGAAAAGGGCCGCGGCTCCTTATCAAACTGGAAAAACGGGATGGAAGATATTTGGTTCTTGGTAAATAATAAGAACGATTACACCTTTAACATCGACCAGGTTAAGCTAAGAAGAAAGGTAATCGCGCCTTACCGGAAAAATGGCAAGGCAAAGGGGTGGAACGAGACCGCTAGTGGTAACTTCCGGGATACAATGCCTTCTAATTTCTGGGATGATATTTCAATTCCTTACTGGTCGATGCCCGAAAACACGGGGCACCCAACCCAAAAGCCGGAAAAGTTACTTGCTAAAATTATTCTGGCAAGCTCTAATGAAAACGATATTATATTTGATCCGTTTGCGGGCGCAGGTTCAAGCCTCGTGACGGCCAAGAAGCTTAATCGCCGTTACGTCGGAATAGAGCAGAGCAAGCTGTACACCGCCTGGGGGGCCTACCGGTTAATTAAGGCTGAACATGAAAAAAATATCCAAGGCTATACCGATGGAGTATTTTGGGAACGAAATACGCTAGCTGCACAACGGGTGCTGGCCAAGAAGGGTAAAAAAGGTAGCGCTATCCCCCAAGATACTAATAAAAATACCCGCTGATCATCCAGATGAGAATTCATCTGATGTTCAGCGGGTATTTTTTTGTAGTCGCAAAACGGTGTGAGCGTGGGGCTTACCGTACTCACCACCGTTGCCTTGATGATCTAGCTGATCATGATAGTGCCTTCTGGAGCCTCGAATGGGTGATCCTTATTGATGTGGTCGTAGAACAGGACGCCATGCAGGTGGTCGATTTCGTGTTGGCAGACAATTGCCGGATAGTTCTTTAAGCGGACCTGGTGCTTTTCACCGTTGACATCCTGGTAGCGCAGGGTGATCCGGTCGTGCCGGGGAACGTAACCGGGAACGTCTTTGTCGACGGAGAGGCAACCCTCGCCTTCCGTTAAGGCCCCATATTGGACGGATTCGCTGACGATCACTGGGTTGATGATCACGTCCTTGAACAGGGGTTTAGCGTCCGGGTCGTCATCATCGATTGGCGGAACTAAAACGGCGGCCATTTGCTTGGAAACCCCTACTTGTGGTGCAGCCAGGCCAACGCCGGCACGAAGCTTGTACTTTTCGCACAGCTCGGGATCCTGACTAACCTCAAGGTATTCCATCATCTTTTTTGCTAATTCTTGATCTTCTTTTGAGAGTGGGAACTCAACTTTTGCTGCTCGCTTTCTCAAGACGGGGTTGCCGTCGCGAGTAATATCTTTCATAAGGTACAAGAATATTCGCCTCCAAAATTTACTCTAACTCATTAATTTTATCATATTTAGCAGAAATAGCTAAGTTAAATAAACTATATTCATAAAAAAATACGCTAATATTTAAAATAACATTTTCACAAGTACTTTTTAGTCATTTCTTTATAAAAAAGTACATGAAAGCGCTTGTTTTATGGCAAAAAAAGCATATACTAGAAAATGTAAGTAGGCAATCGCTTACATGATGTTAATTGGATTTGGAAAGGGATGTTTTATAATGGCCAAAGCTGTTGACTTTGCAAAGATTAAAGCCGATGAAGGCGCTGCATACGCAAAGCCTGTTCAAATTCTTGATAATGATGGGAACGTTGTTAACAAGGACTTAATGGCTAATTTCACTGATGACCAATTAGTAGACTTAATGAAGAAAATGGTTTGGGAACGTGCACTGCACGAACAAACTATGAGCTTCTCACAACAAGGTCGTTTAGGTTTCTACGCTCCAACCTGGGGTGAGGAAGCCTCCGAAATGGGTACGGCATCAGCATTCAAGAAGCAAGACTTCCTTTGTCCTGCATACCGTGACTTACCACAACTGATTCAACACGGTGCTACTGTTGCTCAAATGTACCTGTGGTCCAAGGGTCACCTCAAGGGTAATATGTTCGAGGCTCGTGCCCTTCGTCCACAAATTATTATTGGTGCTCAAATGGTTGAAATGGCCGGTGCTGCACTTGGTATCAAGAAGAACGGCGAAAAGGATGCCGTTGCTTATGCCTACACTGGTGAAGGTGGTTCTTCACAGGGTGACACCTACGAAGGGATGAACTTCGCCGGTGCCTTCCAAGCACCTGCTGTGTTCATCATCCAGAACAACGGTTGGGCAATTTCTTACCCACGTAAGCTTCAAACTGCAGCACAAACCATTGCACAAAAGGGTGTTGCTGCTGGTATCCCAGGCGTTCAAGTTGACGGGATGGATGTACTGGCATGTTACGAAGTTGCTAAGGAAGCACGTGAATACGCTGCTGCCGGCAACGGCCCAGTTCTGATTGAAACCTTAACTTACCGGTTCGGTGCCCACAGTTCTGCTGGTGACGACCCTAGTCGGTACCGTACCAAGGAAGAAGAAAAGCCTTGGTTCGACAAGGACCCTCTGATTCGGCTTCGTAAGTACTTAACTAAGAAGGGCCTCTGGTCTGAAGACGAAGAAAAGAAGTACGCCGATGAATGCAAGGACGACTTCAAGAAGGCTATCAAGGAAGCTGACTCTGTTGAACCAGAAAAGGTTTCTGACATGCTGAAGCGGACCTTCGAAGTACCAACCCCAGATATTAAGGAACAAATCAAAGAGTACGAAGCAAAGGAGTCGAAGTAATCATGGCTAAAAAGACATATATCAAAGCTATTACTGAAGGTATTGACATTGCTTTGGCTGAAGATCCAAAGACATTGGTCTTCGGTGAAGATGTTGGTAAAAACGGTGGTGTCTTCCGTGCTACTAATGGCTTACAAGAAAAGTACGGTAAGGACCGGGTATTCAGTACCCCACTTGCTGAATCAGGTATTTTAGGGATGTCAATTGGTCTGGCTGCTACTGGCTGGCGTCCAGTTCCAGAAATTCAGTTCATGGGCTTCACTTTTGAAGCAATGGACTCCATTGCCGGACAAATGTCACGTGTTCGTTTCCAATACGACGGCACTAAGAACATGCCAATCACCATCCGGACTCCTTACGGTGGTGGTACCCACACTGCTGAACTCCACGGGGACGACCTCGAAAACTTCTTCGTTGGTATCCCAGGACTCCGGGTTGTTACCCCAAGTTCTGCTTACGATGCTAAGGGTCTGGTAATTTCTGCTATTGAAAACAACGACCCAGTTCTCTTCCTCGAAAACCTTCGCCTCTACCGTTCTGTTAAGGGCGAAGTTCCTGACGACAAGTACACTGTTCCGTTGGACAAGGCTAACGTTGTTCAAGAAGGGAACGACGTTACGATCGTTACCTATGGTGGGATGGTTCCAGAAGCTGTTAAGGCTGCTAAGAAGCTGGCCAAGGATAACATTTCTGCTGAAGTTATCGACCTTCGTTCACTTTACCCACTTGATACTGACACGATCTTCGAATCCGTCAAGAAGACTCACCACGTGGTAATCGTTCAAGAGTCACAAAAGATGGCCGGTGTTGGTGCCCAAGTTGCATCTGCAATTTCTGAAGGTGCCATCATGTACCTGGATGCCCCAATTACCCGGGTTGCTGCACCTAACTCAGTCTACCCATTCCCAATGGCCGAAGACGTATGGCTTCCACGTGCCAAGGAAGTTGAAGACGCAGCTCGTCAAGTAGTTAACTATTAATCACAGCCAATTCGCTACGATTAATTAGAAAGGAAGTTAAATAATATGGCTTACAAGTTCAGACTACCTGAAATGGGTGAAGGCCTTACTGAAGGTGACATCGCTTCATTCCTGGTTAAGGAAGGCGACCAAATCAAGGCCGATGATCCATTAGTAGAAATTCAAACTGACAAATCAACCACACAATTAGTATCACCAGTTGATGGGACCGTTACTAAGCTGGACGCTAAGGAAGACGATCACGTTGAAAAGGGTGACGACCTGGTTGAAATCGACGACGGCAAGGATGGCGTAAGCACCAACGTTGAAGCTGACGATGACGATTCAGACGATGCTGATGAAGCACCGGCTGAAGAAGAATCCGCTGCTCCTGCTGAAAGTGCTGCTCCAGCAAAGCCAGCTGCACCTGCCAAGGGTGGCGTTGCACCATTAGCAGAACCAAACAAGCTGGTTATGGCAATGCCATCAGTTCGTCAATACGCTCGTGACAAGGGTGTTGACATCTCCTTAGTACAGCCAAGTGGTAACCACGGCCAAGTTCTGAAGGAAGATATTGACAACTTTAACGGTGCTGCTGCTAGTGCTCCAGCTGCTTCTGCGGAAGCTGCTGCCGCTGCACCAAAGGCTGGTAACACGATCAAGCCTTACACCGGTGCTGGTGAAGATGCTGAAACCCGTGAACCATTGTCCAACATGCGGAAGATCATTGCTAAGAACATGCGTGACTCCGTTGACATCAGTCCAATGGTTACTGTCTTTGCAAATGCCGAAGTTTCTAAGCTGATGGCTAACCGGAAGAAGTACAAGCCAGTTGCTGCTGACCAGGGCATTCACTTGACCTTCTTGCCTTACGTTGTTAAGGCTCTCATCGCCATGATGAAGAAGTACCCAGAATTCAACAGTTCAATTGATGACAGTACTCACGAATTAGTTCAAAAGCACTACTACAACATTGGTATTGCGACGAGCACTGATCATGGTCTGTACAACCCTAACATTAAGAACGCCGACTCCAAGAGCATGTTCGAAATTGCTAAGGAAATCTCTGATAACGCACAAGCTGCCGAAGACAACAAGCTTAGTCCAGACAGCATGGCCCATGGTTGCATGACCATCTCCAACATTGGTTCTATGCGTGGTGGCTGGTTCACTCCAATCATCAACCAACCAGAAGTTGCTATTCTTGGGATGGGAACCATTGCTACTGAACCAATTGTTAATGACGAAGGCGAAATTGTCGTTGGTCACAACATGAAGTTATCATTGACTGTTGACCACCGTCTGATCGATGGTGCCCTTGCTACTGAAGCTTTGAACTACTTGAAGAAGCTTCTTGAAGATCCAGAATTGTTATTGATGGAGGGCTAATTAAATATGGCTGATGTTGAAAAGAAAGATACGGTTATTATCGGAGGGGGTCCTGGTGGCTACGTTGCTGCCATTCGGGCTTCCGAACTAGGACAAAAGGTTACCCTGATTGAAAAGGATGACGGTAAAGACGGTCACGCCGGCTTGGGTGGTGTCTGCTTGAACATTGGTTGTGTTCCTTCCAAGGCCTTGATTGCGGCTGGTCACCGGCTTCGTGAAGCCCGTGATGCCTCAACCTACGGTATTTCTAAGACCGACGCAACGATTGACTTTGCAAAGACCCAGGACTGGAAGCAACACAAGGTTGTTGACCGGATGACCCGTGGTGTTAAGATGCTTTTGAAGAAGCACAAGGTTGAGATCATCAATGGTGTTGCCATGATGGACAACGACCACCAGCTTCGGGTTATGAAGTCTGGTCCTAAACAGTTCATGGACTTTGACGGCGGTACCAAGATCACTTGGAACAATTTGATCTTGGCAACTGGTTCTCGTCCAGTGGAAATCCCTAACTTCAAGTTTGAAGGTCGGGTCATCGACTCTACCGGTGGCTTGAACCTGCCAGAGATTCCAAAGGAACTGGTTGTCATCGGTGGTGGTTACATTGGGACTGAATTGGCTGGTGCTTATGCCGACCTTGGTTCTCACGTAACAATCATTGAAGGGACCGATAGCATCCTTGGCGGCTTTGACAAGGACATGGTTAGCGTAGTTGTCAAGAACCTGAAGAAGAAGGGCATTGACATCATCACGAAAGCCATGGCTAAGAACTCTACTCAGGATGATTCCTCTGTCACGGTTACCTACGAAGTTGATGGCAAGGAAAACAGCATTAAGGCTGACTACTGCATGGTTTCCGTTGGTCGGAAGCCAAACACCGATAACTTTGCCCTTGATATGACGAGTGTTAAGCTCAACGATCACCATCAAGTGATTGTTGATAAGCAGGGACGGACCAACGTACCAGGCATCTGGGCAGTTGGTGACATTGTCCCAGGTCCTGCCTTGGCTCACAAAGCCTTCTTTGAAGGTAAGACCGCTGCTGGAGCGATTGCCGGTAAGAACACCGCCAATGACTGGGTAGGTGTACCCGCTGTCTGCTTCTCCGATCCTGAATTGGCTCAAGTCGGAATGACTGCTGCCGAAGCTAAGGAGAAGGGAATCGAAGTTGCTACCGCTAAGTTCCCATTTGCCGGGAATGCGCGTGCGGTATCACTTGACCAACCAGATGGTTTTGTCCGCTTCACCTACACTAAGGACAAGAAGAACGTTGTTGGTGCCGAAGTTGTTGGACCAGAAGCAAGTACGCTGGCTGGTGAATTATCATTAATCGTTAACTGCGGTATGAATGTTGAGGATGTTGCCTTGACCATTCACCCACACCCAACCCTTAATGAACCAATTCAAGAAGCCGCTGATATTGCAATGGGCTTCCCAACCCACATTTAATTAAGTTACTAACATCTTAATCAAATCCAGAATGCGTTGTCGTAATCGACAACGCATTTTTGGTTTTAAATGGATAACGTTTGACGGGGAAGAATTGTATAATAGAAATAAAGTTATTTGAGGGGGATCAATCAATGCAAAGCCAAAATTATTCTTATCCGTTAAATCCGAGCTGGTCAACGGCTGAAATGGAAACGGTGATTGTACTGTTGCGAGCGGTTGAAGACGCCTATGAGGTGGGAATTAACCGGCAAGAGTTCCTAAAGCGTTACCGGGCCTTTAAGCAGATCGTTAATTCCAAGGCCGAGGAAAAGCAAATCGGCCGGGACTTTGAGCACGAGTCTGGCTATGTCCTTTACCGGGTGGTTAAACAGGCACAGGGGAGCGATGCCCGGACAATTAAGATGGTTGGCGATAGATAATGCTAGAAGAAATTGATTCACAAGTACAAGCACTGTTGCGGACGGTTAATCGGCGGGCCCTGCACCACTTGGATGGTTCGTCCTATCAGGTCGACACCAAAAGCAGCTACAGCGACCTGGTGACTACGATTGACCGGCAAAATGAGCAGGAAATTGATCGTGAGCTTCGGCTAATTGACCCGGGATGTCGAATCCTAAGCGAGGAGGGCTTTGGTGACCAGCAGCTCGGTGACTTGGCCGGCCACGTTTGGATTGTTGACCCCCTGGATGGGACACTTAACTTTGTCAAACAGCATGACCGTTTCGGAATCATGCTGGCCTTGTATGTCGATGGTCAACCGACCCTGGGCTACATCATGGATGCAGTCAATGCTGACCTTTATCACGGGGGCAATGGCTGGGGTGTCTTCAAAAATGATCACCGCCTGCCGACGCCGGTTAATACCAGCCTTCATGATAGTCTGATCGCCATCAGCAGCTCCCTGATCTTGGACAACGTTGCCAACCTCCCGCAAGTGGCACGGCAGGCGAGTGGATTGCGGATGTACGGCAGTGCGGCGATGGAAATGATCGGGGTGCTGACCGGGGAATTGGGTGCCTACATTTCACATTTGCGGCCGTGGGACCTTGCCCCGGGCCGGGTATTGGCGGAAGAATTAGGATTGACCGTTAAATCAATTGACGATGATGGAATAAGTGTGCTATCATCTAATCTTGTATTAGTAGCGACAAAGCGAGCGAGCCAGGATATCCTGCGTCTCACTGACTAGTTGTCGAAGCTGTGACCTCTAATTGTCACAGTTTTTTTATGAAATCAGTCTCGAACCAGTGTATACTAGTTAAGATGAACATTGAAACGAAAGGAAGAATTACGCTTTGAAAACTCGTGAGGACATTCGTAACATTGCGATTATTGCCCACGTTGACCACGGTAAGACTACCCTGGTTAACGAAATGTTGAAGCAATCAGATACTTTACCAGAACACTTCAGCATCCAGGACCGGGCCATGGATACTAACGCCATTGAACGGGAACGTGGGATCACGATCCTGTCCAAGAACACGGCCGTTAAGTACGGTAAGTACCAAATTAACATCCTGGATACGCCAGGTCACGCTGACTTCGGTGGTGAAGTTGAACGTGTTATGAAGATGGTTGATGGGGTACTCTTGGTTGTCGACGCCTTTGAAGGAACCATGCCACAGACGCGGTTCGTTTTGAAGAAGGCCTTGGAACAACACCTGACGCCAATCGTTGTTATCAACAAGGTTGACCGGAAGGGTGCTCGTCCAGAAGAAGTTGTTGACGAAGTGCTGGACCTCTTCATTGAACTGGGTGCGGACGAAGACCAGCTGGACTTCCCAGTTGTTTACACTTCTGCCATGAACGGGACTTCTAGTTACGATTCCGATATTTCTACTCAGGAACACACGATGAAGCCGCTGTTTGATACGATCGTTAAGACGATTCCAGCTCCAGTTGACAACTCCGATGAACCGTTGCAGTTCCAAGTTGCCATCCTGGATTACAACGACTTCGTTGGCCGGATCGGGATCGGTCGGGTCTTCCGTGGTAAGATCAAGGTTGGAGACAATGTTACCCTGATGAAGCTTGACGGGACCAAGAAGAACTTCCGGGTTACGAAGCTGTTCGGTTTCTTCGGTCTGAAGCGGTTGGAAATCAAGGAAGCCAAGGCTGGTGACCTGATTGCCGTTTCCGGGATGGAAGACATCAACGTCGGTGAAACGGTTGCTGATGCAGAACACCCAGAAGCATTGACTCCGTTGCGGATTGATCCACCGACACTGCAAATGACTTTCCGGACCAATGACTCACCATTTGCTGGTCGGGAAGGTAAGTTTGTAACTGCTCGTCAATTGGAAGACCGTCTGAAGCGTGAAATGCAGACCGATGTTTCCCTTAAGGTTGATGACACGGATGACCCAGGTGCCTGGACCGTTTCTGGTCGTGGTGAATTGCACCTGTCCATCCTGATCGAAACCCTGCGGCGGGAAGGTTACGAATTGTCCGTTTCCCGTCCACAAGTTATCTACCGTGAAATTGACGGTGTGATGTGTGAACCATTCGAAGAGGTTCAAATCGATACGCCAGATGAATACACTGGTGCCGTTATCGATAGCCTTTCTAAGCGGAAGGGTGAAATGAAGAACATGGAACCTGGCGAAAATGGCCAGACCCGTCTGATCTTCCTGGCACCATCACGTGGTTTGATCGGTTACTCCACTGAATTTATGACTCAAACCCGTGGTTACGGGATCATGAGCCACACCTTTGAAAAGTACGCTCCAGTAATCAAGAACTGGAACCCAGGCCGTCAAAAGGGTACCCTGGTTTCCATGAATGCTGGTAAGGCTACTACCTACGCTATGATGGGGATCGAAAGTCGTGGTCAA
>NZ_JBJEEM010000018.1:0-17932 GCF_051873075.1 Limosilactobacillus sp. | reverse complement strand
TTGGTCTAGCTAACTTTGTCATGTTTTTGAAACACAACAGTTAACTACTATAGTCCCCTCGTAACATAATTGCAACAGTTAGTTTCATTTTTAAAGTTTGAAATCGTTTACATTTTTTATAGATAAGACTATGCTAGACATTGTAAATAGTGTTTGTCTATTTTAAGGAAAGGAAGTTATCAATATGACTAAGGTTGCAATGGTTACTGGTGCTGGTCAGGGAATTGGCAAAGCCATCGCCAAACGGCTCGCTAACGCCGGCTTTGCGGTCAGCGTTGCGGACTTAAACAGCGACAACGCCCAACAGGTGGTCAAAGAGATCAAGGATGCCGGCGGTGACGCCCTAGCCGTGACCGTCAACGTTGCCGATCGTGGCCAAATGTTCTCCGCCGTTCAGCAGACGGCCGATCACTTCGGCAGCTTCGACGTCCTCGTCAACAACGCTGGCCTTGGTCCAGTTACCCGGATCAAGGACGTCACCCCGGAGATGTTTGACAAGGTCATGCACGTCAACGTCGCCGGTGACATGTGGGGAATCCAGGCGGCCCTCGAACAATTCGAAAAGAAGCCGCGCCAGGGTAAGGAAGTCATCGGCAAGATCATCAACGCCACCTCCCAAGCGGGGGTCCGGGGCAACAAGAATGAGCTCCTCTACTCCAGCACCAAGTTCGCGGTCCGGGGACTTACTCAAGTGGCCGCGCGGGACCTGGCTAAGCAGGGAATCACCGTTAACGCCTATGCTCCTGGGATTGTCGACACTCCAATGATGCGAAAAATTGCCGATGATCAAGGGCTGAAAATGAGCGACTACGAGTCATTGATTGCCCTGGACAAGCTTTCGGATCCCGACGATGTTGCCAAGGTCGTCGAATTCCTGGCCAGCGACAAGGCGGACTACATCACCGGTCAAACCATCCTGTGCGACGGCGGTATGCAATTCGAATAATGATCAGTCTTATAAGTAAAGAGGCGGGCCCATACACCTGCCTCTTTTATTTTTAAACCAAAAAATCTTCCCAAGTAGTGTCTGGGAAGATTAGTGAAGTTAGCATATTCAGTTATTAAATCAGACATTCACAGTCTTGCCGTACTCATTGTTGATTGTGTCAACAACGTCTTGGACCTTCATGTTGTCTTCAACAACCGTTTCGCCGTCCCGCAGCGTGTACGTTACGTCATCAGACAGGTTGCTGTAGTCAACATCGTTACCCTTAGCATCAACAAAATCAAACTTCGAGTTTTGGAAGTTCTTAAGAGCATCTTCATTAATTTCCATGATTATGCTTCCTTTCACTGTCTATTATAGCCCTTCTCCTAAACTGTGTATACTTTTTTATAATTTTCTTAATCATTAGTGACACAGTTTTCCGCAATCGACCAGGAAACAAATTCTCAGGGTCCAAGATTAATTTTAAATTAAGAATTGACAAACTAAAATGAGAATGCTTTAATAATAGCAACAAATCACGAAAGGAACGAATAATAATGATTCAATTCACATTAAACACAGCCAAGTATTATAACAACGCTGCTGATCGCAATTAATGTCTGCACTAATTAGGTGCGGGCAGAGACGTTCGCACCTAAGCAGGGTTGTGTTTAATTAACTTTTGCTAGGTGTCATCAATCTAGCAAAAGAGCCAAATTGGATCCTTTACCGCGCCAAAGCCAGCTAGATTGAGCAATGTCTCATTTCTAGCTGGCTTTTTCATTTACTATCAAGGAGGAAATTAACTATGAGCCTACTCAAAAAACATGACCGCCAGGAAGATCCCGTCCTGGGGTTCGGTGAAAGTCTCGTCGTCTTGATCATTATCCTGTGCATTCTCGGCTACTTGATTATCGTCAAGCAACAAGAGCCGCAAGCGCCATTATTCATCGCCTTTACCATCCTGGCCATCTACGGCCGGTTGCGGGGCTTCTCTTGGGACACCGTCATGGACGGCATGCGGAGTGGCCTGCGGGCCGGGGTCGATCCGCTGATCATCTTCCTCTCCATCGGGGTGCTGATCGCCACCTGGATCTTTTCCGGAACCATCCCCACCATTATGTACTTCGGTTTTAAGATCATTTCAGTGAAATTTTTCCTGCCAACCGTCTTCGTCGTCTGCACCCTGGTCGGGATCGCCTGCGGGAGTTCGTTCACAACCGTCTCCACGATGGGGATCGCCTTCATCGGGATCGGTGCCACTCTTAAGATCAATCCGGGACTGACCGCTGGAGTGATCGTCTCCGGGGCCTTCTGCGGATCCAACATCTCGCCGCTGTCCGGGACCACCAACCTCGCCGCCAGCGTCGGTAAGATCAGCATCTACGAACACATCAAGGCCCTGATGATCACCGACATCCCCGCCTGGGCCATCTGCGTCGTCCTCTACACCATCCTTGGTCTGAATTCTAAGAGTGTCAGCCTGGGCGCCGTCCACCAGATGATGCACGGTCTGGCCAACGGCTTCTGGATCTCCGGCTGGGCCCTCCTGCCGGTCCTCCTCCTGATCGTCTTGGCAATCCTGCAGGTTCCGGCCATCCCTTCCTTGGGCCTGGGTTCATTATTTGCCGCCCTGCTTGGCTGGATCCACGCACCGTCTACCAGCATCAGCACCATTACCAACACCATTATGACCGGCTTTGTCTCCCACACCGGTGACAAAACGATTGACACTCTCCTCTCCAAGGGGGGCATCGCCAGCATGCTGACCTCGCTAGCCCTGATCGTCTTCGCCCTGGCACTCGGTGGACTGCTGATCAAGTTCAACATCATCGGTGCCATCATCGACCATATTTCCGCGGCCATCCAAACGCCGGGGCGGCTGACCTTGGCGACCGCGATCACCTGCGTTGGGGTCAACCTGCTCGTCGGCGAACACTACCTCGCCATCATCCTGCCCGGCCAGTCCTTCCTCAAGTCATTCGACCAGCTGGGGCTCAAGCGGAAGTTCCTTACCCGGATTCTGAACGATGCCGGGGCCGCGGTCAACGCCATCATCCCGTGGAGTGTTTCCGGGGTCTTCATCGCGGGCGCCCTGCAGATCAACCCGCTGCAGTTCATCCCGTGGACTTTCTTCCCGTTCATCGTCACCATCCTGGCAGTGATCACCGGAATGTTCCTCAAGGCCCCGAAGCAAGCTAACCCCCAAGCCGTTCCAGCCTAAACAAGTAATCGCCTCCGCCCGCGGTCAAGTTGACCGTCTGCGGAGGCGATTTTTTCAATTTCGGTCAAAGCGTCGGCCCATGATGACGAGATCCCGTTGTACCCCATCGAGTTCGGCCACCCGCGGCAATTCTCCCCACTTTTGAAAGGCGAAGGCACGGAACAGGCGCAGGCTCGGCTCATTGTGGCCAAAGATGTACGCGACAATCGCCGTGATCTCCAGTTGTGGCAGCTGGGCAATGATGTATTCGAGGGCTCGACGACCAACACCTTGGTGCCGCGCCGTCTGGTCAATGTAGATGGCGATCTCACTGGTGTGGCCAAAGGCGGCCCGGCCATAGAACGGCTCCAGCCCCACCCAGCCGATGATAGCGCCAGCCGCATCCTTAATCACCCACAGCGGGTGGTGCTGGTCAAAGGAATCAAACCACGCCGTCCGGTCGGCCACCGTCACCGGGTCCAGGTCCGCCGTTGCCAAGCGGGAGGGGATAATCTGGTTATAAATCGTCACAATTTTAGGAAGGTCCTCCCGGTGGGCCCGAACAAAGCTCAACTTCATTGTAATCACTCCTCAGCAGTTAATACGTTCTATTATATGCATCCCCACCCATTCCAGCAGTAATCATAACCAAGAAAGCAAAATCGAAAGGAATCGGGGCGGCGGGCCTAACTTAGTTAACTGGTAAATCGACTTTGCCTAATATAAAGAAGCACCCATTATCTCCATGGATGCTTCTGCGTAAGTTATCAAAGCCGGCGTATTAGCGAGTCAAAATTTCGACATCCCAACCTTCCAACGTCGGCTGAGCAACCCGGTCAGTCAACATGTCACGGTACCCGCGGAACTTCAGGGGAAGCTCGCGCTGGTCATTACTCATGTTCAGCACGAAGTACAATTCCTGTCCACCCGGCGTGACCCGTTTGGTGATCTCCAGCTTGGTCGGCTGGCTCGTCAACGGTTTAATCTTGCTGGCGGCCACTGCCCGGTCGATTACCGGCCACAAGCCGTCATGATCCAGCCGGCTACCAACGTACCAGGCCAGCCCGCGACCATACTTGTTCTCGGTCACTGCCGGGGTCCCGGCATAGAATTCGTTAGCGTATTCGGCCAAGGGCTGGGCCCCTTCCAGGTGAATCAAGTCACAAATCAGGTGGCCCGGGTATTCCTGACCATCGAGACTAATCTTGGTCTGATGCCCCGGCACGACCGCATCGCTTTCCTCAACCCAGATTCCGGTGACGTCCTTCAACGGCCCTGGGTAGCCACCCGGATAGATGTTGTCGGACGGGCCAACCATCCCCGACATGAAGCTGGTCAGGAAGTGGCCGCCAGCAGCGACGTACTGCTCAATCTTCTTACCCAGACCGAGCTTAACCATGTAGAGGACTGGGGCCACGATCAAGTCGTACTGGCTGAAGTCGTCGTCAACGCTAATCACGTCCGTTGGGATGTTTCGGTCATAGAACTGCCGGTAGTAGTCCAAGATGATCGGCACGTATTGAAGTTCCTTGGTAATCCCATCGACGTACTCGAATGACCAGAAGTTGCTCCAGTCAAAGACGATCCCGACTTTGGCGTGCACATCAGACCCCTTGATCACTGGGCCGACGTGTTTAAGGTCATGTCCCAGTTGGGCAACCTCCTTGAAGGCTCGGGTATCGGTCCGGCCGGAATGAGCAATTACGGCGCTATGGAACTTTTCCGAGCCGCCGAGGGCCTGTTTCAGTTGGAAGAACTGGACGGTATCCGCCCCGTGGGCCACGGCCTGCAGCTCGGTGGCCCGCATCTGACCTGGTCGTTTGAGCGGACTGTACGGCTGCCAGTTGACCTGGGCCGGAGTCGATTCCATCAGCATGAACGGCTGGTGCTTCAGCGTCCGCATCAGGTCGTAGAGGAAGGCCGGCTGGTAGACCGGCATATCATAGGCCGGGTAGCTGTCGTAGGAAATGATGTCCTGTTCGTGGGCCCACTCTTGGTAGTCCACCAGCTTGTTCGGCAGGCTGTGGAAGTTGGTGGTCACCGGAATCATCGGGGCGTATTTTTCGATAATGCGCTTTTCCATCCTGAACAGGTCAAGCATGGCTGTAGACTGGAAGCGCAGGTAGTCGATCGACAGCCCCGCCACGATCGTCTCCGTGCCCTCGGGTCCCCAGGCATCCCCGAGTTCGTTTGGTACCACGATCTCGTCCCAATCATTGATGGTGTGGCTCCACACGTTCATGTTCCAGGCCTGATTGAGATTATCGAGGGTCTGATAACGGTCCTTCAGCCACTGACGAAAGGCCGCGGCGCAGTGGTCACAGTAGCAGTTGCCGCCGTACTCGTTATTGACGTGCCAGGCAACGATATGGGAATTATTGCCGTATCGCTTAGCCAACTGGGTGACCAGGTCGCTGGCGAGCCGCTGGTAGTTCGAACTGGTCGGGCAGAAGTTGTGCCGTTGACCGAAGACGTGTCGTCGGCCCTGATAGTCCACCCGGGCCACGTCTGGGTACTTCTTGAACATCCAGGCCGGCATAGCCGCGGTCGAGGTAGCCATCACAATGTCGAAGCCCGCCGCGGATAGTTCATCCACAATCTGGTCAAGCTTGGTAAAGTCATATTCACCCTCTCGCGGTTCCAGTAGTGCCCAGGAGAAAACGTTGATCGTGGCTGAGTTAATATCCGCCTGCTTGAAAATCTGAATGTCCTTGGTCCACGTCTCTGCCGGCCACTGTTCCGGATTATAGTCACCGCCGTAGAGAAAACGGGGAAGTTTCTTTTTATCCATGGCAATTGCCTCCCTTACTTAAATTTAACCGTTGTTACCTGATCACCATGCTTAACACCACTGCCGTAGTTGATCGGCGTGACGTCCTCGATCCGGTGTGGCTGAGTAAAGAAGCTGACCACCGTATCCTGGTAGCCGGTGTTTTGAATCAGCTGGCGGTCGAAGTCCAAGAGCAGGTCACCCTTCTTGACAGCCTGACCATCGGCGTAATGGCTGACGAAGCCCTCACCGCGCATGTTAACAGTGCCGACTCCGACGTGGACCAGCAGCTCCAGACCGTCATCGGAAACGATTCCGAAGGCATGACGAGTTCCAAAGGTGAAGCGAATCTTTCCATCAAACGGGGCATAGATGTGGTTGTTCGTTGGTTGAATGGCAAATCCCTTCCCAGGGAATGGCTTGCCATCTTGGTCGACGACTTCCTTCATCGGCACGAGTTTACCATCAACTGGTGCGCAGACCGTCACTTCCTTAACTTCAGCAGCCTTAGTAGCAGCGGCCTCGCCAGTAGCGGCACCATCATCCCCCGTTGCCAGCTTGTCCTTCAATTCTTCAACCACTTCTGCGTGCTTCTTCTCACTCAGGGTAACCTTCGTTAAGAAGACCACGATTGCCAGCAAGGCAAACACCAGTGGAATATAGAAGGCCATGCTATCGAAGGTCCGAATATCGTGAGCCGTCATGTCAGCAGCCGTGGCCGTCCCGGTCATCCCGGCAGCGATCGCGATGTAACCGACCAGCCCGTTTGAAATGGCCCCGGTCAGCTTATCGATCATTGGCCGAACCGCCAGGACCACGGCCTCGTTCCGTTGACCGTTCTTCAATTGCCCATATTCGATGGCATCGGTCAGCGTCAGGACCGTTACCAGCTGGGCAAAGTTGATGTTAAAGAGTACCAGCCCGAGGTCCATCATGAAGACGTTGGACCGGAAGAAGATAAAGATCACGTATGCCAACGACATTGAAACCTGGCCCGCAGTGAATAGCCACTTCCGCGGGATGAACTTGTTCAATACCGGGAAGAGTGGACTGGTGCAGAAACCGATGATGGTGGCAATTACCCCAACGATCCAGAATTCACCCGGCTTACCGATGACGAACTTGTACAGGTAGAAGAGCACCCCGTTAGTAATAACATACGCGCATGAGTACAGGAGGTATGCCAGACTTGGCCAGAGGATCTGGTCATTGTGGAAAATGGCGGAAAAGACTTCACGGATGGTCGTCTTGTCCTGGGCAGAGTTCCGAATGATGTTGTGCTTTTCCTTGGTTCCGAGGCAGACTGCCAAGGCACTCAGGAGGGCAACAATGGAAACGATCGCCGCAAAGGCAAACCAGCCGGCTGGGCCTTCCTTGTGCTGACCCGTCGCAAGGTAGGTAAAGAACGTTACCACCGGAACCACGATAATGGTCAAACCGTTCCAACCAATCGTCCCGGCAAAGGCACCTAGCGAGGTATAAACACCACGCTCTGCAGAGTCTTCACTCAATGCCGGCACCATGCCCCAATAAGAGACGTCCGAGAATGAATAGAAGACATCAAAGCCGATGAAGATGATCACGAACAGGATGGCAAAGAGCACCCAGTTGACCTTGGCCAGGCCGAAAATCCCGGTAAACAGGATCAGCAGCAAAACGACACTGACGATGTTCCCGATCATGATCCAGGGCTTGAACTTCCCCCACCGCGTCTTGGTATTATCAACGATGTTCCCTAAGAGCGGGTCGATCACCAGCTCAAGGATTCGGACTGCCACGATCAGTCCCGTAATCAAACCGATCAGCTTGTCGGCAACCGATTTTTCCAAACCATTAAACATACCCCCGGTAACGAAGATAATGAAGTAGGTACTCATTACCCCGTAAAATGCCGAGTGACCAACATTACCAAAACAGAAGGATGCCCGTGAGATCCACTGCTTGGCCGTTAACTTATGACCCTGTGCCATAAAACTGACCTCCTAAAAGCATTATCGCTAAAAACATGTAACCGTTTACAGTGAACAGTATAATTCTTTATGCCCCTTTAGTAAATAGTTTATCAAAATAAAGTAAATAATTTACTAAAGGGATTTAAAAAAGCGCGGCAGTTCGTGACCGCCACGCTAATGGAGTAATTAATTGGCAAAGCTCTTCCGCACTACCAGGTCGGTATTAACCGTCAGGTGGACGCGGGGCCGGTCTGGATGGACAATCAAGTCCCGAAGCAGTTGAATCGCCATCCGGCCAAGCGTCTCCTGGTTGATATTATATGAGGTCAGCGGCGGCGAAACATAACGTGCCACCTCGCTGTTGTTAATGCTGATCACGGCCGTATCCCGGGGAACGATCACCCCGGCTTCGTTGAACGCCTGCAGGACCCCGACACTCAGGGTATCGGAAGCGACAACAAAGGCATCCGGCAGATGGTCGGCACACACAGCCAGTGCCTTCTTCCCCAGGCCATAACCATTCTCGATGTTGAAGGGGCCGCCCACAAACATCGGGGCCTCGGTAATCTCAGCGTTGACGCTGGTGAATTCCCGGAAGGCCATCTCCCGAATATCCGGTTGCTGGACCTGGTCAAAATTAAGCCCCGTCCCGCCGATGAAGCCAATCCGGTGTTTGCCCGCCGCCGTGAGCCGCTGGAGAGCATCCCTGATCGTCAACGTCAGATTGGGCCGCACGGAATCAAATAGTTCGGGATCCGGATTGATATCAATAAAGACCCCGTTGGGCAGGGCCGCATGCAGGCCGGCCAGCTTCTGATGCGTCAGCCGGTGTGGGCCCACCCCGATGAATCCCTGAAACTCCGTGGCGCGTTTCACCAGGTCGGCGATGTGCTCGAAGACCTCCACCTGCATCCCCGCCTGCTTAATCACCTTCAGCAGGGCATCCTTCAGTGAGGAAAAGTACTCATCCTGAAGTTGTTCCTTGATGTCAACACGGTACAGGAGGGCAATGTTCGGCCGAATCGTATCCTGCTTGCGGTGGTCGTTCCAGTAGCCCAGCTCCTCAGCAGCGGCCATGATCCGGCTCCGCGTATTGGGCGTAATCGACAGGTTAGGATCATTATTCAGTAAACGTGACACCGTCGCTGGTGAAAATCCTGACTTCTCCGCAATTTCCTTGATTGTTGCCATGCCACATCCCTTTTCTTTCAGTAATTATTGCGGGAATTTCCCGCTACCATTTCTTATTCTATCACGGTCCCGTTGGAAATTGGCCATAAGTCTTTCGCCGGTGATGGTCAAAGGAGGTGGCTTGCCTTACCGCTTCACAAAATATATTATTATCAGTGATAAGCGACGACCGTTTTACATAGGGGGGCAAAGCAGATGATCCACAACATTCAGACCGTTTCCAACTATATTGAAGAAATCGAAAAACTCATCAACAACAAGGGCCATAACTACTACTTCCGGGGACAAGACGACGCCTTCTCTAACACCCTGCCGGCGATCTTCCGGAGCCGCAAGCTGCTTGACAATGAAGACAACCTGTTCAACGACTTCCTGATGGCCGACCCCCAGCTCTTCGAGAAGTGCCGGACCAACTTCGAACGGATGGCCCTGATGGAACACTACCACCTGCCGACCCGCCTGCTCGACGTCAGCACCAACCCGCTGATCGCTCTCTTCTTCGCGGTCAAGGGCGGTCAGGGCAATGGCGAGGTCTACGTCTACAAGGACCGGCCAAACCGGGACAAGCTGGCGGCAATGCTGAAGCAGCAGGGCTGGCCCAACCTGATCGCCGAATACCAGTTCAAAACCGGGCTGGCCAACCACAACTACTTCAAGAAGAACGCCTTTTCTAACGAGATGCAGCTTGAGTCCTCACTGGCCCGGCAGTCAATGGCCGACAAGAGTGCTTTCTTCCAGACCATCAAGAAGTTCTACCAGCGGGACAACACCTACATCGCCCAGCAGCATCGTCTCTGGAGCGATGACTACCTGAACTACTTCGAACACGAGGAGTCCGACTACTTCGCCAGCTTCAAACGGGACCTCCAGACAATCCCCTTCCTCCGCCTGTTTGAGGAGGCTAAGCGCGACATCCCCAGCTTCGCCAATAAGCTGAATCCACTGGAGCTGATCGTGCCTAAGATCGTCACGATCAAGCGGATGAGCCGGCGAATGGAAAACCAGCAGGGGCTCTTCCTCTTCGTGCCTTTCATCGGCGACGAATACGACCAGTCCGTCGACATCGTCTATCCCGAGGTCGAACGGCGGGCCCAAGCAGCAATCGATGTCCTCAGTCTTTACAATCCAGATAATCCAGACGAGAAGGAAAAATACATCATCCCCGCACAGTACAAGCGGTCGATCCTCGATGAGCTGGCCAAGCTTGGGATTGATTACAGCTTCATCTACCCTGAGGACCATGCCAAGAAGGCCGAGATGATCAAGGACCGTTATCTGGGGCTTTAACGTCCGCACTGCTTTGCTGTCGACCTGCAATCACAGGAATGTAAAGCAACACTCCCCTTTGGCCAGTTGTGTATGTAAGTAATTAGCCTAATTTAAACGTAAGAGACGAGCTAACAACAATTTGCTATCTCGTCTCTTTTTATGGGCTGACACCATTTACTGAGCATTAGTTACTTGAAGTCCACCATCAACGACGTACTCGCAACCATTACAGAATTTCGCATCCGCGGAGCCTAAGAAGGTGGCCATCTTCCCGATGTCGGCTGGATCCCCCAATAGGTTAGCTTTCTCCATGTGCTCACGGGCAGCGGGCGCCATGCTCTTCTTCAGCAATGGAGTACCGATAACGCCCGGATTGACGATGTTTACGCGGACCGGGTAATGGTGGTCATGACAGTAGCCGGCCGCATCCTTACTGAGCATCACGACACCAGCCTTAGCTGCTCCGTAGGCAATCGTAACGGCGCTAGGCATATGGGCACCCACGGAAGCAATGTTAATGATTGCGCCGCCGTGTTCTTTCATGTTAATCACACCATAGTGGGTCCCTAGCATTACCCCATCCAAATCAACCGCCAAGACCTTGTGCCAGTCGTCCAATGTAATATGCTCAATATCGTTAATCGGCCCGATCCCAGCATTATTTACCAAGATGTCTACCTTACCAAACTCCTTGGTGACGTCTTCAAATAAATTTTGCCATTGTTCATCACTAGTTACATCTAAGTGATGGAATGAGACGCCCGGCTGGCCTTCTCCAGCGTCTTGAATATCAGCGATGATTACTTTGGCCCCGGCCTTTAGGAACTCATTAACAATTCCCTGGCCGATTCCGTTTGCACCACCAGTAACAATCGCGACCTTACCCGTTAATTGAGTCATTGTTCGTTCCTCCTTACTAAGTTTCTACAACTAAAGTGTAAGCGGTATTTTGGTATAATGGCTATGAACAGTTTTAACAATACCGGTTAATAGATAGACAAAATGTGAAAGTGTGTTGATATAAGTGGAAAATCGTCGTTCAAGGTTAACAAGATTGCTTTTTCAAGAGGCCCTCGAACGTGAACTAGCTAGTCATTCATTGGCGGACATCTCAGTAAGAAGTCTTTGCCGGCAAGCTGACCTGAATCGCTCAACCTTCTATCTTCATTACCGCAGCATCAATGATTTAATTGATGAAACGGCGGATGAATTAGTTTGCCACTTCCCATTTGCGGATAAATATGGCATTACTAACCGCAACGAAATCATTGCTGCGATCAGGTATTTACGTCACCATCAGCGGCTGTTCCTTCAGTTCAGCCGGAGCGGCTTACTTATGCCCAAACTTTTTGCAATCATTGCACAGAAATACACTAGCCACAAGCTCTGGCCGCAAAATACGGCGATAGATAATCAACGTTTTCAAGCAGTAACGCATTACGTAGTTTCCGGGACCAACAGCCTAGTTACGTATTGGCTTTCAGTGCCTAATCAGCTTTCGATAGAAGAAGTCGCGACCCTCATTACCCAACTACAAATTAGGGCAAGGGGTGAAATCACCGCCGAGCATTCTGATTGATCAGCGGAGCAAAAGATTTCGATTTTGACGTTGTTTACCAGCATAGATGCTTTTTGACCAACATTAAATGCCCGTCAAATTTACAGATGTCTCCTATTTCATCCGTAAGCTTGGCGGGCATTATCACCATCGCGGTGTATTAGTTATTTTATTGGTACGGATTAAAGTGGTCGAAGTGGCTCATGTCGGGATCGGGCCTGAAGGGCTGCTGGTAGACGTACTCAAATAGCTTCTGGTACTGGTAGTACAGCTGCTGTTCGTTTTTATTCGGCGCCGGCTCGTAGTAATGCCGGCCGATCAGGTCCGCTGGCAGGTAGGGCTGTTTGGCGACCTTCTTGGGTTCAGCAAACATGTTCTTCATCAAGCCCGCCCCGCGCAGCTTATCCGCGCCCTTATAGTGAGAATCGCGCAGGTAGGCGGGCATCGGGTGCTGACTCGCGTTCTTCGCGTCCCGGGCAGCCCGCCGGTAGGCCTGCATCACCGAATCGGACCGCGGACTGATCGCCAGCATCATCGTTGCCATCGCCACGTGGGTACTGGCCCGGGGCAGGCCAATCTCCAGGGCGGTGTTGGCCAGGGTAATCACCTGGGCAGTCCGGGCCGGATCAGCCAGTCCCAGGTCGAGGGCACTCATGTCCTTCAGACTCCGCACGACCGATTCCAGGTCCCCCGCCTCCAGCAGGACGGCCAGGTAGTACAGGGCCGCATCCGCGTCGGACCCCTCCACTGAATCCCGCCAGGCCGACAGGTAATCATAATGCTGGGTGGCGTCCTTGTCGTAGGCCAGGTGCTGCTGGCGGCTGAAATTCTTCACCTGGTCAAGGGTCAGGTCGTTCTGGTACATGGCGTGCAGGGTATCCAGGACGTTCAGCGCGGTGCGGACATCCCCGTTGCCGGCGTTGGCGATCATGTGGGCAATGTCGGCCGGAATCTGGTAATCAAAGACCTGGTGGGCCGCCCGCTCCACCATCTGCTGGATATCCGCCGTCTTCAACGGGTGAAACTCGAAGATTTGACAGCGGGAGCGAATCGCCGGGACCAGCGACATGATCGGGTTCTCGGTCGTGGCCCCGATCAAGAGGACGTGGCCATTTTCCAGGTAGGGCAATAGGAAGTCCTGGAGGGGCTTGGTCAGCCGGTGAATTTCATCCAGCAGGAGGACAAACGACTCCCGGGGATGCTGGTCGATTAGCTTGGTCAGCTGGGACTTATTCTCAATGCTGGCGTTGAACTGCTCAAAGGGATAGTGAAGTTCGTTGGCAATCACGTGGGCCAGCGTGGTCTTCCCCGTCCCCGGCGGTCCCCACAGGATGAGCGGGATCGGGATGTGGCGGGCGATGATCTGGTGCAACGGTTTGCCCGGGGCCAACAGGTGCTCCTGTCCTACCATCTCGGCGAGGGTTTGCGGCCGCATCCGGTCCGCCAACGGTTGTTTGAATGGATTGCTGTTGTTTGCGCTGGCGAATAGCGAAAGATCCTTATGCATGGTGCGCTCCTTTCGACCAAATTAACCTCCTAGGCCGCAACCTGGGAGGCACTTTTTAATTTAACACGATCACCTTGCCAAAGCTCTGTTTGCTCTCAAGGAAGGCGTGGGCTTGCGGAACTTCCGCCAGGGAAAAGATCTTGGTCGGCTTGACGGTCACGTGCTTTTCCTCGATCAGTCTCAGCATGGCATTCAGCTTCTCGTCATCGACGTTGCCCGAGTAGAAGCTGGTGAGGTAGGCGTTCGGGGCAAGGTCCATGATGGGATCAAACTTCGGCAGGTACCACTGGTTGCCCAGCTGACCGGTGCTGCAGACGATCCCGCCCGCGGCAACGTGTTTGAAGGTGTCCTTGGTAGTTGCCGGGCCGATTAGCTCCAGCGCCTTGGTGAATCTCTGATCCGTCTGTAATACGCCTGCGCGGTCCTCAATGACCGCATCGAAACCCTGGGCAAGCAGCAGGTCGCGCTTAGCCAGACTTCGGGTCGTCCCGGCAACCTGGATTCCCGGGTAGCAGGCTTTGACCAGGTTGACGAAGGCCACGCCAACCCCGCTGGTGGCGCCACGGACCAGGACGCGGTCGCTGGGAGTCAGGCGCAGGTTCTTCAGCGAGCCATAGGCCGTGTAGTAGGTCTCTGGCGCGGTCGCCAGCGTCATCCAGTCTAGACCGGTGGTTACCGGGTAGATCTGGTCGTTGGGCAGAAGAGTGTACTCGGCGTAGGAGCCGTCAAAGGCCCGGCCCATCTCACCCATGATCGAAACCACCCGTTGCCCTGTGGGAAGGCGATGCGGATCCGTGGTGTCGGCAATGACCCCCACACATTCAATGCCCAGGATCCGGGGAAACTTCACGGTCGGTGAGAGGCCCTTTCGGGTAAAGATTTCAGAATGGTTGATCCCGAAGCCCTTGATTTTGACCAGCGACCAGCCCGGTTTGGTCGTTGGCGTCGGAACGTCTTGGTAAATGAGCTTCTCCGGGCCACCTGGTTCATTAATCACAACTGCTTTCATCCGCTACTCCTCCTCTCCCTTAACAATCCGTAACTATATTAGTTACATATTATTGGATTCAAGATTACTTTTCTCAGTCATAATTATGCATTTGAATAACTGCGATAGTTAGTGTTCATTATTAATTGTAACATATTATATTACATTTAGTGATAGAAAGAACCGGCATCAAGCATTTATAGTTCGAATGCTTGATGCCGGTACTTCCTACTAATTAGCCGATGTAGCATATCGAGCTCTACGGAAATCTTAGGAATCGCAATATTGACAAGCACGGTATCCAGCGACGTCGTGAAGGTAAGCAGGCCGACCGCCAGCAATAAGCCGCCCCGACGGAAAAGGATTTGACGTTCAGAATGTCCACCATCTTATCCCGGCTTTTCGCCAAACCTAAGTGTAGCAACGCACTGGTTATCCAGTTATCGACAATTTGTCGCATTTCTTCAGCTTTGCCGGGGATAGCGGACCAAGAAGCCAGCGCTGGCAAGAAGTGTGCTTCAAATGTTAAAGCCATTTATTTATGTTAAATTGAGCAACTAACTCAACCGTCAGTACCTCAATTTTATGCTCAGTAAGTAATCGATATTCGCTGTTTAATTACTTTTCCTCTTAACTTGATGTTTCTTCAAATATTCCGCCACTTTTAACATGACTTCTTCTGAATCCGGAGAGTTGGTAACAGTTAAAACAACCCTACCGGCCTCAATTCCTTCAAAATGAAGTTTAATTCCATTAAGAATCAAGAATATCTTTGCAGCTTCTAAGGCCGTTCGCTTGTTTCCATCAGCAAAAACATGCTTCTTCGTAATCTTCTGTAGATAGTAAGCTGCTTTGAGCCAAACCGTTGGATAGGCCTCACGCCCAAAGAACACCTGTTTTGGTGATTCAACGACACTGTTTAATCCATTATGATCTAATACCCCGATTGAACCTTCACCAGCTCGCAGAATTATTCGCCGATTAATCTCAATTAGCTCTTCCTCAGTCAGGTATTCCATGTTTACTTATCCTTTAGGAAATCTAATACTGCTTGGTCTTCATCCAAGCTTTTATCTAAAATATCAGAAAAATGATCATGGAATTTCTTATCGGTATTGGCAGCCTTAATAACAACACTGCCATCGTGAGAATTAAATGTTACATTGACTTTATCATCAACTTTTAGCCCTGCAGCTTCCATAACATCCTTACTAATTCGTACGGCACTCGAATTGCCGGACTTAAAGATTTTGGTCGGTGACTTAATAACCATTATTAAAACCCCTTCCTCTTTGTATATACATTTGTGGTTATAGTATATACCAGAGTCCGTTCATATTACCACGCTTAACATCATCGTTTTCTAAAGGCCGCAGCAATTGATATCAAAGGATTCTATCACGAACATAATCAAGACATACAAAAGAACCCTCTAACGATAACCACCAGTTAATTGTTAGAGGGTTCTTTATATAGTGCTGACTAGAGGATTCGAACCTCCGACCTCATCATTACTAATGACGTGCTCTGCCAACTGAGCTAAGTCAGCATTTAACCAACAAATAGTAGTATAGCAGATCACGTTTAAAATTGAAAGAGGAAAATTAAATTAATTCGCCAAATTAAACAACAGCTGAGGAAAAACTGCCATTCACAAAAGCATTCAATCACTCCTCAATATTCAGCTGGCCGCTGGAATAGAGCACTGCCTTACCGGCAAGGGTGGTCTCTTGCCCACGGTAGTCACAGTATAGAACACCGCCCCGCTTTGACGCCTGGTAGGCAACCAGGTGGGTCTGGCCGAGCTTCCGCGCCCAGTACGGAACGATGTGGCAATGGCCGCTCCCGCAAACCGGGTCCTCGGTGACAGATAGCTTAGGAGCAAACGACCGGGACACACAATCAAACTCTTGTCCTCGGGCTGTGGCGTGTTGCAGGAGCCCGGGCAGGTTGGCCAACTGGGCTTGGTCGGGGGTCATCTTTTCGACCTCTTCGGCGTCATCAAAGACACACAGGAGGTCCCGCCCCAGGTAGGCTTCCTGCGGCCGGGCGCCAAACGCGGCGGTCATCGCCGGCGTTACCGGGATTTGCTTCAGGTCATAGGACGGGAAATTCATCTCGTACAGGTCCCCGTTCTTGGTAACGGTGAGGTCCCCGCTCATGGTCGTCGTAAAGGTCAGCGTTGCGGTGTGTTGCGGGGCCGCGGTTTGGAAGATCACGAAGGCCGTCGCCAATGTTGCGTGCCCGCACAGGTCGATCTCACCACCCGGCGTGAACCAGCGTAACAGATAGTGGTCCGGGGCCTGGCGGATGGTGAAGGCCGTCTCGGAAAAGCGGTTTTCCAGCGCAACCTTCTTCATCGTTTCCTCACTTGGCCACCTATCGACAAAACAGATTGCCGCGGGGTTGCCCTTAAACAACTGGTCGGTGAAGGCGTCTGCAATATCCATCTTAATCATTCGGATCATCCCTTTGTTAAATCAGATTAATCACATTATAATCAGCCAACTTTCATTAGGGAAACGAATAATTTTAATAGTAACATTAGGAAAATTAATACTACTCCTAGGGTAACCGGTCGGCCATTGCCTGGATCTCGTCGACAAAGAATTGACTCGCCAGGGAGAGTTCCTGGCGCTTCACGAAGGCCACGCCAATTTCCCGGGTCACCCGTGGTTCCAGCGGCCGCCGCACCAGCTTAAATGGCATCCGTAAGAGGACGAGGTTGGCCAAAATACTGATCCCCAGCCCGGCCTCCACCATGGTCATGATCGCGTAATCATCGTGAATCCGGTATTCCACCTTGGGCTCGATCCCCGCGGCCGCAAAGGCGTTCAGGGGTTCGCTATAGGTCCCCTCCTCCAGCAAAATGATCGGTTCGCCGGCCAGCTGGCTAATCGGCAGCGGCTGACCAGGGTGCTGGGCTAACGGGTGGTCGACGGGGAGGATTGCCTGCATTTCCCCTTGCTTGATGGGGATGATCTCCAGGCCGGTCGTCATCGCCGGGGTCGTAAAGCCGATATCAATTGCGCCGTTCTTGAGCCAGGTGGCGATGGAATTGTAGTCCCCCTGATACATGACAAATTCCACCCCCGGATACTTCTTCTTAAACGCCTTGATCAACATTGGTAGCCAGTGACAGGTGATGCTGGAAATCGTGCCGATTCGAATAACATCCTTATTCAGCCCCTTGATCTCATTGGCCTTCGCCTCAACACGCTGAAACTGGTGAATGCTTTTCAGGATTACCGGATAAATCTTTCGCCCCTCGGCCGTCAGATGGATGCCGTTGTGGGAACGGATAAGCAGCTTGAGCCCCAGCTCTTCCTCCAGGGCCGCGATCATCTGGCTGACCGACGACTGGGTGTACCCTAGCTCAGCGGCCGCCTTCGTGAAGCTCCCCGTCTCCACCACCTTTTGAAAAGCAATGTAGCGATTCACAATCATCCCTCCCTTTGAACCTTATTTTAATATGAAAATAATAAGAAACCGACCAAGACTTTGCTGAAAATGGCACTATTGCCTGTCAAGTATACAGTTCAAATAGAAAAATTATTTATGCGGCT
>NZ_JBJEEM010000017.1:0-18028 GCF_051873075.1 Limosilactobacillus sp. | reverse complement strand
AGGGCTAAATTAACTAATAAAAACGGATGACTAATCTAGTGATAAGTTAAAATGATTTTAGAAATATTAATTCAGCATATAAGAAAATCGTAGTATTTTGGTAGTTTAATAGCTGATATATAGAAGAATTGTTCTATAATTTTTACTGTTATATTTCAACTAAAACAAGTGTTATTTATTTAATTATTTATTAATATTATACTTATTATAAAATCCAAGCTACATATGAAAAAATTTTCATTTAAATCTTGCTCAGTAGTTTCCTAGACACTTAGAATTAATAGTGTACCGTAAACTAACTATAGAAAGAGACTATAAACAAGATGAATGAATTAAAGCACTATAAAATGTACAAAGCCGGCAAGCTGTGGTTGACTGCCACGATCACGGTGTTGGCTTTTACTGGAATGGCAACTTCTGTTAAAGCAGATACTCAGGAGACAGCTGCCACCGCTCCACAATCAGTTATTGCTTCAAACAGTTCTGCCAGCAGTGCAGCGAGTGTAAGCGCAGAACCAGGTTCCGCCGTTTCCTCTTCAGCGTCCCAGGGTAGTGCAGCCACCGTTGCATCTAGTGCTGCTCCTGCTACTGATGCACAGGCGGCCGTTTCTGAAAGTGCTAATTCATCATCATCTTTGAAGGATCAGCTGGATAATAATTTATTATCAGGAGCGGAAAGATTTCATATTTTTGCTAATGAGGTTCAGATTGGCGCCGATGTTAACGGGAACATTGCCACGCGGCACTACCTTTCAGGAAATGAGTTTGGGACCCGTAACGAATCGCATAACTATAAGTTAGATGGTCAAACGGGTGATGTTTACTATATCGAATCGTTTGATCAGCTGGGCGCCAATGCTTTCCGTAATCCGAATAGTCATGTTGTATTTGGGAATGATGCATGGGGAAAGATCGAGATTAAAGATCACCATGTTTTCGCAAATGGCGTTCGCCTGGATCACCTGGATCCGGATAAAGAAAAGGTCGAAAATACTAAGCTGATTGACTTTGACCAAGAATTTACGAATTTGCGGAACTTGGCAGACCTTTATACCAAGCAGGACCAAACGGAGGGGGTCAAGGTTGATTTCAGCGATATGAATAATCGCTTCATCGACATTAGTGGTGTTGCCCAGGGCGTTAAAACTATCTTTGTTAATGTGCCACTGGAGTATTTGAGCGCTCCACAACCATTGACGATTAAAGGATTGAGTTCACGTGAAGATGGTCCGGTTGTGATCCTAAACGTTAATATGGGATCACAAACCAATGTTTTTCTTAATACCCAGACCAAGCTGACTTACGATGATGGTCAAACAGTTAATCCAAGCGAGGGCCATACTAAGCCCAATCACGTTATCTGGAATTTCGGTAATGCCAAGGCGCAGTTGAACGTTAGTGGTGGCTACTTTTTAGGGAGTGCTTTAGCACCGCAAAGTGAAATAAATGCTGGCTGCAATATGGATGGTAATTTAATTGCTGATCGGGTAAACGTTACCGGTGGGGAGACGCACCGCTGGGATTTACGTGGTGGTGGTACTATTATTCCCTACTTCCCTAATAACGTATACCCAGTAATCCCAACCGCCCCGACACAGCCAACGAGTCCAAGCACGCCAACGCAACCGACGAAGCCAGTAACGCCGACGAGTCCAACGCAGCCGACAAAGCCAGCTAAGCCAACGAGTCCAACGCAGCCGACAAGCCCAGCTAAGCCGACGAGTCCAACGCAGCCGACGAAGCCAGTAACGCCGACGAGTCCGACGCAGCCGACGAAGCCGGAAACACCGACAACTCCGACGCAACCGACAAAGCCGGAAACACCAACGGATCCAACACAGCCGACGAAGCCAGTAACGCCGACGAGTCCGACGCAGCCGACGAAGCCAGTAACGCCAACGAGTCCAACGCAACCGACAAAGCCGGTAACACCAACTGCACCAACACAGCCGACGAAGCCAGTAACGCCGACGAGTCCGACGCAGCCGACGAAGCCAGTAACGCCAACGAGTCCAACGCAACCGACAAAGCCGGTAACACCAACTGCACCAACACAGCCGACGAAGCCAGTAACGCCGACGAGTCCGACGCAACCGACAAAACCGGAAACGCCGACGACTCCAACACAGCCGACAAAGCCAGTGACACCGACGAGTCCAACGCAACCGACGAAGCCGGTAACGCCAACAACACCAACGCAGCCGACGACGCCGGAAACACCGACGAGCCCAACGCAACCAACGAAGCCGGAAACGCCAACGAATCCAACGCAACCGACAACGCCAGTAACGCCAACGAGTCCAACGCAGCCGACGAAGCCAGTGACGCCAACGAGTCCGACGCAACCGACAAAGCCAGAAACGCCGACGAATCCGACGCAACCGACGAAGCCAGTGACGCCGACGAGTCCAACGCAGCCGACAAGTCCAGCTAAGCCAACGAGTCCAACGCAGCCGACAAAGCCAGTAACGCCGACGACTCCAACACAGCCGACAAGTCCAGCTAAGCCGACAAGTCCAACACAGCCAACGAAGCCAGTAACGCCGACGACTCCAACACAGCCGACGACGCCAGTAACGCCGACGACTCCAACACAGCCGACGACGCCGGAAACGCCGACGAGTCCGACGCAACCGACAAGTCCAGCTAAGCCGACGAGCCCAACGCAACCGACGACGCCGGAAACGCCGACGACACCAACACAACCGACGACTCCACAACCAACCGTACCGGAGATTATTACGCCGACGGTTCCAATGAAAACCGCAAGTGTTGATGGTAAACAATCGACAACGTTATCCGTCGATGGCACTGCCAAGACATCAGTAGACGCATCGTATCAAGCAAGTGTGCCTAGTCACGATGAACAGGTTGGTAACCAAGTAACCTTACTTACTACTTCTTCATCAGTAGCTAGTTCATTAGCAACTCCTAAGCAGACTAGCCAATCTGGTGTAGGACACCGAGAAGGGCAGGGGTTACCACAGACGGGAAATAGTCGGTCAGTTCTTGCTACTGTCATGGGATTAATCATTGGTAGCCTGAGCCTGTTTGGCTTCCGTAAACGTCACTTCTAAAGCATTATTAAAGGGTTAGGGAATTTTTCCCGGCCCTTTTTCGTTGCTATCCATATTGATAGACGAATGCATGTTTGGGTGATAAACTGAATAATAGTTAAATCAAGAGAAAGGGCGACCTTTCTCTTTTTGTACGTTATAACGGCTAATTAGGGAGGTACGCGCATTGATTTATCGACAGCCAGACAAGAAGTTTGACCTCGTTTCGGATTACAAGCCAACCGGGGACCAGCCCGAGGCCATCGCCGAGCTGACGCAGGGAATCGAGAAGGGCGAGAAGGCTCAGATCCTGTTGGGAGCCACGGGGACCGGGAAGACCTTCACCATCTCCAACGTGATTGCCAACGTGAACAAGCCGACCCTGATCCTGTCCCACAATAAGACTTTGGCGGGCCAGCTGTATGGTGAAATGAAGAAGTTCTTCCCGAATAATGCGGTAGAATACTTTGTTTCCTATTATGACTACTACCAGCCCGAGGCCTATGTCCCATCCAGCGATACCTACATTGAAAAGGACGCCTCAATCAACGATGAAATCGATAAGCTGCGTAACGCCGCCACCACCGCGCTATTGGAGCGCAACGACGTGATCGTGGTGGCTTCAGTTTCCAGCATCTTCGGTCTTGGTAACCCCAACGAGTACCAGAACAGTGTCCTCTCCCTCCACGTCGGCCAGGAGATCGAACGGGATACGGTCCTAAACGACCTGGTCAAGATTCAGTACGACCGGAACGACATCGACTTCCAGCGGGGCCGGTTCCGGGTCCACGGCGACGTGGTGGAGATTTTCCCAGCGTCTCACGGCGAGACTGCACTGCGGATTGAATTCTTCGGTGACGAGATCGACCGAATCCGCGAGGTCGATGCCCTGACCGGTGAAGTCAAGGGCGATCGGGAAGAGGTTTCGATCTTCCCGGCGACCCACTTCATGACCAATGAGGACATTATGGACCTGGCCCTGCCGGAGATCGAAGCCGATATGAAGAAGCAGGTCAAGAAGTTTACCGACCAGGGGAAGCTCCTGGAGGCGGAGCGGATCCAGCAACGGACCAGCTATGACATTGAGATGATGCGAGAGGTCGGCTACGTCAACGGAATTGAGAACTACTCACGCTACATGGACCGGCGCAAACCCGGTGAGCCGCCGTACACCCTGCTCGACTTCTTCCCGAAGGACTTCCTGATGGTGGTTGACGAATCCCACCAGACGATGCCCCAGGTGCGGGGGATGTACAACGGGGATCGTGCGCGGAAGCAGATGTTGATCGACTATGGTTTCCGCTTACCGAGTGCCCTCGACAACCGGCCATTGAAGCTGGCGGAGTTTGAAAAACACGTCAACCAGGTGGTCTACATGTCGGCAACTCCGGGACCGTATGAAGAAAACCAGACGGACCACGTTGTGCAACAGATCATTCGGCCAACCGGGCTGCTTGATCCAACGATTGAAGTTCGGCCGGTGATGGGGCAGATCGATGACCTGGTCGGCGAGATCAACAAGCGGATCGAACGCAACGATCGGGTCTTCGTCACTACCCTGACCAAGAAGATGTCGGAAGACCTGACCGACTATTTGAAGGACCTCGGACTGAAGGTTAAGTACCTTCACAGCGATATCAAGACCCTGGAGCGGACCCAGATCATCCGGGACTTGCGGTTGGGTAAGTTCGATGTCCTGGTCGGGATCAACCTGCTACGGGAAGGGCTGGACGTGCCTGAAGTTTCCCTGGTTGCCATCCTCGATGCAGACAAGGAAGGATTCCTGCGTAACGAGCGGTCGTTGATTCAGACGATCGGCCGGGCCGCCCGGAACGAACACGGGGCGGTCATCATGTACGCCGACACGGTTACCGAGTCGATGCAAAAGGCGATCGACGAGACGAAACGGCGGCGGGCAATCCAGATGAAGTACAACGAAGAACATCACATTACGCCAAAGACGATTATCAAGCCGATTCAGGACGCCATTTCTGCCACGAAGCCGAGTGAAGACACCGGTGAGCAGGAGGACAGCAGCGAATTTACGACCCGTGACTTTGCTAAGCTGAAGCGGACCGACCAGGAGAAGATGGTGGCCGAATTAACGGAGCAGATGCAGTCAGCGGCTAAACGGCTGGACTTCGAGCAGGCCGCCACGCTGCGTGACACCGTCATGGAGCTAAAGGCCCAGATGACGGGAAAGAAAAGCAAGAAGAAATAAGGGGGATAAGTGATGGCAACCGATAAGATTGTGATTCATGGGGCTCGTGCCCATAATTTGAAGAATATTGATGTGACGATTCCCAAGAACAAACTGGTCGTAATCACTGGCCTGTCGGGGTCTGGGAAGAGTTCACTCGCTTTCGACACCCTGTACGCGGAAGGGCAGCGACGCTATGTCGAGAGCCTGTCCGCGTACGCCCGGCAGTTCTTGGGACAGATGGATAAGCCGGACGTCGACTCGATCGACGGCCTTTCACCGGCCATCTCGATCGACCAGAAGACGACCTCCCACAACCCGCGGTCGACGGTCGGGACGGTTACCGAGATCAATGACTTCCTCCGGCTGCTGTGGGCCCGTGCCGGTACCCCGATTTGTCCAAATGACCACATCCCGATCACCAGCCAATCGCCGGACCAGATGGTGGATCGGATACTCAAACTGCCCGAACGGACCCGGCTTCAGATTCTGTCGCCGATTGTCCGCGACAAGAAGGGCACCCAGAAGAAGGTCTTCGATAAGATCAAACGGGAAGGCTTCGTCCGGGTCCAGGTTGACGGTGAGACCTACGACTTAGATGAGGTTCCGGAACTCGATAAGAACAAGAAGCACACCGTTAACGTGGTCATCGACCGGATCATCGTTAAGGACGGTATCCGCTCCCGGCTCTTTGATTCCTTCGAATCGGCCCTGCGGCTCAGTGACGGTTATGCCATTGCGGACGTCATCGGCGGCGAACCGATCCCGTTCTCCGAAAAGTACGCCTGCCCAATCTGCGGCTTCACGGTGGGCGAACTCGAACCCCGGCTCTTCTCCTTCAACGCCCCGATTGGCGCCTGTCCCGAGTGCGAGGGACTCGGCTCTAAGCTGGAGGTTGACGTGGAC
Source organism: Limosilactobacillus sp. (assembly GCF_051873075.1). Classification (GTDB taxonomy): domain Bacteria; phylum Bacillota; class Bacilli; order Lactobacillales; family Lactobacillaceae; genus Limosilactobacillus. The sequence continues at coordinate 11,866 of NZ_JBJEEM010000017.1, read as the reverse complement.
CTGGTCGTTCCGGACCGCAGCAAGACCCTGCGCGAAGGCGCCATGGTGCCATGGAACCCGATTTCTTCCCAGTACTACCCCCAGCTTCTGGAACAGTTCTGCCAGGCGGTCGGCATCGACATGGACACGCCGTTCAACAAGCTTTCTAAGAAACAGCAAAAGATGGTCCTCTACGGCAACGGCGACCAGACCTTCCACTTCCACTACGAAAATGATTTCGGCGGGGTGCGAGATGTCGACGCCCCATTCGAAGGGGTCATCAATAACATCAAGCGGCGTTACAAGGAGACCAACTCCGACTTCACCCGGGAGCAGATGCGCAAGTACATGACCGAGCTGCCGTGCCCGGTCTGCCACGGCTATCGGCTTAACCAACGGGCCCTGGCCGTCAAGATCGACGGCCAGAACATCGGTGAGGTTTCCGACCTGCCGATCAGCAAAGCCATCGACTTCTTCAAGAACGTCAAGCTGTCGGAACAAAACGAGCAAATTGCTAAGCCGATCCTAAAGGAAATTCTGGATCGGCTGACCTTCATGCAAAACGTCGGTGTTGAGTACCTGACCCTCAGTCGGTCTGCCCGGACCCTCTCCGGTGGGGAAGCCCAGCGAATCCGGCTGGCCACCCAGATCGGGTCCAACCTTTCCGGGGTAATGTACGTGCTGGATGAGCCGTCGATTGGGCTCCACCAGCGGGACAACGACCGGCTGATCTCCTCGCTCAAGGCGATGCGGGACCTCGGCAACACCCTGATCGTGGTCGAACACGACGAGGACACGATGCGGGCGGCCGATTACATCATTGACATCGGCCCTGGTGCCGGTGAAAACGGTGGTCAAGTGATGGCCGCCGGAACGCCAAAGCAGATCATGCGGTCGCGGAAGTCGCTGACGGGGCAGTACCTGTCGGGCAAGAAGATGATTGAGGTGCCGACAAAGCGGCGCGAGGGCAACGGCAAGCACATTGTCCTGAAGGGGGCCGCGGCCAACAACCTCAAGAACATTGACGTTGATTTTCCCCTCGGCAAGTTCATCTGTGTTACCGGGGTTTCTGGTTCCGGTAAATCAACCCTGGTTAACCTGATCCTGAAGCGGATCCTGGCCCAAAAGCTCAACAACAATTCCGCCAAGCCGGGCAAGTACAAGTCGATTTCCGGGGTCAAGAACATCGAGAAGGTCATCAACATTGACCAGTCGCCGATCGGCCGGACCCCGCGGAGCAACCCGGCCACCTACACCGGGGTCTTCGACGACATCCGGGAACTCTTCGCCCAGACCAACCAGGCCAAGGTGCGGGGCTACACCAAGGGCCGGTTCAGTTTCAACGTCAAGGGCGGCCGCTGTGAGGCCTGCCACGGGGACGGGATCATCAAAATCGAGATGAACTTCCTGCCCGACGTCTACGTGCCGTGTGAGGTCTGCCACGGGACCCGGTATAACTCCGAGACCCTCGAGGTGGAATACAAGGGGAAGAACATCGCCGAGGTGCTGAATATGACGGTATCTGAGGCCCTGGACTTCTTCAGCGCCATTCCGAAGATCCGGCGCAAGCTGCAGACGATCGAGGACGTCGGCCTGGGCTACGTTCACCTGGGGCAGCCGGCTACGACCCTGTCCGGTGGGGAAGCCCAGCGGATGAAGCTGGCGGCCGAACTGCACCGGCAGTCCCACGGCAAGAGTTTCTACATCTTGGATGAGCCGACGACCGGACTTCACATGGACGACATTAAGCGTCTTTTGGGTGTCCTGCAGCGGCTGGTGGACGCCGGCAATACCGTTCTGGTGATTGAGCACGAACTAGATGTGGTAAAATCGGCTGATTGGCTGATTGACCTCGGACCAGAAGGCGGTGAGGGCGGCGGCCAAGTCGTGGCTACCGGGACACCGGAAGAGGTCGCCCAAGTCAAGGGCAGCTACACCGGTAAGTATCTCAAGCAGATGCTGGACCGGGACCGCGAGCTGATGGCCGCCCATGCGGCAAAACGGCAGCGCAAACGCAAATAGACGAAAAAAGAGAGCTTCATGGTGGTGGAGCTCTCTTTAGTGTTATTCTGGAAAAAGGAGGCGATGGTGATGATTCTGATTAGTGCATGCCTAGCGGGGTTCAATGTTCGCTACGATGGCGGCAATGCCCAAAATGACTTAGCGGTGAAGCTGGTGGCGATGGGCCAGGCGGTGACGGTTTGCCCAGAGATCATGGGCGGCTTTAGGACGCCGCGTGTTCCGGCGGAAATCCAGGGCGGCACCGGGCGCGACGTGTTGGCGGGCCGGGCCACGGTAATGAATCGTGCGGGCCGCGACGTGACCGAGGAATACCTGCAGGGCGCTAGAATGGCCTTAAAGATTGCCCAGGACCACGGGGTCACGGTGGCCTTTTTGAAACAGAAGAGCCCGGCCTGTGGGACTAAGCTGGTCTACGACGGCAGTTTTGCCGGGAACAAGATTCCGGGCCAGGGGGTGACCGCCGCCCTCCTGCAAGCACACGGGATCAGGTGCTTGGGGGACGAGGACCTGACGCTGGAAAACGTGCGGCCGTACGTCGATGAGAATATCTGGGAGAACCTTCACCATGATAATCTGCAACCCTGACGAGCAATCATAAGACACGCCCGGCTTGATGTGTTACAATACTTGGGTAGTCCTGATAGAAGAGAGGAAAAATAAATGGCTGATAAGATGCAGGTAGTGATCATTACGGGGATGAGCGGCGCCGGCAAGACGGTGGCGATCCACAGCTTTGAGGATCTTGGCTACTTCGTAATTGACAATATGCTCCCGAGTCTGGCGGAAAAATTCGTGGACGTGATCAAAAATTCTGGTGAGTTCGATAAGATCGCCATGGTGATGGACCTGCGTTCCCGCGGCTTCCACAGCAAGGTGTTGCCGAGTCTGGAAAAGCTCCGCAAGCGAGCCGACTTACAAGTCCGCTTGCTGTTTTTGGATGCTGACAACGTTACCCTGGTTTCACGCTACAAGGAAACTCGGCGGGCACACCCGTTGGCACCGCAGGGACGGCTCCTGGACGGGGTGGAATTAGAACGGAAACTGATGACCGAACTGAAGAGTCAGGCCGATGAGATCATCGATACGACCAACCTGACCCCGCGGAACCTGAAGCTGCGGATCAACAAGCTCTTCGGCCATGGCGAGGGCAGCAACTTCTACGTTGAGGTGATGTCCTTTGGCTTTAAGTACGGCCTGCCGTTGGACGCGGACATCGTCATGGACGTTCGCTTCCTGCCGAACCCGTTCTATATCCCGGAACTAAAGCACCAGACCGGAAACGATCGGGCGGTCCAGGAATACGTCATGAAGAGCGACGAAGCCAAGCAGTTTTACCAGCACCTGTCATCACTCATCAAGGGTGCCCTTCCTGGTTACATTCACGAGGGCAAGAGCAGCCTGACGGTGGCCATCGGCTGTACGGGCGGCCAACACCGGTCAGTGACGATTGCCAACCGGCTGGCGGATGACCTTAAGGACAGCGGCTACCAGGTTAACCTATACCACCGTGATGTTGACAAGGCACAATAGAAAGGAAGTCAGCACTTATGTTTCGGAAACCAAAGATTGTGGTGATCGGCGGTGGAACGGGCCTTCCGGTTGTCCTACGGGGGCTGCGCGACAAAGACGTCGATATTACCGCCGTAGTAACGGTCGCTGACGATGGGGGGTCCTCGGGAATCCTGCGTGACTACATCAACGTGGTACCGCCTGGTGATATTCGTAACGGGCTGGTGGCCTTGTCGGAACTGCCACAGCTGGAGTTGGACGTCTTCCAATACCGCTTCAACAGTCGCGACCAGTTCTTTGCCGGGCACGCCATTGGCAACCTGATCATTTCCGCTTTGTCAGAGATGAAGGACGGGATCTTTCCCGCCGTTCAGGAGTTGTCCAATATGATGAAGATTCGCGGCCATATCTACCCAGTCGCTAACGAACCGCTGACTTTGAACGCCGAGTTTACTGACGGGACGACCCTGAGTGGTGAATCCGAGATCACCGCGGCCCATAAGCAGATCAAGCGGGTCTGGGTTACCCCGTCCAATGATGGGGATGGACACCGGGCCGAGCCGGCCCCCGAAGTTATTCAGGCCATTAGAGAAGCTGACCAGATCGTCTTGGGACCGGGGAGCCTGTTTACCAGCATCCTGCCAAACCTGATGATCGAGGAGGTTGGCCGGGCCGTTTGTGAGAGCAAGGCGGAGGTCGTCTACATCTGCAACATCATGACGCAGAAGGGTGAGACCGACCACTTCACCGATGCCGACCATGTTCGGGTCCTTAACCAGCACCTCGGTAAACACTTTATTGATACGGTCCTGGTCAATATCCGGCCGGTACCGAAGAACTACATTGATTTTCAGGAATGGAATGAGATCTCCCAGCCAGTGGGCCACGACTTCCAGGGATTGCGTGACCAGGGATGCCGGGTGATCAGTTCTAATTTCCTACGCCTCAAGGATAATGGGGCCTTTCATGACCGCGACTTGGTGGTGGCTGAGCTGATCAACCGCCTGCACCAGGTCCACGACTAGGAGGGAATTTTGTGTCGTACGCGAGCGAAGTAAAGAAAGAATTGACGGCGATCAAGGTTCACCAGAAGAACGCCCAGGCCGAGCTGATGGCCTTGATTCGGATGAACGGCAGTATTGCCCTGGCCAATCACCAGCTGATTTTGAACATTCAAACGGAGAACCCGGCGATTGCCCGGCGGATCTACTCGTTGTTAAAGGAGTTCTACCACGTGGAGAGTGACATCGTGGTACGACGCAAGATGAAGCTCAAGAAGAACAACCAGTATATCGTCCGGTTGCGCTATGCGGCGCAGCATGTCCTTGATGACCTCGGGATCTTGCAGAACCTGCAGATCAAGGAACGGGTGCCGGTGGAGCTGCTTGATGACGAGTGGATGGTCCGGTCATACCTGCGGGGAGCTTTCTTGGCAGGGGGGTCGGTCAACAACCCCGAGACGTCGCGCTATCACTTGGAAATCTACTCATTGTACGAGGAGCACAATGAGATGATCGCCCAGATGATGAACAAGTTTGGCCTCAACGCCCAGACGACGGCCCGGCGCAGCGGCTTCATCGTCTATCTGAAGGAAGCCGAGAAGATTGCTGACTTCATGTCACTGATCGGGGCCACCAATTCGATGCTGCAGTTTGAGAATGTCCGAATCGTCCGGGACATGCGGAATTCGGTTAACCGGCTGGTCAACTGTGAGAATGCCAATATGAATAAGATCGCTAATGCCTCAACCCGGCAAATTGAGAATATCCGCTTGATTGATGAACGGGTTGGAATTCAGACGCTGCCTGACAAGTTGCGTGAGATCGCCGAGACCCGGCTGGCCCACCAGGAGGTCAGTTTAAAGGAACTCGGTGAGCTGGTACCGGGCGGGCCGATCTCAAAGTCGGGGGTCAACCACCGGCTGCGGAAACTCAATGCCTACGCGGACGAGCTGCGGATGTCGAAGGCGCAATAAATAATGAAAAAGGTACACCCACGAATTTTGTAGGTGTACCTTTTTACGTAATAAAAAAACACCGCACGATGAATCGCACGGTGTTTGTCAGCTGAAGACTACTTCAGCTTAGAATTGTTTTCCATGACGCCATCGAGCAGACCATAGTCGACCGCTTCTTGTGCAGTGAAGTAGTGGTCACGCTCCGTATCCTGCTGGATCTTTTCGATCGGCTGACCGGAGTTCTTGGCAAGGATGCCGTTCAGCATCTTCCGGGTCTTCAGGATTTCAGTGGCAGCAATTTCAATTTCAGTTTGCTGACCTTGAGCACCACCAGATGGTTGGTGAATCAGGACTTGTGAGTGTGGCAGTCCATAACGCTTGCCCTTGGCACCAGAGGATACCAGGACACTAGCCATGGAAGCAGCCATCCCAATAACGATCGTTTGGACATCAGCCTTGATGAAGTTCATCGTGTCGTAGATCGCCATTCCTGACGTAACGACACCACCAGGTGAGTTGATGTATAAGTAAATGTCTTTTGTTGAGTCTTGCGCATCCAAGAACAGCAGTTGCGCAACGATTGAGTTCGCCATATCGTCTTCGATTGGACCAGACAGCATAATGATCCGGTCCTTCAGAAGCCGTGAGTAGATATCATAAGCACGTTCACCACGAGATGATTGCTCAATGACAGTTGGAACTAAGTTCATGTTGTGGCCTCCTTATTGATTAGCACTCATTAGTATTTATTGCTAATGGATATTAATACTATAACCGATTGGTCAAAAAAGGTCAAATGTTTTGTCCCAAATATTGAAAACGGGCCCAGCAATCGCCTAGGCCCGTTCTTTATTGAGAAATTTCTGCTTGTTATTTTTCATTGGCGTTTTCGGAAACCATGTCCAACTCAGCAGCGGCGCTTTGCTGGTCGAGTTCCTTCCAGTCAGCAGCAGTCTTGAATACGTTTAATTTACTAGTATCTTCCATGATATTGCCTCCAGAGATGTTAGTTAATTTTTTATTAGTTTATTTCTTTTATCAGGTGGCCTCTCACCACACCCAAAATACTACCGCATATTGGTATACTTTGCAAGCCCCCTAATATCAATATATTTGAAAGTGTTTTCTCAAATTGGTCTAGCCTAAAGTGGGGAGAGCAATGGACAACGGGATTGGTAACGTTTATCAATTTTCAGTAAAAAGCTAAAATTATTTTGCCAATTTTACCGGGTGGGGAGGACGGTGGCGGAAATAAATGGGTGAAATACCGTCAAGGGTTGCTTTTTAAAACGTGGCCCGGTATAATTGGAACGTTAATTAATTTACGTTTGATATAAAAGGAGGCATATTCACATGCGTAAAGCACACCCATACGGCGTACAAGGCCGTCGCCCAGTTGCTCCTAAGTACAAGCGAGCATTAAAAGAAAAGAAGATCGAAGCTATTCGTAAGTGGGCTAAGGAAAAGCCAGCCGACGAAAAGTAATGATATAAAAAAACAGTCCAACGTTTGCTGGGCTGTTTTTTATTACCTATATCTATATATAGTACACAAAAAAGGCAACCGTCGAAACGGTTGCCTTTTGCGATGCGCCCCCCGGGAGTCGAACCCGGATCTCGAGAACCGGAATCTCACGTGCGATCCATTACACTAAGGGCGCGTGTTGCTGTGTTGTATCAATCAACGTTTATTATAATATCCTATTCTCAATTAGATTGCAACCATTATTTGAAACTTTTAATTAAGATAACGGTTTCACAAGAAAAAAGAAAATTTCTAGGGCGATTGAATAGACAATTCCAAATAAGGTGGGTATTATAAGTAGCGTAAGGTTTGTATATTGCTTAGACCTTACTGCATTAGTTTTACATTTTAGAATGAGTATAAGTTGCTTGTCCTAAAATCGGAATGTGATAAACTAAGCATGTACGCTAATTATGTTTTCCTAAAGGAGGAAATTGCAGTATGACTGTAAAGATTGGTATTAATGGTTTCGGCCGTATTGGTCGTTTGGCATTCCGTCGTATTCACGAACTCAACACTGATGACATCGAAGTTGTTGCTATTAACGACTTGACTTCACCAGAAATGTTGGCTTACTTACTGAAGTACGACTCAACCCAAGGTCGTTTTGATGGCGAAGTTTCATCAACTGACAAGGGCATCGTTGTTGACGGTAAGGAATACCCTGTATACGCAGAACGCGACGCTCGTAACATTCCTTGGGTAAAGAACGACGGTGTTGACTTTGTCCTTGAATGTACTGGTTTCTACACTTCTGCAGAAAAGTCCCAAGCTCACTTGGACGCCGGCGCAAAGCGTGTTCTGATTTCTGCACCTGCTGGTAACATCCCTACTGTTGTCCCAGGTGTTAACTTGGACACTCTGAAGGCTGACGACAAGATCGTTTCCGCTGGTTCATGCACGACCAGCTGCCTTGCCCCAATGGCATACTGGCTTAACAAGAACTTCGGTATCAAGGTTGGTACTATGACTACTGTTCACGCCTACACTGGTTCTCAAGCTGTTCTTGACCAACCACGTGGTAAGAAGTTCCGTAACAACCGTGCCGCAGCTGTTAACACTATTCCTCACTCAAGTGGTGCTGCTAAGGCTATCGGTCTGGTTATCCCAGAACTGAACGGTAAGCTTTCTGGTCACGCACAACGTGTTGCCGTACCTACCGGCTCATTGACTGAACTTGTTACTATCCTTAACAAGAAGGTTTCAATCGATGAAGTTAACGACGTTATGAAGAAGGCTGCTGAAAACAACCCAGCTTACGGTTACACTGAAGACCCAATCGTTTCAAGTGATATCATCGGTTCTACTTTCGGTTCAGTATTTGACCCATCACAAACCGAAATCATGGAAGGCGAAGACGGTACTCAATTAGTTAAGACCGTTGCTTGGTACGACAACGAAAACGGCTTCACTTGCAACATGATTCGGACTCTGCTTCACTTCGCAGAACTTTAATCTGATTGCTTAAATAAGCTTTTGTAAAAGGTGGGAGGAGGAGACTCCAACCACCTTTTTCCTTAACAGAGAAGGAGGAAACATAGTTATGGCTAAATTAACTGTTGAAGACCTGCCATTAGAAGGTAAGAAAGTCCTGATGCGGGTTGACTTCAATGTCCCAATTAATGATGGTGTTGTTGGCGATGACAACCGGATCGTTGCCGCACTGCCAACCATCAAGTACGTTATCGACCACGGTGGCCGGGCAATCCTGTTCTCCCACCTGGGCCGGATCAAGAAGGAAGAAGACAAGCCGGGTCTGTCACTGCGTCCAGTTGCTGAACGCCTCTCCAACCTGCTGAACAAGCCTGTTACCTTTGTTCCAGTAACGGAAGGCAAGCAGCTTGAAGATGCCATCGACAACATGAACAACGGTGATGTTCTGCTTGTTCAAAACACCCGTTACGAAGATGTTAAGGATGGCGAATACGTCAAGCGTGAATCCGGCAACGACCCTGAATTGGGCAAGTACTGGGCTTCACTTGGTGACGTCTTCATCAACGATGCTTTCGGTACTGCACACCGTAAGCACGCTTCCAACGTTGGGATTGCTACTAACATGCCAGGTAAGGCTGCTGCCGGTTACTTGATGGAAAAGGAAATCAAGTTCTTGGGTGACGCCGTTGACAACCCACAACGTCCATTTGTTGCTATCCTGGGTGGTGCCAAGGTTTCCGACAAGATCGGTGTTATTGACCACCTGCTCGACAAGGCTGACAAGATCATCATCGGTGGTGGGATGGCTTACACCTTCTACGCTGCCAAGGGCATCAAGACTGGTGACTCCTTAGTTGAAAAGGACAAGATTGATGTTGCTAAGCAAATCCTTGACAAGGCTGGCGATAAGCTGGTACTGCCAATCGATAACGTAGTTGCTGACAAGTTCGACAACGACGCTAACACCAAGGTGGTTGAAGGCGACATTGACGATGGCTGGATGGCACTTGACATCGGTCCAAAGTCAATTAAGGAATTCGAAGACGTTTTGAAGGACGCCAAGACGGTTGTTTGGAACGGCCCAATGGGTGTCTTTGAAAAGCCAAACTTCGCTAAGGGTACCCTTGAAGTTGGTAAGTTCCTTGGTACCTTAGCCGACGCAACCACGATTGTTGGTGGTGGTGACTCCACTGCCGCTGTTAAGCAATTGGGTGTTGCTGGTAAGCTTACCCACATCTCCACTGGTGGTGGGGCTTCCCTGACCTACCTTGAAGGTAAGGTATTACCAGGAATTGCTGCAATTTCTGAAAAGTAATCTAATCTTTACGAGCGGAACTGGCACTTGGTGCGGTTCCGCTTTTTTTGAAAGGATGATGATGTGATGCGGGTTCCAATGATTGCGGGCAATTGGAAGATGAACAAGACGGTCGATGAGGCGGTGGACTTTGTTGAGCAGATTAAGGATCAGCTGCCACCGGCCAGCCAACAGGAGACAGCGTTGGCGGCCCCAACTTTGGCGCTAGTGCCGATGGTGGCTGCTGCGGCAGGCTCACCGTTGAAGTTAATGGCCGAGAACTGCTATTACAAGGATAGTGGGGCCTTCACGGGTGAAACGAGTCCCAAGGCGCTTTATGCTGCTGGGATCCACCACGTCATTCTTGGTCACTCCGAACGACGCAACTACTTTCATGAAACCGACGAGCTGATCAATAAGAAGGTCAAGGCTGCTTTAGAGAATAACCTTTGTCCGATCGTTTGCTGCGACGATACGATGGGCAGGCGGATTGCCTATGATCAGAAGATTCACTGGGTGGTCAACCGGATTTTGGCTGATGTCAAAGGCTTGGCCGAAGATGAGATTGAAAAGGTCACGATTGCCTATGAACCGAACTGGGCGATCGGCACTGGGCAGAGTGCGGATCCGGACCAGGCGGAAGAGGGCTGTTACTTGATTCGCCAGACCATCGCGGACATGTATGGTTCGCAGGTGGCAGAAAACATTCGGATTTTATACGGCGGCAGTGTGACGACCAAGAACGTCGGGGCGTTGATGGCCCAACCGGATATTGATGGCGCACTGGTTGGCGTTGCCAGTCTAGACCCGAAAACCTTTTTACAAATCGTCAATCATTAGCGGCGAAAAGCTTGTTTTTAGTTGTGCAAAATAATACAATATTACTTGTGGAATGTATCCAAATATAAGACAGAGGAGAGATTCATCAAATGTCACTTATTACAGATATTTATGCACGTGAAGTTCTTGATTCACGTGGTAACCCAACCGTTGAAGCTGAAGTTTACACTGAAGCTGGCGGTGTTGGCCGTGGGATTGTCCCATCAGGTGCTTCAACTGGTGAACACGAAGCCGTTGAATTGCGTGATGGCGACAAGGATCGTTTCGGCGGCAAGGGTGTATTAAAGGCCGTTGCTAACGTTAACGACATCATTGCTAAGGAAATCGTTGGTATGGAAGTTACTGACCAAATTGCCATCGATAAGGCAATGATCAAGCTGGACGGTACGCCAAACAAGGGTAAGCTTGGTGCCAATGCTATCTTGGCCGTTTCATTAGCTGCTGCTCGGGCTGCTGCTGATGAACTGCAAGTTCCTCTTTACAACTACCTTGGTGGTTTCAACGCTCACGTACTGCCAACACCAATGATGAACGTTATCAACGGTGGTGCCCACTCTGATAACAAGGTTGACTTCCAAGAATTCATGATCATGCCAGTTGGTGCACCAACTGTTCGTGAAGCTATTCGTTGGGGTTCAGAAACTTTCCACGCCCTGAAGAAGGAACTGGAAGCTGCTGGCAAGGTAACCTCTGTTGGTGACGAAGGTGGATTTGCTCCTGACTTTGCTAACAACGCTGAACCATTCGAATACCTGATCAAGGCTATCAAGGACGCCGGCTACAAGCCAGGCAAGGACATTGCCATTGCCTTTGACGTTGCCGCTTCCGAACTTTGGGACGACGACGCTAAGAAGTACAAGCTTCGTTGGTCAACTGGTGAAGAATTCACTACTGAAGAATGGATCAAGTACCTGTCCGGTATCATTGAAAAGTACCCAATCGTTTCTGTAGAAGACCCAATTGACGAAAACAACTGGGATGACTGGGTAACCCTTACCAAGGAACTTGGTAAGAAGGTTCAACTTGTTGGTGACGACTTCTTCGTAACTAACACCGACTACCTGAAGAAGGGTATCAAGATGGGTGCCGCTAACTCCATCCTGATCAAGCTTAACCAAATCGGTACTTTGACTGAAACTGTTGAAGCGATCGAAATGGCTAAGGAAGCTGGTTACACTGCCATCGTTTCACACCGTTCTGGTGAAACTGAAGACACGACGATTGCTGACCTGGTTGTTGCTACTAACGCCGGCCAAATCAAGACTGGTTCTATGAGCCGGACTGACCGTCTTGCTAAGTACAACCAA
>NZ_JBJEEM010000016.1:0-18264 GCF_051873075.1 Limosilactobacillus sp. | reverse complement strand
CACTCTTTTTTTGTAATATGATTGGTTACGGAAATAAGTGCAGCGTAGGAAAGAGGGAGAACATGGAAAAAGCAGTGTCATTTAATTACTCACCGCCAGTAGATGCCCCTTTGGGGATTACCTCGGTAGGACGATCGGATACGATGGCTGGCCACTGCTTTGGCCCTGCCGTTCGCCCATATTACCTAATTCACTACATTTTATCTGGATCAGGAACCTTTCAGGTAAATGGTGTTGATTACCACCTGCATGCCGGGCAAGGATTCTTCATTGCTCCAAATTATCAAACATACTATATTGCCGATGATATAACACCTTGGTCATACGTCTGGCTGGGCTTTACGGGCTCTTATGCGACTACGCTGATCAATCAATTGGCAATTTCAGAAGAAACGCCGGTGTTTAATAACGACCACTACTACGAGTTGGCTAATTGTGTTAACCAGATAATTCAGCACCCATTAACGAATACGGCGACCGAATTACTTGCCAATAGCAATCTGCTGAGTTTCTTAAGCTTGATTGCTAACTCGACCCCCGTTAGTGATCACTATTCAACGCAGCAAAATCCCTACGTGGATCGGGCAATCGCCTACCTGGCCAATCATATTGCCACAGCTTCGGCTGACCGGCTAGCACGGGCGGTAAATCTGGATCGCAGTTATTTCAATACGTTGTTTAAGCGAGCGACCACGTTGACGCCGGGACAGTATATCCGCAATTTTCGTATCACTAAGGCCCGCCACCTGCTTGAGTCCTCAACGTTGCCCATTGAGGAGATAGCTCAGCATTGTGGTTATAACCATGCCAATTCATTTACGCGAATATTCAAGCAAACGTACGGAATGACGCCCCGTGAGTACCGCAAACAGGTCCGGGAGCGCGAAAACTAGTAAAGATAACCGGCCCCGCAGACAGTGTTTTGCCTGGGGGCCGGTTTTATAGGTTAGGATGCCGCCGGGGCGCGATGAGCCAACAGCGGTTCAGCAAAATGGGTTCGGAACCACTGGGTGAGCGGCCCCATGAAGAGGGCGGTGATGATCGTGCCAACACCGAGGGTGACGTTGAACAGGAAGCCAACGAGGACACAGAGCCCGTCGGTAATTATCCGACAATACTTAAATGGTAATAGATGGTATTGATAGGCAGCCATCAGGGCAAGGGCATCGTAGGCAGAAACACCAAGATCGGCGGTGAAGTAGAGGGCCGCCGCCAAACAAGTAAAAACAATTGCTACCAGCATTAGCCCGCCGCGCATTGCCAGGCTAGGATGTGGGAGAATAGCGTCGAGCAGGTGGTGCATCGCGTCCGCAGCGACCCCTGTGAAGAAGAGGTTGATCACGGTCGCTATCCCGATGTAATGCTTTCGGAGGATGAGGACCAGGATCAGCAGGATTCCGGTGAGGATCAGGTAGAAGGTCGAGTAGGTAGAGTGAAAGATGTTGGCGATTCCGGTAACGAAACAGGTAAAGGGATCAACGCCGAGATCAGCCTTTTGTAACATGCCCACGCAGAAGCCGCAGAGGACCACTCCGCAAAAGGCCATCACAATTCTTTTTAATTGATACATTTGCCGTCACCGTCTTTCTGGGTCTCGAAGATAAACAGTCGGCTGTAGAAGTCAGGTACATTCTTGGTGGCAGCCGATTGTTCCGATTCGGCATCGGACGTGACCAAGCCGATGTTGGCCAGCTCACTTCCCGTGTAAACGCCGCAGTCGTGCCCGTCTTCCTCGTGGACTTGGTATTCCTGATCGGCCAACAACCCGGGAACCCTTTGGAGGCGATACTCGGCATTAACATCGTTGAGAACCTTGAAGTAGCCCATCACGGCCTGTTGCTGGTCAGGACTCACTACTAACCAGCAGGTGATGTTACTGGTAAACGGGTCCTTCAATCGGTAGAAGCGGCCAAATTGAAAGAGTTGCCGGTAGCGTTTCATGAATTTAACCTGATCCTTTATCTGGGCCAATTCGTTTGATGACAGCTTGGCTAGGTCGAGTTCGTAACCCAGGTCCCCAAAGAAGGCGACGTCACCACGGGTCTTCAGCGGGGTGTTGCGGTTGACCTGCTCGTTAGGACAAATAGAAACGTGGGCGCCCATTGAACTGATTGGGTAACCGTATGAGGTTCCAGTTTGAATCTTGAGCCGCTCAACCGCGTCGGAGTCATCGCTTGTCCAGGCTTGCGGCGCGTAATACAGCATTCCGGCATCAAAGCGGCCGCCGCCCGAGGCACAGGATTCAAAAAGAATCTTCGGGAACTCCGTGGTCAACCGTTCGTACAGTTGGTAGACCCCCAGAATATAGCGGTGGAAAATTTCTCCCTGCTGGTCCGCCGGGAACGCGGTGGAGAAGCACTCAGTGATGTTGCGGTTCATGTCCCACTTAACGTAATCAACGTGTCCGGTACGCAGAACCTTGGCGATCAGATCATGAATGTAGTCGACCACTTCTGGACGCGAGAAATCAAGAACGTATTGGCGGCGCCCCTGCGATGGGTGTCGTTCCGGCGTTTGCAAGATGTAGTCAGGATGGCTGCGGTAGAGGTCGCTATCTTTATTGGTCATTTCCGGCTCAAACCAGAGACCAAACATCATTCCCAGACGGTGGATTCGCTTGGCGAGACCGCTGATCCCGTCAGGCAGGCGATCGCGATTGACCCACCAGTCGCCGAGGCCCGCCGTCTCTGTTGTTCGTTTACCAAACCAGCCGTCATCGAGTACGAACAGCTCGATGCCAAGTTGCTGGGCACGCTTGGCCAGGTCCACCAGTTTGTCCTCGGTGAAGTCGAAATACGTGGCCTCCCAATTGTTGATGAGGATCGGCCGGGGATGATTTTGCCAGTATCCCCGGACCAGGTGTTGCTGATAGAGTTGGTGATAAGTTTGGCTGAGCCGGTTAAGTCCCTTGCTGGTATAGACCATCACGGCCTCGGGGGTCTGGAATTCCTGCCCCGGGGCCAGCTTCCATGAAAAGTGGAAGGGATTGATCCCCATTTGGACTCGGGTGACTTTGTAGGCATCGACCTGGGCCTGCGCTAGGAAATTGCCGCTGTAGACGAAGGAGAAACCGTATGCCTCACCCTGAAACTCATCGGTGTGGGGCCGCTTCAGAATGACGAAGGGGTTTTGCATGTGACTGGAGGCGCCCCGGGTGCTGCTGACCGCTTGAATACCGGGTCGCAGGTGAGCCACCTTCAGCTGCCGTTCCCGCCCCCACGCGCCGGAAAACTGGAGCCAGTCGAAATCGTCGTCGGGAAGGTCGAGGTTCATGCTCATGGCGGTGGTTAACTGGTAGTTCTGGCGACTGCGGTTGAGGAAGCGGACGCTGCGGGCGATCGCGGCGTAGTCGGCAAAGATGGTGTAGGAGAGGATGAGGTCCACGTCGATCACGTCGTCGTAAAGGCGGACCTCCAGGGTCGTTGCTTCGTCTTCATCCTTAACGTAGGTGGCGGGCAGACCAGCCAGTTTTGGTTTCCCGGCGTAGATACGGTGGGATTGGTAGCGAAAGTTGGTGACTGTACTGCCATTGGGCTGCTTGATTTCGACCGCCGGCATCCGGTAGTCGGTGGTTCCGTAGGCAGGGTATTCCTGCCGGGCGTTGCCAAGGGAAAAGTCGTAATCGTTGTCGTAGACGTAGCTCGTCATCGGCCGGTAGCCATTTTCGACCAGGTAGGAATGGTCAGGGCGGTCGGGAACCCGCCGGCCGAAGTAGAGCTGGCCAAGCTGATCGTTGCGGAGAATTTTAATGATGTAACTAACCTGGTTGTTGAAGAGGTGAAACTCTTGGCTGTCTTGGTGAAAACTGATTGGCATGTTTAGCGCTCCTTTTCCTTAATTCATCATAATGGTAGCGCTTTTATTGGCGGGCAAAAATAAGCAAATGTTAGAAGAAGTGCACATTTTGTGAGGTCAGAGATTATGTGCATATAAAAAGCGTCGCGCATCTTGGGTGCGGGACGCTTTAAAAATATAGTTTGGTATTAAATGGGGTCCTAACTTAACGTTGCTTCTGACGGCGGAAAATGCTTAAGACCTTCTACAACGGGATCGCCTGGAGAAAGGTGGTCAGAAGGATCAGCAGGGAGCCGACCACCCCGGCCACCGTCATCCGGGTGCCCAGCAAGGTCACTGCCAGCAGGGTCGCCACGAGCGGCTCGAAGGCACTGAGGATCCCCGTGACCGATGGCGAGATGTAGCGGATGCTCTGCAGAAACATCGTGTAGGCGAGCATCGTTCCCCCGATGACAATATAACCGACCAGCCACCAGTCGCCGCTAGTCAGCTGGGGCCACGGGGCAGTGAACAGCGTCGGGGTGAGGACGATCCCGCTGGCCAGCATCGCCAACCCGCAGACCGCCAGCGAGTCGTAGCTTTTCAGCAGCGGTTGGGGAAGCAGGGTGTAGAGTGCGGCTGCCACCGCACACCAGAGTCCCCAGAAGAGGGCCACGGGGGTGAGGGTCAGCGTGTCCAGCTGCCCGCCGGTTACCAGGTAGAAGGTTCCAACCAGGGCAATCACGATTGAGATGCAATCGATCCGCCGGGGCCACTGGCGCTGGGCAAACGCCAGCCAGACGATGATGATAACCGGCTGCAGGTACTGAATCACCGTTGCCGTCGGGGCATTGCTGTACTTGACGGCCAGAAAATAACTCAGCTGGGAATTCATCATGCCGAGAACGGCAAATGCCAGCAGGTAAGTCAAGTTGCGGCGTCGGTGGGTCAGGGCCCGGACCTGCTGGGGAGTCCGGACGGCCGCGATGATGGTTAACAGGATCCCCGCGGCGATCAGCCGGATGGCAACCAGCCAGGTGGTTGAAATACTGGTGGTCGAGAAGAGGTATTGGGCCGCCGCGCCGGAACCGCCCCAGAGGGAAGCCCCGCCGGCCGCCAGCAATATGCCCTTGGTTTGTCGATTCATAAATACGCCTCCTTAGTCAATTGGTCTAGGTTAACATAGATTGAGAATGGGGGCCAGCCGCAAATGAAAATGCCTAGTAATATTAAGGGAAAACGCTTAAAATTATTAGTGATGTTAAGTTTGTTGGATTAAGGAGGGAAAATTATTATGAGAAGTGTAAAGATTGGTGGGACCAGCTGGCAGGCCTCAAACGTGGCGCTCGGGATCATGCGGATGGGGACGCTGCCGGTGCCCAAGGCGGTCGTTGCCCTGCAGGCGGCCCACGAAGCCGGGATCAATTTTATCGACTCGGCCGACATCTACGGCAACGACCCAGAATTGGGGCGGGGATCGTCGGAAATCCACTTTGGCCAGGCCTTTAAGCAGAGTGGACTGAGCCGGGATGACTTCTACATCCAGTCCAAGGGTGGTCTATATGCAAACGCGGCTAACAAGATCACTCGCTATGATTCCTCCAAGAAGCAACTGATCAGTTCCGTGGACGGGATCCTCAAGCGGATGGGGATTGACTACCTGGACGCGTT
Organism: Limosilactobacillus sp.; assembly: GCF_051873075.1. Lineage (GTDB taxonomy): Bacteria > Bacillota > Bacilli > Lactobacillales > Lactobacillaceae > Limosilactobacillus. The sequence continues at coordinate 12,819 of NZ_JBJEEM010000016.1, read as the reverse complement.
TCTGATCCACCGGCCGGACCCCTTAATGGAACCGGCCGAGATTGCGGCGGCCTTTGATGAGCTCCAGGCGGCCGGCAAGGTGCGGCACTTCGGGGTCTCAAACTTCAATCCCCAGCAGATTGCCATGCTCCAGGATGCCTTGGACCAGAAGCTGCTGGTCGACCAGGTCCAGTTCGGCCTGGGCCACACGGGGATGATTGACTTCGGTCTGCACACCAACATGACCGACGAGCGGGCCAACGACCACGATGGCGGCTTGCTCGAGTACACCCGGCGCCAACAAATGACGATTCAGACCTGGTCACCGTTCCAGTACGGTACCTTCGCTGGGACCTTCATCAACAGTGACAAGTTCCCCGAATTAAACGCCGAACTGGCCAAGCTGGCGAATAAGTACCAGGCCAGCAAGAACGCCATTGCGGTGGCCTGGATTCTGCGGCACCCGGCCCACATGCAGGTGCTCTTGGGAACGATGAATCCCGCGCACATCAAGGATAGTGCCGCGGGGAGCGACATCACCCTCACCCGGCAGGAATGGTACGATCTCTACCTGGCCGCCGGAAACAGTTTGCCATAATGGCCCGCGACTACGCCGGCTTCTACCAGCGGCTGAGCGCCCCGTTGCGGCGGCACCCGCGGTGGGTCACAGTCCTGCGCTTCGCCAACCGGGCCATCGAGGTCATCATGTACAGCGCCTACCTGCTCATGTTGGCTGGGCTAGCCTGGCGCGGCTTACGGCTCGGTCAATTCGGGGACTTAGCACCGCTGTGGCGCGTGGTGCTGATTCCCGGGGCGGGCTTTGTCTTGCTATCGCTAGTTCGCCAGCGGCTCAACACGCCCCGTCCTTATGAGCAGTGGCCGATTGATCCCTTGATTTCTCGGGAAAAGACGGGGGATTCCTTCCCGAGCCGGCACGTCTTTTCGGCGACCGTCATCGCCATGGCGGCCCTCTGGCTCGACTGGCGCTGGGGGCTGTTTCTTTTGATGCTGGCCCTCCTGCTAGCGGTCATCCGGGTCGTCGGCGGGGTCCACTACCCGCGTGACGTGGCGGCCGGGCTCGTCTGCGGGCTGGTGGTTGGCGGTCTATTGTTCTTATGATAATCAGGGGCCTGGTTGGGTGACAACCGGGCCCCGTGCTTGTTAAAGGGGAAGTGAATGTGGAAACATTAAAGAACGCAATTCTCAATGGTTTATACGATCAACGCTACCGGGGCCACGAAACATTGGGCCCGGCGCTCTTGAGCAACCAGGATGAGCCGCTCTGGCTGAGCCTGCGGCGGGAACTGCTGACCTGCCAAAGTTTCACCTGGGCGGTGGCCTTCATCACCCCGAACATGTTGGTGCCCTTTAAGGTTGTGATGGCTGACCTGGCCGCCAAGGGGGTGACGGGGACCATCATCACGGGTGACTACCTGGGCTTCAACTCGCCGCGGGTCTTTGCCGAACTGATGAAGATCCCTAATCTGACCGTCCGGATCGCTGGCGCAAACGGCTTCCATGCCAAGGGTTACCTCTTCGAACACGTGGGCTATCAAACGGCCTACGTCGGCAGTGCCAACTTTACCCGGGCAGCCCTGCTGGAAAATACCGAGTGGATGCTGCGGGTGAGCTCGGCGACCAATGCGGCTTTGACCGACCAGATCGCTCAGCAGTTGACTGCTCTGTCCACGGAGAGTCAGGTCTTGGATGATAAATGGCTGACGGCTTACCGGACCCGCTGGGTTTCTCCGGTTCAGCCCGGGGCTAACCCGGCACCGTCCCCGATCACCCCGAATGCGATGCAAAAAGCCGCCCTGGGTGAGCTTAATGCCCTGGTGACGGCCGGGGCGACCAAGGGCCTGGTCGTTTCGGCGACGGGAACGGGGAAGACCTACCTGGGGGCGTTTGCGGTTAAAGATTTTCAACCGCGGCGCTTTCTCTACGTGGTGCACCGGGAACAGATTGCCCGCAAGTCGCTAGCCAGCTTTCGGCGGGTCATCGGCGGCCCCGCCAGTGACTACGGCCTGCTAACTGGGGACCGTCACGACTGGGATGCCAAGTACCTCTTTGCGACCGTCCAGACCCTTAGTCAGCTGGACACCCTGGCTCAGTTGTCAGCTTCGACATTTGACTACATCTTGATTGATGAGGCCCACCGGGTAGCGGCGCCGAGCTACCAGCGGGTCATGGATTATTTCCGGCCGCAGTTTTGGCTGGGGATGACGGCCACGCCTGATCGACCAGATAACCAGGATGTTTACGCAGCCTTTGACTACCACCTGGCCTACGAGATCCGCCTCCAGGATGCCCTGGAGGCCGGGATGCTGGCGCCATTTCACTACGTTGGGGTTCAGGATTACGTCATGGCTGACGGCGAAACCATTGACGACACGACCAGCCTTCACCGCCTTGTTGCCGATGAGCGGGTCCGGTACGTGCTCCAACAGCTGGACTACTACGGCTATTGCGGCGACCGGGCCCGGGGACTCGTCTTCTGTTCACGGCAGGCAGAGGCCGAAGAACTGGCTGAGAAGTTCACCGCCGCCGGTCATCCGGCCGTAGCCCTGACCAATACCAGTCGACCAGCTCAACGACGGGCGGCGGTTCGCCAACTTGAGCGCGGGGAGCTGGAGTACATCGTCACGGTGGACCTCTTCAATGAGGGAATCGACATCCCGTCGTTGAACCAGATTGTGATGCTTAGAAACACCAAGTCCGCGATCGTCTTCCTCCAGCAGCTCGGCCGTGGCCTGCGCAAGTACCCCGGCAAGGATTACGTCACGGTCCTGGACTTCATTGGCAACTACAAGAACAACTACTTGATCCCGTTGGCCATCAATGATGACACCAGTCGGGATGTCGACCGTGCGCGGGCCGAGACCCGGCTGCCGGGAATTATCGGGGTTTCGACGATCAACTTCGACCGGGTTGCCACTGCGCAGATCCTGCACTCGCTTGCGCAGACGAAGCTGGATTCGATGCAGGCCCTCCGCCAGGCCTACCAGGAGCTGAAAAACAAGCTGGGCCGGGTTCCCTACCTTTATGATTTCTACCGTTACGGTTCGGTGACTCCGCAGGTGTTTGCCGCCAATGCTCGTCTGGCCCACTATGGGGCCTTTCTGGCCAAGATGGGTGAGCAGGCTACCATGGACAGTTACGAAAACGGGGTCTTATCATTTGTGACCAAGGAACTACTGAACGGGAAGCGGCCCCACGAACTGTTGCTCTTGGATGAACTGCTGAAGAGTGGTCGATGCTCTACAAAACGGTTGACAACCCGCTGGCAGACGGCGGGGGCCTACGATACGTCCGCGGTCCGGCAGTCGTTGTTGGCTATTCTAAGGCTGGATTTCTTTGACGTGAAGGCCGGGAAGACCACCAAGAAGGCCCGGTACGGTGGCCGGCCGCTGATTACGCTGGTTGACGGAGAGTACCGCTGGCAACCAGAATTGGCTGTGGCCCTGGATAGTAATCAGGACTTTCGCCAGCTCTTCGCCGATGCGGTGACGACCGGATTGGCCCTCAGCCGGGAGTATGACCCCACCCAGTTATTCACCCGCTACCAGCGCTACGACCGGCAGGACGTCTGCCGCTTGCTGAACTGGCCCAAGGATGTCAGCGCTCCCATGTACGGCTACCGGGTAGCTGACGATGAGTGTCCGATCTTCATTACCTACCACAAGACCGATGCCGAACAGCGGAATGCGGTCTATAACAATGAGCTGCGCGATGGCCAGTCGCTACGCTGGTACACCCGGAGCCCGCGCCACCTCGACTCACCTGAGGTACAGCAGTTATTGGCGGGGGTGGCCGCTGGCAAGCCCGCAGTGACCCTGCGCCTCTTTGTGAAACGCAGCGATGCGGCTGGCAAGCAGTTTTACTACCTCGGCACCGTCAAGATCGTGCCGGGAACGGTTCAAGAAGAGCAGCTCGGCCCGAAGAAGAAGGCTGCGGTGGGGATGGATCTGGAGCTCGATACCCCCCTGGCACCGCGGATGTATGAATTGCTGTTTGACTAAATAAAAGCTTCTCTGAATTTTCAGGGAAGCTTTTATTTAGGGCGCTAACAGCTCGGGACTGCAGAATCGGATCAATCGTGGCCAGTCTAGCACATGGATTTGCTTACGCGCAGTGGTAATGATTCCTTGCTGACGAAGCTTTTGCAGGTGGCGGGAAAGGGTCAGCAGGGGGATACCGATGTTTGAGGCGATTTCCTCCTGGGTGAGGATAATTCCGTGGGGCTTGAGGAGTTTTTCGTACTGGTATAGGTAGTTACAGACCTTGGTCAGGTTGTCCTGGCTGGATAAGTCGATGGCATCGTAGAGCAGGATCGCAGAGAAGTCCGCGTACTGGCGAAGCATGGCCCGGGCAAATGCCGGGTTTCGGTCGAGCAGGTCGGCGATTGCCCGTTGCGGAATCTTGGTAACCGTCACGGCCGTTTGGGCCTTTACGATCAGCTCGTCGCGTTCTTCCCGGTATCGCCGCTCGACCGGACTATATAATGGGAACAAGCCGCCATGACCGATGAAAAGTTCGGTCTTCTCCATACCGGTGTTAGAAACGATGGCGAGCTTTAAGATCCCCTGGTGGATGTAGTAGGTATTGGTCATGTACTCACCGACGTTCACCAGCGTTGTTCCTGCAACATACTGGTGCTGTTGGCGGCCGGCGATGAGCAGGTCTTTGAAGGGGATGAAGGTGTTGTCGTAATAGTATTCGGGGATTTTCATTCGGGACGCCTCTGTATATCAATTGATGTGTTGCCGAATATTATTATCGCATATAATGCGGTTGATGATTTAAGAAGGGGGAATTACTGATGACACAGAAAGTAGCAATCGTGACCGGGGGGACGAACGGCATTGGGTTCGCCACTAGCCAAAAGTTCCTTAAAGAAGGCTATCGTGTGATGGTCGCGGACCTGCACGAGAACCAGGAGCGCCTGACGGAGCTGCAGAAATTGGGAGATGTGGCCTTCTTCCAGTGTGATATTTCCCAGGCCGATCAGGTCCAAAACCTGGTTGATGAGACGGTTCATCGCTTTGGCCGGATTGATGTCGCCGCCAATGTCGCGGGAATCCTGGGCAAGCATATGCCGTTTGTGGAGGCAGACCTCGATAATATCCGTCAGGTGATTAACGTTAACCTCATGGGTACGATTAACGTTGACCAGAAGGTAGCGGCCCAGATGGTTAAGCAAGGAGCTGGAACCATCGTCAACGTTGGCTCCCTGGATGGCTTTATCCCCAACTTCGAATCGGTTGGCTACATTGCCAGCAAGGGCGGGGTCCGACTGGCAACCGCCGCAATTGCCCGTGAGGTTGCTCCGCATGGGGTCCGGGTCCTCTCGGTTGCTCCCGGTTGGGTTGAAACCGGGATGGTGGAGCCAGCAACGAAGGCCTATGGCGGTACACTGCACATGAAGGGACGAATCATTCAACCAGCGGAGATCGCCGGGGCCATTTACCTGGCAACGTTGCCGGAAGCCAGCGCCATTAACGGAACGACGATCATGGCTGACGATGGCTACACCGCCTTCAAAGGCACCGACCTGCCAAGTACGAATTAATAAAATAGGACAGAAAATTCCTACCAGCCTGGTGGGAATTTTTTATTTTAGTCTTGCATTATGATCTCTCCACTTATATACTTAGTTACATAAGTGATTAACCAAATAACTAATAAGGGGGCGATCATGTGCAATTTGATTTTGACGGGTCTGCGCCACTCTACCAGCAGCTGGCGGCCCAGATCGAAGAGATGATCTTTACCGGCGGCTTTGATGAGGAGGCCCAGATTCCCTCGACGACGCAACTATCACAACAGTTGCACATCAATCCGGCCACGGTGCTCAAGGGGATGAACATGCTGGTTGATGAGGGCCTGCTGGAGAAACGGCGGGGACTTGGGATGTTTGTTCGTCCGAGGGCTCGCCAGAAGATCATGGAACGTCGCAAGGATAATTTCTACAATGACTACATCAAAAAGCTCCTGGTCGAAGCAAGCAAGCTCGGCATCACTGAGGAGCACCTGATTGAACTGATTGAACGGGGGGAACACGATGGAACAATTAAGCATTAATAACATCACAAAACGATTCGGGAACCGGGAAGTCCTGGATGGGATTTCGTTCACCCTGGCACCGGCGAAGATTTATGGTTTGCTCGGCCGGAACGGAGCGGGGAAGTCAACCTTGCTCAATATCATCACTAACCGCATCTTTCCCACGACTGGCACGGTCAAATTAGGGGACCAGGATGCCAATGATAATGATGATGTCCTCGGCCGGATCTTTTTGATGAGTGAGACCAATCTCTACCCTAAGAGGACCAGTATTTTACGGACATTTGACTTGGCGAATGAGGCGTATGGCCAATTTAACTACCAGACGGCGGCCCGGCAGCTAAAGGAATTTGGCCTGGATGAGAAGCAGCAGCTCAGCAGCCTCTCGACGGGACAGCAGACGATTGCCAAGTTTGTCCTGGCCCTAAACGTCGATGCGGACTACATCTTGATGGATGAGCCCGTTCTGGGACTGGACGCTGCTCATCGGGAACTCTTCTATCAAGAATTATTGAAGAGTTATCAGGCTAAGCCGCGGACCTTTGTTCTTTCGACGCACCTGATTGAGGAGGTCCAACAGATGGTGGAATCAGTGATCATCATTGATCAGGGCAAGGTCGTGGCTGATGATGATGTGCAGCACCTGCTCGAGCGGGCCCATACCGTCAGCGGTCCAGCCGATCAGGTCGATAAATACACGGCTGGCCAACGGGTCCTGGACCAAGAAGACCTGGGCAACATCCGGACTGCCTACCTGTTCGACGACTTGGACGACCAGCGGATGCTTCCCGATACCGTCAAGCTCGGTCATTACGACCTGCAACACCTATTCATTTACCTAACAAACGGAGGCGAAACTAAGAATGCTTAATATGAAACAGAAAATGGTTGCCAGCAACGTCTTTCACCGTCTGGGCATCGCAACACTGATTACGATCGTATGGGTGGTCGGCTTTGAACTGGTGGTTGACCTGCTCGGCTTGATCTTTAACCGGAACCTGATGTCCTTCTTAGTTAGTCTGCAGGGAATTCCGGAATCGCTGGTCGCTTTCTTACCGGTAATCTTGGCGGTTTATTTCCTGGTCACTGCCTATACGGACTTCAAGTGGGCGATTCAAAACGGTATTTCGCGTTCCACCCTCTGGCAGGGTAGGCAGATCGCCATGGTTCTCAGTACCCTTTTGGTATACCTGATTGACGAATTATTGACCATGACGTACCGTCCACTCGGTAGCTGGCGTGAGCTCTTAATCAACTTTGTGATTTTCCTGACGCTTGTGTTGACTTGCCAGGCGATCGGTACCGGTTTTAGCCTCCTGAACCGGAAGTGGAAGGTCATCGTGGGGATCGGGTTACCAGTCATGCTGGTAATCCTGATGGTAATGCTGCTGCGCGGGCTGATGGCCTTGGGCGACAGCGCATACCTGCCAACCTACGCGCATAGTCGTTTTGTTGGGCCCTTGGCCTGGCTCTTCAACATGACCCTATCACCGGCTACCCCGTGGATCATTTGGGGAATTTACCTGATTGTCATCATCTTCTTAACTAAATTCTTTAATAGCCGCCTCCAATTACGGCGGGATTAGAACTGGAGAAACACTCAAATGCTTCGCTATGGCTTTCCACAATTAACAAAAAGCGGGACTACGCACCATCGTAGTTCCGCTTTTCGTTTCGAGTTTAATTACTTACAGTTACTATTATTGCTTTGGTTGGCCGGTCCAGATACCGTAGCCCATTGAAGCACCGACGTTTTGGCCGGTAATTGCACTGGCCTGGTCGGAAACTAAGAAGTAGGCGACGTTGGCAATCTCCTCTGGTTCCGCAATTCGCTTAAGGGGACTGGCGTTTCGGTAAGCAGCCTTAACCTCTTCGGGGTTTCCCTGGAACATCGGGGTGTTCGTGGCCCCGGGATTAATATTATTGACGCGGATCCCGTATGGACCGTAGTCAAGTGCCATGGACCGTACCAGGTTGGTGACGGCCCCTTTAGCGGCGTTGTAGACCGGCATGTTGTAGTCCCCGAGGAGACCGGCGACGGACGAGATGTTGATGATATTGCCTTCGTGCCGGGCCATCATCCCCGGTACGAAGGCCTTCGTCATCAAGAAAATCGATTTGACATCGACCGCCATCGTCTTATCCCAGTCTTCCTCGCTCAGTTCGTGCAGGAGGCCGCCCGTAAAGATCCCAGCGTTGTTGATGACTGCATCGATCTGGTCGTACTTGGCATTTACCTGGTCGGCAAAGTGGTCAACGGACTGACGATTGCTGACATCGACCTGGTACATTGTAACTTGGCCGCCATACTTATCTTGCAATTTTTGATAGATTTCCTGCGTCTTTGCTGCATTCAGTACTGCCATGATCACGTTCCAGTCGTTGGCTAAGAACTTCTTAGTCATGCTCAGGCCCATCCCGCTCCCGGCACCGGTGATAATGATGTTTGACATTAAGATCCCTCCAGTATTAAAAAATCAGGTTTGTTAATTGGTGACTAACACCACCAAGTTCATGAGCGAGGGACTTAACCTGTCGCCGCTGTAAGGCCGCATCAGATCCGGAAATACCAAGCGTTGCTGCAAGTTGACCGGTCTTACTATAGACCGGCACGGCTAGGCAGCGCATGTCGAGCTGAACTTCTTCGTCGTCCAAGGCATATCCTTGATCGCGAATGATTGCCAGACTGTACAATAAGTCTTGGCGATCGGTCAAGGAGTTCTTAGTTGGCGCCTGCCACTTTGTCGTGTCCAGAATCGCGTTGCGGGTCGGCTCATCCATAAACGCCAGCAGGCACTTGCCAAGGGCACTGGCATTCAGTGCCTGCCGTTCGCCGAGCAACGTGAAGTCACTGAGGCGGTCTGGACTGGCAAAGACCTGGGAAATTACCAGTACGCCGCCGTACTGCATACCGAGGAAGGCGGTCAGGCGGTGGTCATCAACCAATGGCTGCACGGCCTGCTTGGCCAGCCAGCCCACCGGTTGAATTTGGTGCCGTCCTTGCTGGGTTTGCAAGTAATAATGCTGGCCCTTTTTGGTGAGCCATTTGAGCTGGACTAGCGTCGTCAAGAGACGGTAAGCCGTAGTCTTGTTTAAACCCAGGTCCTTGGCAATGTCCTTCAATGCGCAGCCGGGATGCCCGGTAACGTATTCCTGAATCCGTTTGGCCTTCAACAGGGTGGTCGATAATTCCTCACTCATCACTTTTCATCCCCTAATCTACTAGAATGTTCAGTAAATACCAAAAGTCATTATTTTGTTTCACTATTTGAAATGTTAGCATATCAAGCGCCAAATAAAAAAGCCGCGCAGCTCATCTTAGTAATGCTGTGCGGCTCGGATAAACTATCAATTGTGCATCTGCCGGGCTTTCAATGCCCAGAGAATTGAAACGGTATCGATGACCTCCTGGAGCATGGCGCCGACAAAGGCGGGGATGACCCCGGTGGCGGCGATCAGCATCAGGATGGTACAGATGCCAATCCCAATCAGAACGGCCTGCTTGGCGATCTTGATGGTGTCTGCGGAGATGGCCACCGCCTTAGCAACCTTGTAGAGGTCGTCCTTTAGGATTACCACCTCGGCGGATTCACTGGCGGCTGACGACCCGTGGGCCCCCATGGCGATCCCCACGTCGGCGGTCACGAGGGATGGCGCGTCGTTTACCCCATCACCGACCATGAAGACGGGGTGGAGATTCGTTGGAACACCTTTCAAGGCGGCAATCTTGTCCTTGGGCAGGAGGTCGGCCTTGACGTTGGTGATCCCGACCTGGCTGGCGACCCGTTCGGCAATGGCGCGTTGGTCGCCGGTGAGCATCATCAGGTTGGTAACCCCGAGCTTTTGCAGGGTGGTCATAGTCTTCTTGGCCTCGGGCCGGATGTGGTCAGTGAAGGTGACGCCCCCAAAGTAAGCGCCGTCCAGACTGACGTAGATCGCGGTGGTCTTCAGCAGAGGCTGGGTACTCTGCGGTGCGACGTACTTGAGCTTGCCGACCATGACCTGGTGCCCCGCGATAGTGGCGGCGACCCCTTTGCCGGTTGTCTCAACCAGATTGGTGACGGGCAGGAGCTTGATTGCCTGCTGATCGGTGAAGGCCAAGAGGGACCGGGCAAGGATGTGGGACGACTGCTGTTCGGCGCTGGCGGCTAGCTGGAGGAGCCGCTCATAGTTGTCCGGATCAGTGGGCAGGACCTCGTCGACCGTCAACTGGCCGCTGGTAATCGTTCCCGTTTTATCAAAGGCTCCGGTCTTGGCCGCAGCCAGCTTTTCCAGGACGCTCCCGGTTTTGACCACGATCCCGTTACGCGATGCCCGACTCATCCCGGAGACCATCGCTACCGGGGCGGCAAGGATCAGGGGACACGGCGAGGCGACGACCAGCACTTCGGCAAACCGCCGCGGGTCCTTGGAGACCCACCAGGCGAAGCTGGCGATCAGAACGGCGGCAATAGTGAACGGCACGGCATACCGGTCGGCAAGACGGACAAAGTGGGCTGGTGTACTTTCCGCCTCCTTGACTAGCTTAACTAGCTGCTGGTACTGACTGTCCTTGGCCAGCTTGGTGACGGTGAGGGTGACGGCACTATCGCCATTGACTGACCCGGACATCACCAGATCGCCGACGCCCTTGTCGACCGGTTTAGATTCACCAGTCAGGGACGCCTCGTTGAACAGGCCGGCTCCCTTGATGATCTTCCCGTCGACGGGGACTAATTCACCCGGCTTGACGAGGACACTTTGGCCAACCTGGACGGCATCGACCTTGATGTCGTGGGTGCCGTTGCCATTAATGACGTGGGCTACCTGGGGGGAATTGTCCAGCAGGGCCTTGAGTTCCGTGTTTGCCTTCTTGGCGGCGTAGTCTTCTAAGGCATCTCCCCCGGTCAGCATGACCAGGATGACCATCGCGGCCCAGTACTCGCTGACGGCTAGGGTAGCGACTACCGCCAGAATAGCCAGGAGATCGACCCCGTACTTACCGGAACGCAGGGTCTTGACCATGCCGATAAACATGGTCAAAGCAACCACCGCGCCGACGATGGTAACGAGGAGCTGGGCGAGAAGCGGGTAGTGGAGGACGTATTGAAGGAAGAGCGCAATTGCGGCAATTGCGAGGACCAGAATCAGCTTCTGCTTATTTGATAGACGTTTCATGAAACCATTCCCCCATTTTTTATTACTACCCTAATTATAGAATTGTTTGTGGAATAACACTACCAGTAAAGAAAACAAAAGCACCATCGCGGGGCAAATATATTGTCAGGCGACAGTGCGAAGATCAATATTAGGGCAGGTTATGTTAATCTTAGAAGGTGCGCGCTAATGGACTAGCGACGATTATTGAAGTAAAAGGCCAGGGCAATCAGCAGAGCTAAAACGATGATTGCGAGGCGCGGGTCGGCTTTGAACAGCTCATGCATGGCGTGGATTTGCCCGATGCCGAGGGGAAGACTGAGCATAATCCCATCTCCTTTTTGCTATTCATTATGCGGACCGCGGCGGGGAAGCGCAAGCAAAGCGCTCAGTTTAAAATTTGTAATAATTCGGATAAAATAGTTGGCATCGACCGGCAATTCCGGGATAATAATTGTGAGGATAACCCTCACCAAGCTATCGCTACACTACGAAATGGAGGAATCTCAATGACCAAAATTTTTGCATATAGTATTCGTAAAGATGAGGAACCATACTTGAAGGAATGGGCTGCTGCTCATCCCGACGTAGATGTGGACTACACTGCGGACCTGCTGACACCAGAAACAGCCAAGCAAGCAGCTGGTGCGGATGGTGTGGTTGTCTACCAACAGTTAGACTACACCCCAGAAACGCTGCATGCACTGGCTGATGAAGGCATCACCAAAATGTCATTGCGTAACGTTGGGGTGGACAACATCGACATGGCCACTGCTAAGGAATTAGGCTTTGAAATCACTAACGTTCCGGTTTACTCACCAAACGCAATTGCCGAGCATGCTGCCATTCAGACTGCCCGGATCCTTCGTCAAACGAAGGTTTTGGACCGGAAGATTGAGAGCGGCGACCTGCGCTGGGCACCAACGATTGGCCGCGAAGTCCGCGACCAAACCGTTGGGGTCATTGGGACTGGTCACATTGGCCAGGTCTACATGCAGATCATGGAAGGCTTCGGTGCCAAGGTGATTGCATATGACGTTTTCCACGATCCAAAGCTTGAAGAAGCGGGCTACTACGTTGACTCCCTGGATGACATTTACGCCCAGGCTGACGTAATTTCCCTGCACGTTCCTGCTCTGAAGAACACGATCAACATGATCAATGATGACACCATCGCCAAAATGAAGGATGACGCTGTCCTGGTCAACGTTTCCCGTGGTGCCTTAGTGGACACGGATGCGGTTGTTCGTGCCCTGGATAGCGGCAAGCTCTTTGGTTTCGTAATGGATACTTACGAAAACGAAGTCGGCATCTTTAACGCTGATTGGCGAGGCAAGGAATTCCCTGATGCCCGTCTGAAAGACCTGATTGACCGGCCAAACGTCCTGGTAACACCGCACACTGCCTTCTACACAACCCACGCGGTTCGCAACATGGTAGTGAAGGCCTTCGATAACAATCTGGCCCTGGTTAACGGTGAAACTCCGGACACACCGGTGAAGGTTGGCTAATTAAACAAGCTGGGGAAAAGCACTTTTTTCGCAGTTATCGCGGAAAAGTTAAAAACTAGCAAGGCGTCAAAGGAAACTTCATGGTTTTTCTTCGACGCCTTTTTATGAACAAAATACCCACAGTCCTGAT
>NZ_JBJEEM010000015.1:0-18274 GCF_051873075.1 Limosilactobacillus sp. | reverse complement strand
AAAAAAGTACCTCACAATCGTTAGAACTTTGTCTAACAATTATGAGGCACTTCATTGCCCTAGTTTGGCTTTTTATTTACTTGCGATCACTCATCCCAAAGATTTGCAAGAATGAGATGAAGAGGTTGACGAAATCGAGGTAAAGCTGCAAGGCGCCCACGATTGCCAGCCCCGTCATGGTGTTTTGGTCACTGTAGTTAATGTAAATCTGCTTCATCTTCTGTGCATCCCAGGCCGTCAAGACAACGAAGATGATGACGGCAATGAAGGAGAAGATGTAGGTAATGGCCGGACTGTTCAGGAACATGTTAACAATCCAAGCGATCATCAAAGCAATCAGCGCTGCCGTAGCGTGGGCGCCGAACCGGCTTAGGTCGCGCTTCGTTACCGTCCCGTAGATGGCCATCGTGGCGAAGACCGCCGCGGACGAGACAAAGGCCGCGGCAATGTCGGTACCGGTGTAGACACCAGCGATCAGGGCAAATTCAACCCCGTAGATGATCGAGATCAGCATCAGCATGACAAAGCCCCCGGCCGGATTCCGGGTGGCGCTGAAGCTGACCCCCATCGATAGGGCAATCGGCAACAGGAGGATGATCCAGACCATTGCCGGGTGGGCACCAAAGAAGCTCATCACCTGAACCCGAAAAACGGTCATTGTCAGGTAGGCACTCAAGGCCGAGACCAAGACGGCCAGGGTCATGTTCCCGTACATCCGGGTCAGGAACCGATTTACCCCCGTCGCGTCGGCCACGACCCGCCGGCCTGAATTACCAGAAAAGTTATCCATCAGATAATCCCTCTTTCTATTTATAATTAAAAACTAAACATTCTTAAAATAACATAAAAATGGTAGCCGTAACTACCATTTTAATTCATTAAGTCTACTTGTTAAGAATTTCTTTATACTTATCCTCGTACTTCTCGATGTCACCGGCACCCATGAAGATCACCACAGCGTCGTGGTACTGGGCCAGCTTGTCCATCGTATCCATGTCGATTCCTTCACTGCCCGGAATCTTGGCCTCAAGGTCAGCACTGGAGATGTTCCCCTTGTTTTCCCGAATGGAGCCAAAAATTGGGGTCACGTAAACCTTGTCGGCCCGGACAAGCGAGCTGGCAAAGCCATCGATGTAAGCCGCCAGCCGTGAGTAAGTGTGGGGTTGGAAGACCGCGATGATCTGCTTGTCAGGGTACTTCTGCCGTGCGGCATCGATCGTTGCCTTGATTTCGCTCGGGTGGTGAGCGTAGTCATCGATCATCTTGTCGTCCGCTACATCGGTCTCGCTGAACCGACGCTTGACCCCGGTGAAGTTGGCTAATTCCTTCTTGATGTCGGCCATGTCAACGTGTTCCATGTAGGCAACCGCCAGCACCGCCAGACTGTTCAAGACACTGTGTTCACCATAGAGGTGGATGGTGAAGGTCCCCAGCTTCTTATCGCGGAAGTAAGCATCATAAGTGGAGCCAGCCGGGGTCCGTTGGATGTTCTCTGCCCGGAAGTCATCGTTTTCACCGGTCCCATAGTAGTAGATCGGCACATCGACGTCGAGCTTGTGGAGATTTTCGTCGTCACCCCAAGCAAAGATCGCCTTCTTTACCTGACGACCGTACGTCTCAAAGGATTGGCGAACATCGTCAATATCCTTAAAGTAGTCCGGGTGATCAAAGTCGATGTTTGTCATAATGGCGTAGTCTGGGTGGTAAGCCAGGAAGTGGTCCCGGTATTCATCAGCCTCAAAGACAAAGAAGCGGTCCTGGGCGTTCCCCTTGCCGACCCCATCACCGATCAGGTAACTGGTGGGCTCGACAGCGTCCAAGACGTGAGCCAAAAGAGCAGTCGTACTCGTCTTACCGTGAGCACCGGCAATCCCGATACTGGTGTGATTAGCAACCTCGTTTTCGACCGCTTCTGGGTAGGACATGATCTTCAGGCCAAGTTCATGCGCCCGCTTGATTTCAGGGTGGTCATCGTCAAAGGCGTTCCCCTGGATGATCGTCATCCCCGGCTTGATGTTGGCCGGGTCAAAAGGCAAGATCTTAATGCCCGCCTCAAGCAGCGGTCCCTGGGTGAAGGTCTCCTTTTCGATATCGGAACCTAATACCGTGTTTCCCTTGTCATGCAGGATCCGGGCCAGCGATGCCATCCCAGTTCCCTTAATTCCAACAAAATAGTATGTTTGCTTTTCCATCAATCCAGTTTCCTTTCAGCTTTCATGCAATCAATTTAAAAGTCATTGAGGGACCAGCTTGAACTGGTCCCTCAATAAATAATAAAGCATTCTGCTTTTTTGGCAATAGCTTTCACAAAGAATTAACTATTTTGCTGGAAAGAAGGTGTTAGCCCGGTCAAAGTCAACCGCTTCCCCGACTTCTTGCCAATCATCAGGAATGATCCACAGGCCCTTCTTGTCAGGAGCGTTCTTCAGCCGCAGTTCACGGAAACCGCACAGCATTCCGTCACTCTCAACCCCCATCAGGGCACCCGGCCAGATAATCTTGCCATCCGGCATCATAGCACCAGGACGGGCAACGACCACCTTGATCCCCTCGGCCACGTTTGGTGATCCGCAGACAATCTGAACGGTCTGGTCAGCACTGATCCGAGTCTGAGTGATCTTCAGGTGGTCGGACTTCGGGTGGTCTTCGAGCTTTTCAACGTAGCCGACGATAAACTTCGACGTGAGGTCGGCCGTCAATTCTTGGGCAAAACCAGCCGCTGCCAGCTTTTGGTTCAGCTTGGCAACCTGGTCCTCGCTCAAGAAGACCTGGCCGTTTTCGTCCTTTAATTCCGGCAGGGTCTCGCTGGCCGCCAAGAAGTTGTAGCCCAGCAATTGGCCCTTGTCATTAGTGATTTGGGCAACCCCGTCGTTAACCTTGGTCGTCTGTTCGCTGCCATCGTCGGGCGCCGTGATCACGACCAGAATGTCGCCCATTTCTTTCGGGTTGTAACTTGAAATTAACATCAAATGTTCCTTTCCAATTTGAATTTGGGACCATCGCACACGGCGATGATCTCGTACCGCCATCTTATTTTACTTCAAATCACGCAAAAAATCTTCCACTTGTTGCTTAGTTTTCCGGTCCTTGCTGACAAAACGACCGATTTCTTCGCCATCCTGGTAGACCACAAAGCTCGGAATTCCAAAAATATTGAGGTCCGCCGCCAGGTCGATGTTCTCATCACGGTCAACCAAGTAGAAGTGCGCATCGCGAAAATCCTGTTCGATTTCGGGCATGGCCGGCTTGATCGCCTGGCAGTCCGGGCACCAGTCAGCGGTAAAGAAGAGCACGGATCGCCCATTCTGTACCCGAGACAACAGTTCATCCTCACGCATTACCGGTAATTTTTCCATAAGTTCCCACTCCCGTCTGTTTTTTATTATTATATCATCCTGGACAGTCCTTACAAAAAATAAGCATCAATCCCGCCGATTTGTTTTTCTGCTTAACGGTATGTTAAAATAGACGCGTCGTCTTAAATTACCCAATCTCCAAATATCTCAAGAAAGAAGTAATTTAATTATATGAACGATTCAAACAATACAGCTAATCCCTGGATAGTGCCGATTACCCTTGGCGCTTCCGGGCTGGCCGGTTTTATTGCGGGGAAGCTCTTCGGTAATCGGCCAATGTCTGCGCGGCGGATCTTGCGGATGGTCCGCAATGATTTTGCCCGTGAAGGTCAGATTGCCGGAAGCTGGATCGACCACCGTCCGGTACCGTTTCAACGGTTCGCCGTTAAGACGAGTGCCTACCAGGGTGGCCTGACCCGCCGTGAAGATGATGAGCTGGTCAACTACGAGTTCAAGGCTGACGCCTACACTGGTAGCTTACTGGAGCTCAAACGAATTGAAGACTAATTTTCAAATAAAAATGACCGTCGGGGAAATCTCCTCAGCGGTCATTTTTATTTATTATTCGAAATGGGCAGCCAGCTTATAGATCGGCTGACCCTTAGCTGCAAACTTCTGCTCGTACTCAGTTTCGACGTTGTGCTCATTTTCCTCGCTGTTGTGCAGGTCGAGCCAGACGCCGTCAAAGTGCATCCCGTAGTTGTTCATACTCTGCAGGGAGAACTCGAAGAAGCCCATGTTATCCGTCTTCAGTTCGATAGCACCCTGGTCTTTTAAGATCTCCTGATAGTTGGCCAGGAAGGTCTTGTAGGTCAGACGCCGCTTAGCATGCCGCTTCTTCGGCCACGGATCGGAGAAGTTCAGGTACAGCCGGTCGATCTCATGGGGTTCAAAGAAGGTATCAAGGTCTTCCCCGTCCCCGCAGATCAGTTGCAGGTTCGGCAAGGGCTCTTCGCTCAAGGCCTTCTTCAGGGCGATTGCGGCAACCGTCCGTTGGATTTCCAAACCGATGAAGTTATATTCTGGGTGGGCCTTAGCCATGCCAATGATAAACTGCCCCTTCCCCATCCCGACTTCGAGGTGGATTGGCTGGTGTTTTTCAAAGCGCTGTTGCCACTTACCCTTCCAATCGGCCGCATTCGTAACCATCATTTCTGGGTGCTCCGCGATCAGCGGATCAGCCCACTTTTTATGTTTAACACGCATAACTTAATTTTCCTCACTTAATTTCTTAATTCGTACCCGGAAGTACAGCCGGGTCAACAATAATACTTCAACAACGGCCAGCACCAGATTGAGACCAAACTGCCGCCAATTCAGTCCCATCCCCAGGCTTGCCAAGACGATCAGCAAGGCGACGAGGGACGTCACCTTGACTAACAGGCTTTGGAAATCCGTCTGCCGTTCCTTAAAGCTCACTGGGTACAGGTGGGTAAAGACGTTGCCATCGAACTGGTCAAACAACGGCATCAGCTGGGTGGCGATCAGGTAGATGAATAGCACCGTCAGGGCCGAATTGAGCCAGGTGATCGGCACTAAGAAGACCACCACCATCGCCAACAGGGTCAGCCGGATGATGATCCCGCTGATGTCGGTATTCCGCACCACGCCGCGAACGTACAGGTAAGACCATGGATGTCCGGATATCGTCAGCAGGCGAATCAGGCCATTCGCCCAGGTCCGCCGCTTGACGTTTCCCTGCACCTTTGGAACATCGGTGAAGAGGTTGAAGAAGCGGTAAACGCTGTACATCCGATCTTCCTCCGTCTTTACCGCCGCTGGCCAATCAATCGTCAGCTTAGCGGGATTGAACCAGTACCTGGAAATCACCAGCACGATAAGAGCCACGACCGCTCCCACGACCGGGTTAACCAGCCAGGTCACCAAAGACACGACCAGCGGAACCCCCCACTGAGCCAAGCGCAGCCAGCGCCGGTAGCGGAACCACTGCTGACTGATCAGCCCCTGGGCCAGGTCAAGCCAGCTGGCCTTAACCATGACTGCCACCAGGAAGGCTGCCACGATGCTGAGCGTCGTCATCTTCTCCGTCGTCAGCGCAAACGGCAATGCCACGAAGGCCCCCGCCAGAGTGATTAGTTCACCCAAAACGAGGCTGTAGCGGCCGGCCTGACGCAAATAGTGTTGCATTTGACTGACCTGGGGAAGAAGGAAGACGGGATCCGGCCGTTCTACCAGGGTGGCCAGCCGCCCAAGCTGGGCCAGGACGGTGAACCAAATCGCCAACAGCCACCGACTCCACCAGAGCTGCGGGCCAAGCTGGGGCAACCATTGGGAATACCCGTACGCCAGGGCCCCAAACAGGAAGAAGAGGGCGATGACAAAGTGGTCATTGAACACGAGCCGCCAGTACTTCAGCAAAAGCATGAAGTGGCGTTGCCGACGCTTGCTAAATAGATTATTCATGCTGACCATCCCTTGCTAAACGGAGGTAGATGTCGTCCAGTGATTCGTCCGCTTGGTCACCCAGCTTACGCAACTCGTCTAAGGTCCCACGAGCCTGCACCTTGCCATCGGCCAATAGGACAAAGCGGTCGCAATACCGCTGGGCAGTGTCCAGGACGTGGGTCGACATGAGGACCGCCACCCCCGCCTTCTTCTTCTGTTCAATGAGATCCAGCAGGTCGTGCACTGCCAACGGATCCAACCCGTAAAACGGCTCATCGACGATCAAGAGCTTGGCATCCGTCATGAAGGCACAGCAGATCATCACCTTCTGCTTCATCCCCTTGGAGAAGTTCGCCGGGAACCAGTCAAGCTTGTTGTCAAGGCGAAAGGTCGTAAGCAACCGTTGTGCCCGCTGCCAGGCCTGGTCATGGTCTAATCCATACGCGTCCATCGTCAACTCCAGGTGTTCGCGCAACGTTAATTCGTCATAGAGAATCGGCGTCTCTGGAACATAGGCAATCTGTTTTTTATACTCCTCTGGCTCTTCTGCAATATTGAGCCCATTTAAGGTGATTGTACCAGAGAAGGGCCGCAGGATACCGATCACATGGTTGATGGTCGTCGACTTCCCGGCCCCGTTCAGGCCGATCAGCCCGACCAATTCGCCCGGCTGAACATCAAGGCTGACGTCCTTTAGCACGGGAAGCTGGGAATAGCCCCCAACAAGGTTTTTAATCTCAAGTGCCACATTTCGCACTCCCTTCCTAATGTCTTTAGCATTTTATTATAGCATACCAGATTCGGCCTTCCGCAGTGAAGAAAGACACATTTTAAGTTATACTAGAAGGTAATAAACGATCAAAGGAGGGGATACATCATGACTGATTGTATCTTTTGTAAAATTATTGCCGGCGAGATCCCAAGCTACACCGTCTACGAGGACGACGTAGTCAAGGCCTTTCTAGACATTTCCCAGGGCACCCCGGGCCATACCCTGGTGATCCCTAAGAAGCACGTTCCCGACCTCTTTGCCTACGACGAAGACCTCGCCGCAGCCGTCTTCTCCCGGATTCCAAAGATCGCCCGGGCCGTTAAGAATTCTAACCCGGCCATTAAGGGGATGAACGTGATTAACAACAACGGCAAGGTAGCCTACCAATCCGTCTTCCACTCCCACATCCACCTCATTCCGCGTTACAGCGATGATGATGACTTCAAGATGATTTTCAAGGACAATTCCGGCAACTACAATGACGAAAAGTACCGGGAGATCCAGCAGGCTATCAAGGACCAGATGGAAGATGAACAATAATGGGAAACGAGATTCGGGACATGATTGCCGCCGTCCGAAAGTTGCGAAATCAGTTTGGCCAGTTGCAAAATAACGTCCAACAGCTGCAAAGTTCCCTGACTAACGTGAATCGTTTCATCGATGATGTCAATAAAGACATTGCCAAGTGGCAATTCAAAAGTCAGCCCCGCTTGACGCGGATCCAAAAGCTCATTGACCGGTTAAGTGAAAACAAGTAAGACACTAAAATCCCCCAGCGTTAACATTTCGCTGGGGGATTTTTACTGCCGGATTGGCTTATTTATTACTTGCTAGCACTGGATGACGCGCTTGAGCTGTTCGTGCCCAGGCTGCCGTTGGTCGTGCTGTTGGAATTCAGGTAATCGTCAAGGATGTTCTTTTCATCATTATCCTTGATAGAAACGTTCCCTTTCTTCAAAACATTAGAAACAACCTTGTGCAAGAAGGTACTGTTGTTCATGTTTTCCTGAACGATTTGGTTCCGCAGGTCGCTGATGTGCTGACTCTTCTTGCCCTTAGCCGGGTGTTCGATCATGTAGATGACCTGGTAACCGTCATCGGTCTTGACTGGAGTCTTCGTGTACTCACCAGTCTTCAGCTTGAAGGCTGCCTTCTTGTAGGCAGAGTCAAGTTGGGTGTCCGTGTTGTCAAAGGCCGGAACCTTCCCGCCCTGGTTCTTGTTAGAGCTGTCAGTTGACTTGGACTTTGCCGACTTCTTGAAGGTCTTGTAGGCGTTGTCGGAGTCGTTCAGCTGACTGATGATGTCTTGGGCTTCCGACTCACTGCCAACCAGGATTTCGGCGGTCTGGACCTTTGGCTGGTACTTCTTCCACTGCTTATTGATCTGCTTGTTAGTAATGTGGGAGTAGTCGCGGACAGCCGCTTGGAGCAAGAGGTTAGAACGAATCTGCTGCTTCAGTGACTTTTCCGTCAGACCGTTTTGCTGGAGGACAGCGCTGAATTGAGAGCCGTACTGTGACTTGTAGCTGTTGTATTCGGCGTTGACCTGCTTGCTGGTAACTTGCTTACCGTATTCCTTTTCCAGGACCTTATCCAGGATCATCTGCTGGAGGACCTGCTTACCATTGCTGGTGGCCTTCATGCTGCT
The DNA here is from genome assembly GCF_051873075.1 of Limosilactobacillus sp. GTDB lineage: Bacteria > Bacillota > Bacilli > Lactobacillales > Lactobacillaceae > Limosilactobacillus. Next base: position 10,092 of record NZ_JBJEEM010000015.1, on the reverse strand, counting down.
GTAGTATTCGCTCTCGGTGATCTTACCACCGCTAGTCGTTGCCACCGCCTTGTTGCCGCAGGCGGCAAGGGGCATCATCAAGGCAACTCCCGCAACAATCGCTAATAATTTCTTGGATTTCAAAAAAACACATCCCTTAAAATAATTTGATTCGAAAACATCACCAACCAATATACCACACTTCCCGAGCCGATCCAGTCTCGATAAGGAAATGTTTACTGGTTCTTCATAATTTATTCAAAGAGCCAGGCGACGGCACCGTGCCGCCTGCCTGGCTCAGGTAAATAAATTACTTGTTTTCTGGATCCTGTGGCATGATCTCGCTGTAGAGGTTCTGCAGTGGTTCCGTGATGGTCTTATTAACTTGTTGCAGCATCTGGTCAACCTGACGTTCTTGGTTCATCAGGTCCATGACAGCCTTCTTGCCGCTGATTTCCTTAGCCAAGGTCTGGATAGCGTTGATCTCGTCATCGCTTGGTTTTTGGCCCTGCATCTGCTTCTTTTGGGCTTCAACCTGCATCTGTTGGAACTTCTTGAATGAAGTGAAGGCGTCTTCGTCGGCCTTCAGAGCTTCAAAAGCCTTCTTCAGGTTTTGGAATTCCTGCGTTTCAGTTAATTGCCGGCTCATTTCGTTAGCCGTGTCGTAAATATTTACAACCATAAATAATAATCCCCTTTTTTATTGAATCTCTGTAAATTGTATCATGTTTGACTAGTAATCAAAATAGCGATTTCACGCCGTTCCACCATTGGCTGGCCTTATTGCCGAAGTTATTGACCGACTGGTTGAACTGGTTGAGCAGGTCACCATCGTTATTAAACAGCGACTTCCAACCGCTATTCGACTTGCTTGTGTTGCTCTGTGCCCGTTCCTGAGCATCCTTAACCGCAAACTTGGTCCCTGGCGTATTATCGAGAATCCCCGTCATCTCGTTCTTGAACAAGACATTGATGTTGCGGTCGCTGATGTCGGTCAGGGTATGGTTGGCGCTAGTGTCGTCATAGCCTTCCCAGGTGGCCACCACGACATCCGGGGTGTAGCCGATCATCCACTTATCACGGTCACTGTCCTCGTCGCCCTTGATTCCGGAGTTGGTCGTCCCAGTCTTCCCAGCCAGGGTGTAGCCAGCCGGCTTGGCACTCGCACCGGTCCCGTGTTCGTATACCCCGATCATCATGCTAGTCATCTCGCGGGCCGTCTTGGCGGAGATAACGTGCTTGGTCTTGTTCCCCTTATTCTGGGCAATCACCCGGCCAGAGGCATCCTCAATCTTGGTGATGTAGTGGGCAGTCGGCATCTGGCCTTCGTTATCGAAGGTGGCATATGCGCGGGCCATTTGCTGGACAGAGACCCCCTTGGTCATTCCCCCGAGGGCCAGGGCCAGGTTCTTATCGCTCTTTTCTACCGGCAGGTCAAACTTCTGGGCCATAGCATAACCCTGGTTAACGCCGATCTTGTTGAGTAGCCAAACCGCCGGGGCGTTCAGACTCTCGTACAGGGCCTTGTACATTGGTACCGTTCCACTGTAGGTGTCATCGTAGTTCTTCGGTGTGTAGTGGTTGGTTCCATACGACTGCTTCTTGTCCTGAAGGGTAGAATCGTAGAAGTAGCCGTGTTCCAGTGCTGGCGTGTAGACCACGATCGGCTTGATGGTCGAGCCCGGTTGCCGCCGCATCTGGGTGGCCCGGTTGAAGCCCCGGAAGACGTGCTTCCCCCGGCCACCGACAACTGCCGTCACCCCGCCGGTCTTCGGGTCCATTGCCACCGAAGCTGATTGAACCTTAGCTCCATCGGCAGTATTGGCCGGGAAGTTGTCATCGTCATCGTAAGTCTGCTGCATCGACCGTTGCTGGTCCTGATCAAGGGTCGTGTAGACCTTGTAGCCATTGTTCATGATGTCTTTTTCGGAGATCCCGTACTTGCTCTCGGCCTCCGCGATCACCGCATCGAAGAAGTATGGGTACTTATAAGTATCGTTGGGAACATAACCATTAGTAACGGCCAACGGGACCTGCTTGTACTGATTGGCCTGGGCCTGCGTCAGCTTATTGTTTTCCACCATCAACTGAAGCACCAGGTTCCGGCGTTGCTTGGTGGCCGCTGGGTGCTCAATCGGATCATAGATTCCCGGTGAGGTCAGCATCCCGGCCAGGGTGGCGGCCTGCGGGACCGTTAATTCACTGGCGTTCTCATTGAAGTAGCGCTTGGCGGCGTCCTGGACCCCCCAGACCCCGTGGCCGAAGTAGGCGTTGTTGAGGTACATCGTCAGGATCTCGTTCTTGCTGTACTGATTTTCCACCTCAACGGCGATGAAGATCTCCCGGGCCTTCCGTGAAAAGGTCTGCTGCTGGGTCAAAAAGGCGTTCTTGACCAATTGCTGAGTTATAGTACTCCCACCACCAGAGATATAGTCCCGGTGCAAAAGCTTGTTCTTGACCAAGAGAAAGCCGGCCCGGCCAAGTCCCTTAATTGAGAAGCCGTGTTCCTTATAGAAGTTGCGGTCCTCGGTTGACAGCACCGCGTTCGGCACGTTCTTGGAGATTTGGTCCAGGTTAACATAGGTTCCTTTCTGCGCGTACAGGCTGCCGGCAGACTGCTTATTGCGGTCATAAATCACCGTTGTTCGTTCCAGCCGGTTCTTCAAGTTTTTAACATCAGCCGTCTTGGCAACAAAGGTCAAATGAATACTCGTGATCAGGAAAAGACTAAGGCAGATAACAATAAGCCAACGGGTCAGCTGGTAACGATACCAGAAACGTTTCACCCATCTTTTAATCCGTCCGCCAGCGTGTTTGAGCGCCGTCCAAGTACGGGCGCCGACTGACTTTAACCACGCCATCACCTGTTCTTTAAAAGGTCTCTTCTGTGGTTCTCGCTTCATTCTCATTTTCTCCCGTTCATTAATTGACTGTCTGTCATTTTAGCATATAACCAGATCCAGGCCATAAAATTCCGTAATCTTTTAGTAAAGCTTTCCTTTCTCGTCGCAATCACTTATAGCAGTAAAATCCGAACATTGTTATGAAAAGTTCTAAAAAGAATTAATTTGTGGCTTAATTTTATGGTGGTCTTGTGTTAAAATCTGACTGTTAATTATTAAATTGCTTTTCGCGCAATTATCAAACGGGAGAGAAGAATTTTCATGAATAACGATATTGAACGGGTACTTTACAGCCAAGAAGAGATCGAGCACCGCGTCGATGAACTGGCCGAGACGATCACTGAAAAATACCAGGACCAAAACCCCTTGGTAATTTCAGTTCTGACCGGCGCCATGATCTTCACCAGTGACATGCTGAAACGGCTCAACTTCAAGCTCAACCTTGACCTAGTCGATGTCTCCAGCTACGACGGTGCCGATTCGACCGGGCAGGTCAAGCTCGAACTCGATCTCAAGTCTGACGTCAAGGACCGCCCTGTTATCATTATGGAAGATATCATTGATACCGGCCGGACCCTGAAGTACCTGGTCCAATTACTGAAGGACCGGGGAGCCAAGAGCGTCGCCGTCTGCGCCCTGCTCGACAAGCCTGATCGCCGCACTGTCGAGATCGAGGGGGACTACGTTGGCTTCACCACCCCGAACGAATTCCTGGTGGGCTATGGCCTCGACTACAATAACCTCTACCGCAACCTCCCATACGTTGGGGTTCTGAAGCGGTCGGTCTACGAAAACTAAACTCAATCCATAAATCCCCACCCGGCAGTCATGGTGGGGAATTTTATTCTCAACTAACGGAGGTCCTTTATTTGAAGCAAGGAGTTTTACTGATCAACCTCGGCACCCCCGGGGCCCCCACAGCAGAAGCCGTTCGGCCATACCTGCGGCGTTTTCTCGGCGATCCACGGGTCATCACTGTGCCCCGCGCCATCTGGTTGCCCATCCTCAACCTGATGATCCTGCCCAAGCGGCCTGCGGAATCAGCAGCCAAGTACCGGCAGATTTGGTCACCAGAGTTTGGTTCTCCGCTTGCCCACTACACCAAACAACAAGCCGTCCAGCTTCAAAAGCAGCTGGGCGACGATTACCAGGTGGCCTACGCGTATTCCTACAGCAAACCGTTCATTGCTGAAGCATTGAAGCAGCTGGAGGACGCCGGGGTGCAACGACTGACGATCATCCCCCTCTACCCCCAGTACTCGACAACCACCATCGGGTCGGTCATGGATGACATCAACCGGTTCTACTACCGGCACCCATACGTCCCCGAGCTGCGGATCATCAGCGGCTTTGCAGGGCGCAGCGACTACCTGGACCTGCTGGCACACAATATTCAGGTCGAGCTGGACCAGAACCAGTATGACCTAGTCCTGATGTCCTTTCATGGGATCCCGGTCAGTTATGCCCAGAGCGGCGACCCCTACCCGCGGCAATGTCAAGCCACCACTGATGGGGTCAAGGTGCGGCTGAAGACTGACGTTCCGATCATGCAGACGTATCAATCGAAGTTCGGCCCGGCAGAATGGCTGACACCCGCGACTGACGAGACGGTAAAGGGACTGCCGAAGAAGGGGGTCAAGCGGGTCCTGGTAGTTTCACCCGCGTTCGTGGCGGACTGTCTCGAAACCCTGCACGAGCTTGACGTGGAAAACCGCGAGTACTTCATGGATAATGGCGGAGAATTCTTCAAGGTGGTTCGCTGTTTCAATGCTGACCCAGCATTTACCGCGGTTCTTAAAAACATCGTCCTCGATAAATAATATCTGTAGATATACAAAAAGCAGCACCGGCCAATTGGCTGATGCTGCTTTTTGTATATGTCAGGCTGGAAAAGACACGCTAATGCTTCTTTCCAGCTTAGATTACATTTCGTCTGGTGCTTGGATGTCCAGCAGGTTCAGGGCGGACTTCAGAACGTTGCTGACCGCCTGCGTCAGTGCCAACCGAGCCTGTTGACCCTCATCCTTGTCCAGAATCCGGGTGTGGGCGTAGTACTGGTTGAACTTCTTAGCCAGTTCCAGAGCATACTTGGCAACCACGGATGGGTCGTAGTTGAGCGCCGCCCGCTTGATCGCTTCACTGTATTGACCAAGGAAGCTGATCAGCTCCCAGGCAGCATCGCCAACCTTCGTCAGGTCAACATCGCTGAAGTCCCGGATGCCACCCTTCCGCAGGATACTCTCAGCCCGGGCACGTGCGTATTGAACGTACGGACCGGTTTCCCCTTCAAACTTAACGACGTCTTCCAACTTGAAGTTAACCGCGTTCCGCCGGTAGTTCTTCAAGTCATGGAAAATAACCGCGCCGACACCGACCTGCTTGGCCACTTCATCGGCGTTCTTCAGATCTGGGTTCTTCTCTTCAATCTGCTTCCGTGCCAGGTCGATGGAGTCATTTAAGACGTCTTCCAGGGAGACAACGTTCCCCTTACGAGTGGACATCTTCTTCCCATTCAGGTTCATCAGACCGAAGGAAACGTGAGTGATCTGGTCCCACCAGTTGAAGCCCATGTCCTTCAATGCCAGCTTTAGTTGACGGAAGTAGGTCTCCTGGTCAGCCCCGACAACATAGATCGACTTCGCAAAGCCGTACATCCGCTTCCGGAAGAGGGCCGTCGCCAGGTCACGAGTGATGTAGGTGGTCGTACCGTTCGACTTGATGATCAAAAGTGGTGGCAGCTTGTACTTATCAAGGTCCACAATCTGTGCTCCCCGACTTTCCTTAAGCAGGCCCTTATCCTTCAACAGTTGAATCGGTTCAGCCATCTTTTGGGCACTGAAAGCTTCCCCGTTGAAGGAATCAAAGTGAACATTCAGCATATCGTAAACCCGCTGGAAACGTTGCAAAGACATTTCCCGGAACCAGTGCCAGAGCTTCCAGGCCTCTTCATCGCCGTGTTCCAGTTTGGCAAACCATGCCCGACCTTCTTCGGTGTATTCTGGGTGCTCATCAGCCTCGGTGTTGATCCGCACGTAAAGCTTAACCAGGGTGTCAATTGGTTCTTCCTTTAAGCCCTTTTGAACTTCTGGCTCGTCACCCCACATCTTGTAGGCCGCCATCATCTTCCCGAATTGGGTTCCCCAGTCACCAAGGTAGTCAATTCGGATCAGGTTGTAGTTAACCTTCTCCAGGATCCGGGCAACGGATTCACCGATCATGGTTGAACGCAGGTGTCCCATCCCCATCGGCTTGGCAATGTTTGGTGATGAGTAGTCAATCGGCACATTAGCCTGGTGACCAAGGTCCAGGTCACCGTAGTGCTCTGGGTCAGTCAAGATTTCCTTTAAGATGTCGGAACCAACCTCCGCCTTATCCAGGAAGAAGTTGATGTATGGTCCGGCAACGACAACCTTTTCAAAACCATCCTGGTCGACCTTTTCCACCAGTTCACTGGCAATCATCTGCGGAGCCTTGTGCAGGGTCTTAGCCAAGAAGAATGTTGGGAAGGCATAATCACCATTATTGGCATCCTTTGGCCGTTCAATCTTGTCTGCGATGTCGGCAACATCCATCTCCGGCAATGCTTTTGAAAGCGCGGTTACAACTTTTTGCTTTTCGTCCATAGTATTCCTCCTTATATCAAAAAACGTCCCTAATAAGCCAGCAACTTACTAGAGACGAGTTCATTTCCCGCGGTACCACTCTAATTGAATTAGAATTCCACTCTTAATTATTAAACTATGCCTACAAGGCACGCCTTCATAATCAACGCATTCCTAACTCACACCATCATAGGATCGCTGTAAAGCAATTGATTACTACTACTCCTTGATCATCAGTTTTAACACTGTTTTATTATAACAAAATCCAATCTAATTACAAGGAAAATCATTGATCGGTCTGTCCACGGCGATTATATGCTAAAATCAAAGTATTAAGAAATGGTGAAAGGATGATGTGAATGACAAACCAAGATATTCAAGCATTGACGATTGCCGGACACGACTCAGATGGTAGTGCCGGAATGCCTGCCGACCTGCATGCCTTCTTCGTAGACGGGGTCTATGGTCACGGGATTCTGACCGCGGCTGTTGCCGGCAACTCGTATGACATCACCGCCCAGCAGGTAATGCCCAAAGAATTTATCGCCGAACAGTTCCGCCAATTGGCCCGGGACTTTACGATCAGTGCGGCAAAGACCGGCATGTTAGCCAACGATGATGTGATTAACGTTGTCGCCGACCATTACGATCCCAAGATATTCGGTCCTCTGGTGGTCGACCCAGTCATCATCACCAAGCATGGTGCAATGCTGTTGGCCCAGTCAGCCTATGAGCTCTTCCGCCAACGGATCATTCCCCTGGCCACGGTCATCACCCCCAACTTCTACGAAGCGCAAAAGCTGGCCGAGATGACCATCGAAAGCCGCGCAGACCAGCTCACCGCGGCCCGACGCCTGCAGGAGATGGGCGCCAAGAACGTGGTTGTCAAGGGTGCCCACAGCAGTGCCAACCAAGATACCGTCGACGACCTGGTCCTCTTAGCAGACGGTCAGCACTTCTGGATGTCCAAACCGTTTATCAAGACCAGCCGGCTCAACGGCACCGGGGACGTCTTCTCTGCCATCACCGCAGCCGAACTTGCCAAGGGCCAGGGCGTCGCTGCTGCCGTCTGCAAAGCCAAAGCGGCGGTCCACACCGCCATCGCTAGCCCCCTGACGATCGGTCACAAATTCGGTCCAATCAACAATTGGGCTGCACAAGCTGAACTAAGAAAGGAAGAATGATCAAAATGCTTGATAGCTATACTCATAAGGTTGTCCTCGTTGGAGACGGATCGGTGGGTTCTGCCTTTGCATTCTCACTGCTTCAGTCAACCAACGAAATCGATGAGTTGGTCATCGTCGATCGAAACCAGCAAAAGGCCGCCGGGGATGCCGCCGACCTTGCAGACATCACCCCCTTGACCAGCCCAGTACGGGTCATCGCCGGTAGCTACGAAGATGCTCACAACGCAGATGTCGTGGTAATCACTGCCGGGGTGGCCCGAAAGCCTGGTGAAACGCGCCTGGACCTGGTCAACAAGAACGCGGCTATCCTCAAAACTATCGTGGACCCGATCGTGGCCGCCGGTTTCAAAGGTGTCTTTGTCATCTCAAGCAACCCGGTCGACATCCTAACCACCCTCACCCAGCGGCTCAGCGGCTTCCCAAAGGAACGGGTCATCGGTACGGGAACTTCACTGGATTCAATGCGGCTGCGGATTCTTCTCAGCCACCGGCTCCACCTCTCCGTCAATGCGGTTGACGCGCAGATCCTTGGCGAACATGGCGACACCTCGTTTGCCGCCTTCAACGAAATCACGATCAACGGCAAGCCTCTCACTGAACAAGTTCAGCTCAGCGACCAAGCTAAGGAAGAAATCGAAGACGACGTTCATCAAGCCGGCGGACGAATTATCGGCAACAAGGGCGCAACCTTTTACGGGGTTGCAAAGTGCCTCGCCTACATCACCAGCGCAATCATCGAAAACCTCAACGTGGTCCTGCCGATCTCGGCCCCACTAGAGGGTCAATACGGAATTGACGGCATCTACCTCGGTTCACCGGCCGTCATCAATAGTCAAGGAATCGGTCAGGTAATCGAATACCCGCTTGCCGCCGACGAACTGGCCAAGATGAAACATTCTGCCCAGGCCATGCAAAAGGTCCTGAACAGTATTCAAATTTAAGTTAATAAAGCTAAAAAAGCCCCGGTTGATTCCGGGACTTTATTTTTGTACAAAAAAAGCAGGAGCAACAACTCCTGCAACTGAAGCGGGTAACGAGAATCGAACTCGCGACGCAACCTTGGGAAGGTTGAGTTTTACCACTAAACTATACCCGCATAAACTAGCTCAATTAACTTACTAAGCTAGTATATAACTTTATTAACTATTTGTCAGCCTTTTTAGACGATTTTTTACTAGTTTTTTTCTTGGCAGTCGATTTAGGCGACTTGGTTGACTTTTTGTCGTCCTTTTCTTCGTCAGCCTCATCGTCGTCTTTTTCCTCGCGAGGAACAGCCTTGATCATCTTTGCTTCCTTTTGGCGAATGACGGCCCGGCCGTTCAGTTCATTAACGCCGCCCTTATCAGAGGGGTCAAAGTCCTGGATCGAAATCATAATTGAATTATTGTAGACCTTCTCAACGACACCAGAGAAGTCGTGCTCCATTGGCCCGAACTTCTTGCCCTTTACAACATCACCAATTTCGAAATCAGCCACTAAAGTTCACCTCATTGATATATATTCGTTTGCAATATATGATACTTTACACTTTTTAACAATCTTTTTCAAGTTAAAAGTCTGCTGGTGTCCGGCTTGCGGGAATGCTAAAATTATGGAAAGGAGTGAATTTCAATGTTACAAGCGATTGCCATCTTCACGGCCGCCTTTTTAATTGTGGCCAACCTCGGTGGAAGCAAAGCCAAGAAAGAAAAACACGTGACCGACTGGTTGATGTTTGCCCGGCTGTGTTTCTTCATCCTGCTAACTGTTTCAATTGTTAAGCTAATTCTGACTTTTCCCCACAACTTATGGGTCGGCCTGATAATAATTGCCTATCTGATTTTCGTGTATGCTTTTATGGAAACAACCTTCCGACTCAAGCGTGAAACTTTTGGCAATCCCAACCGTTCCTACATGGTGATTTTGACCCTGGTAATCGCCCTCGTCGCGGTCACGCTCTGGTTTTAAAAAACTTTTTTTGAATTAATTTTTAAAAAGGCTTGGCAATTAACCAGAATTTAGATATAATAATTTACGTTGTCTGGTTGAGATGACAAAGCAACTTAATGAGTTGATGCCCCAGTGGCGGAATTGGCAGACGCGCAACGTTCAGGTCGTTGTATGGGTTTCCATGTACAGGTTCGAATCCTGTTTGGGGCATTACTAGCCCGGTAGGAGTTTTTCTACCGGGATTTTTGTTTATCGATCCGTAAATAAAGCGCCATACATTCAAGCTAGGCATTTCATGACCGACTCGCATGAAGCTTTCGGCAATCCCCTTGTTTCTACATGGTGATTTTTGGCTTAGCGATCATCCTCATCGTGGTCATGCTCTGGTTTCCAAAACTTTTTTGAATTATTTCTAAAAAAGGCTTGGCAATTAGCCGGAATTTAGATATAATAATCTATGTTGTCTGGTTGAGATAACATAACAACTTAATA
>NZ_JBJEEM010000014.1:0-18929 GCF_051873075.1 Limosilactobacillus sp. | reverse complement strand
ACCAGATCTTATTAAACGAAGACGAGCAAAAATAGTCAGCTATTAAACAAAAGGGAATCGCGTTACGCGATTCCCTTTTGTTATTGTTCTTTCAGTTTTCGTTCGACCATCGTGGGATCGGCCTTTCCCGGGTTTAACTCCACCAGTTTGCCAGAGCCAATGTAGATGATCCATTCGGCGAGGTTGACAATGTGGTCCCCCGCCCGCTCCAGGTAGCGGATCACCGCGAGGTAGTCGCCGTAGGTCTTGACGTTTTCACCGGTTTTCGCTAGGGCCGTCAAGATGGCCTGTTGCTGCTGGACGTAGATCAGGTCGACTTGCAGGTCCGTATTGGCGACCTCGTACGCTGCCTGCTCATCGGTCTGGGCATAGGCGTCGAGGACTTTCTCCAGCATCTCACGCACGATCATCATCATCTTTTCGATCTGCGCTTCAATCTGTGCGTTGTGCTCCCGGTCACTCAGGTTGATTGCGGCTCGGGCGATGTGGGTGGCGTAGTCCCCGAGCCGTTCGATATCGCTGCTGGCTTTCAGGATACTGATGATCCTACGAAAATCGCTGGCCACCGGCTGCTGGAGGGCCATCAGCTGGAGGGCCTCCTTTTCCAGGCTGACCTCCTCATCGTTAATCTTGTTATCCGCGGTCAGGACCTGGTTGGCCCGGGCTGGGTCGTTTTCGGTGAAGGCCTTCGTTGCCTGGTAGATCTGCTCGCTGGCGTCGATTCCCATCTCCATGAAATGACCACGGAGACGCTTTAGTTCGTCGTTAAAAATAGCACCCATGTTTTCCTCCTAACCAAACTTGCCGCTCAGGTAGTCGGCCGTTTGCTGCTCGTGCGGGTTCATAAAGATCGTCGCGGTCTTGTCGAATTCAATCAGGTGTCCCTGGTGCATGAAAGCGGTCCAGTCGGCCGACCGGGATGCCTGTTGCATGTTGTGGGTCACCATGATGATCGTGAACTGCTCCTTTAATTGTACTAGGGTATCCTCGATCTGCGAAGTCGAAACCGGGTCGAGGGCGCTGGTCGGCTCATCCATGAGAATGATTTCTGGCTGAACCGCCAGCGTGCGGGCGATGCAGAGCCGCTGTTGCTGACCACCGGACAGGTCGAGGGCGCTGGACTTGAGCTGGTCTTTCACCTCGTCCCAGAGGGCGGCTTGGCGCAGACTCTCCTCAACCCGCTGGTCAAGGACGTGCCGGTCCTTCTCGCCGGCCAAGCGCAGACCATAGATTACGTTCTCGTAGATTGACATTGGGAAGGGGGTCGGCTGCTGGAAGACCATGCCGATGCGCTGACGGACGCGGTAGACATTGACCGTGGGCTGGTTGATATTGACGTCATGGAAGTTGATTTCGCCGGTCACTGTGGCGAAATCATCATTCATTCGGTTGAGGCTTCGCAACACGGTTGACTTTCCCGAACCCGAGGCGCCGATTAAGGCCGTGATCTGGTGTTTGGGGAACTTGAGGTTGACATCGAAAACGACGTGCTTGTCACCGTAAAAGACCTGGAGATCCTTTACTTCTAAGGCTGGTTTTGCTTGCATTTTATACTCCTCACTTTGTTAGGCGGTGTTTGATCCGGTACCCGACGTAACGGGCAATCAGGTTAAACAATAGAATGGTAATGATTAAGACGGCGGCGGAACCGTTGGAAACTGCCCGGGCGTCGGGGACCAGGCCCTCACTGTTGACCTTCCAGATATGGACTGCCAGGGTTTCGGCGGGGCGTAGCGGGTTGAGGAAACTGGTTGGACTGAATGGGTTCCAGTCGGTATAGCTGATCGCCGGGGCGCTCTGGCCGGCGGTGTAGATTAGGGCGGCAGCTTCCCCAAAGATCCGACCGGCACTCAGGATGGCCCCGGTGATGATCCCGGGCAGGGCAGCCGGCAGGACGATCTTGGTCGTGACCCGCCACTTGGCCATCCCCAGTCCGAGTCCCGCTTGTCGTTGCAGGTATGGCACCTGGCACAAGGCGTCCTCGCAACTGCGGGTCAAAATCGGCAGGTTGAGGATCGTCAGCGCCAGTGCACCGGCCAGGAGTGAAAAGTCCAGGCCGAATTTTAAGACGAAGACCAGGTAGCCGAACAGGCCGACGACTACGGAAGGCAGCGAACTCAGGACCTCGATTGCCAACCGAAGCAGGCGGGTGCGCCGGTTGTCCGGGGCGTATTCACTGAGGTAGATGGCCGCGCAGAGGGCGAGGGGGACGGAGACAATCATGGTCAAGACGACGAGGTAGAGGGAGTTGAACAGCTGATCGCGGATCCCTCCGCCGGCAGAAAATGATTCTGCGCTACTGGTTAAGAAGTGCCAGGAAATGTGGGGGATACCCTGGGCGAGGATGTAGCCCAGAAGGCCCAGGATGATCAGGCCGACGATGCTGGCCAGCGTTAGGATTACTCGCGTGGCGATTTTATCAACGCGTTCAGGGGACATTATGCGGCTCCTTTCTTACTTACCAGGTGAATCAAGAGATTGAAAACCAGGGACATGACCAGCAGGATCAGAGCTAGGGACCAGAGGGCGTTGTTGTCCGCGGTCCCCATGACTGAGTTCCCGATTCCGGTGGTCAAGACGCTGGTGAGGGTTGCTGAAGACTCGACCAGTCCCTTCGGCATGACGGCGGTGTTTCCGATCACCATTTGAACTGCCAGGGCCTCACCGAATGCCCGGGCCATGCCGAAGACGGCCGCGGTCAGGATCCCGTCTCGGGCGCTGGGAACGATGATTCGGTAGATGGTCTGCCAGCGAGTTGCCCCCAGTCCCGCGGAGGCCTGACGGTACGTCTTCGGAACGGCCCTGAGACTATCCACGGTCATCGAAGTCATGGTTGGCAGGATCATCAAGAAGAGTACCCCAGTCGCGGCGAGGATTCCAAAGCCGGTTCCGCCAAAGAGCTGCTGCAGGGCGGGCACAATGAGGGTCAGCCCGAGGTATCCGTATACTACGGAAGGTATCCCGACGAGGAGCTCAATTAGGGGCTGGATCAGGCTGCTTGCCTTCTTTGGCAGGATTTCCGTGATCGCTATCGCCACGACCAATGCCAGGGGCAGAGCGACGATTCCGGCCAGGAGTGTGACGCAAAATGAGGTCACGATCATCGGCAGAGCCCCGTAGTGGTGGTGGCTGGGCTGCCAATCCGTCTGTGAGAGGAAGTGCCAGACGGAGACGCCGTTGTCGGTAAACAGTGCTACCCCTTTGATGGTCAGGAAGACGAGGATGGCAACGACCAAGCCGCCGATGAGGATGATGGCCAGGGAGCTGATGATCTTACCGGTCCATTCCTGCCGACTTTCCGGTGATGGCTGGGTTAATTGCTTTTGTAAATCGTCCATAGGCTTACTCCTTTCCCCGAATTATTCCGGCGGCATTTTTTTGGACCCGCATGTCGTGAATGTTGACGTAGTGGGCCCGCTTTACCAGGGTCTGTTGGACCGGCTTAGACTGCATGTAATTAATGAACGCTTGGGTGGCCTTGGTAGGATGCTGCTGGGTGTACATGTGCTCGTATGACCATAACGGCCAGCGGTTAGTGGTGATGTTCTTCGCCGTCGGACTCACTCCGCCAATCTTCAGGGGCTGGACCTGCTGGTTGAGGTAGGCGGCCGAGATGTAGCTGATAGCCCCCGGAGTGCGCGCTACGATTTCCTTGACGGTACCGTTGGAATCCTGTTCCTGAGCATTCAGGGGCCGCTGTCCCTTTAGGACAACCTGCTCGAATGCTACTCGGGTACCACTCCCGTCTGCCCGGTTGATCACCGTGATTGGCCGGTCGGGTCCCCCGAGCTGGCGCCAGTTGGTTACTTGTCCGGTGTAGATTTGCCGGAGCTGGGAGAGGGAAAGGTCTTTGATGCCTAGGTCGCGGTTAACGATGGGGACGATTCCCGAAACCGCCACGATATGGTCGTGCAGTTTTTGCTCGTCAATCCCGTCCTTCTGTTCGGCGAAGATGTCTGATGAACCAATATTGACGGCGCCGGCCTGCACCTGGCTTAGTCCGGTTCCTGACCCGCCTCCCTGGACAGTGATGCTTGCTCGCGGGTTAACCGTCCGGTATTCGTTGGTGACGGCCTCCGTTAGCGGTTGGAGGGCACTGGACCCGACGATTGTTACTTTTGACAGTGGCGGCTGCTTCTTGGCGGTGATCCAGCCGGCGCCCAGGCCGACGATGATCAATACCGTGATGATGATTGTGATAATTCTCTTCATCGCGAATGCTCCCTAGTTGTTTTCGTTAATTTCGTATGGTACAAATAGAGAATAGCAAGCTGCTGTAAATATTTGATCTTCGTATTGTAAAAGTTATGTAAATCTGGGAGGGAAAGATGAGCAACCGATTTTTGCTAATGGGGCAAGATGCCGACTTGATCAACCGACTAGAGCGGCTCAGCAAGCAGGCCTCCTGGAGTTTTGACCGGGTGACAACGCCGACCGGTTTGGTGGTTGAGCTCGAACACGAGCAGCCTGCTGGGGTTTGGTGGGACCTGGGCGCCGCTACCCTGGATACGGCCATTGCCACAATGACCCTGATCCGTCCCCAGGTGCAAGGGCCCATTACTATTTTCACCACCAAAATGACGGACCGCATTCAGCGTAAATTGTATCAGGCCCGGGTTGACGACGTGATTGCCTTTCCGTTTGATGATCGGGTCCTGCGGGCTTTGATTGCACAACGGACTTGGCTCTACCAGCACATGCAGGCCCAGATGCCGAAAGCTCCGGCAAAGGCGACTGCGGCCCAGGTGATCACCATTGGCTCCTGGCAGGTGGATCAGCAGAACTACCAGGTTAAAAAGGCTGGGTCGTTAGTTGAACTGACTCCCAAGGAATTTCAGCTGCTATCGTATTTAATTGCTCATCGCAACCAGGTGCTCAGCCGCGATCAGCTGGTCAACGGTGTGTGGGGTTACGATATTCTCAACACGTCGCGGATCGTTGATATCCACATCAGCCACCTGCGCGATAAGCTCGAAGATGATCCGCACTACCCGGTCCACCTGTTGACGATCCGGGGATTTGGCTATAAGTTGGCTGAATAATTAACAAAAAATGGCCGTACCAAATTTGTCGTTTGGTGCGGCCATTTTCAAAATAAAAAAGACTGGTGATTATTCACCAGTCTTTTACGATACATAATGGGCAGTCAGGGGATCGAACCCTGGACCCACGGATTAAGAGTCCGTTGCTCTGCCAGCTGAGCTAACTGCCCATGTCATTGACAACGACTATTATAATATCAACTTCTGCCAATTTTTGCAAGCAGTTTTTGAGATTTTTTGCAATTAATTTGCAATCGGGTGGTGAATGCACAAAAAAAGAGATTGAGAAGATCTCAATCTCTGTAAACCTCTGATGGGCAGTCAGGGGATCGAACCCTGGACCCACGGATTAAGAGTCCGTTGCTCTGCCAGCTGAGCTAACTGCCCATATTTGTAACCCCTCAACAAGGTACTTTATTAATTTACCACCCCTACCCTTAGCTGTCAACATAAATTCGCCAAAAATTAATAAAATCCTTAGCTGTGCTATAATGGGGGCACGGTTACTAAGTTTTTAAGCAAACAATCACCCATGGAGGGGATTTTGAAATGGCAAAGAAAATACTAGTCGTTGATGACGAAAAACCAATTTCAGATATCATTAAATTCAACCTTGAAAAGGAAGGCTACTCGGTCGTAACCGCCTATGATGGTGAGGAGGCCCTGGAGATGGTCGAAAGTGAAAATCCCGACCTGATCATTTTGGACCTGATGTTGCCAAAGATCGATGGCCTGGAAGTTGCCAAGCGCGTGCGGGCTAAGCACACGATGCCAATCATCATGGTAACGGCCAAGGACTCCGAGCTTGATAAGGTTCTGGGCCTCGAATTGGGAGCAGATGACTATGTCACCAAGCCGTTCTCTAACCGGGAATTGGTGGCCCGGGTCAAGGCTAACCTGCGGCGGCAGGCAACCCTGAAGGCCCCTGCTGAAGAAGACACGAATACCGACATCAAGGTGGGAGACCTGACTATTCACCCCGAGGCCTACACGGTCACCAAACGGGGCGAAAACATCAACCTGACCCACCGGGAATTCGAATTGCTTCATTACTTGGCCCAGCACATTGGTCAGGTAATTAACCGGGAGCACCTCTTGCAGACTGTTTGGGGATATGACTACTTTGGTGATGTACGGACCGTGGATGTGACGGTCCGGCGTCTGCGGGAGAAAATTGAAGATAATCCGAGCCACCCGCAATGGCTGATCACGCGGCGTGGGGTCGGCTACTATTTAGCAAATCCTGATCAGAATTAGAGGCTGAACAGTTGTGAACAGCAAGTTAAAATTTTACCAATCGATTCGTTTTAAAATCGCCCTCGTATTTGCGTTGATGCTGATGCTGACGCTGGAATGCGTTGGGGCGGTTTTTGTGCGTCAATTGGAACATCAGAACCTGAATACATTCAAACAATCGATTGAATTGCCGTCTTACGTTGATAATTCGTTGAGTGAGCAACTGGCTCGTTCGGATACCAAGAAGGCTAACCGGCAGATTCGCCAGATCCTGTCTGAAGTCAATAACAACAACATCTCGGAAATCCGGGTAATTGACAACAAGGGTATCATCCGGGGAACCAGCGATTCCGACAACCGGGGGACGATCGGCCAGAAGACTACCGACCAGATCGTCAAATCTACCCTACTAAACAACCGGTCCCACTCGGAGAATGTCTATGACAACAGCAACCATAACCGCTACTACGTCAACGTGGTTCCCTTGGTTGACAACAGCAACAACAACGTTATTGGGGCAGTCTATTTGCGGGCCAGCCTGGAGTCGGTCTATTCCAATATCAACAGTATTACTCTGATCTATCTATCGGCGGCCCTGATCACGATTGCGATCGGACTCTTCTTGGCGATTCTTATTTCCCAGGAAATAACCCGGCCGATTGAGGAGATGCGAAAGCAGGCTCTGCGGATTGCCCGCGGGGACTTCTCTGGCCAAGTCCGCGTCATGGGCAATGATGAGCTTGGACAACTTGCCGGGGCCGTCAATAACCTGTCAGTCCGCGTGGAAGAAGCCCAGGCATCGACGGATTCAGAACGGCGGCGGTTGGACAGTGTCCTCTCCCATATGTCCGATGGGGTACTGGCGACGGACCGCCGCGGGAACGTGACGATCGTCAATAACATGGCCCTGCAGCTGTTGGGTGTTGACCATGAGGACGACCTAATCGGCAAGTCAATCATCGACGTCCTGGATATCCGGCACGACTATACGGTTCGCCAGCTCGTCAATGCCGACCAGCGGGAAATGATCATCGATATGTCAAACGACGGCAATAACCTGATTCTAAATGCCTACTTCTCGCCGATTCAGCGGGAATCTGGCTTTGTCAGCGGGTTGGTCTGCGTTCTCCACGACGTCACCAGCCAGCAAAAGGAGGAGCGGGAACGCAAGCAGTTTGTTTCCAACGTTTCGCATGAGCTGCGGACGCCGCTGACCAGTGTTCATAGTTATGTTGAGGCGTTGAGCGATGGTGCATGGCAGGATAAGGAAGTCGCCCCGAAGTTCTTGAACGTTATCCAAGGAGAAACCGACCGGATGATCCGAATGATCAACGACCTGTTGAGCCTTTCCAGGATGGATGCGGGAACGACGAAGCTTAACCTGGAATACGTCAACATTAAGGAACTGCTCAATTACATTTTGAACCGCTTTGACATGATTATTAAGAATGAGGAAGAGGACGCCAGCAAGAAGAAGTACAAGATCGAACGCCACTTCACCAAGAAGGACCTGTGGGTAGAGATCGATACCGACAAGTTCACCCAGGTGATCGATAACATCATGAACAACGCAATCAAGTATTCACCGGACGGGGGAATTATCACGGTGCGCCTGCTGGAAACCCATAATCACGTCATCATGAGTATCTCTGACCAGGGGCTCGGGATTCCGCGCAAGGATCTTGGCCGGATCTTTGACCGTTTCTTCCGGGTTGATAAGGCTCGGAGCCGCAAGCAGGGCGGGACCGGCCTTGGCCTTGCAATTTCCAAGGAGGTCATCAACATGCTCGGCGGTCAGATCTGGGTTGATAGTGTCGAAGGTCACGGTTCGACCTTCTACATCTCATTGCCGTACGTACCATATGAAGAGGAGGATGACTGGGATGATCAAGAAGCTGAGAAGTAATTGGCTGACGATTGCCCTGACGCTGGTAGTCCTGTTTAGCTTGGTCCTTTCGGGACTCATCTGGACTGACCCCTTTCAATATGAGCGGCCCCATCGGGAAAACAGCAGTACCCAGACGCAACAGTTTACCACCCAGTCAATAGGTGATGTCTACCTGCCGACGACAATTGTAAAGACCAACAGCAGTGGTCAGCAATTTCTGCTTTACAGTCAGCGGGCCAATCTGGTCAATGACGTCAAAAAAGCCTTGCAGGGTTGGAAGCTGGGCCGGACGAGCGAGGTTAAGACCAACAACAGTGATGTCTACCTGAGTTACCTGCGTAATCGGCACTCGCTGATGCTGAACTACCCAGATAGTGTTTCTGGTGACGTCTTCAACGAAACCTTTAGACAGTCGATCGACACGAACCGGGTCAAGGGAATTAACCACATTGTGATCCCGCTCAACGGAAAATCGGAGATCTACTTATTGCGGGACTACCACTATACCGTCTACCGGGTCCAGGTCAGCCAGGGGGACTTTGCCAAGCTTCCCGAAGGTGGTCGGCATAGCCAGTCAATTCCAGTGGACTATAAGATCATTAAGGGGCATGCGATGATGATGTATCCCGAGTCATTTAAACTGCCCAAGCTGGCATACCAAATCAGCAATCAGCGGATCAATAACCTCAGCACCAACTTGTTGAGCACTAACCAGCACACCAGCGTGACCGCCCACGATGATGGCGATAAGACTATCTACACGGATGGGACTAACCGGCACCTGGTCTATGACCACACTGCGGGTACGGTTGACTACGAAAATGACATCGGTCACTCTAATGTCGTGACGACCAGTCAGCTTTATGCCCACTTCTACAACACCCTGGTGAAGACCGGAATGCCGCTGGATAATATCCGTTTTGACCAGGCCAAGGACCATCACCGGACTTTCATCTATCGGACTTATGTCGAGGGCTTCCCAATCGTCAACGCGGATGGCTACGGCGGGGCCAAACTCCAGGCTACCCAGAGCGGCATTGAACGCTACTGGCTGAGCCTGTACACGGTGCAAGTGCCGCTGCCGCTCAGTGGGGAGACGGTCAAGCTGCCGTCGACTACTACCATTATCAACGAATTGCATGCCAGCAGCCGGTTTAAGGACATCACCGATCTGCGGGTCGGCTACCTCTGGAAAGATAGCCAGCAGGACGGCAAGGCTGTCAAAATCGTGCCAACCTACTTTGTGAAGTACCATAATCACTGGGTTGACTACACGGAGTTTCTGAAATAAGGAGGACTAAAAATGAATTTCAAACGAATTCAATGGATATTTCTTTTTGCCTTCCTTATCTTTGACCTGGTTGTCGTGGGCGGCCTCTTCCTTCAGAACCGGTTTACGATTTCTAGCAGTGCTCCCAACCGGCAGGAGGTTATCCTAAAGGAGATGCGAGCAGATGCAATTACCAGTGTTCCCCTGTCTAACCATGCCCAGAGCGGCTACTACATCGCCGGCACCCGGTCTGAAGAGAGTGGCAAGCTGGGACAACAGGCTGCCAAGCTGCGGGACCAGAGCTATCATTTCAGTTCCGCTGAACTTGCCAGCGACCTCGAAACCGGTGTCAAGATCGACCCGAAGGACCCGGCAAAGCGGTTGAACCGCCTGGTAGCGGATGAGCATTCAATTGCCCTCGGGAGTCATTACCGGTTTGCGCCGCAACTGTCGGACCGGCACACCATCGTCTATACACAACAGTTGGCGGGTCGGGCATTAAATTCGCCAGATGGGCAGATCCGTTTCCGCGTCAATAACGATGATGAGGTCCTGGGATATACCCAGACCTTTCTAGAGGATACCCGGATTCTCCGGCCCGAGGCGGCCACCATCAGCCAGCAGCACGCGGTGACGTGGTTATACAAGCACAACCTGATTCCCAACAATTCTCAAGTGCGGTGGGCCAAACTGGCCTATACCAGGCTTTTGACCACCAGTGAGCACAATCAGGCGGTTTATGTACCGACCTGGATCATTGAGGTGCGGACCAAGAATGATGACACGGTCCAACGTTTGCGGGTCAATGCCTTTAACAGCACGATTATGCGGAGTACCCCCAGCAGCGTTAACACCAGTTCATTAGAAAAATAAGGAGTAATCTGAGACGTGAGTGAAAAGGATTTTTTGCGATATAGTATTCTAGCTAGCGGGAGCACGGGCAACGTCACCTACCTGGAAACCGCCCATCACCGGATCCTGATTGATGCCGGCTTGAGCGGGAAACGGATCGAAAATCTGATGAACCAGATTGATCGGTCGCTGAAGGATGTCGAAGCGATCTTTGTGACCCACGAGCACAGTGATCACAGTCATGGAGTCGGAGTCCTCGCCCGCCGCTATGGGATGGACGTTTACGCCAACGAAGGGACCTGGCAGGCCATGGCCAAGCGGGTCGGCAAAATTCCCCTGGAACAAAAACACGTCCTGGCGCCGAACAAGGTGGCCGACCTGGGGGACATGGAGGTTGAAAGCTTTGCGGTTTCGCATGATGCGGCCGAGCCCCAGTTCTACCAGGTTCACCATGATAACAAGACCTTCTGTATTCTGACGGATACCGGCTATGTCTCTGACCGGGTCGCCGGAACGATCAAAAACGCCGACGCCTACCTGATGGAATGCAACCATGATACGGAAATGCTCCGGATGGGCCCCTACTCCTGGCCGTTGAAGCAACGGATCTTGGGTGACGAGGGCCACCTCTCCAACGAGGAAGGGGCCGATGCCCTGATGGATGTCATCGGTCCTCGGACCAAGGAGATCTTTTTGGGGCACCGGAGCCAGCACAATAACATGCGCTCGCTGGCGCACCTGACCGTGGCCAGCATGATGGAACAGCATGACTTCGGGGTGGATCACGATTTTAAGCTGGCCGATGCCGAGCCAACCACGCCCAGTCAACTGATAACATTGTAAGCGTCATTGAAACTAAATATTTACTTCATTGATTCTTCACAATTAATCAGGTATGGTGAAGGAAAAGATACGGAGGGATAGTAATGGAGAATAATAACCAACGGTCGCCAAGACGGACCAACCGTTTCTGGCTGAAAGTTGCTGGAGTTGGCTTGGCTGCCGGACTAGTTGGGGGCGGTGTTGCCGTTGGCGTTGGTGGTGCGATCCAGCACCATGAGGAAGTCGCCAGCACTCGGGTACCAAGCGGTTCCAACAAGTCAGGGGGAACTAAGGTCAACAAGAACAAGGCGGATCTGAACGGTACGGCGACTAAGGCGTACAACTCCGTCCAAGGGGCGGTTGTCAGCGTCATCAATAAGCAACAGGTCCAGCAAAACAGTGGCATGGGGATTTTTGGTCTCTATTCAAATGGCAATAGCAACAGTAACTCGTCGAATTCCAGCGATAGTAGCAAGCTTCAGACGGCCAGCGAGGGGTCTGGGGTAATCTACAAGAAGGATGGCAAGACGGCCTACATCGTTACCAATAACCACGTTGTTAAGGGCTCCAGCGCACTGCAGGTAATCTTAAGCAATGGCAAGAAGGTTAATGCTGAGCTTGTCGGGACGGATTCAGCCACCGACCTGGCTGTTTTGAAGATCAACGCGGCTAACGTTACTACGGTTGCCCAGTTTGGTGATTCCAACTCGATTGCGGCCGGCCAAGACGTCTTGGCCATCGGTTCGCCAATGGGGAGCGAGTACGCAAACACCGTAACGAAAGGGATTGTTTCGGCTAAGAACCGGACGCTGAAGGCCGGGACCGATGGGACGCTGACCTCGGTTATCCAGACCGACGCGGCCATCAATTCCGGGAATTCGGGTGGTCCTCTAATCAACATGGCTGGTCAGGTAATTGGGATCAACTCGATGAAGCTCTCCTCAGATAACGAGGGGTCCTCGATTGAGGGGATGGGCTTTGCGATCCCAAGTAACGAAGTGGTTTCGATCATCAACCAGTTGATTAAGAACGGGAAGATTGAACGCCCGGCACTGGGGATCGGGATGGTCGACCTGAGCAACGTTACCACTGACCAGCAGCAGTCTGTTCTGAAACTGCCAAGCAGTGTCAATAAAGGGGTCGTGATCATGCAGGTTGAGAGCGGCTCGGTAGCTGATAGTGCGGGTTTGAAACAGTACGATGTGATTACCCAGCTTGGTGACACAAAAGTGACGAATGCCAACACCCTGAAGGCGGCTCTGTATAAGTACAAGGTCGGTGAAAGTGCTAAGGTGACCTACTACCGCAACGGCAAGCAGCAGACCAGCACCATTCACCTGACTAAAGCAGCCAGCGGTGACAGTAGCCAGTCAACGCAACAGGACGATGGTCAATAAAGAAGGCAAAAGGATTGTGACCAAACGGATCACAATCCTTTTTGTGTTAAAATTCAACTAATGACAAAAACAAGGGGACGTATTGAGAATGAACAATCGAAACTTCAAGTATCCAGATACCCGCGCCTACAATTTTGTGGTCGACCGGCTGCGGGAACGCGGGGTTGAATTAGAGGACCTCGTCGACGTGATCTACCAGACCCAAAAGGAATTTGAACCGGAACTGACAGTGGAGCGCTGCCGGGAATATCTGACCGATGCCATGCATAAGCGGGAGCTGTTGAACAATGCCATGGTGATGCTGGAACTCGACCGGCTGACGGAGGCCGGTGCGGTCGCTGAGCCACTCTCCAGTATCATCAAGAATGATGCCGGAGTCTTCGGGGTGGATGAAACACTGGCCCTGCAGATTGCTAACATCTATGGAACGATCGGGACGACCAACTTCGGTTACTTCGACCGGGTAAAGAAGGGTGTCATGGCCAAGTTTGACCAGGATGGTCGTCACGTCAACACATTCATCGACGACCTCCTGGCGGCGATTGTAGCGGCTACTTGTGGTAAGATTGCGCATAAATACGCTTAATGCAAGTTGCTGATTTAATAAATAACCGAACAATTTAAGGAAGTTATTGAGCTAAAGTTTACAATGCCACGGTCAGTTGCTTAGGGAGCACATTCCGTGGTATTTTTACGGGAAAATTAACAGAAAAATGAGATTAAGATGAATTGTGGATAAGTCTGTGGAAAAATTGCAACTTGACCTTTAGAAATTCTTAATTACTATAATGACGGCATTTGTACCGGTTGAAAAGTTGTCCACAGGTATGCCGGTGTAGTGTTGATAAGTGGAAGCTTACAGAGTTAATACTGCGTTGAGGGTTGATATGGCAGCGTTTGTCAGACTAGGCGCCGAACAACTGTTTCTGTGGAAAATTGTGGATAACTTTTCCGTGCGAAAGGGCTTTACCGGTTAAAATTGAGCCGAACATTCGGAAGATCCGAAAATAAAGTTATGCACTTGTGGATAAGTATGTGGATAATTTGTGGAAAGCGGTGGAAAATTATGAATATTAAGATTATTGGTGTTGGAAAGTTGAAGGAAAAATATTTTAAAGCCGGCATTGCCGAGTATGCTAAGCGGCTGGGGCGATTCTGCAAGTTTCAGATCGTTGAAGTGCCGGACGAGAAGGCGCCGGAATCCTTGAGTCAGGCCGAGATGGATGAGGTGATGGCCAAGGAAGGTGAGCGGATCCTGGCGAAGATCAAGGACCGGGAGTACGTGTACGCCCTGGCGATCAAGGGGAAGGAACGCAGCTCGGAGGAATTTGCGAAGGAAATCAGCCAGCTGACGACCTATGGGCACAGCGATATCACCTTTGTCATCGGGGGATCATTAGGGCTGAGTCCGGAAGTACTGAAGCGGGCCGATACCCAAATCTCCTTCGGGCGGTTTACCCTGCCCCACCAGCTGATGCGGCTGGTCTTGACGGAGCAGGTCTACCGGGCATTCACGATCATCAATGGGCTGCCCTACCATAAATGATTAAGAAAGGTTTAGGGATCGTAAAATCTGTTAACTATCGATGTTGTCCCCTATTAAACGACCAGCATGTCCTGCTAGAATGAAGAAAAATTGTAAAACGGGGAGTTGATAGACTACTTTAATGGATATTGACAGGTTGAAGCGACTAATATTATTCTGCCTGGTGGTCGTTGGCTTTTTGGCGGCCGAGCGGTCAGTCCAGGCGGCTGCTGATGAACTTGCCAAGGTGCCGCCGATTAATGCTACCGTGGTCACAGCCGAGGGACAACGTGAACCGCGCCAGCGCAAGCTTCAGTTTCGGGCTCGGCTGTTGAAACACTGGTGGCAGCCGCGCACCGGTGCCAGTGCTCTGGCCCGGCGGCCAATTGTTACGAAGATTATTTAAAATGGGGCCAGTGAATTGCTGGCCTTTTTTGCTAAGCATCTTAGAATAGAACTAGGTAATAATTTATAGGAGGTTTTCATAATGAAAAAAGTAGCAATTATTGTCGGCAGCGTCCGGCCCAACCGGCGCAGCAGCCAGGTTGCCAACTGGCTGAAGGTTCAACTGCAGAAGAGTCGACAAGTCGAATTTGACGTGATCGAACTGGCCAAGGTTAACCTGCCAATGATGGCTGAACCGGCGATCCCGTTTAGCGGCTTGTACGAGCATGCCAAGACGCGTGAATGGAGTGAACAAATCAGCCAGTACGACGGCTTCGTCTTTGTCTTTCCACAGTACAATTGGGGCTACCCGGCTGTTTTGAAAAATGCCATTGATTATCTGGCAAAGGAATGGCAGGGTAAACCGGTCAGCCTGGTAACCTTTGGCGGCCATGGCGGTACTCAGGCCCAGGTCGCGATGCGGTTAGTAGTTGCCGGGCTGAAGATGACCCAGATGGCGGTCAACCTGCAGATTAACCTGATGCCGAACGACTCGTCTGCCACGGCTGACCGGTTGCTGCACACCCATGACCAGGAAGCAGCACTGTTGCGGCAAGACTTCGAAAACCGCCTGGGATAATTGTGTAATGTTAAGCGATCACCGATGTTTGGTGGTCGCTTTTTGCTTTTTTGAAATCGATTTCTTGGCGATTATATTAAATAAATGAAACATTTATTAATGTTTGTTTAATTTCACACATAAATAGCCATTTACCCTTGAATTTGTCGAGAATCTATGTGATTATGAGAGCGTATTCAAATGCCACGAGGAGGCTACTATTTATGAATAGACAATTTGATTTCTTAATGCCAAGTGTTAACTTCTTTGGTCCTGGTGTTATTGCCAAGATTGGTGACCGCGCTAAGATGCTTAACATGCACAAGCCGCTGATCGTTACCCAAGAGAGCTTGGAAAAGATTGAAAACGGCCCCGTTGTTCAAACGGTTCAATCACTGGAAAAGGCGGGCGTGGACTACGCCATCTTCACTGGGGTTGAACCTAACCCGAAGATTCGTAACATCAAGGCTGGTAAGAAGATGTACGAAGATGAGAAGTGTGACTCCATCATCACTGTTGGTGGGGGCTCTGCTCACGACTGTGGTAAGGGAATCGGCATTATCCTGACTAACGGTGATGACATCACCAAGCTGGCTGGGATTGAAACCCTGGACAACCCGCTGCCGCCTCTGATGGCTGTCAACACGACTGCCGGGACTGGTTCAGAATTGACCCGTCACGCGGTAATCACGAACGAAGAAGACCACCTGAAGTTCGTTGTTGTTTCCTGGCGTAACATCCCATTGGTATCCTTCAACGACCCAATGCTGATGCTTGGGGTACCGCAATCCGTTACTGCTGCTACTGGTTGTGACGCCTTTGTTCAAGCAATCGAACCATACGTTTCTGTTGACCACAACCCAATCACGGACAGTCAATGTAAGGAAGCTATCCAACTGATCCAAGAAGCATTGCCAGAAGCTGTTGCCAATGGTCAAAACGTTGAGGCCCGGACTAAGATGGTTGAAGCCGAAATGCTTGCCGGAATGGCCTTCAACAACGCCAACCTGGGTTACGTTCACGCCATGGCTCACCAACTCGGTGGTCAATACGACGCTCCCCACGGTGTTTGCTGTGCATTGCTCTTGACCACGGTTGAAGAGTACAACCTGATCGCATGCCCAGACCGGTTCGCTGAGCTGGCTCAGATCATGGGCTACGACACGACTGGCCTGACCACCATGCAGGCTGCCCAAAAGTCAATTGACGGGATGCGTGAAATGTGCAAGGCAGTTGGCATTCCATCATCTATCAAGGCAATCGGTGCTAAGCCAGAAGACTTCCCATTGATGGCGGAAAATGCTCTGAAGGATGGTAACGCCTTCTCCAACCCACGTAAGGGTACTAAGCAAGAAATCATTGACCTTTACCAAAAGGCATATGATGGCATTTACTAATTAACGGTGTGGGCACACTAGTTAGCAATAAAAAACACCCGCAGATGATGTTTTCATCTGCGGGTGTTTTTGTGTGCCCACTTAATTTTCTTTAACAAAACCGTCCTGAACAAACTTCGTGCCGAATGCCAGGGTGTTTTCTACCGGGCACTTGCGAGCAACGTCAGCGAGAAACTGCTTGATGTCCTCGTCTGATTCATCGCTGCGGACGTGTGGCTGGTAGCGAATCTCGGTAAACTTGTAACGGTTATCGTCAGCTGAGACATCTTCGCGACCCAGGTCCCCTTCAATGTCAACCCAGAAGGCGCGCAGGTCAAAGTGCCGTTTGCGGGCCAGTTCCGTAGCGGTGATTGCCTGGCAGGCCCCAAACGAAGTGAGGAGAATCTCGACCGGATTCATCCCGGTGTTAGTACTCCCTGGTTCATCAAAAGTGATCTCGAATCCACGGGTTCCCGCCGAAACCTGCATCCCGGTGGTCGTCTTGGTTGCCTTTACCTTATAAGTGCTCATAGAAAACGCTCCCTTGCTTTTTCTCCCAGTGTACTTGGGGAAGGACAGGACGTCAATTTTAATGCCTAGGCGGAAACTGTGTGCGGAGATTTTTGGCCGCTTAAGATCGTGAGGACATCTTCAAGGGCGAAGTCCACCATGTTCTTGACAGCTAGGTTGGTGAAGAAGGCGATGTGTGGGGTCAGGATGACGTTATCCAGGTCGTGGAGTTCCTGGATCTGGGGTTCATCGGCCAACCCCCGCTCCCGCCGGTCAGTTTGAAAGACCGGCCCCTCGCCCTCGACCGTGTCCAGGGCGGCAGCCGCGATGGTCCCCTTTTTTAAGGCCTGAATCAGGTCGGCGGTGTTAACGACTGGCCCCCGGCTGGCGTTGACCAAGCCCGCGGTCGGCTTCATCAAGGCAAAGTCCTTGGCGGTCAAAAGGCCTTCTGAGGTAGGGTTGAGATCAACGTGGAGACTGACCACGTCGGCGTGTTTGAGCAACTCTTCCTTACTGGTGTACTTCACAATTCCTTTCATCTCATCCCGGGGATGGGTGTCAAAGCCGAGGACGGTGGCGCCGAGCGCATTAAGGAGCTTGGCGAGGGTCCCGCCGATCCGGCCGACCCCAATAATCCCGATGGTTGCGGTATGAATCTCCAGTGCTTGCTCGTCGCTAAACCAGCGGTAGTCGTTGACGGCCACCTGGTGGTCAAAGCGGTAGGACTTGCGTAATAGCCGGAAGATCTGCATTAGGGCGTGTTCGGCGACACTGCGGGGCGAGTAGGCCGGGACGTTGGTAACGGTTAGCCCGTTGGCTTTGGCCGCCGTCAGATCGATCATGTCGAAGCCCGCCGTCCGGGTAGCGATCTGCTTAATCCCGTTGGCCTTCAGCTGGGGGTAGACGGCCGGGTCCACCTTGCTGCGCTGCTGGATCACCAGGCCATCGACATTGGCCGTCAATTCAACCGCGTCGTCGATCTTCTTGGGGCTGGTGATGATTTCAATACCGTGTTCCTTAGCGAACTCCTGAATCGCGGCTTGCTCGTCGTCTCTAACGCTGGTCATTAAAATCTTGGTCATGGTTAGTCCTCCTCTACAAAGTGTTTGATGCGGTCAACGGCAGTCTTGATGTTATCGAGGCTGGTGGCATAACTGATCCGCAGGTGGCCCTGACCGCCGGCACCAAAGTAGGAACCTGGAATGACGGCGACCTTCCCTTTTTGGGCGAGGTCGGTCGCAAACTTGACGTCATCGGTGCCAAACTGCGCTGGCAACTTGGCGAATACGTAGAAGGCGCCGTTAGGGGTGGTAATACCAAAGCCCAGCTTGTCCAGGGCGGCGACGAGGAAGTCCCGCCGTTTTAAGTAGGCGGCCTTCATCTGCTGTGTGGCGGTCTTGCCGGCAGCGGTCGAAAAGGCAGCGGTAGCGGCGGCCATTGCGGGATCGGAGGCGGCCGTGACCATCATGGCGTGAGCCGCGCTGACTGGGCCCATCAGTTCCTTGGGGCCGGCGATGAAACCGATCCGGTAACCGGTCATGGCGTGGGACTTGGAGGCCCCGTTTAGAACCAGGGTCTGGTCGGGGATGAATTCGGCAATGGAAGTGTGGGTGCCGTCGTAGACCAGTTCAGAGTAGATTTCATCGGCAATAACCACCAGGTTGGTGTCTTTAATCGCCTCAGCAAGGGCCTCAACCTGCTCATGGGTGTAGGTGACGCCGGTTGGGTTGGAGGGGTAGTTTAAGACCAGGGCCTTGGCGTTTGGATGGCTTGCCAAGACTTGTTTGAGCCGGTCCGGGGTCAAGACGAAGCTGTCTGTACTGGTGTCGATTTCAACCGGGGTCCCGCCAAGCAGGGTGGTGATGGCAGAGTACAGTGGGAAGGTTGGGGTAGCGATCAAGACTTCATCACCGGGGTTAGTGACGGCGGTCAGGGAAGCGTAGATCCCTTCGGTGGCCCCGATGGTAACGGCGATTTCACTTTCGGGGTCGTAGGTCAGGCCGTAGCG
>NZ_JBJEEM010000013.1:0-3784 GCF_051873075.1 Limosilactobacillus sp. | reverse complement strand
CTCCATTATGATGAGCAAATCTATTCAAAGGGGAAAGGGGATGAAAAATAGTGGTACAGGAAACGTTAATGATTATCACCTTGGTTTCAATCTGGATCTCCCTCTTCATGTCTATCTTCACTCTCGGTGGAGCAACTGCTTTTTGGCTCAAGCACAGTGCTAAGGTGGTCAAGATTACCCCGCTCTCCCGTTATCCGATGATCACGATTGCCGTCCCTGCCCATAACGAGGAAGTGGTGATTGCCCAGACGACCCGGGCGATTCTAGACATGAATTATCCTGCTGATCGAATGGAGCTGCTGCTTTTTGCCGATAACTGTACTGACGGGACCGCAGCCGAAATGCGGCGCACACTTGCTGACCCGCGCTACCGCAACCGCAACGTCCGAATAATTGAGCGGACCGGTTCTGGTGGTAAGGCCGGTGTCCTCAATGACGCCCTCAAGATGGCCCACGGTGACTACATTGGCGTTTACGATGCCGATGCAATGCCGGAAACCAATGCCCTCTACTTTCTAGTGCGGAAGGCCCTGGAAAATCCGGAACGCTACGTCGCTGTTTTTGGTCGCAATAAGACCCGGAATGCCCAGCAGAACTTCCTCACCCGGTGCATCAATCAAGAGATTGTTGTGACCCAGCGAATCCGTCATTGCGCGATCTGGCACCTCTTCAAGATCGGTTTTATTCCCGGGACTAACTTCATCATCCAACGCCAGTTTGTTCAGGAGATTGGCGGGTGGAGTGATGGTGCCTTGACCGAGGATACTGACATCTCGTTTAAGATCATGCAACGTGGCAAGCTGATTGCCCTGGCCTACAATTCAGAGGCCTTTCAACAGGAACCAGAGCGGGTGCATGACTATTACTTCCAGCGTCTCCGTTGGGCCAAGGGAAACTACCAAGTGATTATTCATAACCTTCGGCACCTTTTTGACCACAGCAACTGGCGGGTGAAGCTGGAAATTTTCTACTATTCCTGTATCTTCTTCTGGTTCAACGCTGCAATTGTCCTGTCTGACATCATCTTTCTTGCTAACGCCGGTTACCTTATTGCACGGTTCTTTGATCCAGCACTAGCTATTCCATTTACCTTTGGTGAGAGTAACATTCTGATTATGCAGGTTCTGCTGTTAAACTGGCTCTTGATGATTATCCTGTATATCCTTCAAATATCAACCGCAATGGCAACCCAGTTTGGTCAGGCGACGACGAGTCAAATCTGGCTGGCACTGGCTTCTTACTTCACCTATTCACAACTTTTTATCCTCGTTTCCATTCATGCCGTTTGTTCCGTCAGCCTGGATGCGATACTGGGCCGTAATGGCAATGTGTGGGTCAAGACGAAGCGCTTTGATGACTAGGGGGAGGAAAAATTATGAGATTATCTAAATTTACGTGGTTCTTAGTGGCGGTAATCACGATCATCTATACTGCCATCTTCATCGTCATTCGCGTTCAGAACCCGCACCATATTCAAGCAACGAGTTATCAGCAGTGGCGCAAAACGTATGTTATTAAGCAATCCGCGAACCGATCCTTTGTCAACACCAGTAACCAGCGGTCCAAGCCCGTCGCCCTTTCGGAGGGGCAGGGGTACGGCCTCTACATCACCGCCGCGGCCGGGCAGCATGGCTGGGCAAGCTCCCGGGACTTTGATCAGCTGTTGAATTATTACCTCGCCCACCGGGACAGGGTCGGTGAAAACCATCAAACGCAGACCTACCTGATGAAATGGCGCCAGTACCAAAAGAAGGGGCACTGGGTCAGTGATATCAACAGTGCAACCGATGGTGATCTCTTTATTGCCATGGCCCTCCACCAGGCTACCCAAATCTGGCCAAAGCGGGCGGCCTACTACCGTAACCTCGAACATCACCTAACTAATGATATTCTGGCCTATGAATACAATCCCCAAACGAAGGCGCTGACGGTTGGCGATTGGGCAACAAGCAAGTCAAAATACTACCGGTTGATGCGAACATCGGACGTCGCTCCGACCTTCTTCGATGCCTTTTACCATTCTAGTCACGATCCCCGGTGGCGAACCGTTAAAAACGGCATGCTCGACCGCCTGGCCGATCTCAGTGTCCAACACCAGACCGGGCTAGTCCCCGACTTTGCCTGGATAACTGCTGACAGTGCTAAACCAGTTAAACCATGGACCGTCGCTAGTGAAAACGATGGCAACTATTCTGCCAATGCCTGCCGGGTACCGATGATGCTGGCGGCCAGCAAGGATCCGCGGGCCCAAAAAACGCTCTCCCGGATGATGAGGTTTTTCAGTCACCGGACGCACGTAACGGCGGGTTACACCCTAACTGGGCAACAATTGAATCACTACCAATCGGCCAGTTTTAGTGCACCGATCTTTGAAGCAGTGAGTTTTAACCGTAACCACGGGTATGACAACCTCTTTTCTAGTCAAAAGTTTGTTTTCAGTAAGCCCCTGCCTAAGGATAATTACTATGACGCAACATTAACAACCATTGCGGCAATGGAAGGAATGAATTAACAATGAAAAAGAAAATAATGACGGTCTTCGGGACGCGCCCGGAGGCTATTAAGATGGCACCGGTCGTCAAACAGCTGATTGCTGACGAGCAGACAACACCAATCACCGTCGTCACCGGGCAGCACCGCGAAATGCTCAAGCAGGTCTTAGACATCTTCCAAATTAAACCCGACTATGACCTGAGCATCATGGAGAAGAATCAGAGCCTGGAACAGATCACCAGCAAGGTTCTGCTGGGATTAGCCCCGATTCTGCAACGAGAGCAACCAGACCTGGTCCTTGTTCATGGGGACACCACCACCACGATGGCCGCTAGCCTCAGTGCGTTCTACCATCATGTTCCGATCGGTCACGTCGAGGCGGGCCTGCGGACGTGGAACTTGGCCTCGCCGTTTCCTGAGGAAGCCAACCGCCAGCTGACTGATGACCTATCGAGCATTTATTTTGCCCCGACTGAGCTAAGCCGGGAAAACCTATTGAAGGAGCATCACTCTGCTGACCGCATCTATGTGACCGGCAACACAGCAATTGATGTCCTCAAGTACACGATCAATCACGAATATCATCACCAGGTTCTCGATCAGATTCCAGCTGATCACCGCATCATCCTGCTGACGATGCACCGACGGGAAAATCAGGGTGTTCCGATGGCTAACGTCTTCCGGGCCATTCGTGAGGTTGCCCAGGCCGATCCTCATCTGGACATCATTTATCCTGTTCACCTAAGCCCCAAGGTTCAAGAAGTTGCTCGCCAGGCCTTTGCGGGGGCTCCCAATGTCCACCTTATTGACCCGTTGGACGTGGTTGACTTCCACAACTTAGCAGCACGGAGTTACTTTATCATGACCGATTCCGGTGGCGTTCAGGAGGAGGCACCGGCATTGAACAAGCCAGTGCTCGTCCTCCGCAATACCACCGAGCGTCCCGAAGGCGTTGATGCCGGGACACTGAAACTGGTTGGTACTCAGTCGGCTGACGTTCGGCAAGCCATGCTTACCCTGCTGAACGATGATCAGGAGTATCAACGGATGGCAACGGCACGGAACCCGTATGGGGATGGTCATGCGGCTGAGCGGATCGTTGAGCATTGCAAGGAGTTCCTCACTAAAGATATTATGCAAACTAAGCGTGAGAAAAGAGCTGGCTGAAAATCAATTTTGGGAAGCTCCGTATCCGTAAGCCCTGCGAAAACATAAACAGCACCTAAGCATTCGAAAACTGAAGTGCAATAAAAAAGTTAGACAAAATTGAATATTTAAGCTGCTAAGGTAT
>NZ_JBJEEM010000012.1:0-3801 GCF_051873075.1 Limosilactobacillus sp. | reverse complement strand
ATGGGGCTTTGTACGTTCATAATGTTCTTTTTCAGCCATTAATGAAAACCTCCTGTTAATTTACAAGTATAATGTCAGTTATTTCAGAAAAACAACTGACACACCCTTGGGAATATTGTACTACTTCTTTTCGCCAATTGAAAGCTTTATGTCAACGGCTTGAAGAAGAATTCTTAAATATAATATCAACTATCCCCCCGTTTGTAAATAAATTTGCCGATGTTTTTCGACTAAACTTAGAAAAACTTTATTTCCTTGTCTGGGCCAGTGTTGAAATCATTGTCATCAAGCGTTGCTGCCACTTTTCAGTCGCCGTATGCTCACCGAGCTCCTGGCCATTCAGCGTCTGCAGCAAGACAGCTGCCCACTCTGCCGGCGCCGTGATTACAGCCTGTGCCCGTGGAAAAAGGAACATTAATTGCAGGTCAAACTGCTGATTGGCCATTTGAAAGCCAATGGCATCCTGGTCCCCAAGACGGTCCCTAATTATCTGCCGGACTGCATTGACTGCCGGGGTTGCATCTTGGGCCAACAATTTGGCAGGGTTCACCTGGTACTCCTGGTTGTCAATCCACAGATAATCCAGTTGAATATCAACGCTCAGTTTACGCAAGCTCTCAATAATATCAGCCTTAATCAGGTAGTGTACAAAGGGGTCGCGAAGAACAAACCGGGCCCCTAAAATAAAGTCCGCTAACGGAAGCGCGTAGGCCTCTTCCAACCGTTGCCGCTGTTCCAGCAGGCTACCATCACCAAGATGATAAAAGGCCTTTAAGCGCTGTTGCATGGTTTGCTGGTACTTTGCAACTGCAACTTGCTCACCAACCTGAATCAGTTTCGCCAATTTTTCCTGCCATTCTTTTGGCCCCCCAGTGGCGAAGAGTCGGGCCAGCATAAAGCGCTGATTCTGAACCATGATTTTTACTGCCAGGCTTGCCGAAGACTCATCCTGATAAAACAGGGTTGGCTCTTCCAAGATGTTACTAAGGGCCTGTACATATTGATGATCTTCATATAAGACCCGCACCAGCTGGCGAGTGGCAAGCGGATCGGCCGTTTCTTCTACTAGTGAATCCAGGATATCCCCAGCCGGGCCCCACTTTGCTTCTTTAATGAGCTCCTCAGCCTGCTGGTAACGCTTGGTCTGTTCTTGATTCATCAGCTATCCCCCTCACAAATTCTCATCATACTACCGCGCGGCACACAAATGGCCTCAAGCGTTCGGAAAACCCAAACGCTTGAGGCCATTGTGCTCGTAGGATGCAAACTTTTGTCTTACACCCTTATTACCTATTTTTTAGCCTTGGCATTCTGCTTTTCGTGCTTGCGACCACGGCCCCGGCCACCACGATGATGGCTCGGCTGTTTTTCTTTTTGGTTATTATTTTGATTCGTGCCCTTCTTGGTTTCGCCCTTGCTCTTATTCTTGCGTTTGGCGTGCTGGTTAATCTCCATGATCACCGGCAGAATGACTGGGTGCCGCTTGGTCTGGTCAAAGAGGAACCGATTTAATTTCTCCCGAACATCCTGCTTAAGGTGACTCCAGTCAAACTCCTTCTGATCGAGGTTTTCCTGGACAACCTTTTCAACCAGATCGGCACTCTGCTTCATCAGTTGCCGGTTGGTCTTCACGAAGACAAAGCCCCGGGAGGTGATCTGTGGCCGAGCCACGATCTTCTTCTTCTTCCGGTCAATCGTAGCCACTACGACAAAGATTCCATCCTCTGACAGGACCCGCCGGTCACGAAGAACGATGTTGCCAATGTCACCGATCCCCGTCCCATCAATCATGGTGTTGCCGACGTCGATGTGTTCACCGACATGGAATTCACCATTCTTATAGGTGAGGACATCCCCCTTGTTGGCAATAAAAATATGGTCAGCCGGAATTCCAACTTCTTCGGCCAATTCGGCATGCCGGTCAAGCAGGCGGTATTCACCCTGAATCGGGATGAAGTATTGCGGCTTCATGAAGTTAAGCATCAGTTGCTCATCATTCTGGTTAGCGTGACCGGATGGGTTAAGGTCGTCGGAGATAAACTTAACTTCGGCCCCGGTCCGATAAATCATGTCCTTGGTCTTTTGGACCTCCGTCTCCTGGGCATAGGATGGGGTCGTAGTGACGAAGACCAGGTCGGTGTCAGTTAGGTGCAGCTTCGGGTTGTCGCCACCAGCAATCTGTTGCAATGACTTGATCGGCTCACCCATCTTGCCGGTTTCCAAGATAACTACCTGGTTTGGTTCCAGCTTGTCAGCTTCCTTCATGCTAATCAGCAGGCCCTTTGGCAGCTTCAACTTGCCAAGGCTCATCGCCGTGTTGATAATCTGTTCAATGTCCTTACCAGATAAAACCAGCTTACGGTCAACGGCCACGGCGGCGTCAATAATCTGCTGAACCCGCATAATGTTAGAAGCCACGCTGGCAACGATAATCCGGCCGCTTTGATACTTGAAGGTTTCTTTGATGTATTCACCAATATCCTTCTCCCGAGCAGAAATCCCGGTAATGCCAGCACCAGCCGAGTCACTCAACAGGGCCAAGACCCCTTGGGACCCGATCTCCGCCAGCCGGGCTAAGTCAGTTTGGTAACCCTCGGTTGCAGTCTGGTCAAACTTGAAATCCCCAGTGTAAACAATGTTGCCGGCACTCGTCTCAATAACGACTCCTAACGTCTCAGGAATCGTGTGGGTGGTCTGGAAGAACGATACCGTTACGTCGTTGAAATCAATCGCCGTGGAGGCATCGACAACGTGAAAGTCATTGAATTTCTTAACTTCCTTGTGCCCCTTCACTGCCAGTTTGGCCAAGGCAATCGTCATCTCACTCCCAAATACTGGAACATTAAAGTCCATCAAGAAGTACGGCAGAGCCCCGATGGAATCGGCGTGCCCATGAGTCAGGAACACCCCAACGATCCGGTCCTTATGTTCACGGAGATACTCCCAGTCCGGAATTACAACATCGATCCCCATCAGTTCATTTTCCGGGTACTTCAAACCGGTATCCAGGATAAAGATCTGCTTGTCAACTTCAACTGCGTACATATTTTTTCCGTTTTCGCGAACGCCGCCAAACGGAATAATCTTAATGCTATTACTCATTAAGTACTCTCCTTTTATTTAGTTTTGAACTGCCCACCGTTTCAAATAACGGTAAGATTTTTAATTTCGTTCATGATTAGCTATTCATATCTTACCACAATCAAAGTTAGCATTGGAACTAAACCGGTTAGATTAGCCCACAAAAAAAGCGTTCCCGCTCCATAAAGAGCAGAAACGCGAAATAGCGATGATATTAACGACGAAGACCCAATTCCTTGATCAATTCACGGTAAGCAGGAAGGTCAGTCCGACGAAGGTAAGCCAAAAGGTTACGACGGTGACCAATCTTCTTCATCAAACCACGTTGTGAGTGGTAATCGTGCTTGTGAGTCCGAAGGTGTTCGTTCAATTCGTTGATGTCAGCAGTTAAGACAGCAACTTGAACTTGGGTTGAACCAGTGTCACCTTCGTGCGTTGCGAATTGCTTGATAATTTGATCCTTACGTTCTTTAGAAATAGCCATGCTATTTTCCCACCTTTCAAATATATTGATGCGCCTAGTTCTAAGTATAGCGTCGGTGAGGATCGCTAAACTGAGAAGAGGCAATGGTTGATTAACCTTTAACACTATAACCGATTATCGTCCCGCTTGCAAGCGTTCAACAAAATCCTTCCTTAATGCCGGCGAAACTATTGCATTGACCGCCAGTCTTTTGTATAATGAAAAACGTTGAAAATTCTGGTCAACTGAATAACCGG
>NZ_JBJEEM010000011.1:0-19414 GCF_051873075.1 Limosilactobacillus sp. | reverse complement strand
CGGCTTTTTGTAGTTGTGTCTAAAATGTTTGGGGTGCGGATCATTCGTCCACAAAGTTACTCAAGTACTCCCAACGGGCCGTCTTCTCATCAAGCTGCTTTTGGACTTGGTTGAGTTGTTTTTGCAGTTCAGCCAGCTTGGTGTAGTCACTGGCGGCCGCTGCCATCTGTTTCTCCAGGGCTTGGTGCTGCTGGTCAAGCTGGTCAAGGTCATCATCAATATGATTCCACTCCAGCTGTTCTGCGTAGGTCAGTTTGGTCTTCTTCTTGGCAGCCGGCTTCTCTTTCGGCGCCGGTTTAGCCTTCTTCACCGCCGTCTTGGCCGCTTGCTGACTGTCCTTTTCTTCCTGCTCTTCCTTGAGATAGTCAGTGAACCGGCCAGTGTAGCGTTGGATCTGACCGTTGCCGTGGAAGATCAAGAGGTTATCGGCTACCTTGTCGAGGAAGTAGCGATCGTGAGAAACCGTGATGACCGTTCCCGCAAAGTTATCCAGGTAGTCCTCCAATACCGTCAGCGTCCCAATATCGAGGTCGTTGGTCGGTTCGTCCAGCAGGAGGACGTTGGGTTGCTGCATCAGGATCTTAAGCAGGTACAACCGCCGCTTTTCGCCCCCGGAGAGCTTGCGAATCAGAGTGCCGTGCATGAAACGGGGGAAGAGGAAGCGTTCCAGCAACTGGGTAACACTGATCTTGTTGCCATCCTTGTCGGTAACGTTTTCGGCGATTTCGCTCAGGAAGGAGATCATCCGCTTGCTGTCGTCGACCCCCTCGGTTTGCTGGGTGTAGTAGCCAAGCTTAACCGTTTCCCCGATCTTCAGCACCCCGCTATCCAGGGGTACCCGTTGGGCGATCACGTTGAGCAGGCTGGTTTTCCCTGCCCCGTTCTCACCAGTGATTCCAATCCGGTCGCCGGCCTGGACCAGCCA
Organism: Limosilactobacillus sp.; assembly: GCF_051873075.1. Taxonomy (GTDB): domain Bacteria; phylum Bacillota; class Bacilli; order Lactobacillales; family Lactobacillaceae; genus Limosilactobacillus. The sequence goes on along the minus strand of NZ_JBJEEM010000011.1, from coordinate 18,489 downwards.
GTTGAAGTCCTGGAGAATCTGGTGGTCGCCAAGCTTGAGATTCGCGTCCTCAAACTTGATGACGTCCTTGCCCAGGCGTTGTGAGCCCAGGTTGATTGAGATATCCTGGTCGACCTTTAAGTTGCCGACCTTTCCCTCTAACTCGTGGAAACGGTTGATCCGCCCCTTTTGTTTGGTACTGCGGGCCTTAGCACCCGTCCGCATCCAAGCCAGCTCCTTCTTATAGAGCTGTTGATTTTTCTTTTCGGTTTCTTGGGCCAGCTCGACCCGTTCCGCCTTCTTAGCCACAAAGTCCTGGTAATTCCCCTCGTAGTGGTAAAGATTACCAAAGGAAAGCTCCCAAATGTGGTTAGTAACTTGGTCCAGGAAGTACCGATCGTGGGTAACAACCAGCACTGCCCCCTTGTAGCTCTTAAGGAAGTCCTGGAGCCAGATGACCGAATCAAGATCCAGGTGGTTGGTCGGTTCGTCTAACAGGAGGAGGTCCGGCTGTTCAATCAGCACCTGGGCCAGGCCGACCCGCTTCTGCTGGCCCCCGGACAGTTCACCAATCTTCTGGCTGGTGTCCTTAATCTTCAGCTGGGTCAGGATCGTCTTGACCTGGCTGTCGGCCTCCCAGGCGTCCTCCTGGTCCATCTTCGCCTGCATCTTGGTATAGCGATCAATTGCCTGGGGGTCCGTAGGCTGGTCGCTGAACTTCTTTAGGGCATCCTCATATGCCCGGATCGTCTTAAAGACCGGCTGCTGGCCCTCGAAGATTGCTTCCATGATCGTCTTTTGCTCATCCAATTCCGGTTGCTGCTTGAGATAACCGATCGTGTAGTCATTGGGCTTTTCAATCGTGCCCTTCTCCGGACTGGTCTCCCCGCTGATGACGTTCAGCAGACTGGTTTTCCCGCTACCGTTGACCCCGATCAGGCCGATCCGATTATTTTCATTGATAATAAAATTAACATCTTTAAAGAGGGTCTTCTCACCATAGGTACTGGTCAGTCCCTCTGCACGCATTGTTTGCATTTTTTACCCCTTTTCTTCTGCCAGTGTCCGAGCCATCTCAAGCAGGGTCTGCTGGTCATTGGCCAGTTGCCCCTGGACCACCGCCTTTGTCAAGTCATTCAGGATCTGACCCAACCGGGGACCGGGCTTGATCTGGCCGGCAACCATCAGAGTACGGCCGTCAACGGCCAATTCTTTACTACTCTTGATCGGCAGGGCCTGATACAGTGCTTCAAGTTCCTGGTCGTCCTTGGCCCACCCGTAGAGCTTGGCAACCTGGTTGGCATCGCGGACGGCATCCCAGCCACCTTCAAACAGATCCAGTGCCGTCAATTTATTATCACGCAGGCAGGCAATCAGCGGCACAATTTTCTTAACCTGTTTGATCAAGTCGTTCGAAGTCTTCCACTGCTTGAGGAACCGCCCGATCGATTTGCCAGTCAGGCCCAGCTGGACGCAGAGCATGGCCCATGCCTGCTGGGTATTTTCAAGCTGCCAGTTGTTGAGCACTAATAATCCGCTCAGGGCGTCCTGCTGGTCAGCCAGGCCCGGGCAGTACCGGTATAGGCCGGTAGCGATGAAGTCCTTTAGACCGCTGACCGGTTGCTGGCCCAAGAGCAGCTTCTCAAACTCAACCTGGATCCGTTCCACCGCAATCTTGGCGAGCAAGGGTGCATTCTGCTTGATCCCCGCCAGGGTGGCCGGATCGATCGTAAAGTCCAATTTGCTGGCAAAGCGGACCGCCCGCATCATCCGCAGGGCATCCTCATGGAATCGCTCGTTAGGGTCGCCGACTGCCCGAATCAGGTGCTTCTTCAGGTCGGTCAAACCGTCAAAGAGGTCAATCACTTCCCCGTTTTCACGGAGTGCCAGGGCATTAATGGTGAAGTCTCGCCGTTTGAGGTCCTCGGCCAGAGAACGCACAAAGGTCACCGAATCGGGGCGCCGGTAGTCCTGGTAGCCGGATTCGGTTCGAAAGGTCGTCGTTTCATAACCGGTCCCGTGGTCCAGGATCATCACGGTACCGTGTTCGATCCCCGTGTCGACGGTTCGTTTAAAGATCGCCTTGATCTCACTGGGATAGGCACTCGTCGCGATGTCGATATCATGGATCGGATCGCCCAGGATAGTGTCCCGCACGCATCCCCCAACAAAGTAGGCTTCAAAGCCCGCCTGCTCGATTCTCTGCAAAACAGGCCGGGCCGGTGTAAAAATCGCCGGAAGCTCTTTAATTATCATCTTATCAAGTCCTTCTTTTCGTCTGCTATTGATTATAACAAATCGTTTTTTCTAGCGCTAATTTTCGTTTTGCGGTATAGTTAAAGTAAATTACGACTTCAAGGGAGCGTGACAAGTGATCATGAATTACCCATACCAGAAACAGTTTCAAGCCTTCCTCCGTGACCAGAAAAAGCTGGCCCCGCTGACCGTCCAGACCTACGATACCAGCCTTACCAACTTCTTTACCTACCTGTTGGCTAACCGGTCCGCGTTTGCCCACGACCCCCGGCTTGCCAACCTCACCGAGAGCGATGTCCGGGCCTACTTTGACATGCTGCGCACCCAGCAGGGAATCACCATGGGCACTTATAACAAGATCCTCTCCCATCTCAACCGTTACTTTCGCTACCTCTTCACCCACCAGCTGATCACGTCCTACCCCACTCTCACACTGCACGGTCAGGCCATCAACCCCCGTCAGCGAATCTCAACCAAGTGGCTCCAACAACTGGACCCGATCCTAAAAGACGACCATGTCCACTACTACACCCGGTTGACCCTTCTCCTCAGCAAATACGGCTTCACCGTGGGCGAATTTCTCCAGCCCGGCTTTTACCGGGTCTTGGCCCAGCACAAGATCACCGATCCGGTCGAACAGGAATTCTTGCAACGGTACCAGGACTTCATCCGCCCTCGACAGGCCCTGCAAAATTCGGCCGACCTCTTCTTAAAGCAACGCTACCAGCCAGATTCTCCCCAGCTTACCAACGCCGGGTTGCACAAGTACTTGAAGGGCGACCAGGACTACCTTGGTTTTCACCTCGCCCCGAAGTATCTCCACCAGAGCTACATTCTGACCGAGCTGGCCAAGCACCGCGACCTAGCCGATGGTGAATTGATGGAGCGCTTAAAACTCGACCCAGCGTCCCTCCTCTACTACCAGCGGCTTCTCCTAAAACTACAATAAAAAACTAGTGATTCCGCAGACACGGCCTATCACTAGTTTTTTAGCAGGTATTAATATTCCTCGTACTCGTCTAACAGGTCTTGCATTGCCGTATCAGTCGGCACCAGGGTCAGGTAACGGCGGAGCTCAGGAAGCATTTTCTGAGTGTTCCCCATTTCACGGTCGAAGTCAATCAGTTCCTTTAAGAAGGTTGGGTCGTCTTGGTAGCTTGGAGCCGCGGCCCGGAAGTACTTATCGGCCAGGTCAAACTGCTCTGTCCGCTGGTAGGACCGGGCCAGATTCCAGTATACCTGGGGGTCAACCTCGTCTTCCTTGATCAATGGCGCCAGCAACTTGATGTTTTCTTGGTCGTCATGCTGGTGCAGGAGGAAGTTGCTGTATTGGAGGATGATGGTCAGGTTGTCCGGGTCCAGCTCATGGGCCTTCTTGAGGTACTTCTCCATCAGCTGGTGGTTGCCGAGATGACTGACGATCTCGGCCGCCTGCGAGTACAGCTGCTCATTATACTGGTCAACCGCCAGGCCCTCCTGAATCGTCCGCAGGGCCTGCGGGTAGTTGCGTTGCTTAGAGAAGGCCTGGGCAAGGGCTGGGTAGGCAGACGCGTACTGGTCATCATCCTTGATCAGGTCCTCTAAGGTCTTGATCGCATCGTCTAACTGGTCAAGGTGGAGCTGGGTAAGGCCCTTTTGGAAGCGGATGTCGCTCGTCTGGTATTCGGGCTTAACCTGCTTGAGATAGCCCAGTGCCTGCTTAAACTGACCGCTCTGGGCATAGCACATTCCCAGCCGCCCAGCAATGTCCACCTTGGCAAATTCGGTATACCCGTTCTTAATGAGGCGGAAGTAGTAATCAATGGCATCATCAAAACGACCAACCAGGTAGTAGAACTCCGCCAGTGCAAACTGGACCGCTGGTTCGTCGGGCGCCAGGCGTTCCGCCTCCTTAAGTTTGCTTTCAGTGACTTCGAACTCCTCCTCGGTCTGGTAGAGATCCGCGGCTACCAGTAAGGACTCCAGGTAGGCCGGTGAATCCGGCTGAACTTGGGCCAGGTAGGAGAGGGCTTCGTCATTATGCCCCTCATCAATGGCAATCGTAGCCAGGTTGGTGCGCAATTCATCTTCATCTGGATAGCGTTCCAGCAAGGTCAGATAAGTACGGCGGGCCTGACGCAAAAAGCCCAGGCCGTACAGTTCCTCGGCCAGACTGAAAAGCATGTCATCGCTGTCGTGATCGAGTGCCTGCCGGAAGGTGCGCTTGGCTTGGGTCAGCTCGCCAGCCTGCAGCTGGTCAAGCATCTGTTCTGAATATGTCAATTTTGGTCTCCCCTGTTAAATAATATCTACCTTAAGAATAGCAAAGATCGCTGAAAAAATAAAACGAGAACGCTAGCTAAGCTAGCATTCTCGTTTATTGTATAAAGCTGTTAATTACTTAACAGCATCCTTCAAAGCTTTACCAGGCTTGAATGCTGGTACCTTGCTTGCAGGGATTTGGATTTCTTTACCAGTTTGTGGGTTGCGGCCCTTACGTGCAGCACGTTGACGTACTTCGAAGTTACCGAAGCCGATCAGTTGAACCTTTTCACCCTTAGCCAAAGATGCTTGGATAGAACTGAAGACAGCGTCAACAGCAGCCGTAGCATCCTTCTTAGTCAAGCCAGTTGCGGCAGCAACGTTACTTACTAATTCTGCTTTGTTTGCCATTTGATTTCACCTCCCACGAATTGACACCACCAAAATGGTACCAATGAATGTTAATTTTGAGTGGTCCAAAATTAACGAAATAATTACGAGGAGTTCGTATCATTTCATTGTTAAGGTTAGCATAGTGAAACCCTACTGGCAAGCGCTTTTCCTCAATTTTTAAGCCTTTTTTATTGTTTCCAAACCGCTTAAATTTACTGACGTTGACGCTTGATCAGGTGGATCGGTGTCCCGCTGAAATCAAACGCCTGCCGAATCTGGTTTTCCAGATAACGCTGGTAGGAGAAGTGCATCAGCTCAGGGTCGTTAACGAAGATCACAAAGGTCGGCGGTGCCGTTGCGACCTGGGTGCCGTAGTAGATGCGGAGCCGCTTCCCATTTTGCGTTGGAGTTGGGTTGGCCGCAATGGCATCCATCAAGACGTTATTCAGGACAGAGGACTGGATCCGCCGCTGATGGTGGGCATTAACCTCCTCAATCAGGCCGGGCAGCTGGTTCAAGCGCTGCTTAGTCTTGGCAGAAACGAAGATGATCGGTGCATAGCTCAGGTACTGGAACTCCTGCCGGATCAGGTTGGTGAAGTCGGTCATCGTCCGGTGGTCCTTCTCCTTTAAGGTGTCCCACTTATTGACGACGATGATCACCCCACAACCGGCCTCATGGGCATAGCCGGCGATATGCTTATCGATTTCACGGATCCCCTCTTCAGCGTTGAGAACCACGCAGACTACGTCACTGTCGTCAATGGCCCGCATCGCCCGCATCAGGGCATAACGCTCAGTATTCTCGTAGATCTTGCCCTTCTTTCGGATCCCGGCCGTATCGACCATCGTGAACTCTTGGCCATCCGCAGTCGTAAAGCTGGTGTTGATGGCGTCCCGAGTCGTTCCCGCAACATTGGAGACGATCACCCGGTTTTGCCCCAGGATCGCGTTGACCAGGGAGGACTTACCAACGTTCGGTCGGCCGATGAAGCTGAAGTGGATACTATCATCTTCATCGTTAGCGACATTGTCAGGGAAGCGATGAATCACCGCATCCAGCAGGTCTCCCATGCCGACCCCGTGCACGCTGGAAACCGGGTATGGTTCGCCCAGCCCCAATGAGTAGAAGTCATAGACATCACTGCGCCGTTCCGGGTTATCAACCTTGTTGACGGCCAGAACCACCGGCTTGTCGGAACGATAAAGGATCCGAGCCACCTGCTCATCGGCGTCAGTGACTCCGTTTTCAATATCCACCACGAAGATGATGACGTCCGCCTCATCAATCGCCACTTCAGCCTGCTCCCGAATTTGCGTCAAAAGCGGCTGATCAGAAAGTTCAATTCCCCCGGTATCAATCAGATTGAAGTGTTTACCCAGCCATTCGCCGTGGGCATAGATCCGATCACGGGTAACCCCCGGGGTATCTTCAACAATTGAGATCCGTTCACCCGCAATGCGGTTAAAGAGGGTTGACTTACCGACGTTCGGTCGGCCAACCACTGCTACAACAGGATTTGCCATAAATTTTCACCCCTTTGATATTATGAATAAAAGAAAGGCTGGGAAGAAATACCTTTCTTCTCAGCCTCCCCGATGCGACTTAATCGTAATTAGTTGTTCCGTAAGTCCTTCAGCTTGTCACCAATCAAATCACCCATGGAGAAACCAGTTTCTTCTTCTGGGGCGTTGTTCATGACGTTCCGGTTGTTGTTCCGGCGTGGACGACGGCCACCACGACGGTTGTCGTTGTCTTCACCCTTTGGACGTTCTTCAAGAGCCTTCATGGATAAGCCTAAACGTTGACGTTCTGGGTCGACGTTCAATACCTTAACCTTAACTTCTTGACCTGGCTTAAGAACATCAGCTGGCGTAGCGATGTGCTTGTGTGAGATTTGGGAAATGTGAACCAAACCTTCAACACCAGGGAATACTTCAACGAAGGCACCGAAGCTCGTCAGGCGCTTAACAGTACCAGTCAGGACAGAGCCGGCTGGAGCCTTTTCTTCGATGTCATCCCATGGTCCAGGAAGAGTTTGCTTGATGGACAGTGAGATCCGTTCGCGGTCAGGGTCGACGCTTAATACCTTAACCTTAACGTCTTGACCAGCAGAAAGAACATCTGATGGCTTGTCAACGTGGTCGTAGGAAATTTCGGAAACGTGAACCAGACCATCAACGCCACCGAGGTCGATGAAGGCACCAAAGTTAGTCATCCGGGCAACCTTACCTTCAACAACGTCGCCAGGTTGTAATTCAGCAAAGACCTTTTCAGCAGCCTTTTCGTGTTCAGCCTTAACGATTTCCTTGTGGGAAAGGATCAGCCGGTTTTCACTTGGTTCGATTTCGATGATCTTGAATTCAAGTTCTTGGCCCTTGAATTGGTTCAAGTCTTCAACGTAGTGATCAGTGATCATTGAAGCAGGGACAAAACCACGTACTCCAGCATCAACAACTAAACCACCCTTAACTGCTTGGGTAACCTTAGCAGTGATGGTTTCACCATCATCGAACTTCTTTTGAATGTCATCCCATACCTTACGGGCTTCAAGACGACGGTGAGAAAGTAAGTAACTACCATTTTCCTTATCGTTACCAATCTTAGAGATGACAACTAAGTCTAATTCGTCACCCACTTTAACTGCATCATTGATGTCTTCAACTGGCTTGGTTGATAATTCCTTAGCAGGGACGACACCTTCAACCCCTGCATCTTTAATACCAACGATAGCTTGACGATCGTCATCGATTGCCAAAACTTCACCCTTGACAACATCGCCCACCTTAACAGTTTCGATGCTATCAAGTGCCTTTAACATATCGTTGTTCTTTTCATTGTTTTCAGCCATTAAAAAAAATCCTCCTTGCAACAATCAACTCTAGAAACTATTCTACTAAAAAAAGTTTAGTATTTCCAGTGTTTACTGTAATTGTTCCTGAGTTTTTTTGATTATCTTACTGATCTCGTCCACGACCTGATCAATCGACAGGTTCGTGGTATCCAACCTGACGGCATCTGGGGCCTGAGTCAGCGGTGAGACCGCCCGCGTGGAATCCTTTTGATCCCGCAACTCAATTTCTTTTTGAAGCTCCGCCAAAGAAGCAGTCGCAATCCCCTTAGCCTTGTTTTCAACATACCGCCGACGCGCCCGTTCATGCGCCGTCGCCACCATGAAGATCTTAACGGGGGCCTTAGGCAGGACAGTGGTTCCGATATCACGACCATCCATCACGATGCCGCCGGCTTGGGCAATTTTGCGTTGCTGATTGGTCATCTCCGTCCGGACGGCTGGAATGGCTGCCACCGCGGAAACGTTTTTGTCAATCTCCCCTTGGCGAATGTCTTGGGTAACCTCATCGCCGTCAAGGAAAACCCGCTGTTCGGGGTCACCAGGCTGGAAGCTGATCTTGATTTGCTGTGCCAGACGGACGATCTGGTCGGTGTCGTCCATCGACAGCCCCTTACGCAGGGCAGCCAGGGTTACGACCCGATACATTGCCCCCGTGTCACAGTACACGTAATTAAACCGCTTGGCCACCAGTTTGGCAACCGTGCTCTTGCCTGCTGAGGCCGGCCCGTCAATGGCCACTTGGATCCTTGTCATATCTATCTTTCACTCCAAATCTATTTTACTCGTAACTGCTGACCAGGATGAATTGGTGTCCTGACCGTCATGTTGTTCAATTGGGCGAGTTCCTGGGCAGAAATGCCATTGTGTTCGGCAATCCGATAAACACTCTCGCCGCGCTGCACCGTCACATACCGCCGTCCTTGGGCATTACTGGCCGCCGAACTACTACTGCTGGTCAGTGAACTTGATCTGCTACTCGTGATTGACGAAGCAGACGACAACTGGCTGCTGCTTACAGACGAGCTCGCCCGCTGGTGCTTTTTAGCTGAGGTTTTGGACCGTTGAGAAGCTTTTTTTTTACTACTCACGGATGACGACGCCTGTTGTTCCGTCCGTAACGGGTGATTGAACGATTGCTTGTTGTTGACCCAATAAATTACCGGGGCCGCTGCCAAGATAATAATCAGGACAATCAGCACCGTTGTGATCATTGAATTATGCGACCGTTGCCGCCGGTGCTCCGTCCGTGACAGGTGGCCGTCACTATCGAGATCCTCGTTATCAGTAAAGGTCTTGTCCCATAATTCATCACGCTGTTGGCGCGTCTCTTCATGATGCTCACTCACTAAATAAACCTCCCTTGCGATAAAGTTTAACGTCTTTGATTGTAGCGCACGTCTTTGTATCTTGTCTAGCACCGATTGTCATTGGACCGGCTGGTTAAAGAGCTGTCGCAAGCGCTGGTGCCAGTCCGCTTGCTGACCACTCGCCGGCCCATCAATTGGGATTGGAAATGTGAGTTCTCCTAACCAATTTTGCTGGTCAGCGTCACAACACGGCGGCGAAAACTCGCCAGCTTCCTCACCGAAATAATCAAGCAGAAAGCGCCGACGACAGGTCGTCAGACTGAGATAATCTAGCATCTTTTGCAGACTGATGATTTGCTGGCGGCGCCGCTGTTTGAATGCCGCGATTATCTGGGCGGGCTGGTAGTCATGGTCCAGGTAGAAGGCGAACAGGTCCTGATCATCGCCGAGGACGGTGGGCTGCAAGCGGTGATTCTTCACCTGAGTCAGCAGGTTGACACTGGGGAGGCTGATGGCCGTCAGCTGGCTGGGCAACCCTTCGTCCCCAGGAGCATACAATAAAACTGCTACACTCTGCTGACCATCACGACCGGCCCGACCAATCTCTTGCATATAGCTCTCCAGGTTTGCCGGCAGGTGGTAGTGAATGACGTAGCGGATGTCATCCTTATCAATCCCCATTCCGAAGGCGCTCGTCGCACAAATCAGCTGAATCTGGTTCTTCATGAACTGTTGCTGAATCTTGAAACGGTCGACCGGTGACATCCCTGCATGGTACGGGACAACGACGAATCCGGTCTGCTCATGGAGCCATTCGGCCACCTGTGTCGCCAGTTTGCGGCTGGCAAAGTAGATGATTCCGGGCCCCGGCAATTTAGCCACCAGCTGGAGCAGGCGTTCGTCCTTTTCCTGCTGGTTAGTCACTCGCTCCACGGCCAGGAAGATGTTGGGCCGGTTGACGGAGCGAATCACCATGTGGACACGGTCGCGGTTCAATCCCAGCTTTTTCAGGATGTCTCGGCGGACCCGCGGCGGCGCAGTCGCGGTCAGCATCAGCAGGCGCGGCTGGCCGATGGATTCGCGAATTTTTTGCAGCAGCAGGTACTCGGGGCGAAAGTCGGGGCCCCACTGTGAGATGCAATGGGCCTCGTCAATCACCATCATGCTTAGCGGAATTCGGCGAAGGGCCGCCAGAATTGCCGGATTAGTCAGGATCTCCGGGGAAGCGAAGATGAAACGGTAGCTGGCCAGCGACTGCAAGACCTGGTCACGAGCGGCACCATGCAGCTGGCTATTTAGCATCACCACCCGCTTCTCACCATGCTGGCGCAGGCGGTCGACCTGGTCCTGCATCAAAGAAATTAGGGGCGATACAATAATGACCCCGCCGGGCAACAAGTAGGCTGGCAATTGGTACAGCAACGACTTGCCCGCCCCCGTCGGCAAGACCGCCAGGGTATCGTGCCCGGCTAATAGTGATTCAATCGTCTCCCGCTGGCCATCGCGAAAGTCCTGATAACCGAAACGTTCTTTCAGCAGCCGGTACATTTCAGCCGAATTAGTCATGCCGCTCCCTCCCCTGAAAGATTTGAAAAAGCCGATACTCAAAAAAGGCGTCCCCCGCGGCTGGCTTTGCCGGTTGAAAGCGCCACGCCGTCACGTCTTCGGTTGGGTACCGTTTTGCCAAGGCTGCGCGCTGAGCAGCGGGCAACAATTGGTCCCAATCCAGCTGGTCCGGGCATAAGATGGCCGCCTCCAGGATATGCTCCCGTACCGTACTCAGCTTCAAGTGGCGCCGAGCGGCAATCTGTTCCAGGGTAGCGCCCCGACGATAAAAGCCCAGGGTGGCACCCGCGCTCCTCGACAGCGGGCCGGCATTGAGCAATGGCGCCAAGAGGTCGTGCAATGGCCCCGGGACGTGTCGACAATAGGCCGCCACTCCTAAGAGCAAGTCATGATTAAGGACCAGCATATCGGCAGTGGAAAGATGCAGCTGTTCGGCCAGCTGGTCATTGGTCCACGCCGGCAGGTCATGGCCAACCAGTCCGTCGACCAGGAAAGCGGCCAGCTTCGGATTTGCATCCGCCAACCCGGTTGTCAGCCGGTCAAGGTCACGATAGACCGCCGCAGCCAGGTGCTGGCGGTCGGTCCGACGAAACCATTGTTTTACCGCCAGCATCTGGCCATACTCCACCGTCACAGGCGCGTATTTGGCGTTGTGATAAGCATATTCCGACACCACCTGCATCCCCAAGAGCAAGCGTTGGCCGAACTGATTGGTATTAGTTAGCCAGTACCAGTCGAGGAAGTGCGGCTGGTATTGTTTTCCCGCTTCCTGCTGTTGGACTCCCTTAACCGTCAGCCGGGCTTGGTGCTCATCATCAACAATTAGCAGTTGCTCTTCTACCAGCGACTTGATGGTTGCATCATATTCTGCTCGTTGCAGCTGTCGATTGGCGCCCAGCCATTGCAAGAGACCGTACTGCTGCCCCCAAAACAGGTTGGAGACCGTTTGACGGTTGGTCAGCAGGCCTTCGATTACCCGAATCCGGCGGGGCTGATGATAGGAAAAAAAACGTAAGATGTATGAATTCATAGTCAAAACCTCATTACTCATTCTCTCACTAGGAACAAACGGAAACAAACTTTAAATGCACTAAAAAAGATTGCAGCAAAACTTTTCACTGCAATCCTTTCTTGAATTAATTATTGATAACGATGGGCTGCCAACCACGGTCGCAATTGAATCGCGATGATGGCAAACACCCCGGTAACCAGCAGTCCCTTGATAAGATTAAACGGCAAAACTCCGAGGGCAACCAGCTGCGAAACCGGCAGGGTCGACTTCCAGTTCCAAACCGCCATATACAGCGGCGTCAGAACCCACAGATTCAGCAAGGACATCACCACGGTCAGGGTCAGGATAGCCGCAACACCGCCAACCAGGAGTTGCTTTTTCTGTGACCACTGCGGCTTCTTCTTCCAGATCAGGCAAAACGGCAAGAGGAGCGCAAGAGACGAAATGAAATCACTGAAAAGACCGATCAGTTCCCCGACCGAAAATCCCCGAATCATCCCGTGAATCAGGCACTTAATCAAAGCAATCACGATGCCCCCGACCGGACCGTAGATGTAGCCTCCGATCAAAACAGGAACATCCGAAAAGTCGATCTTGAGATAGGATGCCATCGGGATAATGGGGAACTCGAATAGCATCAGGATAAAGGCCAACGCCCCTAAGCAGGCGATTCCGACCAACCGTTGAATTCGTAAATGCGACACTGTCATAATAACAACCTCCATTGAGATTGCCTTCAGTCGGCCCCTTTTAGAAAATAAAAGCGCTACCAACAAATAACTGCCAGCAGCGCCTACTTTAATTAGGGTTAACGTACGTAGAAGTTTCTTCTATATACCAGACTATACTGTCGGCTCCAGGATTTAACTGGATCAACCACTTGACGTGGGTTGCGGGCTTGCACCGCCGGTCGGGAATTTCACCGCGCCTTGAAGACAACTTTTTAAATTTTACAACTTTATTATAAGGGCTTTCCCCCGTCACGTCAACGTTTTTCCAAGCTGACTAATTTGGCGGCATATTGCTACAGCTGTTTCAGCTTGGTGACCTCCTCAGGCCGGAGCTCACGGAATTCGCCCGACTGCAGCCCCTGCAAATTTAAGAAGCCGTATGTTTCCCGGTGCAATTTGATCACCGGGTGCCCGACAGCTTCAAGCATCCGCTTAACCTGGTGGTAGCGGCCTTCGTGAATCGTCAATTGAACCAGGCTGGTCTGGTGGTGACGGTCCACCTCCTTCAGCCTGGTTTTGGCCGGCTTAGTCTTCTTGCCGTCGATCCGGACTCCTAAGCGAAGCCGTTTCAGTTCGTCGTTTTGGATAACCCCCTTAACCTTGGCAATGTAGGTCTTAGCAACCTCGAAACGAGGGTGCATCAGCTTATTGGCTAATTCACCGTCATTAGTCAACAGGAGGATACCAGTAGTGTCATAATCCAAGCGGCCAACCGGGTAAATCCGTTCCTCAACCTCATCTTCACGCAGGATATCTACCACCGTCTTCCGGCCTTTTTCATCATGGGCACTGGAGATGACGCCCCGCGGCTTATTCAGCAAGTAATAGACGTGTGCTTCCCGGTGGATCGGCACCCCGTCGACCTCAACCTTGTCGTGCCGGCTGACCTTGGTGCCCAGCTCCGTAACTGTTTCACCATTGACCTGCACCCGGCCGCCTGAAATCAGCTTTTCAGAGGCTCGCCGCGAGGCAACTCCCGCCGCGGCCATTACTTTTTGCAATCTTTCCATTTAATTTCTTCCCCCTTGCTTGCGTGACTGGAATGCTGTTAAAAATAGGTCCCCACTCAATGCCGCACTATCGAGGTCTTCCTGCTCCGGCAGCGGTGGCAGATCCTCCAGCGATGACAGGCCAAAGTAGTCCAGGAAGCTCTCCGTTGTGACATAGCGGAAAGGTCGGCCAGGAGCATCAAGGCGGCCATGGGTATCCACCAGTCCCCGAGCCATCAGCTTTTGTAACGACCCCGAACTCTGGACTCCCCGAATCTCGTCAATTTCCAGACGGGTAATCGGTTGGCGGTAGGCAATGATTGCTAAGACTTCCAACAAAGCGTTGGTCAGCGGCACCGTCAGCGGAATCTCGAAGTACTGCTTGATCACCGGTGCCAGCGTCGGTTTGGTCGCCAGGCGGTAAGTCTGGCCGCTATGCAAGACGACGAGCGCGCTATTGGGATCTTCTTCATAGCGCGCCGCCAACTTGTCTAGGATGGCGGTGATTGCTGGCTTCATGAAACCGGTGACCTTAGCCAGGTCGCCAACCGTGATCCCCTCATCACCGCTGATGAACAGTAGGCCCTCAATCTGGGCGGTATTCGTTATTTCGGTAGTCATCACTCTTCAAACCTTCCTTGATAATTATTGGTGCAAACAATCCCGCCTGCTCAATGTGGACGGCTTGGTGCTTAGCTAGTTCCAAAACGGCCAGGAAAGTGGTCACCAGCTCGTCTTTTGTTACCGCCCGTGTTAACAGGTCGACAAAGCGCTGCGGCCCGGCCGTCACCTGTTCAAAAACCGTCCTCATCTGCTGGGCAACACTGACCTTCTCTGCCGCCACGGTTTCAACGGCAGGTTGGACAAACCGATGCCGCTTCAGGACTTGCGTAAAGGCGGCCTGGAGCTGTTCCAAACTGACCCCCGGGGCCACCTGCTCACTCACCAGGTCACGGGGAACCCGCATCGCCGGCCGAGTATACTCCTGCTGGCGGTAGTTTTCCTTGTCCTTCAGGTGATCAGCCGCCTTTTTGTAACGCTGGTATTCAATCAGCTGCTCGACCAGCTCCTGGCGGGGATCGACCGGCTCTTCAACTGGTTCCTCATCAAGCGGCGGCGCCTGGGGAAGCAGGAGCTGACTCTTGATCCGCATCAAAGTTGAGGCCATCACAAAATACTCCCCAGCGATCTCTAACCGGTGGGCCTTCATCTGATGAAGATAGTCCATGTACTGGCTGGTGATCGTGGCAATCTTAATGTCATAGATGTCCATCTTCGCCTCTTGGATTAGGTGCAATAGGAGGTCGAGGGGCCCCTCGAAGTCTCCCAGCTTCAGGGTTGGCTGGTGATCAGCCCGCACAGTCTTGTCCTCATTCATTTGCCTTCCCCCAAGTCGTAATCAATGGTTGCGTGCTCAGCGTCCCCATCAGCCGACGGTCCGGGTACTCCTCGTGAATAGCAGTCAGGAGGGCATAAACATTCCGTCCGGAGCGTTCACTCGGGGTAAAGGAAAGCCGGCGCAGCAATACATAGTCGGTTCCGAGCTCCAAGATAACCACTGCGATGAAGTGATTGTCCTCCTGATCCTTCCAGAGGTAAATCGGATTTTCCTCTTCCAGGGCCCAGTGAAGCTCATCCTTGAATCGCTGTCCATCGCGCAGCTCGGGGAGCAGGGAAAGCAGGCCCATTGCAATCTTTTGATAGTCTTTTCGATAATGTACTAGCATACCTTTCCCTCCCTAGTTCATGCTCGTGGGTGATATTTTTCGTAGGTCTTAAAAAGCTCCTGCGGGGTAACTTTCAGGTAGGGGCGGAGCATGCGAAGCTCCGTGTACCCCAGCATTTCCTGGACAGCCTGGCCACTGGCCCCCCGCGAAAGCAACTGCACAGCCAGCGTATAACGAAAGGTCTGCGGCGTCACCGGCTTAGTGATCCCCGCCTCTTGAACCCAATTCTTGAAGTTCTTCCAAATTCCCTGCCGGGTCAACGGCCGCCCGTGGGCATTAAGGAAGACCGCCGTCTGGTCTCCATCGACCAGTTGCGGCCGGACTGTCTGCAGGTACTTTTCCAGCCACGAAACCGTGGGCCGGCCTAGCGGAACCATTCGTTCATGCCGACCGCTCCCCTGCAACTGCACAAACTTGATGTCAAGGTGGAGCGAATCGAGGGGCAGGGTCGTCAGCTCGGTCACCCGCATTCCGGTCGCATCGAGCAATTCGAGGATCGCCCGGTCGCGAATTCCCAGCGGGGTCGTGGTATCCGGAACGTTTAAGAGGCAGTCAACCTCTTCCTCAGTTAGGACTACTGGCGGTTCGGGCGAGGTGCTGACCGGCCGGTGGTCAATGGTTTCCATCGGATTAATTACTAGTTGGCGCTGCCGGACCAGGTAGCGGAAGAACTGGCGCAGGCTTGAGATCAGCCGGTTAATAGTCGCCACTGACTTGCCGGCCTGCTGTTGAGCTGTTAAAAAATCCATTACGGCATACCGATCGACGGCCTGCCAGTCGGTGATCCCCTGCTTCATAAAGAAGTTCTTGGCGGACACCAGGTCGCGGCGGTAATTTTCCTGGGTGTTGGTTGCCAGTCCCCGCTCGTCTTTAAGCATTGCAATAAAGGCGGTAATCTCATCCGTCATTTTCAATCATTCTTTTCTAAGAGAATCAGCTGGCCAGCCTTTTCTTCAACCAGGCCCAATTTAAGCAGGTGACCAACCGCCCGCTTAAACTGGCCCTTGCTGATCCCGAAGACTGCCCGGATGTCCTTAGGGTCGCTTTTATCGGTATACGGCAGACTGTGGTGCTGATCCTGCTTTAGCATTGCCAGCAGCATCTGGGCATCCTCACCGATTGCCTGGTAGGCCCGCGGCTTCAATGACAAGTTAAGACTGTTGTGTGACGAAACCCCGATCACCCGTGCCTTGACCCGTTGACCCAGCCGAGGCTCCTGGTCCCGCTCACTGGGATGAATAAAGCCCAGGTGGTAGCCGTCCGTTAAAACGTGGGTACCATTGAGTTTCAGCTGATAGACCGTTGCGTAAGTATCGTGGTTCTGCAACCGCGGTGATGGCGCTGCCGAGATGGTATTAAAAATGGCGTCATCCGCCAGCTTCCCCCAGATGCGGTCCTTACTATCAACCGTCAGGGCAATCATCAAACGATCGCCCGGTTGCGGCCAGAGGTGCTTTGGCTCCGGCAGATCGTCCAAAGAAACCACGATGTCCTTATTGGGCAACCCGATATCGACGAACACCCCGAGGTCGCGCCGCACCCCGACGACGGTTCCAAAGTCATAGTGATCAACTTGAACGGTTGGGATATGCTGACAGGTCATCTGTAACTGGTGATCCTCATTTTCATACACGAAGCCGCGGACCTGCCCACCGATGTGGAGGACCTGCGGACTCTCCGTCTTCAACAGGCGGTATGTCTGACCATTGCGGGCCGGCTGGACAAAATAATAATCGTCGTTTTCGTCGATCATCACCGCCGAAACGACTTTTCCTAATGCAGAGTTCATATTCTTACCCCACTTATCTCTTCTAGATTGCATACTAGAACTATTTTACACGGCGAACCAGGCTTTGACCAGTTTCCAACAAATAAAAAAAGAGTACGACCGTAATCGTACTCTTTTCATTTAACGTTAATAACGATTAGTCAATCGTCTTAACCCGCATCAGGTTAGTAGCACCTGGGACACCCAAAGGCACACCGGCAACGATGATGATCTTGTCACCCTTCTTAGCGAAGCCGAGTTCAACTGCCTTTTCAGCAGCCAGGTCAAACATCTTGTCGGTATCCTTCATTTCAGAAACAACGTAAGGTTGAACACCCCAGTTGATCATGAGACCCCGTTCTACCCGCTCGTTAGGAGTCAGGGCAACGATGTCGGCGTTAGGACGGTACTTGGAGATCATCTTAGCAGTGTAGCCTGAAGCAGTGTAGGCAACAATGGTGTGGATGTCCAAGTCCTTAGCAGCATTAGCAACTGCTGAACCGATCGTTTCAGTAACATCAGACTTGTCCCAATCAAAGGTTTCAGTACCGAATTCCCAAAGGTGGTTTTCAGCCTTGATGTCAATGGCGTTCATCATGGCAACGGACTTAACAGGGTAGTCACCGTTGGCACTTTCACCAGAAAGCATCGTTGCGTCAGTACCATCGAAGACAGCGTTAGCAACGTCAGATACTTCGGCACGAGTTGGACGTGGGTTTTCTTGCATGGAGTCCAGCATTTGGGTAGCAGTGATAACTGGCTTACCTAATTCGTTGCACCGCTTGATCATGTGCTTTTGGACGATCGGCACATTTTCAGCAGGAATTTCAACACCCATGTCACCACGAGGAACCATCAGACCATCAGAAACTTCGATGATTTCTTCGAAGTTGTCGATACCTTCTTGAGATTCGATCTTAGGGAAGATTTGAACGTCTTCCATGTTCTTTTCCTTGAGGAGTTCACGAATGTCAAGAACGTCTTGGGCCTTACGAACGAATGAAGCAGAGATGTAGTTGATCTTGTTGTCAAGACCGAAGCGAATGTCACTGCTGTCCTTTTCCGTGATCCCTGGCAGGTTGATGGAAACACCTGGGGCGTTAACACCCTTCCGTGAGCCAAGAACACCGTGGTTCAGAACGTGGCAAACCAATTCCTTGTTTGCTTCGTCCTTTTCGTCGATCAGCATGTCGATCAGACCATCGTCAAAGAGAACGTGGCCACCAACATGAGTATCGTCGTACAGACCTGGGTAGGTAACGGCGATCTTGTCGTGGGTACCTTCTAATGAAGCATCCATGGAAATACGAACCTTGTCACCAATGTTGTATTCGATCTTACCGTCCTTTTGAACAGTAGTCCGAATTTCAGCACCCTTAGTATCAAGCATGATACCAACGTGCTTACCAGTGATTTCTTCGGCCTTCTTAACGTTTTGCATCCGGCCCAAGTGTTCTGGGTGGTCACCGTGTGAGAAGTTGAAACGGAAAATGTTTGCTCCCGCTTGGATCAGCTTAACGATCGTATCAACATCAGTACTTGCAGGACCAAGGGTACTTACAATCTTGGTTTTCTTCATAAATGAATCTCTCCTTTACATTTATGCATCAACTGCGGTCTGCCAATTGCATCCCTCATTTGCACACTTGTATAATAGCACTTTTCA
>NZ_JBJEEM010000010.1:0-3844 GCF_051873075.1 Limosilactobacillus sp. | reverse complement strand
TTGGTCTAGCTAACTTTGTCATGTTTTTGAAACACAACAGTTAACTACTATAGTCGTTTTGCAATCATTTTGCAAGATGCAAATGACAATTTTCCTATTAATTCAGATACGATACTCAAGAACCTGGGCCTCCTGATCACCAATATCGTCATAGTGCAGAACCAATGACCGCACAACTTCAAAGCCATTTTTCACATATAACTTCTTAGAAGGAACATTTTCCGCCAGTACGTCAAGGTGAATAACTTTCTTCCCTTCCTTTTGAGCCTGCTTGATAATCGCCTGTAGCAACTCAGTCGAAATTCCGGTGCGTCGATATTTCGGATGAACTCCGTACAAGTGCAAGACCCCGATCTCATCGTCAGCGAAATGATGCAGCCATTCGACTTGCGGGTACTCCTCACCGCTCGTCAGGACCCCGCCGGCAACTACCTGTTGGTCCTTTAAGCCGATCATCACTGTCGCGTCATTAATCATCTGCTGCAGGCCAACGACACTCGGGTACTCGCCCCAGGTCCAGTCCGCACCATATTCATCGAGGGGCTGGTGGTCACAAATGGTCTTATAGAGCGTTGCTACCCTCGTGACATCAGCCGGCCGCGCTACTCTTATTTCCTCCAGTACCATTATTTTCAACTTCTTTCTTCAAGTTACTAACATCCTGACCATTCCCCTGTTATAATAGAGGCGCATTGGGCCATTAGTTCAGTTGGGAGAATGTCTGCTTCGCATGCAGGAGGTCGCGAGTTCGAATCTCGCATGGTCCATTTCATTTATAAATCGCCAAGAGGTCGCATTCCTCCTGGCGATTTTTTATTAGCTAAAGAACTGATCCTTGATCTGGTTAAAATTAACAATCGGTGTCGGTTCATCTCCATGATTTGCAATGGACTTTTCCATCCAAATCATATCGTACCACTTGTCGAACTTATAGACATTCTTGTAAAATCGCCCGGCCAACCGATAGCCATAGGCCTCGTGGAATTTGGGACTAGCCAGGGTCAGGTATTGATCAGGCTGATCATCATGCGGATAGACAATGTGAGCAGTCATGTTGACCACCTTCATCCGCCGACAGATTTCTTCAAGCATGTCGTAGAGTTTCGTGCCAACGTGTCTGCCTCGGCAGTTGCGGTCAACATAGATAGAGGTTTCCACGGTCCACTGGTACGCGTATCGCGGATTAGCCGGGCTAACGTACGCAAAACCAACTACCTGATCACCCAGCGTCGCCACCAAGTATGGGAAACGTTGCTGAGTTTTTTGAATCCGACCCGTCAGTTCCGTAATTGACGGGGTGATTACCTCACAGGTGATGGCCGTATTCTCCACATAATACCCATAGATTTGCTGAATTGCTGCGGCATCTTCCGGGCGGGCTAACCGCAGTGCTACTTCATCCATTATCATACCTCCCTTGCTATCTACTAGTCCCCATTATTATAACGAGCTTTACTGAATCAGGGCCATTCTGATTGCTCGTTCTTAGATAAAATTTTATGATAGAGCTAACAGATTTTGAAAGGATGACCATTATGCAAAACGCCTATCTTATTCACGGCACCTCGACCAAGGACGATGACTGGTTCCCGTGGCTGGAAGAAGCCTGTGCTCCCCAAATCAATCTCGACCGGATCTCTCTGCCAAATCCCTTTGCTCCGCAAGCAGCTGAATGGAACGATGCCGTCGACCAGCAGGTCCCCGCGACCGATGGGCTCATCCTGGTTGCCCACAGTCTGGGTTGTATTACTGCCCTTCGTTTCGTGGCCCGTCACCAAATCCACGACGTTCGTCTCCTCTTGGTGGGGGCCTTTGATAAAGGATTGCCCACCTACCCAGAGCTCGATTCCTTTATGATTCCCGTCCCGGACTACCGGCAAATCACTCCCAAGGTCTCCAAAGCAACCGTCATCACGGCCAAGAATGACCCGATCGCTCCCTACCGTGACAGCATCAACGTTGCTCACCAGCTGGGCGCCAAACTGATCGTGCAACCCACCGGTGGTCACTTCCTAACCAGCGACGGCTTCAGCGCTTTTCCCCTGGCACTCAAGGAATTGCAACGGCTGAGTAAATAAAAAGAGGATCTCATCGAGATCCTCTTTTTATTTATAGGTCGTTGCTGTGGGGCTTATCGGTCATCTTAAACGTCAGGATGATTCCAATAATAACCAGCACCAGGGTGAAGTAGATTCCGTAGTGCACCCCATTAGTAAACCGCACCGCCGAGCTGCCGGTT
Source organism: Limosilactobacillus sp. (assembly GCF_051873075.1). GTDB lineage: Bacteria > Bacillota > Bacilli > Lactobacillales > Lactobacillaceae > Limosilactobacillus. The sequence goes on along the minus strand of NZ_JBJEEM010000010.1, from coordinate 1,605 downwards.
GCAGCATGACGGCCCAGTTCCAGGAAGCTGGTCGCCAGGGCCGTGGCCAGGGCCCCAACAATCTGTTGCATGGTATTCAAAATCGTACTCCCGTCCGCCGATTCCATCCCGGATAAGGAATTCAAGGCACTGGTCTGTGACGGTGACATCGCCAGGGGACACCCAATCATCAAAATGACGTGGGCCGCAATGACGTAGGCGATCGACGAATGCGCACTGGTCAACGCCAACATTCCGGCACCGATCAGGGCAATGAAGAAGCCGAGCATCGCCGGCTTCTTGGCCCCAACGCTGTCGTACATCCGTCCGGCCACGGCCGAGGTCAGGGCGTTGACCACCCCACCCGGCAACATGATGATCCCGGTCAAAGCAACCGGTAACAACAAGCCGTTTTGAATGTACATTGGCAGCAGGTACATGGCCGAAAGGATGATCCCGAAGTCTAGCATCACCAGGGTCGAGCCGATAGCAAACGCCGGGGTCTTAAATACCCGCAGGTTGAGGATTGGGGTTTTTAGGTGCAGCTGGCGGTGAACATAAAGCACCAGCACAACGATCCCGATCACCAGGGCGGACAGGACGGACAACGACAGCCAACCATCACGACTAGCCAGGCTGGCCCCGATTACCAGTCCCGAGCAGCCGACCGCCGATTCAATGATCGATAATACATCAACGTGTGGTCGGGTAATTTGACCGACATTTTCTAACGAGGTAATCGCAAACAGTAAGGCGATTGCGAGGAACGGGATGAAGCACCAGAAGATCCAGTTCCATGATAACTTCGCCAGGATCAGCCCAGTTAGGGTTGGCCCAATGGCGGGAGCAAACATGATGACCAGGGCACAGACCCCCATCACAGCCCCGATCTTCTGTGGCGGAAAAATCTGCATAACCACCGCAAACATCAGGGGCAGGATCAAACCGGTCCCGATCCCCTGAATCATTCGTCCGATCAAGAGGACCGGAAAGCTCGTCGCCAGGGCCGAGATCGCCGCCCCAATGATGAAGTCGACTAGGGCAAAAATGATAATCTGCCGGGTGGTAAACCACTTCGAGATCAGACTCGATAGGGGCAGGACAATCCCGATGATCAGCATATAGCCGGTTACTAACCACTGGATGGTGGCCGTATTGACATGAAAGGCTAAAGTCAATTTAGGCAGGGCAATGTTCAGCGAGGTTTCACTAAACATTCCCACAAAGGCCCCCAGCAACATGCTGACCATGGCTAGTTTGGGATGCCGGACCTGCCGGACCCGCGCTTTACTACTCATACTAAAAAATCACTCCTCTAATTAATTACTCTGATTTGCACAATTGGTTACTTTATCAAAAATAATTAATTTTCGTAAGTGATTTTTACTAAAGTTAGTTTTCTTAAGTTTTTATATTAAGAATATTAAGCAGTGCATATATGACTACCTGGGAGATGTCGACCGGTCAGTATTTAATTAGCTAGAGTATGCCGACAGAAAGATTAGGGACAGGCAGAAAAAAAGCTATTGGATAAGCGGATATTTTTAACTGCTTCTCTTCCAACTATCTAATGTAAGCAGTCCATAACGATACGTATTGTAAAAGAACAGCCAGCTTGATCGTGTT
>NZ_JBJEEM010000009.1:0-20154 GCF_051873075.1 Limosilactobacillus sp. | reverse complement strand
TGTGGACGGTCATGACCGGAACCCCACCAGCCGTGTGGGCAGCCACCACGGCCTCGTAGGCCTTGGTGTTGGCAAAGTCCATCGTCTTGCTTTCCAGATACTTCAGACCGTCCAGGTTGTCATCTTCGCTCGGGATCTCGACGTCGTAGTTTGGCTTATCGAGCTTAACGACGGTCTCCATCAGGAAGCGCCGCCCTTCCTGGATGTATTGACCCAGGGAGTGGAGGTCCGTGGTGAAGTTAGCGCTGGATGGGTAGATGCCCTTGTGGTCCTTACCTTCGGACTCACCAGCCAGCTGTTTCCACCATTCGGCAAACATCCGCATGTTCGGTTCGTAGTTTTCCAGCAGTTCAGTCTCGTATCCCTTACGGTAGAGGATGTTTCGGTAGGCCGCGTATTGGTAGGCCTCATTCTTGGTCAGGTCGGGATCAACGAAGTCATGCTCGGCCTGGGCAGCCCCGGCCATCAGTTGGTCGATGTCGGCGCCAGAAGCGGCGATTGGCAACAGACCCACTGGGCACAGGACGGAGTAACGGCCGCCGACGCCATCCGGGATGACGAAGGATTCGTAACCGTTGGCGTCAGCCTCGGTCTTCAGCGCCCCCTTGGCCTTGTCGGTCGTGGCGTAGATCCGCTTGTTGGCTTCTTCCTGGCCGTACTTTTCAATCAGCTTCTTCTTGAAGATCCGGAAGGCAATTGATGGTTCGGTCGTGGTTCCAGACTTGGAAACCACGTTGACGGAGAAGTCCTTGTCCCCGATCAACTGGAGCAGGTCGTGGACGTAGGTGGAGCTCAGGGAATTCCCGGCAAAGATGACCAGCGGGTACTTGCGATCCTCAGCACGCTGGGCCTGGTAGAAGGTGTTGTGCAAAAAGTCGATCGCCATCTGGGCGCCGAGGTAGGAACCCCCGATTCCGATTACGACCAGGATGTCGGAGTCGGACTGGATCTTCTTGGCAGCGGCCTTGATCCGGGCAAACTCATCCTTGTCGTATTCACTCGGCAGGTGGAGCCAGTCGCGGAAGTCCGCACCAGCACCGGTCCCGTTGCGGAGTTCGTCGTCCGCAGCATTAACCATTGCCTGCATCTCGCCCAGTTCGTTGTCATTTACAAACTGCTTCAATCCTTGCTTATCTAATGAAACATGCGCCATATCAAATAACTTCTTTCTTTAACGTTATATTAGCTAAATTTCAAATACAATTAAATGATAGCGAATTCACCTAGTGGTTGCAATCAAAATTCCGCAGATTATAAAAAAGTTCAGAACGTCAGCCCATGGCTTGTTCTGAACTCTTAATTTTACGTATTTTAGGCAAAGGCCGTCGCAATACTACCAATGACAATCAAAACAATCCCGAAGATCGTGAAGGTCATTTCGCGAGAAGTCTTTTGTTCGTGCAGGACAAACACCCCACCAATCGTGGCAATAACGACATTCATCTGACTGAAGACGAAGGCCGTGGTGATGCCCAGTGCCTTACCGGCAAAGATGTAGGCCAGCGCCGCAACACCCCATGAGAGTCCCCCAAGGATGTTCAGGTACTGTTCACGCTGCTTGAATGCACTAATGTTACCAGAAGCAATCGTGTAGATCACGGAGCCAAGCAGGATCCCCAACATTTCTGGCAGGAAGATCCCCAAGGCACTCTGGTCGGCAACGACTGGAATCTTAGGAAAGGCAGAGTAGATCCAGTAACCGATCGTCGTGAAGAGCAGGAAGAGGAAGTCGCTGGCCGTTACCTTCCGGCTGGAGGTTCCTTCCGTCATCGAGGTCATCAAGGCACCGACAATGATCACTGCCAGGGCAACGAAACCAATCGTCAATGCCTTGGCACCACGCCATTCACCGAAGATGATGGCACCAATGATTGAATTACCAACTAATTGCAAAACCGTTGAAATTGGCGTGGTCTTGGAAACCCCGATCCGCTTGAATGAAACGAACTGCCCGATCTGCCCAATCGTCCAGAGGGCACCACAGACAACGGAGAACCAGAATGCCGTGGTGCTGACCGTTGGATGGCCAATCGCAAAAGCAACCAATCCAACAATGGTTGCCCCGGCACCGATCCCAAACATCTGGTTAACAGCTGACCCACCGATCTTTCCAGTGATCAGTGGCATAAATCCCCAACCAAGGGCTGGGATTAACGCGATCAAATAACTCATAGTACAATTCTCTCCTATCAATCAATAACAAATATTACAAGATAGTAATCTAGCACAATGCAAACGTTTACGCAAGCGTTTACAATAAGTTAATGATTGAGCAAGGCAAGTTAATTACTTTTAGATAGCGCTTTGCGGGGATTTAATTTTTTTGCGCAGAAGTTGAGCTTCCCGTTGTATGCGGTGCATGATCACGGTCCGGGAAGAAGACCGTGAAGGTAGTGCCCTTCCCATACTCACTCGTGACGTTTACCTGACCGCCATGCAGGAGAACCAGCTGGTGAACGATGGCCAGACCCAGCCCGGATTCACCGTACTTGGTGTTCATGCGAGAGCGATCAGCCTTGTAGTAGCGTTCCCAAATGTTGACCAGTTGATCCTTAGTCATTCCGATCCCGTTATCAGTTACCTTGAATTGACTACCATCAGCAACCGCCCTTCCTTGAATCTTAATCAAGCCATTTTTGGTAAATTGGATGGCGTTTTGCGTAATGTTGAACATGATTTGGACGAACCGATCATAATCGGCATATACCCCCAATTCTGGAGTAACGTCCAGCTCAATTCGATCACCTTGGGCCCGGGCCTTCTTGCTAAGCTGTTCCTGCAGATTTGCCAACACGGCCGCCGCATCGAAAACCTTCCGTTCCATCGAGATCTGGTTAGTACGAATTTTCTCATAGTCCAGATTGTCGTTGACCAGCCGGATCAACCGCCGGGTCTCGTTCTGCATTAATTGGATGCTGTGCTGCTTGTCCTCTTCAGGGATAACGTCATACTCAAGGCCCTCCAAGATGCCGTTGATCGTCGTCAATGGGGTCCGCATTTCATGCGCTGCATCGGCCATGAACTGCCGCCGCCGTTCTTCCTGACGACGAATCTCCTGGTGAGACTCCTCCAAAGACCTGGTCATCGTATTAAAGCTCTGGGCTAGGTCCGTCACCTCGTCTTTGCCTTCCGTAGCAACTTGAACGTTATAGTTGCCCCGGGCAACCTCGTGGGTGGCCTTTTGCAGCCGCTCAATCCGCTGGGTAATCGACCGGGCCAAGAAGTAACTGACGACCAGCGTCAGCAGGGCCGCAATCACAAAGGCTACCAGCAGGTTAAGGACAATCTGGTGCATGTTTTCCCTAATGGTTGAGATCAGGGAGGCAATGGAGACCACTGCTACCATTTTTCCTTTATAGAAGTAAGGTTTGAGGACTTCAGTCATCTGTGGGGTCGTGGTATCGGCAACCCGGTGGTCAACTTTGGCCATCGTTACCTTGGTACAGATAACCTGCCCGTCCTTGAGCTTGCGCCACTGGTCCTTAGTGATTGTCGAAGTGAAGCCATTACTGGCGTAAATCCGCCGCTGTGCTGTGTCGTAAATTGCAAAATGAACGTGCTGCTGGGTCAAAAGACTGGCGTTGGTCTGGAGGGAGTCGGTCGCAAAGCCTTCAAAGCTCCGGTTCACGGGATCGTAACGAATCGAGTCCTGAACCAGGCTATCCGAATAGCTCTTCAACTGGTTCCAAGTGTTGTGATAAAGGCTGTTATTGGTTACTTGAATAAAAGAAACGCTCAGTATCACCATCAAAATAATGATGATCGTAAAGAAGGTCAGCATCAATCGATACATTAACTTCATTTTCTATTATTCTCCCTCATCATCGAACTTGTAGCCAACCCCCCAGACGGTCTTAATCACCTGGGGACCAATGTCTTCCAGCTTCTGACGCAATTTCTTGATATGTGCATCGACCGTCCGCTCATCCCCATAATATTCGTAATCCCAGACCAGCTGGAGCAATTGGGAACGGGTGAAGACCTGACGAGGTTTTGAGGCCAACGTCTTTAATAGGTCAAACTCCTTAGGGGTCAGGTCACTGACCGGTTGATTATAAAGATAGACCTCCCGCGTCTTAGTATTCATCCTGAAGTGGTCGGTCTGGATATCAAAACCACTCGTTGCCTGCCGCTGCTGCTGATTAAGCTGCCCCAGCTGACTCCGCCGATGTAGGGCCTTGATTCGGGCCACTAGGGTAATGGGACTAAATGGCTTCGTCACATAGTCATCGGCGCCAATTTCCAGCCCCAAGACCTGGTCACTCTCGGTATCACGGGCCGTCAGCATAATCAACGGAACGGTCGGAGAAATTCGTCGAATATCGGCCGCTACCTGCATTCCATCTTTTTTCGGCAGGTTAAGGTCTAAGAGGATAATGTCCCAATTGTCGGGCTCGTCGGCAAACTTTTCCTCTCCGGCCACGCCATCGTAGGCAAACTCATACTGCCACTGGTTCTTCTTGAAGAACATCGCCATCATCTCACAGACAGAATGGTTATCTTCAATCATCAGGATGTTCATGAGTAGTTACACTTCCTTAAGAATTCTTATTGGTCATTTTTCCTAGTTTAACATTCATCCCCGTCCAACGCCCGCAATTGCCCCCAGAAGTCATCATAAATTCAAATTTAGCTATTCAACTGAGGTATGTTCAACCATTGACTTAAAGTATTATCATTTTTAATGGCAAACGCTTATAATGAAAATGGTTACAAAAGAAAGGAGACTGTTTTCTATGAAATCTGCTGTATTTGCCAAGGCGGGTCAAATGAAGCTGGTCGACATCGACAAGCCAACCATTCAGGCCCCCGACGATGTCATCATTAAGGTTGTACGGACCTGTGTCTGTGGTTCCGACCTGTGGAACTTCCGGGGGATCAACCCGGTCGAGGCCAACGCTGAAAACTCCGGGCACGAAGCCATCGGGATCGTTGAAGAAGTCGGTGACGATATCACCACTGTCAAGCCTGGTGACTTTGTCATTGCACCATTCACCCACGGCTGTGGCCATTGTGCCGCTTGCCGGGCTGGCTTTGACGGTTCATGCCAAAGCCATTCGGATAACTTCAGTAATGGAGTCCAGGCTGAATACATTCGCTTCCAGCATGGTCAATGGGCACTGGTAAAAATTCCTGGCAAGCCAAGTGACTACAGTGAAGGGATGCTCAAGTCCCTGCTGACCCTGGCCGACGTCATGGCTACTGGTTACCACGCTGCCCGGGTTGCTAACGTTAACGCCGGCGACACTGTAGTAGTCATGGGTGACGGGGCGGTTGGCCTTTGTGCCATCATCGCTGCTAAGATGCGCGGTGCTAAGCGGATTATCTCCACTAGTCGGCACGATGACCGTCTGGCCCTGGCCAAGGAATTCGGCGCTACCGACAACGTCGCCGAACGTGGTGACGAAGCCGTTAAGAAGATCATGGAACTCACTAACGGCAACGGTGCCGACGCCGTGCTCGAATGCGTTGGGACCGAGCAATCAACTGACACTGCAATGAAGGTTGGTCGTCCTGGTGCCATCATCGGCCGGGTTGGTCTCCCCCACACCCCTAAGCAGGACATGACCACCCCATTCTACAAGAACACGATTGTTGCCGGCGGTCCCGCCTCTGTCACTACTTACGACAAGGCGGTGCTGCTCAAGGCCGTACTCGACGGTGAAATCAACCCTGGTAAGGTCTTCACCAAGAGCTTCAGTCTTGACGACATCGATGCTGCCTACAAGGGAATGGACGAACGGCAGGTTATCAAGTCCTACGTCATCGTTAACGATTAATAATTTTACTTACGCTAGGGAGCGAGACAGAAGTCGGTTACGACTTCGTCTTTCGAAGCGAAGCAAGCCACTGGGAGCCCCCGCGAGCACAAATAGGGCTCAAGCGTTCGGAATTTCCGAATGCTTGAGCCCATTTGTGTACCGCGCTGTAAACTTTTAGCCTGTATAAAAGGACTTATGTCACAGCCCCTTTTTGTTTTGAAATAAAGCGACCTCATTTTAATAATATTTTCTATACAACATTTATTGACCTTTTCAGTACTTCAGCGCCATTTACTTGGTTAGTAATCGAAAATTTTGGCCTAGCAACCTAGTTATTACGATACTGTGAGTCATCTCAAAATTATTCACGGCAAATTAATTTTTAAGCAAAACAAAAAGGCCGCTGGAAACCAGCAGTCCTGCCCCGACAAGAAGTCATCGTTTTGTCGCAAATTTAATAAAAATAGCCTTCAACCAGATATTAGCAAAATCAAGAATGCTGATATATCAACGATTGAAGGCTATTGCTTATCGATAAAAAACATAATGGAGATGACGGGAGTCGAACCCGTGTCCAAGCATATCGCCATTTCGACCTCTACGTTCGTATCTCAACTATTTAAGTTTCACTAGCCAAAACGCCGTTGATCAGGGCAACCATGACTAGCTAGCTTGATTAATCTCTTCTGCTTACTTCAAACGGGAATAAGCAGCGTAGTCCACTTGATATGAAACCCGTATCCGCATCATGGACGAACCCGGAACGGATTTACGCGCGCTACTTGTTAGGCAGCGTATGCGTAAGAGTTTGAATTATTGTTTGCAGTTATAATTTAAAACTGAGCGTTTTTACGAAGACGCAACCTTCGAAACGCAGTCGAAACTCGACCTATACCTGTCGAATCCAAAAAACATCCCCAGATACACTAGTAGTTTATCATACTCCGGCCCAAAACGCATCCGAAAAGCACAAAAGGAACGGTTCCTAACGAGGAATCGTTCCTTTTAATAGCACTATTCGGCAGATTAGTACCAGCCGTTAGCCATCCAGAATTGTTGAGCGTTAGACCATGAACCGTAACGACTTGCAACGTATTGGTCAGCAACCCGTTCCTGGTTGGCTGCTGAGTAGTCACCGTTCAGGTAGGAAGCGGAAAGTTGGTACTTACCAATGTATTGGCCATTAGCAGCAGTGTAACTGCCACCAGATTCGCGAGCAGCAATCCAAGCCTTAGCGGCAGCATCATTGCCAGATACACTGGAGCTGTAGCTGGTGTTTGAAGCAGCAGTAGCATTAGTATTAGTAGCAGTAGCCTGGCTTTGGTTAGCCGTTGCATTGCTTTGGGTGTTGTTTTGGTTTTGGGCGCCCTTGATTACCAGTTGTTGGCCAACAAAGATCTTATTGATGTCGCTAATGTGGTTGTCCTGGGCAATCGTGTTGATAAGGCTGTTATCATTTGCGAACTTTTGAGAAATACTGGAAAGCGTATCCCCACTTTTAACGGTGTAAGTAGCATCGGCATTAGCCACCGTAGTAGCAGCGGTTACCCCCAATGCAACCGTCCCAAGAGTTGCTACCGTCTTTACAATATTTTTCTTAGAAACCATAAATAACCATCCTTTTAATTTTTCAAATCGCTTTTAACAGTTTCTATGGTACACGCCTTATGTTACTAAACCATGACAGCAGCATTTCTATTTCAAAGCGAATCATTACAAATACGTAATAAAAGACAGCCAACTGACATTAAAATGTCGGCGGCTGTCCTTCCTAAATATTACTTCAATAGGTCTGCAAAGTAGCGTTCACAGTACGTCGCTACCCCATCATCATCGTTAGAATCAGTCAGGGCCGTGGCAGCAGCCTTAACCTCAGGCAGGCCATTTGCCATTACAATCCCCTGCGTAGCGGCCTTGATCATCCCCAGGTCGTTGTCGGCATCACCAAACGCCATCAGGTTGCTGAAGTCGTCACCGAAATGATCGAGCAGGGCTTTCAAGCCAACGTGCTTATCCACCCGCTTTGGCAAGAACTCCATGATCATCGCCTGCGACTGAACCGCGTGGTAGTGTTCCTTCAGCTCCTCCGGCAAGTCAGCAATAATTGCAGAAAGCTGGGCGGCCGGAATCGCCATTACGGCCTTACTAAAGGTCGTATCCGGCAGGTCGGCCATCCGTGTGTTTTTAAACTCAATGTGTTTGAGGACCGTCCGGTAGATTGAGGCCGGCTGGTCGCTGAGTTCGTAAACCTTGGCAAAGTCCAGCACATCCAGCGGAATATTTTCCTGTTTAACAAAATCAAACAGTGGTTGCAGGTCTTGCTTGGCCATTCCGAGTTCAAAGAGGTGCTCCTTGGTAACGTTATTAATCACGAGGCCCCCATTAAAGGTAATGGTAAAGTCGTCTGGCTGCGTCAAGCCCAGCTGTTCAATGTACGGCCAGATGGCATTGATCGGCCGGCCCGTGCAAAGAACCACGTGGACGCCCCGGTCATGCAACGCCTTTAAGACCCGCTCATTACGCGCAGAAATCTCCTTATCACTGTTCAACAAGGTGTTATCAAGATCCAACGCAATCATTTTAATCATTCTGCTCTTCCTCTTTTCGTCTGCTATCATTCTCCGGCTGGATAACCTGGTGATTGAATTCATCCCACAGTTGTAAAAGCTGCCGTCCCCGCTCTTCGCCGAAAACGGCCACCCACTTTGCAAAGCGGGCACTGATCCGCTGCTTAATCTTTTCGGCTACGGACCGTCCCTTCGGTGTCGCCACCAGTGAAACCTTGCGCCGATCACTCTGATCCGGTTCCTGCTTGATGTAGTCATTTTTGATCAGTACCCGCAACTGACGGGATACCGCACTCCGAGTTACCTGACGCTTCTCGGCGATATCCATCAGTTTGATCCCCGGCGACTTAACGATCTCCTGCAAGATCAGGTACTGCTCAAAAGATAATGAATAGCGGGCCGCCGGTTGGGATATGAAATGTTCCAGCCCCTTGAGAGATGACATATAGATGTCAATCGCCTGGTTAAGTAAATCATCCGCTCCCATAATAGCTAGTTCTCCTTTTGATTGTCCAGAATTGCCTTTGCAATCAGGCGGGCATAGTTGTTATTGCCCTGCTCGCCCATGTGAACATTGTCGTTGGCAAACCACTCGCTATGCTTCTCACTGACACTGTACCAGTCAACGACATGGACGTTCTTGTGTTTCTTGGCAGTCGCGGTGATCTCGTCGTTGACGGTCTGCTGCCATGGTTTGGTCGGCACGTGCGCCGTCAGCCAGTAGACCTGTCGATCCGGTCCGATCACGTCCAAGATATCATCAATGGTCTGCTGGCTCATCGCCCCGTTGGTCCCAAGGTTCAGGACCACGATCTTGTTGAGGTGCCCTTGACTCTTGAGCTGTTTGAGCACCGCCGGCGTCGCTGATCCCTGGCGGCCAACCTGCGCGTCCACGTATGCCTGGGGCATTAGCTTCTGAATGCTGTCCGCGGCATCCGCCATGACGGAATCACCAACGGCCGTAATTTTGAGCTGCTGGGCCCGCTTTACCTCTGCCGCCGTCAGGGCATACTTCTTAGCGTTGACATTCGGATCAGTGGTAACCTTCTTCCCCTTCGCAATCTCCTTGTTGTGCTCGGCGGCCCGCTGGTGGTTCTGCTCAATCCGTTCTTGGACCGCCGTCTTTTTTGGCCCCCGGTTGGGCTGGCAAAGACCGATCACGGCGATCACAACTGCCAGGACACTAACGGCCGCCTTAGCGATCGTTGCCGGATGCCAGTTGTGAAAATTAAGGAGGCCGGTCGCAAAGGCATTCCAATCAGTACGGGCAAATGGTCGCTCCAGTAATCGGTAGGAGGCCTCGCTGACCAGGCAAATGATGGTAATTTCGATGATCGCGTTCAAGAGCGGATGTAAGCCGACCTTGACAACCCGTTCATAGAAGACCATTACCGGGTATTGATAGACATAGATCCCGTAAGAGCGCTTGCCAACCCATCGGAAAACGGGGTTAGTAAGCCAATCGTTCATCTTCGAACCAGGATGGAGAATTGTAGCCATCAATAGGGTTCCGACAACACTATACAGGAACATTCCGCCATGATAGGTGAAGGCTGACTGGCCGCTGAGGGTGAAGAAACCAAAGATCGTCACCACGGTCATGGCAATCCCCACAATGTTTAGTGACTGGCGCAGATAGGTTGCGGGATGCGGATTCAAGCGATTTAGCGGCCAGACCAGCCCCAACCAGGACCCCAGCAATAGGGAAAAGGCCCGGGTATCGGTACCATAGTATACCCGATTAACATTATTCGGGTCATAGAGAATGGCCATTTCGACGGCTGACAGGAGGGCTAGGACAAGCACAATCCGACGAATGGTCGCTTTACGACGAACCATTTTATACAATCCCCAAATGATCAACGGCCACAAGAGGTAAAACTGGGCCTCAACACCAAGTGTCCACAGGTGGGTAAAGGGAGAAACGCCCCCAAACTGATCAAAGTAGGACTGCCCGTGCCCAATCTCCCACCAGTTATAAATCCAAAGCAGGTTGGTCAGAATCGTCATCCTGATGTTATGCAACAACTCCCGAGCAAAGAGCGTGATGTAAGCGGTGGTCAGAACCAGCATCGCAATCAAGACTGGATAAAGCCGCTTGAATCGTTTATGGTAAAAATGACCGATGGCGATCTTCTGCTCATCCTGCCATTGCCGGCTAAGCTGATAGGTAACAAAATAGCCAGAAATTAATAGGAAGAGCGGCACACCAAGGTACCCGCCTGGCAGGACATTCGGCAGCAGGTGGTAGATGATCACCCCGAGCACCGCCAATGTCCGTAAGCCGTCAATTCCGGTTATGTATTGTTTGGGACTGCTTGTCTTCAAAATAACTTCCTCCAGCAACGAACCCGGTAAACGAGTCCAAAATAAAGACGGTAACGCTACGCTACCGTTTAACTACCCGATATGATTTTCCTTCAAGATATCACTCACGACTTGATCCATCTCTGGGGTACGTTTCCATTCCTCCCAGTGATCCATCGATTCATCCTGCATCTTATAGTGGGTATTGATGAAGTCTTCGTAGCGAATAACGTTTCGTGAATGAGGAATATTCAGCTGTAAGATCCTGACTTCCTTGATGAAGCCTCGTTCGGCCGCTAATTCTGCCCGGCCGTTATGAACCATGTTGCCGATCTCATAGTACTTGCTTCCGTCATTACGGGTGATCTCTTCAATCAGTGTCAACACTTCATGTTGTTTTTCCACGTGTCTTAATCCCCTTTCAGCATAATCATATTATAGCGACTTTAAACCAAAAAATCATCGCCTGGACGACGATGATTGGCATAAGAGAGAAAGAGAATTGATTAGAAGGTAAATACTTAATACCTTGCGACTATTATGATAGCGTTTTCAGGGAAAAATGTCAACATTATCCGTGAACTTTTTTACTTTTTATTTCAGAATGTCAAAAACAGGCAACTACTCACGGAGTAGTTACCTGTTTTTAGTAAAATTATTGAACCGTTACGGACTTAGCCAGGTTACGTGGCTTATCCACATCAAGGCCCTTGCCCAGACTGGTGTAGTAAGCCAGTAATTGTGCTGGAACAACACTCAGGAGCGGAGTCAAGCATTCATCAACATCAGGCAGGATGATCGTGTCATCCTCCTGGACCAGGTGCCGAGAGACAATGGTGATCGTGTTGGCACCACGCGCCCGGGTTTCATCCAGGTTGCTCCGGGTCAAACCGGCAGTCCGGTCCTGGGTGATGATCCCGAGGACTGGGGTCCCCTTCTCGATCAAGGCAATCGTTCCGTGCTTCAACTCACCAGAAGCAAACCCTTCTGCCTGAACATAGGAGATTTCCTTCAGCTTCAGGGCTGCTTCCAGGGAAACAGACCAGTCAAGTCCACGACCAATGTAGAAGGCGTTCCGTGGCTTAGAGAGGTAGCGAGCCGCCACCTCTTCGATCTTCTTCTTGCTATCGGTAATGGACTGCATTCCGTTGGCCACCAGACCGAGCTGGTGCTTAACATCAAACTTCTTAGCAGCGTCCTTGCCCAGGTATTCCCCCAGTGCCTTAGCCAAGATGGCCTCAACGGCAATCTGGGCAGTGTAAGCCTTGGTAGAGGCAACGGCGATTTCCGGACCAGCGTAGAGCAGTTCCGTGAAGGTTGCTTCCCGGGACAGGGTCGACTTATCCACGTTGGTGATGGTCAGACTAGGCCACTTGTGCTCATTAACGTTGACCAATACCTGCCGACTGTCGGCCGTTTCACCACTCTGGCTCAAGAAGATGAAGAATGGCTTCTTGGAGAGCAGCGGTTGCTCGTAGGCAAACTCGGATGAAATGTGAACGCTCGTCGGAACCCCACACAGCCGTTCAAAGATCCGGGCACCAACCAGACCGGCGTGGTAACTCGTACCGGCACCGATAATGTAGAGGTGGTCGGCATCCGCCATCGCCTTCAGCAGGTTTTCATCGATCTGCGGATCATCCTTGTCGCCAAAGTATTCCTGAACCAGCTTCCGCATTACGGCTGGTTGTTCGTCGATTTCCTTCAGCATGTAGAATGGGTAAGCACCCTTGTCCGCTGCACTGGCATCCATGTCAACCGTGAAGCTGTCACGGTGCTTCTCGTTGCCATCGAAGTCCTTAATCAGCACGTGGTCTGGCTTAACGATTACCAGCTCGTGGTCCGCGATTTCCATGAATTTGTTGGTTTCCTTAATCATGGACATGGCATCGGATCCTACCATGTTGTAACCATCACCCAGGCCAACCAGCAATGGGCTCTTGTTCTTGGCAACGTACAGGGTCTCGGGGTCCTCACGATCAATCATTACGAAAGCATATGAAGAGTCCGGACTGATCAGGCGCAAGACCTTAAGCATAGCGGCTTCGGTGTCCATGTGATTATCAACAACGAACTTGTCAACCAGCTGAACGACGACTTCCGTATCAGTCTGACTGGTGAAGTGAACGCCTGAGAGATATTCCTTCTTCAGTTGTGCGTAGTTTTCAATAACCCCGTTGTGTACCAGGTAGAAACGGTTATCCTGGGAGTATTGCGGGTGCGCATTAGCCTCGTTTGGCTCACCATGGGTAGCCCAACGGGTGTGGCCGATCCCGGAAAGGCCGTGTACGTCATCCGTCAAGGCTGCTTCCAGATTGCTGATCCGGCCAGGACGCTTAACCAAGTAATCGTTACCGGCATTGTCGTTAACATAAACACCGGCAGAGTCGTAACCACGGTATTCCAGTTTCTTCAAACCATCAATCAAGATTGACAGGGTCTTATCAGTCCCTGTAACTCCTACAATTCCACACATAATTATTTCCATCCTTTAATATTTCAAATAATTGGTATAGATCAATAAACAAAGTTATTAACCTATTGCAACTGTTATGTATGGTACAAGTTTTGAAAATAATTGTCAATTAATTGTTCTTGATTGGTCTAGTTTGCAGAATGGATAAAATAAGAAGCCGGAAAAAGCACTCAATACTTCGACACAAAGCTAACCTGTAGGGTTCAGCAATTAATGTATAAATAAAAGGGCTGGAAAAAACAGCAGTCTTTCCCAGCCCCTACATATAATCTTTATTATTTAACTTCTAATTCTGCCCGGGCAACATCACCAATCTGCTCAACGTACTGGTGAACCAGCTCTTCAGTTGGCGCTTCCGCCATGATCCGCAGCAGTGGTTCCGTCCCGCTTGGCCGAACCAGGACCCGGCCATCGCCGTGCATCTCGTCTTCGACCTTAGCAATGACGTCCTTGAGCTTCTGATTTTCCATGGCAGCCGCCTTATCAGCCACCTTGATGTTTAAGAGCTCCTGCGGGTAGGTAGTGACGTCGCTAGCCAGTTCCTTCAGGCTCTTGCCGGTTTCCTTGACAACGGAGAGCAGCTGCAAAGAGGTCAGCATCCCATCACCGGTGGTGTTGTGATCCAGGAAGATAATGTGACCAGACTGTTCACCACCGAGGTTGTAGCCGTTCTTCAGCATCTCTTCAACCACGTAACGGTCCCCGACCTTGGTCTTAACGCTCTTCATGCCGTGGGCTTCGAGGGCCTTGTACATCCCCAGGTTGCTCATTACCGTCGTCACCACGGTGTCCTTCTTCAACAGGCCCTTGCTGTCCATGTGCTTTCCGCAGATGTACATGATCTTATCACCATCAACGATGTTCCCCTCATTGTCAACCGCAATGCAACGGTCACCGTCACCATCGAAGGCAACCCCGAGATCCGCACCGTTTTCCACGACTGCCTTCTGCAAGCCCGCTGGATGAGTAGAACCACAGTTGAGGTTGGTGTTTAAGCCATTTGGCTGGTCGTTGATCGGAATAAAGTCAACGTTCATGTCCGCAAACAGGTTGGAAACAAAGCCGCTGGTTGCCCCGTTGGCTGCGTCCACAACCACCTTCAGGCCAGAGAGGTCGGTTGAAACCGTCTGTTCCAAGAATGAGGTGTACTTCAATGCCCCTTCGTGGTAATCGGCAACCGTGCCCAGACCCTCGTCAGAAGGACGCGGCAGGGTATCCTCATCAGCATCCAGCAGTTGTTCGATCTCGTATTCCAGGTCATCGGAGAGCTTAAAGCCGTTGCCCCCAAAGTACTTAATCCCATTGTACTTAATCGGGTTGTGGCTAGCCGTGATCATCACCCCGGCATCGGCTTCCTGTGCACGAACCAGGTAGGCAACCCCGGGAGTCGTAACAACCCCTAGCCGCAATACCTCAATCCCGACGGAAAGCAGGCCGGCGACCAGGGCGTTTTCCAACATCTCACCGGAAATCCGGGTGTCGCGAGCCACCAATACCTGTGGCTGCTTCCGGTCTGAGTGCCGGGTCAAAACATATCCCCCGGCACGGCCCACCCGGAAGGCCAGTTCCGGACTCAAATCTTCGTTTGCAACTCCCCGAACACCGTCGGTACCAAAATACTTAAGTTTCATCATATACTCCTTATTCAACTAAGACTGACTGTTGCTTGTAGCAGTCGATTCAGAATTATTATCTGCGTTACTACTTATGCTACTACTTGACGACTGGCTTTGCACCTTTTTCTTGGCTGATGATTCATCACTGGATGACTCGTCACTGTCACTAGCAGAATCAGATTGATTGCTACTCGAATCTTCGTTCTTAGAACTGATCGGTACCGTGACGTTGGTCGTGGCCGGCCAAATAACCACGTTAAGGATCTGCCCATTCCGATCGAGCGCCTGCAGGGTAACCTGCCGCTGCAAGGTGTTCTTGGCATCCCGTGGAACCACCACGTAGGCAACCACCCGGTCCACCCGCCGGACCTCATCCTGGGCCCCGGTAACCTGGACACTGTCGACATCCGCGCGCGGTCGACCAGCACGATAATCATCATCCAAGTTCCGCGCGTTCAAACGGACGCTGACCTTAACGTTGACCGTCCGCCGCGGCTGAATCTGGACCGTGATGTTTTTCGGTGCGACCGTAGCCTTGAGCTCTGAATTCAAGCCGCTGGTCTTGATCGGTACCCGGTGCTTCCCGGCCCCCAGCTTGCTCAGGTCCGCGTACACCTTGAAATTCTGGGTGTTGCTGGTAGTTGTTACCAAGGCAGACGGGCCGTTCAGCCGCACCTTGACGTACTGTGGATAACCAGTAACCACGTACTTAGAGTTATCCACTGTGATGTCCAACGGCATCTTCAACGTCACCGACTTATTGGACATCAAGACGCTATTATCGTTATTGTTGTTCCGCGTGTTCTGCCGGAGAAAGCCATTTTTACTGCCGTTGACATAGGCAAACAGCAGGATCGCCAGCACCAGTGACGCCAGGCGCATCACCCACTTGTGGCTGAAGAAACCGTTATTTCTGCCCATGCTGGCCACCCCCTTGCCGCTCAAAGAGTGAGTAGAGCCGCGTCAACAGGTTATCATGCGTCGGCTCATGCGTGCACAGTTGCGAACGCATAAACTTCAGATAGTCGTTCTGCGACATGTTACGGATCAATTCATTATCCTTGGTAATCGAAACTTCCCCGGTTTCTTCGGAGATTACAATCGTCAGGGCATCGGTAACCTCACTGATTCCAACTGCTGCCCGGTGCCGGGTCCCCAGTTCCTTAGGAATCAATTTGCTGTCTGACAGAGGCAGGTAGGCCGCCGCCACCGCAATCCGGTTATCCTTGATGATCACCGCACCATCATGCAAAGGCGTGTTGGGAATAAAGGTATTGATCAAGAGGGCCCCGGAAATGTCGGCATCGAGCGGGATCCCGGTCTCGATGTACTCCTCCAGCCCGGTCTTCATCTGAATACTGATCAAGGCCCCAATCCGGCGCTTCGACATATATTGAATCGCCTGGTCCAGCTGCTTGATCATCTCTTCTTCGGTTTCATTGGTCGACTGGTTATGGCTGAGGAATCTTCCCCGGCCGAGGTGTTCCAATCCCCGTCGAATCTCTGGCTGGAAAATGACCACAATGGCGATCACACCCCAGTTCAGGATCTGGTCCATCACCCAGGAGACCGTACTCAAGCCGGCATACCAGCTGACGACCTTCACCAAGATAATGATCATGATCCCCCGGAAAAGCTGGACGGCCCGGGTACCCCGGATCAGGATCAAAAGCTCATAGATCAGAAACCAGATTACTAAGATATCAATCAGGTGAATCAAATTTTGCCATGTCAGAAGCGAAGTTATAAACTGCATCGCATTCACCATCCTCTAAATTCACGTTCATATTATATCATCTTTTAGTAGTGGCGAAAGGCCACAGTTAATTCATAAAATTCTGCTATGCTAAAAGGGACTACTATTGATTGGGAAGGCAATGCTTATGAAACATCTATCCACAATCTGGCGGATCCGGCTCTTCTTCTGGGTCCTGATTATCCTCTTAAAACTTTTTGTCCATGCGCCCTACGACTTCATGGCTCTCAACACCTTCCTGGGTTACGTGCCCATCGAACTAAGCTTTCATCTGAAACGGTTTAACGATCGGCGGGCCCTCGCCTTCTGGGTGCTCCTGGCCATCTGGCTGGTCTTTTATCCCAATGCCCCCTATGTGGTGACTGACCTCTTCCACCTCTCCTGGCTCCACGCTCACACCAGTATCAACGGGATTCTGCGTTCGGACCCGGCGATCTGGCTCAGTTTTGCCATGATGATCGTCTGTGCCCTCAGCTGCCTCTTGATCGGCACCGCCACCCTTGAGCGGACCGCCCGCCAGTTGACCCAGCTGACCACGCCTAAGCATCCCCGGATTCAGTACCTTTGGATCACCGTCTTCATGATCCTCGCCAGTATTGGAATCTACATCGGCCGCTTCCTCCGCCTGCATTCAATCTACCTGCTCTTCACACCGACCTGGTTCTTCAAGCAGCTGTGGAGTATTTGGAGCCTCAAAATGGTTGAGTTTGTCATCATCATCACGGTCCTCCAATTGATTGTTTATTGGCTGATGAAGGTAAGCCAATGCTATAATAGCGAAGAAAATAAATAGAAATCGATCTCAAAAAAGGAGCTAGCTGAAACCCCAAAATTTCAGCTAGCTCCCTTAATTATTTATTTCTTACTTTTCAGCCAAGGCAGCCTTAACCTTGTCAGCTGTTGGAATTGATGGCATTGCGCCCATCTCTTGAACAGTCAGGCTCGATGCCCGTTGTGCATAAACCAGCGCGTCGGCAACGTTTGAAAGGTCGTCTTCCAGTTGGGAACTCAATGCCCCAATGAAGGTGTCACCGGCAGCCGTCGTGTCAACTGCGTGAACCTTGAATGCTGGAACCAGGCCGTGGGCGTTAGGAGTGGCGTAGAATACCCCCTTAGAACCCAGGGTAATCAGCAGGTGCTTAACCCCTTGCTTTTGGAAGTATTCCGCACTCTTCAGCATAGCAGCTTCGTCAGTAACCGGAATCCCCGTCAGTAAAGCACATTCGCTCTCGTTTGGTGCAATCACGTCGGTTACCTTGAGCAGGTCTGGAAGAATTTCGTGAGCTGGGGCCGGGTTAAGGATCGTCGTAACATTGTGTTCCTTAGCCTTCTTGAAAGCAGCCAGGGCAACGTCTTGAGGAGTCTCAAACTGACTGATCAGGAAGTCAGCGTCATCAAGGACATCATCAATGTCGTCCACCATGTCTGGAGTCATGGCCTGGTTAGCACCACCATAGATCATGATATCGTTTTGGCCTTCAGCATCCAGGGTAACTGCCGCCGTCCCAGTACCGTGGTACTTGTCAATCATAACGTGGCGAGTGTCAATTCCGTTGTCCTTTAAGGCTTCCAGCATGTATTGACCTTCACTGTCAGACCCAACCGCCCCGATGAAGGCCGTCTTGGCACCTGACCGTGCTGCAGCAACCGCTTGGTTAGCACCCTTACCACCAGGAGCGGAACTCTTGCTCTTAGCGGAGATCGTTTCGCCTGGTTGTGGGAACCGTTCAACGTGGTAGGTCGTGTCAACGTTAATGCTTCCTAAAACAACTACTTTCTTACTCATATTTACTCTCCTTATTATTCATCCGAATTCATATTTCAAAAACATTTTATCATAGAGCTAAAACGATTACAAATGCTATTATGTCAAAACGTAAAACGTTTTATAAAGACGGCCGTAAAATGGGGATGAGACACCAATTATGCATATGCTCATCCCCAATAACCACGCCGATTAGTTGCGTCCGATAATCCGTACTTCAGTCTCAAGCGCCACCCCAAATTTCGCCTTGACCGTCTCTTGCACGTGCTTGATCACCGCCACGTAATCTGCAGCGGTCCCATGATCGATGTTAACGATGAAGCCGGCGTGCTTGGTGGAAACCTGGGCGCCACCATGGGTATAACCCTGCAAGCCCGCATCATGAATCAATTTACCGGCAAAGTAGCCCGTTGGCCGCTTAAAGACACTGCCGCAAGATGGCAGTTCAAGCGGTTGTTTAGCCGCCCGGCGTTCGTTCAGATCATCCATCGTCGCCTTAATCTGCTCGTAATCACCAGGTTCCAGGGTGAAGGTTGCATCGAGCACTACCCCATGGTTGTCCTGAACGCTGCTGTGCCGATAGCCAAAATCCAAGCCCTGGTTATCGAAATGTTCGATCGTGCCATCCGGCAGCATCACCGTGGCCGAACTAACGACGTTCTTGGTCTCACCGCCATAGGCACCGGCGTTCATGAAGATCGCACCACCGATACTGCCAGGGATGCCGGCCGCAAACTCCAAGCCAGTCAGCTTGTGGTCCCGGGCTGCAATCGTGGTATCAATATAGGAAGCTCCTGCCTGGGCGGTCACCTGGTTGCCTGACACCTTAATATCCTTCAGGTTGGTAAGGATCATCGTCAGCCCATCGATCCCGCCATCGCGGACGATCAGGTTGCTGGCGTTACCCAGGACAGTCAGCGGCATGTCGTTTTCCCGCGTGTATTGGACCAATTGTTTAATCTCGTCAATGCTCTTTGGGAAGGCTAACCAGTCAGCCGGCCCTCCTGTCTGCGTATAGGTATACCTCATCAGTGGTTCGTCTTGTTTGATATCAATCTCTGGAAATTCGTTCATTAAGTTAGCCAATTTAGTATGCCTTCCCTTTTCATAAATTATCTCTCCATGATATTGTATCATTTTCAGCGGAACTTTTGCTAAAAACACCGGTAACGATTAAAATAGTAACTATCAACTATGGAAGGAAGGCATTCGTATGGACTTCATCGCCATGGACTTTGAAACCGCCAGCGGCAAGCGGTACAGTGCCTGTTCACTGGCCCTGACCATCGTCCGCAACGGCCAGATCGCCGATGAATTTTACACCCTTATCAACCCCCACACCGACTTTTTCTGGCGCAACATCCAGATCCACGGCATCCACGAACGCGATGTCCAGGACGCCCCGGATTTCCCGGCAGTCTGGGAGCACATTAAGTCCTTCTATACCCCGGACAAACTAGTGATTGCCCACAATAACCGCTTCGATAACAGCGTCCTCAAGATCACCCTGGAGCATTACGGCATCGAGCCCCCGGCCTACCAGACTCTCGATACCGTCTCCAGCAGTCGGCACTTGCTACCGGGGCTGGTCAACTACAAGCTCAATACGGTCTGTGACGCCCTCAACATCGACCTGCATCACCACCATAACGCCCTCGACGATGCCCAGGCCTGTGCCAACATCCTCCTTTACCAGGACCAGCACTTTGGTGACCAGCAGATCCGGCCCTTTATTAAGATGTTCAGCTAAAATGCAAAACACGGTTAGGATTATTGAATCCTAACCGTGTTTTTGCGTTTATTGCCGATACTCCATCAGCAAGGCTGGCTTTCCCTCCTCGGTCGTCGTCCCGGTCTGGACGAAGCGACACCGCTTATAGAGAGCGATTGCCGGTTTGTTCGTGG
>NZ_JBJEEM010000008.1:0-20535 GCF_051873075.1 Limosilactobacillus sp. | reverse complement strand
AATAAAAAATCGCCCACCATACTGGCGGACGATCTTATTACGTAATCAAGTTATCTTAACATCATACAAGTGGAATTAATTGTATATGCTAAATTAAGTATTATTATGCATTATCAACGGATAAATTGCAAGAAAAAATTATTTTTTTAAATAAAATTGCCATCCCCATAGCGGTGAGATGGCAATATTTATTAGTCCTTAAAGACGTCCTGCTGTTTACCAGTCAGTGAAATCTTATCAAGACCGTTATTTAATTTATAATGATCTGCATTGACTTTTTCTTCACGGTAACCAGCGCGAACAAAGGCCGCCGTCAGGTTAGCCATGAATTTCTGTCCGGCAGCAGCAGATTCATAAATCATCTGATCAAGGTACATTGGTTGATCGGTGCTTTCCCGAAGCAGTGTAACCAGGTAAACCTGCTTGCCAGTCTTATCAATCTCAGCGGTATTTTGCATTAATGACATTATGCATCCCCTCCTCTACTTAATTATACCTGTAATTCAGTAATAACCAAGCCCTTGGCAGTAATTATATCTAAAACTGACTACGCGTTCTCAACTAGAAGTTCAGCCGAATTTGCAGAGACCCGGTTTCCACCATCGAACCCAGGCACTTCATTGCCAGGGAGTAAGCCTGTTTGGCCGTCTGGTCGTTGGCTGCCGTCAGTATCTCCTGCAGCTGACCACCATCCAGTTCGGCAGCTGCCGCATCCGTAGTCAACAAGACATGCCGACCAGCCGCTATCGTATTCTGCTTCATCTCTTCGATAGCCGCCTCATAGCGCTTCGGATGCTCGTCACCGATCGTCGCCAGTGTGTGGGTCATCCAGTACATGTTTTGAATGTCGTAGTGCTCCTTGGTATCGCGGTAGGCAGCCGGGGTATCATTCACGTTTGTGTAGAACGGTGCCAAGGCATTATAGGCGTTGGGCCCAAACGCTAACCAGCAGATTCCCGCCAGCTTTGCCGGTACATCTGACCGCACTTGGAGAATGTGGACCTCAGAGTTCCGTTGAAGCCCGATCGGCCGGAAGGCGTGCTGCTGAGCCGGCGTCCCCAGGTCACTGTAAGGATCGTATGGAGTGTGCTGGTAGTGAGAACTCAGCGCATACTTGACGTCCTCGATCGTCAGCAGGTATTCTGGCTGACGGGCAAACGGCAGGTCAGGATCGTCCGGCTGAGGGTTGGCACTCGGGTTGAAGAGGCGTTGGACATACCACTGCCGCGGGATGTTGTAACGGTAGTCGGAATCGTTGCGACTGCCAAAGATGTGACGAAGATTATAACCCTTTTTGCCATCGATGTTCAAGTGGTGGTCGAGAATTAACTGCTCCAGATCACTGGATGCCATCGTGTCCGGGGAACTAAAATCAAACTCGGTCACCGCAAACCAGTTTGGCGCCACGACGTAGCAATCGTCCGGAACCCGCTGGGCAGCCCAGTGGTGTCCACCGATCGTTTCCATGTACCAGACCTCGTCCTTGTCCGAGAAGGCCACCCCGTTTGATTCGTAGGTGCCATACTTGCTAAGGTACTTGCCCAGCAGCTGCACCCCTTCACGAGCCGAATGGATATATGGCAAAACCAGGGTGACCAGGTCTTCCTCGCCGACCCCCTGCTTAACCAACGGGTCGATTCCCAATACCCGTGAATTGGTGGTACTGGTTTCCGTAGCCGACATGGTAACGTTGGCACTGTTAATGCCGGCCTCACCCCAGATCCCCATCTTCTTGGCAACGACCGGAATTTCTGGGACGGCTGTGTAGCGCATCGGGTTATTTGGCAGGTCAAACTTGGCCTTGTTGGTCACTGACTGATACTGTTGCGGCTGCTGGTCTGGTTCCACCACAACGAACCGCTTGGGGTTGAAGGCGTGACCGAAGTCCTCGTTTCTGGCCACCAGTGTCGAACCGTCAGCACTCGCCTTTTTTCCGACTAAAATTGTTGTACATGGCATATGATGATCTCCTTTTTGTCCAATTAACATCAAAACTACTTTTATTGTAGTCGCTTAATAGACACTTCTCAAATTTTAAAATAAAAAACGACCCAGATTCAGCATCCAGGTCGTCAGATAATTCTGTATTAGCCTTCGAAGGCCTTCGTCAATGGTGGAACCACTTGTTTCTTCCGGGAAACCACGCCAGGAAGGTTCATCCGGTTGTTGTCATCAAGCTTGTGGCCAAATGCTTCTTCAACCTTGGCAGTGTCGTCACCAACAACCAGCAGTTCGGAGTCACTGTTTAGGATGTTAGTAGCGATCAGGATGAAAAGTTGGTAGCCGTTAGCATCCATCAGTTCATGCATCTTCTTTTCCAGGTCGGCTTGACGCTTGAAGACGTCGTCCAATTCAACGGCGTTTACTTGGCCGATCCGCATCTTAGTGCCGCCCAGTTCGAAGGTCTTGGCATCGCCATCAACGATCGTGGCGTCATCCTTGGCGTCAACGTTGGCGCCGGCCTTCAGCATTTCAACACCGTACTTCTCGTAGTCGTCCACACCGGCAACCTTGGCCAGGTACTTAACGGCTTCTCGATCATGGTCAGTGGTCGTTGGGGAGTTAAGCAGCAGGGTGTCGGAAATGATGGCAGAAAGCATCATCCCAGCCAGGTTAGCTGGAATATCGATGTGCTTTTCTTGGAACATTTCCGTCAGGATCGTGCTGACACAGCCGTAAGGACGTAAAGTAGCCCACAGTGGTTGAGCCGTGTTGAAGTTAGCCAGACGGTGGTGGTCAACCAGGTGGGTAACCGTTACCTTGTCGATGTCACTGACACTCTGTTGTGGTTCGTTGTGGTCGACCAGCATTACCTTGTCGACTTCATTGGCAACCGTTTCAACGACCCGGGGTGCCTTCATGCCAAACTTGTTTAAAGCAAACTTGGTTTCGTCGTTTGGTTCGCCAAGGGCAACCGCTTCTGTTTCGTAGCCCAATTGGTTTTGGAAGTATGAGAACGCCATTGCCGCAGTGATCGCATCAGTATCTGGCTTTTGGTGTCCAAAAACTAACTCTTTATCCATAAAAGATTCCTCCTGTTTGTTCACATTTTGCACCGATCCATTCCGTGCGTGAACCAGTCTCTAATAGCCATTTTATCATGAATGCCGACAAACGTGCACAGCTTTCTAGCGGTTTGTCAGATATTCTTTAAGAAGGGCCCACATTTCTTCATGCTGTTGATTGAAGAAATGCGGCGATTCATCCATACCAAAGTACCGCGTCCCAACCGTTTCACTCGGCTTTGTCGGATACTGGCACTCATCGGCCCGCTTTACCAGATAAAAGGCATTGCCGGGCTGGACCACGTCACCGTTCGGG
Organism: Limosilactobacillus sp.; assembly: GCF_051873075.1. Lineage (GTDB taxonomy): Bacteria > Bacillota > Bacilli > Lactobacillales > Lactobacillaceae > Limosilactobacillus. The sequence continues at coordinate 17,214 of NZ_JBJEEM010000008.1, read as the reverse complement.
TAGGTGTAGGTATCACTATCCATCATTTTCAACAGCCGCTGTGGCTGAACCACGACCCCAGCGTCCTCCTTGAATTCCCGGACTAGCGTTTGGGCAAAGGTCTCGCCAAACTCCATGTAGCCGCCAGGAAACCCCAGTCGCCGGTATCGGCCCGCTCCTGAAGGAGGACTGCGCCCTGATCGTTTAATAGTGCCCCGGAAGCACTGGTCATGATTAGGGGCTGGTGGCCAACTAATCGCCGAATTTTGTTAATATACGCCATCTTACCCCTCCGCGTTCTCCAGTTCACCCATGGCAGCGAAAAACCGGTCCACACTGGCCTTGTACGCAACTGCCAAAGCCAGCTGGTGCAACATCTTCTGCTGGGCGGTCCGGACGGTCGGAAACGGCCGTGGCTGCCCAATAAAGGCCGCTTGGACCGCTGCCTCCAATTCCTGGCAGAAATAATCATAGGCGTCAACCCGGTTAAAACGACTATTCTGCTGAATCCGAATGGCAACCCTGAGATCGGCCAGGGACAAAACATTTTTAGCCACTGCAATAAACACCAGGTCCGCCAGCTGGTCCGGGCTGTATAGCTTCCTGACCGGATGCTCAATCAAGTGATGTTTGACGTAGTTGCTCACCATCGTACCGGTCAAACGAACATCCCCCAATGGTGCCAACTGCTCATTCAAATAGGTCGTCACCTGCTCGAGATACAAGCCCAGCGCCGGCAACTCCGCATACCGGGGCAGTTTCAGCACCAGTTCGCGTGTCTCTTCCATACTCATTCCTCATTTCAGCATTAGCATTAGTTAACGGCACTCGGGGTCTCGTGCAGGATGGCGGTTTTCTTGAGCCGGATCTTAACCGGGATCCCTTGAGTGTCAGTGTCAATAACAAAGGTCCCGTTCGACTTGACCGACCCCAGGTGGTGATCATTGACCGCGATATCCTGGAACATCGGCCGGTCGGTAATCACCTCAAAGGTCCCGGCAAAGTCTGCATCATAGGCCAAGAAGTCCGCGATCTGGTGCGGGTTGCGCTTCAGTCGATGCAAGACCAGTTCACCCCGCCGTGAACGGGCCCCCACTTCGATTTCGTCGAGCGGCATCTCCTTGAAGGCCCCCCGCTGGGTAATGGTAGCGATCCGTTGCCCATCGACTACCAGAGCCAGGTCCGCCATGATATCATCGTCCTTCAAGTTAATGGCCCGTACACCGGCAGTTCGGATCCCCGTGACCGGAACATCCGCCACGTCAAAGCGAACGGCATAACCGTCCCGACTGATGGCCAGCAGGGACTGGTTTTGATTGGCCGGCTCGTAGTAATTGACACTGACCAGGCGCGCCGTCGGACTCTTCAGCTTGATAGCAACACTGGCATGGCTCCGGTAACGTGACCCTGGCTGATAATCAGTAAAGGCAGACTGCTTGACCTGGCCATCGCTGGTCCCCATCAGAAAAGTACCCGGCATGTCGAGGCGGTCAAACAGCATGGCTGTGATGATCTCCTCATCATCAGCCAGCCCGATCGTCTGTGAGATGTGTTCACCAGTGTCCTTCCAGCGGGCATCGGCGATCTCGTGGACCGGCCGGTAGATGACGTGCCCGAGGTTGGTGAACATGAACAGGTGGGCCAGAGTGTTCGTCTGTTCGATCAGCAGCGGGTAATCATCCTCCCGCAGGCCGTTTTCATCCAGGGCCGACGCCTTAAACGAACGCAGGCTGCTCCGTTTAATGTAACCAGCATGGGAAACCAGGACCACGACGTCCTCCTTGGCGACCGTGACCTTAGTATCAACCTCCAGCTTCTCGACCTGGTCTTCGATCTTGGTCCGCCGCGGATTGCCGAATTCTTTCTTGATGGCCCGCATCTCCTTGCGCAGAACGGCCGCCAATTCGTGGTCATCATCCATGATCAGCTGAAGCTCCGCGATTCGTTTGTTCAACCTGTCCTGTTCATCACGCAGCTCGGTGACGTCGGTATTTGTCAAACGATAGAGCTGCAGGGTAACGATGGCCTCAGCCTGCTCGGCAGTGAATTGATACTGGTCAACCAGGTTTTGCTTGGCATCTTTGCGGTTCTTGCTGGCCCGAATGGTCTTGATGACCTGATCGAGAATCGACAGGGCCTTGATCAGCCCTTCAACAATATGCAGGCGATGTTGAGCCTTCTGCAGGTTAAACTGGGTCCGCCGCCGCACGACTTGCTTCTGGAAGGCCAGATAAGAGGTCAGGATGTGCTTTAAGCCCACCCGCATCGGCCGCTGGTCATCGATGGCCACCATGTTGAAGTTATAGTTGATCTGCAGATCCGTATTCTTCAGCAGGTAGTTAAGCACTCCCTGCGCGTTGGCCCCCCGTTTGAGCTCAATGGCGATCCGCAACCCGCTTCGGTCGGTTTCGTCACGGGCCTCTACAATGCCTTCAACCTTCTTGGCCAAGCGGAGATCATTGATCCGCTTCACCAGCTGGGCCTTGTTAACCTCATAGGGGATCTCAGTAACATTGATCTGCTGGCGGCCCCCACGCAGGGTTTCAATGTCGGTCTTGGCGCGGACGACAATCCGCCCCCGACCCGTCTGGTAGGCTTTCTTAATGCCGTCGATCCCCTGGACAATCCCACCCGTTGGGAAGTCCGGGCCCGGAATGAATTCCATCAGCTTGTCCAGGCTGGCATCCGGGTGACCGATCAAGTAGATCAAGGCGTCCAACACTTCACTCAGGTTGTGGGTTGGAATCTCGGTGGCGTACCCAGCCGAGATCCCCGTGGCCCCATTGACCAGCAGGTTGGGAATTCGAGCCGGCAAGACCGTGGGTTCCTTCTCCGTGTCATCAAAGTTTAAGGTCATCTCGACCGTGTCCTTGTCAATGTCTTGGAGCATCAGGCCGGCGATCTTGCTCAAACGGGCCTCGGTGTACCGCATTGCGGCTGCCGGATCCCCATCCATTGACCCGTTGTTTCCGTGCATCTCGACCAGGGGTTCGCGCAGCTTCCAGTCCTGACTCAGCCGGACTAGGGCCTCGTAGATCGAACTATCCCCGTGAGGGTGGAAGTTACCCATGACGTTCCCCACCGACTTGGCAGACTTGCGAAAGCCCTTGTCATAGGTGTTGCCATCCTTGTTCATGGCAAACAGAATCCGGCGCTGGACCGGTTTTAAGCCGTCTCTGATGTCCGGCAGGGCCCGCTCCTGAATGATTGATTTTGAATATCGACCAAAACGGTCACCCATGATTTGTTCGAGTGACATGGTCTCTACTTTAGCGCTCTTCACAAAAACGCATCCTTTCTATATCACTATTTTGAAAAAGAAAGAGACCGGGTAATAACTCAGTCTCATTATTGCCGGCCCTCTTTAGCCGTTCAAGCGGCCCTTGTTTTCGACCAGCTTATCGGACTCCTGGTCGTCGCTTAAGGTAAACTGAACATTCTTTTCGATCCAGTCACGCCGCGGCTCCACCTTGTTGCCCATCAAGGTGGTAACCCGCCGCTCTGCCAGCTCAGCATCCTCGATCCGTACCCGAATCAGAGTCCGCGTCTCCGGATTCATCGTAGTCTCCCACAGCTGGTCGGCATTCATCTCACCGAGTCCCTTAAACCGCTGGAGTTGGGCCCCCTTGCCCATCTTCTTGGTCAGACTGGTCAATTCATCGTTGGTCCAGGCGTAGGTGATCTTCGTCTTGGCTCCCCGGCCCTGCTGGAGACGGTAGAGGGGCGGCAGGGCAATGTAGATTTTGCCGGCTTCGATCATCGGCCGCATGTACTTGTAGAAGAACGTCAACAGCAGGATCTGGATGTGGGCCCCATCATCATCGGCATCCGTCATGATGATGATCTTGTCATAGTTAGAATCCTCGACGTTAAACTCTGAACCGGCCCCCGCACCAACCGTATAGATGATCGTATTCAGTTCCTCGTTTTTCAAGACGTCGTCCAGCTTGGCCTTCTCGGTATTCAAGACCTTCCCCCGCAACGGCAGGATGGCCTGGTACTTACGGTCGCGGCCCTGCTTGGCGGAACCGCCGGCTGAGTCCCCTTCGACTAAGAAAAGCTCATTCTTTTTGGCATTCTTAGACTGAGCCGGGGTCAGCTTGCCGGAAAGGTTCCGTTCCTTCTTGCTCTTGCGCTTGCCGCCCCGGGCCTGGTTGCGGGCCTTGCGCGCAGCCTCACGCGCCTCACGCGCCTTGAGGGACTTCCTAATCAGCATCTGAGCGAAGTCGCCGTTTTCCATCAGGGCGTAATTCAGCTGTTCGCTGACGATCCCATCCACGATCTTCCGGGCCTCCGGAGTACCGAGTTTATCCTTGGTCTGCCCTTCGAACTGCAGGAGGCGTTCGGGAATCCGGACGGAAACCACGGCCGTCAAGCCTTCACGCACGTCGCTCCCCTCCAGGTTCTTGTCGTTGGCCTTGAGGAGTCCGACCCGTTTGGCATACTCATTAAAGGTCTTGGTCCAGGCACTACGGAATCCAGCCTCGTGGGTCCCGCCATCTGGCGTCCGCACATTGTTAACAAAGGAAAGGAGGTTTTCGGAGTAGCCGTCGTTATATTGAGCTGCCACTTCAACCTCGACCCCATCCTGTTTGCCGTCAAAGTACAGGATCTTGCCCAGGGTATCCTTGCCTTCGTTGAGGTAAGACACAAACTCCTGGATCCCATCCTTGTATTGGAAGACGTCCTGCTTTTCCTGACCGGGCCGCTTGTCGGTCAGAACGATCTTGATCCCCTTCAAAAGGAATGCCGACTCGCGCAACCGATTAGCAAGGGTGTTGTAATCATAGACAGTGGTAGTGAAGATCGCCGGGTCTGGCTTGAATGAGACAGTCGTTCCGTTGCCAGCCGTGGTCTTTCCCAGTTTTTTCAGAGTGCCCACCGGCTGCCCCCCGTCTTTAAAGATCTCCTGGTAGCGTTGGTGATCACGAACAATGGTCAGCGTCAGATGAGTTGATAAGGCATTGACAACTGAGGCCCCGACCCCGTGCAAACCGCCAGAGGTCTTATAGCCGTCCGCTTGGCCGAACTTCCCACCGGCATGGAGCACCGTCATGATCACTTCCGGCGTTGGCTTGCCCGAAGCATGCATCCCAACCGGCATCCCCCGACCGTGATCCTGAACCGTGATGGCATTATCAGCTTCAATCGTCACGTTGATTTCGTTCCCGTATCCTGACAGGGCTTCATCGACGGCATTGTCGACAATTTCGTAAACTAGGTGATGCAACCCGCGGGCATCGGTCGACCCGATGTACATCCCCGGCCGCTTGCGCACCGCTTCCAGGCCCTTTAAGACTTGAATTGAAGAATCATCATATTTTACTTTCTTTGTGGTCACAAAATGACCTCCCATAACACAATTAGTATCGTATTAAACATATGTTCGATAAAACATTCTAGCATTGCCATTCACCGAACGCAAATCATTTTGCCAGCAAATCGACGCAGCCGATACATATGAATAATACTCAAAACTCGACCGTTTCGCAAATCACAATTGCCAATCACCGCAAATCCGAGTGGCGAAAGGCGGGGTTTCATGCTATCCTTGATGAGCAATAATGCAATGATATTGAGGAGCAAAATTAAATGACATTCAAAATAATCGTCATGATTATCGTAGCCTACCTGCTGGGTTCCATCCCGTCAGGACTCTGGATCGGTAAGATTTTCTACCACAAGGATATCCGGCAGCTGGGCAGCGGTAACATCGGCACAACTAACACCTTTCGGACCCTGGGCCCAAAAGCCGGCGTTGTCGTTCTCTTAATGGACATCCTAAAGGGGACCCTGGCTGCTTGCCAACCCTACTTCTGGGGAATTAGTGCCAGCGTCAACCCCCTTTTGATCGGGATCTTCGCCTCCCTGGGCCACACCGTCTCCATCTTTGACCACTTCCATGGGGGCAAAGCCGTCGCCACTAGTGCCGGGATCCTGCTGGCTTACAACCCGCCGCTCTTCGGGATCGCCTGCCTGATCTTTATCGGCACTCTCCTGTTGACCAGCATGGCCAGCGTTGCCAGCATTATCGGAATCTCGGCCATCTTCATCATCGCCCTGTGCGAACATGATTGGATCCTGTCTCTGGTCGCCGGAATCTTGACTCTGGTGGTCCTTAACCGTCACAAGAGCAACATCAGACGAATCATGGCCGGTAAGGAATCGATGGTCAATTTTGGCCTCGGGCACTACCTTCGCCAACGTCATCAAAAATAATTACATTACGGGTTTATAAAAGAACCGTTCGAATTCCGCAACAGAGTTCGAACGGTTCTTTTTTCACAATTAGTACTGAAGATACTAGAATGGCCGAATGTTAAAGCGGTACTGGGCACACTGCTGCGGGGCCAAGCGGTGCATATCTTGCTTATGAAGGAGCTGGCCGTCTGCATTCAGGTTATCGGCGATCCCCCACCATGGTTCGACACAGATAAATTCCCCCTGGGCCGGGTACGAAGACCAGACACCAACGTATTGGGTGCCCTCAGTCGCCACCGTCACCCCACGTTTGCTTGCCGGGTCAGTCAGGGTCGCCATAAAGTTGCTCCCCGCTGTTTTGAAGATCACCGCATCATGCTCAAAGACCTGGTGATTAAGTTCCATCGACTGGTGCATGTCGATAACTTGGGGATGATTAGAATCGTTATAGGCGCCCTGAAGAACCACCCGGGAATAGGTCTCGGCTGGCTGAACACTCAGTTGAACCCTGCCGCTCCCCAGGGGCATATTGAAACCGGGGTGGGCACCGATTGCGTAAATTAACGAATGATCAACAGAAGGGTTCTTGACTAAATAGCTGATCTGGAGCTGGTCATCAACCAGTTTCATCGTCACCTGCAGGACGAAGGCAAAGGGGAATGCCTTCCTGGTTTGTTCATCATCGCGCTGTTCGAGGGTCACCTGGTCTGCTTCCTGGCTGACCACCTTGAAGAGCCGATCACGCGCAAAACCATGCTGGGTCTGATGGTAGGTACGACCGTCGAAAACATACTGGTCTCCTTTCAACCGACCGACAAAGGGGAAAAGAATTGGTGCCTGCCGTCCCCAGCTAGCCGAATCACCCTGCCAGAGGTATTCGTGAGAATCACCATAACGCTTAATGCTGTGCAGCTGAGCTCCCAGCTCATTTACCTGTACCGTCAATTGATCGTTTGTTAGTGTAATCATTGTCCGTTCCTCCAATTGTTAAACGATTATCATTACGCCTATAAAAAATTTCCTAACCACACCATAGCAGGTTAGGAAACCCCTTTCAACAATTTTTACTAAGTAAATTTAGTAAAAATTTATTTTTTAATTTTTACTTTTTTACTTCTGAACTGCTTCCTGGTAATCGCCGTTTGGACAAACAACCTGCTTGCCCCCCTTGACCTTCTTTTCAACCAGGTAGTGGCCATCCTTTGGGCATTGCCGACCAATCGGCTTATCCCAGGAAACAAAGTCGCAATCCGGATACCGGGAACAACCATAGAAGACCCGGTTCTTCTTTGACTTCCGCTCGACGACCGTCCCCTGGTGACACTTAGGACAGGTAACGCCGGTATCCTTAACGATTGCCTTAGTATTCCGACACTTCGGGAAGCGCGAGCAGGCGTAGAACTTGCCGTAGCGACCCATCTTAACGACCATCGGCGCCCCGCAGATCTCACAGTCCATTCCCGCTAATTCATCACGCATCTGGATCTTGTCGACCTTTTCTTCGGCGTCCTTGACCTCCTTGGAAAACGGCTGGTAGAAGCTATCGACCACCTTAATCCAGTTCTGTTTGCCTTCCTCGACCTGGTCCAATTCCCCTTCCACGTCGGCGGTAAATTTGGCATTGACGATCTCTGGGAACTGTTGCTCAATGATCCGGTTAACGATCTCACCAAGCTCCGTGGGTTCAAAGTGCCGCGAAACCAGCCGGACATAGTAACGCCGCTGGATCGTGTCCAGGGTTGGCGCGTAGGTCGACGGCCGCCCGACCCCGTTTTGTTCCAGGGTCTTAATCAGGGCCGCTTCCGTGTAGCGAGCCGGTGGCTGGGTAAAGTGTTGTTCCGGATTATCACTGACCAGCTTGGCGGTATCGCCCTCGTCCAGGTCCGGCAGGAGGTTATCCTTCTCCTCGCCCCGCTTGTAGACCTTGGTAAAGCCCGGAAACTTGACTTTCGAACCATTGGCCCGGAAGTCGACCCCCGCCTGTTCAAGGTCCACCGTCATCGTATCTACCACCTGCGGCGTCATCTGGCTGGCTACAAAGCGCGACCAGATCAGGCTGTAGAGCTTGTACTGATCGTTAGTCAGGTACGGCTTCATGTCTGCCGGGGTCCGGTAAACCGACGTTGGGCGAATAGCTTCGTGGGCATCCTGGGCCCCTTCCGGCAGCTTTCCCTTGACTGGTTTGATTGCTGCATACTCGCCACCATACTTTTCGTGAATAAACTTAGAGGCTTCGTGCTTGGCGATCGAAGCAATCCGGGTAGAGTCCGTCCGCATGTAAGTGATCAACCCGACTGGGGACCCCTGTTTGATGTCGATTCCTTCATAGAGCATCTGAGCCGCCATCATTGTCTTCCGGGTCCGGAAGTTGAGTCGGCGGTTAGCATCCTGCTGCATCGTGGATGTCGTGTACGGTGGTTGTGGCTGACGCTTGCGTTCCTTGCGAACCACCTTGGTGATGGTGAAGTTCTTCCGCTTATCCAGTTTGCCCAGGATAGCCTGAACATCATCGTTATTATGCAAGCGGGTCTTCTTGCCGCCCTCGCCATAGAAGCTGGCCTGGAAGCGGTCCTGACCGTGGGCAAACTCGGCATCAATTGTCCAGTATTCCTCCGGCTTAAACTGCTTGATCTCGTTTTCTCGTTGGATGATCAGGTTGAGGGCCACTGACTGGACCCGACCGGCACTGAGCCCCTTCTTGACCTTCTTCCAGAGGATCGGGCTGATGGAATACCCCACCAGCCGGTCTAAAACCCGTCGTGCCTGCTGGGCATCTACCAGGTCCATATTGATCGTCCGGGGTTCCTTGAAGGCTTCCTTGACCGCATCCTTGGTAATTTCGTTGAAGGTCACCCGGTTCTTCTGCTGGTCATCAAGCTTCAAAATATTAGAAACGTGCCAGGCAATGGCTTCTCCTTCCCGGTCTGGGTCAGATGCCAGGTAGATAGCCTTGGCGTTCTTCGCGTCCTTGCGCAGTTCCTTGATGACGTCGCCCTTGCCCCGAATGGAGATGTAGTCAGGCTGGTAGTTATTTTCGACGTCGACCCCCATTCGGCTCTTGGGCAGGTCCCGAATATGACCAAGGCTGGCAACAACCTTGTAGGACCGCCCCAGGAACTTGCCAATGGTCTTCGCCTTAGATGGCGATTCCACGATCACTAGATTCTTCTTTGGTTTAGCGCGTCGGGTAGTCTTCCGACGGCTTGTTTTCTTTGTCTTACTTGTCGTTGTTTTGGTTGCCATAAAGTCGGCTCCTCACGTTCTTTTAATTTCTCTTCTATTATTAGTCCATTTAACCATCATCTGTCAAATCAGAAAAGACCTTTTTGAGAAATTAACGTAAAAAGACACGGCTAGCTGAATTCGTCAATCAAGTCCTGGGCCCGCAGGATGGGCTTGGCCCCCGCGGCGATCAGTTCGTTGCAGCCCAACGACCGGATCGTATCAATACGGCCGGGAACGGCGCAGACATTCCGGTTCTCATCCAGGGCCAAATTAGCCGTGATCAAGCTGCCGCTGCGCCGCTTGGCCTCCACCACCAGGAGGGTCTGGCTCAGCCCGGCGATTATGCGGTTCCTTTCGGGAAAGTGCCAGGCCAGCGGCGGCTCCCCGTAGCCGTACTCCGACAACACCAGTCCCCGGTTAGCCACTGCCTGCTGTAACTGCCGGTTGGCTGCCGGATAAACGCGGTCAAGCCCGCAGCCGATCACCCCAATTGTCATCCCGCCATGTTCAAGAGTTATTTGGTGACTTAGTCCGTCGATCCCCTGGGCCAGGCCGCTGACGATCACCAGCCGGTGTTTGACAATCTCGGGAATGAATCCCCGGAGGACCCCCGTTCCATAGGCCGAGGCATCTCGTGCTCCAACGATCCCTAAGCAGGGGCGTTGTAAAAGTGCCAGGTTGCCGGCATAAAACAGGACCAATGGCGGGGCGAAGATTTCCCGTAAGGCCGTCGGATATTCAGAATCGGCAATCGTGACGTGGGGATAACCCTGGTTTATGCTCATGGCCCGAGTTAGTTGCGGACTATTCCAGTTATTTAACAGGGCGGTCTGGGCCTGCAAGGTGAGTTGGCAATCTTTAATCAGCCTTGGCAGGTCCGTGTCGTACTGCAGCTGCCGAGCCCGGCACCACAAACGATACTTATCTCCCCGGCCCAGCCCCCGGCAAAGGCTCAATCGCAACAAGAAATCATCTACTTGTAACATAAAAAGACCTCCTACTATATCAAGTACGAGGTTTACCCTAAAATGTATTATTTTAAGTAGTCCTGAACCGGGCGAAACGACCGGCGATGAATTGGTGTAGCCCCGTGGGCAGCCAGGCCGGCCAGGTGCTCACGGGTCCCATAGCCCATGTTCTCGGCTAGGCCATATCCGGGATAGACCCGATCATAGTCTTTCATCAGGTGGTCCCGGTATTCCTTAGCCACAATGCTGGCCGCCGCCACGCTAATGCTCTTCTGGTCCCCCTTGATCAGGGTCGTCTGGGGAATCGGTATTTTGAGCGGGACCGCGTCGACAATCAGGTGGTCGGGACGGTGATGGAGGTTGTTGACCGCCCTGATCATCGCATCCTGGGTAGCTGCATAGATATTTAACCGATCAATTGTCTCCCGGTCATTCACGGCGATACTGACCTCCACAGCCTCGTTGACGATTTGCAGATACAATTGCTCACGTTCGTGGCGAGTCAACTGCTTCGAGTCGGTCACCCCCACCAGGTCAAAGTCAGGCCGCAGGATCACGGCGCAGGTGACCACCGGGCCAGCCAGCGGTCCACGGCCGACCTCGTCCATCCCCGCCACGTACCGGCACCCCCGTTGCCAGAGGGCTTCTTCATAGTGAAAGCGCCGCCGAAACGCCGCCTGGGCCTTCGCTAGCCGGTCAAGGCGCCGGTAAAACTGAGCAAGGGCCTGCTGCACCCCCTTGCGCGAATCCGCGGTAAGGGCTTGGACATACGGGTCGGAACGGTCCGTCAGTTGACTGAGCCGTTCCTTAATTTGCTTAACCGTTTCACTCATTGATGCCCTCCGCATTCAGGTCCGCGGGAACTTCCATGGTGATCGGCCCCAGCTTACCCTTTCGCAGGTCAAAAATCAGCCGTTCGCTGGCCCGATCGTAATCATCACGAAAGCCCATCTTCTGGGTAATCGTCAAAAGCAGGTCCGGATCAGTAACCTCTTCTGCCAGATCGGCTTCGCTTAACCGGTAGCGCTCGCGCAACATGTCCGGATGATGTTCACGCAAATAGCGAAGCGCAAACAGGGCCACGTCATCCTTGGGGTAGAGGCTGTCCTTGATGGCACCGCTTAAAGCCAGCATTTGACCCTGTTTGGCACTGGCAAACTTGTGCCAAAGGACCCCAGGGGTATCCAACAACTCCAGCTCGGCCGAAGAACGCAGCCACTGCTGACCGGTGGTGACCCCAGGACGATTACCAGTAACAGCCACGTTCTTCTTGACCAGGTGATTTAATAAGGTCGACTTGCCGACGTTCGGCACCCCAACACACATGGCCCTGATCGGCCGCTTCTTGAGCCCCTTGGCAGCCTCCTCTGCCAGCTTCTCGCGGAGGATCTCCTTGCTCTTGGCCGTTACAATCTTTGCCACGTTGTGTTGACGGGAATCGAGGGCTAAGACTGGCTGGCCCTTCTCCTTAAAGAATTGCAACCACTCGGCCAGGCGCTGCTGATCCGCCAGGTCGGTCTTGGTCATGATCAGCAGGCGAGGCTTTTCACCTGCTGCCAGTGCGACTTCGGGATTCTGTGAAGAATACGGTACCCGGGCATCCACCAGTTCAAACACGATGTCGACCAACGGCATCTGTTCACGGATCTGACGAAGGGCCTTGGCCATGTGTCCAGGGAACCATTGAATTACTGCCATTTTTCTGCCTCCTTAATTCATTGCATCCAGGTACCGTTGCCAGGCCGAATCAAAGATGGTCATCGATGGCAGGTACTCAGCATTTTCTTCTAAGTATTGGGAAATTTCTTCAAAATCGGTGGACTGCTTAGGAAAGCTGCTGTCCAAAAAAGCGTTGTTGGCAAATTGCTCAATCTCATCGGCATCAGTCGGCTTTCGCTGGGTCATCAGATAACGATAAAAACTATCACGCATATAGATCCTCCTAGTTGTTGGTTGGCACGGTGATCAGGAAACTAAAGCGACCGGCTGCCATGTTGATCTCCTCTGCCGAGTACTTCAGCGAACGGTGCTTGCTATAGCGGTTAAGATCGAGCAAGACCGTCTTCTTCTTGGCATCGATGGAAACCCACTTAGGAATATTGTAATTCTTGGCGATGTAACCCATTACGAACTGTAAGGGGATATTCAGCTGACCAACGGAAAGGCCCTTCGCCTTTAATAAGACGTTGCCCTCCTTGGTCGTCTGCGGAATGAAGTTGATCGCAAACCGGATCTTGGCCCCCATAAATTTGGTGTCACCGACCAAAGTAGCATACTTTTTACCCACAATGAAGTGGTACTTAACCTGTTCCCCTTTTAGGAACTTATTCAGGTAGTTTGCCGAGAGCGCGTTGACCTGCTTGCGGTTCAAGGCAACCGTCAATGACGTGTCAGCAGGCTGAGCCGGCCGGCTGACCTCGGGCGCTGGGGCGGGGGCCGCAGCCCGTTGGACTACTACCGCCCCGCCGACTACAATTGCGGCCAGCAGGCCAAAGAACGCCAGCTTCCAGCCGTTAAATTTTTTCTTCTCTACTTTACTCATTATCCTACCTCTTTACGTATTCCCAACTGTGGTGGTGAACCATTGCCTTGAACAGTCGCTGGGCAATGTGCTCATATCCGGTATGGTTGGGGTGGAAGTTGTCTTCCGTAGAAATATAGTTATTTAAGTTCTTGTCTTTGTCATCCATCACCCTGATGAGCCGGGTCTGACTAACCTTGCCCTGGTTGGCCTTATTTTCGGCACTCACCAGTTGCTGCCGGGCCGCCTTTGTCCGGTACTGACCGTATGACATCAGATGATTAATGTCAACAAAATACATCTGAGAATAGTTTCTCATCACCTGCTGAGTGGTCTTGTTCCAGTAACTAACGGCATCACTGATCGTCGTTACATTCGGAAAATAGGTGTAAAAGGGGTTATAGATACTCATTACAAAGATCGGGGCGTGCGGATTTTGCTTACGTACCGCCGTAAAGAGCTTTTTGAGCTTCTTTTGGTACGTCCGGCTGGCTGTCTTGACCTCACTGTTGATCTGATCGGGCGAATCCATGGCATTTGCTTCCAACCTCTGCATCAGGTCATTCCCCCCGACCGTCATCGTGATCACATTGGCATGCTTAAGGTCCTGACGAATTTGCTTTTGACTGTTCAGCCGGTCAAGAATTTGATCAGACCGGTCCCCGCTAACCCCATAATTGACTGTGGTTACCGTCGTCTTACGGTAGCGATGCTCAATTTTTTGCTTGATGATACCGACATAACCGCCATTGTTGGTTTCATCCCCCTGCCCGTGGGTAAGGGAATCACCAAGCGCCACCAATTTAACGTGCTTGCGCTCCACATAGCGGGGCCGACTCACTTGCACTGTTTGGGAAGCAGGTCTGACGGTGCGCTGGCGATACCATCCCCAGCCGACACCCAGCAAAATAATAGCGATCAGTATGACTGCTAACCAGCCCTTCTTCTTCACGAACAACCCCTCCTTTAGATAAATAAAAGCGGCCGTATACATGACCGCCAAATTCTTTATTCAGTGTAGTACAGGAGACAGCAGGCCCCCATTCCAGTGTGGGTCGCAATAATCGGCACCGTCTCCCGAACGATAATCTTGATGTTTGGATAGAGCTTGTTCAGGGCCTCCTTCAGACGGGCAACCTCCTTGTCCGCTTGAACATGAGAAATTCCAATTGCCTTAACCTTAGGACCGGCTGCCATTTCACTCAGTAGCTTATCCCATTCCTTATGGATAGCCTTTGTTCCGCGGCCCTTCATCAAGATGTGGATTTGCCCGCCGGAAACTTGGAGCATTACCTTGATGTTTAACAGACTGGACAGGGCACCGGCAAACTTGCTGATCCGGCCCCCAGCGACCAAGTTACGGAGGTTATCAATTGCAAGGTAGAGCTTGCTCTTTTCGAGGACTTCCTTCATCTTGGCAATGGCATCCTCAACCGTCCCCCCGTTTTCTAAGACCTGGGCCGCCTCCACAATCTGGAAGGCCATCCCCTGGTCGGTCGTCTGTGAATCGTAGACCGTCACCTTTGTCTTAGAAAGTTCTGCTGCCTGTTCAGCGGCGTGAACGGTCCCAGAGATGGAGGACATCATCGTTACACAAAGCACCTCACTGCCATCTGCACCGAGCTTATCAAAGACGTCCACAAACTTGCCGATCGGTGGCTGGGAAGTCTTGGGCAGGGACTTGGCATTCTTCATCATCTCGGGGAACTGGTCGTTCGTGATCGTTTCCCGCTCCGTATAAACCGTCCCGTCAATCATCACAGTCAACGGAACAATCGTAATGTTATATTTTTGAATCTCCTCTTCGGTCAAACCGGCAGAAGAATCACAAACTATTTTTACATTTGCCATGGAAATCTACTCTCCCTGTGTGCATATCTATGTTATAATCTATCTAGTTATCGAAACTAGCTAGGCAATCATCAAAACTATTATACACATTTTTTAAATGTCGTACCATTGATTTGGTTAATATTCAGCCTTTAGTATAGCAAATATCATTGAAGAATTCATCGCTGATCAACCAGAAAGGGGTAATTATCATGATCAGAACATCACCTAACTCGCATCGCCCACAAAACCGCCAGGAACTGCTAATCGAAATTGCCAATGCGGTCACCCATGGAATTGGGGCGGGGCTGGCAATTGCCGGACTGGTCTTTTTAATCATTCGGGCCGCTCACACAGGTGATCCGATGCGCATCGTCACCTTCACAATCTACGGTAGCATCTTAGTACTCTTCTACCTCTCTTCAACTCTTTTCCACGCCCTCTACTTTACCCGGGCCCGGCACCTCTTTCGAATTTTTGATCACGCAATGATCTTTATCCTGATTGCCGGGACCTACACCCCATACTGTCTGGTCAGCATCCGCGGCTGGGCCGGCTGGACCCTCTTTGGAATCATCTGGGGACTGGCCGTGCTGGGAGTCGTCTACAAGAGCATTTGGCTTAAGCACAAGAGCAACCTTTCGACCTTAATCTACGTCCTAATGGGCTGGATGTGTATATTTGCTTTCGTGCCCCTCTGGCGCGCACTTGGTCCCGTCGGCTTTGGACTGCTCCTTGCCGGCGGCGTCACCTTCACCCTGGGGGCCCTGTTGTACAGCCGGCCGACCCGTTACACGCACCTGATCTGGCACCTGTTTGTTTTGCTAGGAACCGGCTTCATGTACTTCTCTATCCTATTCTTCGTTTAATCGCCACTGTTCAAACCAACAGGTTGGCCGGCTGTCCCCATCAGTGACAACGGCCTGCCGGCCAACTAGCTGCCACTGGGAATAATCAACCGGTGGCATTTTTGTATCACCGTGGTAGTGGCCGTTGATCACTGTCCGCTCTAAGACCGTCGCCAGCGGCAACAGGGCAGCAAATACCCCGGCGCCGCCGATGACGCAGACCTTATTTTCAGCTAATTGGCCAAGGTAGTCTTTCAGGCTCGCCAGGTCATGAACAACCGTGATCCCGGAAGCATCCAGGTCGTGATGGGTCAGAACGATATTTTCGCGGTGGGGCAGCGGCCGCCCAATTGATTCATAGGTTCGGCGCCCCATGATGATGGGATGGCCCAGTGTTACCTGCTTAAAGTGCCGCAGGTCAGCTGGGACGTGCCAGGGCAAAGCGTTATCTTTCCCAATCCAGCCGTCCAGGTCCTCGGCCCATACAAAACTGATCTCAGTCATTTAACTGCCTCCTTAGACCGCTACCGGCGCCTTGATGGCCGGCTCATGCGTGTAGCCTTCCAGCTTGATGTCCGTCATCTGGTACTGGTCAATCGGTTTTGGCTGGTCTGGCAAGATTAACTTAGGCGCGGCGTGGGGCGTGCGGGATAATTGTTCTTTGATCTGATCGAGGTGGTTGAGGTAGATGTGGGCATCCCCAAGTGTGTGAACAAAATCTCCGGCCTTCAAACCGCACTCATGCGCGATCATTTCTGTCAGCAGGGCATAACTGGCGATGTTGAAGGGCACTCCTAGGAAGATGTCAGCACTGCGCTGGTAAAGTTGGCAGCTCAACTTGCCGTCGTTTACGTAAAACTGAAACATGGTGTGGCAGGGTGGCAAGGCCATTGAAGGCACGTCCTCAGGATTCCAGGCCGAAACAATCAGCCGCCGGGAATCGGGCGTCGTCTTGATCTGGTGAATCACGTTGCCCAGCTGGTCAATCGTGTCCCCCTGGCTGGTCTTCCAATGCCGCCACTGGCTCCCGTAGACTAGTCCCAGGTCACCATATTTCTTGGCGAATTCGTCATCGTCTAAGACCCGTTGGCAGAAAGCTTTCTTCTCAGCCAGGTACTGCTTCTTGAATTCGGGATCCTTCAGCCAGCGGTGACCAAAATCCGTCATATCAGGACCATGGTATTCTGAGCTGGTAACCCACTTCTTGAAGGCCCATTCGTCCCAGATGTGGTTGTGGTGCTGAAGGAGGAAGCGGATGTTGGTGTCCCCGCGCAAAAACCAGAGCAACTCGCTCTTGATCAAACCAAAGGGCACCTTCTTTGTGGTCAAGAGTGGGAAGCCCTTGCTGAGAGCAAAGCGCATCTGATAGCCAAAGACCGAGCGCGTCCCCGTCCCCGTCCGGTCAGACTTCTCGTGACCGTTCTCCAGAACATAGCGGGCCAGGTTAAGGTACTGCTGTTCATTAGTGTTTTCTGCCATTTTTCTCATCAGACTCCTTGTATTGATTGCTAATAATATACCACAATATTTAACCTAACGTTGAAGCTCTTACCTTGAAACTACAAAAAGCCGTCAGGACTATCCTGGCGGCTTTTTGTAGTTGTGTCTAAAATGTTTGGGGTGCGGATCATTCGTCCACAAA
>NZ_JBJEEM010000007.1:2854-72731 GCF_051873075.1 Limosilactobacillus sp. | reverse complement strand
ATGTCGTTCCACAAAGCTAAACCTTGGTTCCAACAATAACGGCGGTAATCACATAAATCATCGAGCGCTTTTTTCATCATTCGATTCGGGTATAGTTTTACCTTCTCTGTTCTTATCACCGATAGCGCCGCCTTTCCAATTGATTACGTTCGACGGTGTTTGACAATATTTGGATTAACTGTTTACTCCTCCTGCATTGCTTGGTGGAACCGAGCCTCGTCCCAAACGGTGATCCCGAGGTCCTGTGCCTTCGTCAGCTTGCTGCCGGCGGCCGTTCCCGCAATGACAATATCTGTTTTCTTTGATACGCTTCCGGTTACCTTGGCCCCGTGAGCCTCCAGCCATTGTTTGGCATCTCCACGGGTCATCTCTTCCAGCTTCCCGGTCAGAACCACCCGCCGGCCGTTCCACTCGCTTTCGGGCGTCGCCGTGATAGCGGGTCCCTGATAGCTGAAGTTGATACCCGCGTCCCGAAGCTCATCGATCAGCACCACCACCTGCGGATTAGCAAAGTAGGTGTGGACGCTCTCACCGATGATCGGGCCAATGCCATCGACCGCCGCGACCTCTTCGGCACTGGCCGTCATCAGGGTATCGAGGGTCCCAAAGTGGGCCATGATCTGCTGGGCAGCCTTGGCGCCGACGTGGCGAATGCCGAGCCCAAACAATAAGCGCTCGACAGAATTATTACGACTATTGTCGATTGATGTCAATAGGTTATTGGCGGATTTGTCCCCAAATTTATCTAATGTTAACAATTGATCGTAAGTTAGCCGGTACAGGTCAGCCACGTCATGGATCAATTTCTTGTCCCAGAGCTGCTGAATGATCTTCGGGCCTAGGCCATCGATGTTCATCGCATTCCGGGAAGCAAAGTGAGCCAGTCCCTCCTTGATCTGAGCCGGGCACATCGGGTTGATGCAGCGCAGGGCCACCTCATCGTCGAGGTGGACCAGGCCGGCGCCGCAGACGGGACACTTGCTTGGAACCTCATATTCCGTGCTGTCAGCGGGCCGCTTCTTGAGGTCGACCCGGGAAATCTCGGGGATGATGTCACCGGCCTTGTGCAGGTAGACGGTATCGCCGAGACGGATGTCCTTCTCTTTCAGGTAATCCGGGTTGTGCAACGAGGCCCGACTGACCGTGGTGCCGGCCAACTGAACCGGATCCATCACCGCGGTCGGCGTCACGTTGCCGGTCCGGCCGACCGTCCAGACAATGTCGCGAACCACGGTCGCCTGTTCCTCTGGCGGAAACTTGTAGGCGATCTCCCAGCGTGGCACCTTCACCGTGTTACCCAGTGCGTTCTCCGTGGCCAGGTCATTGACCTTCTCGACGATCCCGTCGATCCCATAGGACAGCTGGTCGCGCTTGGCGGTGTACTCGTCAATGTAGGCCGCGATTTCGTCCTCACTGTGGACCACCCGGTTGTTCGGATTGACGCTGAAACCGAGTTCCCGCATTCGGTCGAGGGCCCCCGCCTGGCTGGTGACACCGAGCTTCTGGTATTCCGGAACGTAGTACATGAAGGTTGCCAGGTCGCGCTTGGCCGTCACCTTAGGGTCAAGCTGGCGCAGGCTCCCCGCCGCGGCATTCCGGGGATTGGCGAAGACTGGCAGGCCCGCCGCCTCCCGTTCCTGGTTCAACTTTACAAAGGACGCCTTGGGCATGTAGCACTCACCACGAAACTCCAGACTGAGCGGTTCCGGCAGCTGGTGGGGGATCGACTTGATCGTCATCACGTTGGCGGTCACGTCCTCACCGATCGTCCCGTTGCCCCGGGTTGACCCCTGAACGAGCTTCCCGTTCTCATAGACGAGGGACAATGATAATCCATCGATCTTCAGTTCCAGGTTGTATTCCGGCTCCACCGTCACGTCGCTATTCTCCTGCTGGCGCCGGTTGAAGTCCATCAGTTCTTCCACCGAGAAGACATCCCCCATCGACAGCATCGGGATGTCGTGCTGCACCTTGGTCAGCTGGGTGGTCACTGCCCCACCGACCCGCTGGGTTGGTGAATCGGCCTGCTTCAGCTCGGGAAACTGAGCTTCCAGTTCCACCAGGCGTTGGTAGGCCCGGTCGTAGACGTAATCCTCAACACTGGGATTGTCCTGCTCGTAGTACTCCTTGCCCCACTGGGTGAGCTGCTTTCGTAATGGGACAATCTCTTCCTTGGCCGCCGCCAGACTGAGCTGGCTTACTGGTACTTGTTTATCCATCTTATGGCCTCACTTCTATCAATCAACTTTAGTAATTGGGGCAAAGGTGGCCAGGAGCCGCTTGACCCCCTGCTGTGGAAAGGCAATGTCCAGTTCCATGTCGTCACCCGTCCCACTGATCTTGACCACCGTTCCCTGGCCCCACTTCTTGTGCTGGACCTTATCGCCGGTCTTCCAGCTGACCTTGTCGGCCCCGGTGCCGGTGTTCGTCTGTGGCTTCGGCTTGACCTTGCGTCCGGCATCCCGGTAGTCGTGCCGGGACCGTGAAGACTGGGACGAGCGCTGGGACCGGTAAGTCGTCGCCGTGGCCGCACTTTTGGCAAACGGCACCTGCTTGTTATTCAGGCTGTCCCCTGACCCGCCGTTTTCAAACTCCAGCAGGTCGGGGTTGATTTCCTCCACGAAGCGGGACGGCTCGTTGCGTTGAATCCGACCGTACAGGAGCCGGGAGAAGGCATTCGTCAGGTAGAGCTTCTTTTTGGCCCGGGTGATGCCCACGTACGCCAAGCGCCGTTCCTCTTCCAGTTCGTCCGCTTCCTGGATCGCCCGGGAAAGGGGGAAGATTCCTTCTTCCATTCCCACTAAGAAGACGACCGGGAATTCCAGTCCCTTAGCCGCGTGCAGGGTCATCATGGTGACCGCTGGGGCCTGTTCATCAACGTCATCCTGGTCAGAAACCAAGGCCAGGTCAGCCAGGAAGTTGATAATCTTCTGCTTGTTATCGTCGGTTTCGTCCTGGTGCTGCTTATCGTATTCCTGGGTTACGGACTTAAATTCGTCCAGGTTCTCCCGCCGGGCCTGGGATTCCAGGCTATGGTCCTGATTGAGCATCTTGTTATAGCCGCTCAGTTCCAGGATCTGGTCGGTCAGGTCCGTCAGACTCAAGTACTCGGCCTGCTTGGTCAAGTTCTGCATCAGCTCGCCAAACTCGGCAATCTTGTTGCGGGTTCGGGTAGTGATCTGGTTGGCAATATCGACGTTCTCGGCGGCCTGGAGCAGGGACCAGCCGTTGTCGTTGGCGAACTCCCGCAGGTGCTCGACGCTGGTCATCCCGATCCCCCGCTTTGGGGTGTTGACAACCCGAGTAAAACTCATTGAGTCCTGGGGGTTGACGATCAGGGTCAGGTAGGCCAGGACATCCCGGATTTCCTTACGATCGTAGAACTTGTGGCCGCCGACCATCGTGTAGGGAATGCTGCTCTTCATGAAGGTTTCTTCAATCACCCGTGACTGGGCGTTGGTCCGGTAGAGGATCGCAAAGTCGTTATAGTGGTAACCGTGCTTTGCCCGTTCCTCCTTAATCTTGTCAACAATGAAGTAGGCCTCGTCATGTTCACTCTGGGCCCGGTAGTAAGAGATCTTATCCCCCTGGCCGTTCTCGGTCCACAGGTTCTTCTTTGGCCGCTTAACGTTGTGAACGATGACCTCGTTGGCCGCGTTTAGGATGGTCTGGGTGGACCGGTAATTCTGTTCCAGCATGACCGTCTTGGCCTGCGGGTAATCATGCTGAAAATCGAGGATGTTATTCATATTGGCTCCCCGCCAGCCATAGATACTCTGGTCGGCATCCCCGACGACGCAGAGGTTATGATAACCCTGCGCCAGCATATTGACCAAGCGGTACTGGGCATCGTTGGTGTCCTGGTACTCGTCAACATGGATGTAGTGGAACTTGTTCTGGTAGAACTCTAGGGTCTCAGGATCCTTTTCAAACAGTTCGATCGTCTTCATGATCAGGTCATCGAAGTCCAGCGCCTGGTTGGCCGCCAGTTCCTGCTGGTAAAGTTTATAGGCCCGGGCCACCATGTTCCGAAACATACTGTCCATGTTATCGTCGTCGGCCTGTTCACGGTACTCCTCAGGGGTCAGCAGGGCGTTCTTGGCGTTAGAGATCGCACTAAGGATGCTGCGGGGGTCGAACTTCTTCGTGTCGATGTCCAATTCGGCACAGATCCGCTTCATTAACGTCCGCTGCTCACTGGTATCGGCAATCGTGAAAGCCCGGTTGTAGCCGATCTTCTCGATATCACGCCGCAGGATCCGCACACACAAGGCGTGGAAAGTCGAAACCCAGACATCCTGAGCACTATCGCCGAGCAGCTTACCGACCCGCTCCTGCATTTCCTTGGCGGCCTTATTAGTGAAGGTGATCGCCAAAATGTTCCAGGGGAGGACCCCCTTCTCTTCAATCAGGTAGGCGACCCGGTGAGTCAGCACCCGGGTCTTTCCGGAGCCCGCCCCGGCCATTACCAGTAGTGGACCCTCGGTGGTCTGCACCGCCTCGGCCTGTTTGTCGTTCATTCCTTCTAAAAGCTCTTGACTGTTATTCACGCCGTTACCGTCCTCTCTTAAAAAATCATCGGCTAATATTATACCAAATAATCACCGTACTTGGGCCGAAACGCTCACCCAAATTCACCGTCATTCTTGTCCCAGCAGGACTGATCATGCTAAAATAATCTGTTTTGTAAATTTATGATACCTAAGGAGGAAGCTTGTGGATAAGTTATTTGAAAACACCTCAATCAAGCGCGCCTATTTCATCCTCGCCCTACCGGTGGTCATGAGTATGGCCGTCACGATCATCTACAACATGGTCGATACCTTCTTCGTCGCCAAGACCGGGAACCCGGACCTGGTCGCCGGGGTCTCCCAGGGGGCACCGATCTTCACCCTGATGATCGCCCTTGGGGACATCTTCGGCCTCGGCGGCAGCTCGGTGATCTCCCGGCTCTTCGGTGAACGGCGCGATCAGACCGCCCGCTACGTCAGCGGCTACTGCTTCTACGCTTCCATCGTCTGCGGGCTGGTCGTCACCGCCCTGATGTTCATCTTTCAGACTCCGATTCTCCACATGCTGGGGGCCTCACCGGCAACCTGGAAGTATGCCCGGGAGTACTACCTGGTAATCGCCGGTGGAGCCACCTTCATCATCTTCGGGCTGTCGCCTAATAACATCCTGCGGACCGAGGGGCTAGCGACCCAGGCAATGATCGCCAGCATCACGGGTACCGGGATCAACATCGTCTTAAACCCGATCTTCATCTTCACCTGTGGGCTGGGGGCGGCTGGTTCGGCCCTGGCCACTGTCGTCAGCAACGTCATCGCTGATGTCCTAATGGTCTACTACCTGAGAACGAAGAGCAAGAAGCTGACGACCTCGATCCATGAGACCAAAATCAGTGCTAAGCTCCAGCGTGAAATCTACGCGATCGGGATTCCGGCTTCGGTAACCAACATCATGGTGACCTTCGCTACCGCCCTCACCAATCGCTACCTGATCAGCTACGGAGCCAACAGCGTGGCCGCTATGGGAATCGCCATGAAGGTCAACACGGTGATCATCATGGTAATGGTCGGCTTTGCCTTCGGTGCCCAGCCGCTGATCGGCTATACTTATGGGGCCCGCGATGAGCACCGGTTCCGGGAAACACTGCGGTTCGACCTGAGCGTGGTCAGCGGCCTGGCCATCGTCTTGACCATCTTGATGATGATCTTAGCGCCAGAGATCATTCGGTTGTTCATGAACGACCCGGAAATCGTTCGGGAAGGCACCAGGATGCTTCGCTGGCTCGCCTCATCGACGACCATCACCGGGATCATCATGGTGCTCACCACTACCTTCCAGTCGATGGGCAAGGCTACCCCGGCCTTCTGGCTATCGTTTAGCCGGCAGGGCCTGATCTTCGCCGTCGCCATCGTGGTATTGAGCCACTTCTTTGGCTACACCGGGGTCCTGGCTGCCCAGGCCTGCGCCGACGTCCTCACCCTGGTCTTGGCCATTTTCCTCTACCGCAAATACCAACCACACTTTTAAAAATAACCAAAGAGCTCTTCATGCCGCGTAATGCGAAGCGTGAAGAGCTCTTTGGTTTTTATATTAATTATTTTGATCCGGACTGATCTGTTCCTTCCAGACCTCGGTGTCATCAACCTGGTTCTCCAGATCGACCAGGTTATTACTGCCCGTGACCCAGACAAAGCCGAGGATGCTCTGGTCATCCCCATCAGGATCATTGAAGAAGCGGAACTGCCAGTTATTCTTCAACAGCCACTGACGCTGAATAGCCAGCTGCTGATACTTGCGCACGACCATCAACAGGCCCACCTGCAACGGCTGAATCTGGTGAAGGGGCATCCCGACCGTGGCCCGGATTTGTTCCTCATACTGGTCAACGTTAGTGGTGGTGTCGTAGACATTGGCAATTGAGGTCAGGCCCAGCTCAATGTTCTTGACGTACAGGGTGCCAGTCTCGGTGACGTAGAAGTTCACCGAGAAGACGCCCTGGTACTGGAGCGAGCCCGCCACACTTTTCACGATTCGTTGCATCTCGTTTTGCAGGTCCTCGTTGACCTCAGCCGGTGCGGCAACCGAAACCAGCTGGCGGTCTTCCGTGAAGTGAAGCTTGGCCAGCGGGAATAACTCGGTAGCTTCGCCATCAGTCGCGGCCGTCATCGTGTACTCACTCGTATGGTCAATCCATGATTCAAGCAGGTAGGTCCCGGTCTCAATGAAGTCCGCCGCCCGTACAATGTCAGACTGGCGTTTGATGATCATTGACTGTTCACCAAGGCCGCGCTGGATCGGCTTCAACAAGGCCGGATAGCCAATCGAGTCGATCGACTGATAGACATCGTCTAGGCTGACCACCGTGACGTAGGGGGCGATGTTGATGTTGATCTGATCGAGGAAGGCCCGTTCCATCAACCGGTCCTGGATGATTTCCAGGCCGTTGATCCCCTGCGGAATAGCGGCGTACTGGTTCAGGTAGTGCAGGACCCGGGCATCGACGTTGGGCGTCTGGTAGATGATGGCGTCACAGGATTCACCAAACTGGGCCAGCTTGATCTTATCGTTATAGGCGCCAACGATGGTCTCGTCAGCCATCTTCGTGCTTGCCGGCTGGGCATGGTCCACGTACACGATGACGTTGAACCCGGCCTTCTTCGCTGCCGCAATCAGGGCACTGCCGTTCCGGTTAATGGCGATAATTCCCAGGGTACTTCCCGGATAAAAAGCATTCCTCTTCATTCTAAGGCTCCTTTCGTTACCTAGTCGGGCATAAATTCAATCTGGTTATCCTTGAGGGACTTGATCCGGGCCAATGACTCCAGGCGAATTCCCCGGTCGCGGAGTTCCTTAGCCCCGGGCTGGAAGCTCTTTTCGATCACGATTCCGGCGCCGGCAACTGCAACACCGGCCTGGTCAGCGATTTCCAGCATCCCTTCAACGGCCTGGCCATTTGCCAGGAAGTCATCAATCATCAGGACTTTATCATCTGGTGAAACGTACTTCTTAGAGATCGAGATCCGGTTGGTGGTCTTCTTGGTGTATGAGTAGACATCTGCCACATACATATTCTGGTTTAGCGTCAAGCTCTTGTGCTTACGGGCAAAGATCACCGGAACATTCATTGCCAACCCAGTCATCACAGCGGGTGCGATCCCAGATGATTCCACCGTCCAGATCTTGGTAACTCCTTGATCTGCAAAGATCTTGGCAAATTCCTGGCCTACGTGCAGCATCAGCTGTGGGTCAACCTGGTGGTTCAAAAAGGCATCAACCTTTAACACGTTGCCTGGCAGAACAGTTCCGTACTCTCTAATCTTTTCCTCTAGTTCACGCATCACTATACTCCCCTTTTATTGATTACTTATCATAATTATATAACTTATAGGTCTTAATTACCGAAATTAATTTTTGCGCGTAGTCCGGATCGGTGGCATATCCTGCTTCCTGCAGTGCCCGGGCCGCGTCCTGGTAGTTGCTAGCCTTGATCACCTGATCATAGTTCTGCTTATTGGTATCGGTCCCCGTCAGCATCAACTTGGTGTGGTCACGAATCGAGTCACTCCAGCTGTCGTAGACCCGGAACCGTCCCTTGGTCACGATCCACTTACCATTAATGTATTCCTTAGTGGTCAGCTCCCGAGAGTTCGGACCAGTCCCCTTGATTCCAAAGAGGTTGTGGTACTGGGACGCAAGCTTGCTCGTTCCCCACTGCGATTCTAGAATTGCCTGGGCAATTGTGATCGAGGCGTAGACGTGGTAAGTGTTTTGCATTGCCTGGGCCTCAGGGGCAACTTGCTTGATGAAGAGCTGCTTAGCCTGGCGATCACGCTCCTGAGCCTGTTGCTCGATCCGCTGCTGGTTCCAGATCCGATAGAAGTGGTGGCCGGCGTAGACCCCTAAAAAGATTACAATAATTGCTAAAATCCACACCGTCGTCTTCGTACCCGAACGGCGTTTTTTCGTTTTTCTTCGTTTTGCCAAAAGTGGGCCTCCTTTATCCTACTAGCTCTTAATTGTAGCAAACTAAACCCGCTTTGACGTTAAATTTTAAACAAAAATAAGAACTCGGCCGAATTCACTTCGGTCGAGTCCTCATCAAGAACATTTTTAGTGGAACTGCATCCCACCATCGACAATGATGGTCTGGCCAGTAATGTAGTTGGAGTCCGGGCCGGCCAAGAAGCCAACCGCGTTCGCAACGTCCTCTGGTTCAGAAAGCCGCTTTAAGGCGATGTTCTTGGAGAAGGTCTCCATCCCCCATTCATCGCTCTTGCCGGCGTTCTTACCAACCTGGTGAGCGATGTCGAACATCATTGGGGTCTTAACGATCCCTGGTGCGTAGGCGTTGACGGTAATCCCTTCTTCAGCCAGGTCGCGGGCAGCTACCTGGGTGATTCCCCGGATAGCGAATTTGGTGCCGGAGTACAGGGCCAAGTTCGGGTTACCCACAACCCCAGCCTGTGAGCTGGCGTTGATGATCTTGCCACCGTGTCCCAACTTCTTGAATGCCTGGTGGGCTGCCTGGATTCCCCAGAGGACCCCACCGACGTTAACCCCGTAAACCTTCTGGAACTGTTCCGGTGTGATCGTGTCGATCGGGGTGGTTGGGCCCAAGCCAGCATTGTTGACCATGACGTTGAGGTCGCCGAAGTGGTCAACCGTTTGGTCAACGGCTGCAAAAACGGCGTCCCGGTCGGAAACATCGGCCACGATTGGCAATGCTTCGCCACCCTTAGCCTCAAGTTCTTTAGCAGTTGCATCCAGTTTGTCCTTTTCCAGGGCAACGAGGGCAACTGCAAAACCGTCGTGAACGAGCCGTTCAGCAATGGCCTTACCGATTCCCTGACTACCACCAGTAACAATTGCGACTTTCTTAGCCATAAGAGATTACCCCCTTAGTTATCCAATTAACAATCAACATGTTCATTATAATGGAAACGCTATCAAACATAAAGGGCAATTATCAATTATTTAATATTTTTAGGAAAAATAAAAAAGCATTGACCAAAATAGCCAATGCTTTTAAATATTGAAGCGGTAATCGAATATTAACGCTTACTGAATTGAGCAGCCTTACGAGCCTTCTTCAGACCTGGCTTACGACGTTCCTTCATCCGAGGGTCACGAGTCAAAAGACCGGCCTTCTTCAGGGCGTCACGGAAGTCAGGGTCAACGCTGAGGAGTGCACGGGCGATACCGTGACGAACAGCGCCGGCTTGACCGGAGAATCCACCACCATTGATGTTAGCGATAACGTCGTATTGACCGTTAGTCTTAGTAACATCGAATGGTTGGTTTACGATAGCACGTAAGTTGGCAAATGGAATGTAGTCTTCAATTGCCTTGCCGTTCATCGTAATCTTGCCTGAACCTGGTACTAAGCGAACACGTGCGGTTGCGTCCTTACGCCGACCAGTACCACTGTATTGTACTTGTTGAGCCAATTCCATTCCCTCCTTAGATTAAGTTCGTAATGTCCAATGCTTCTGGCTTTTGTGCAGCATGACTGTGGTCTTCACCAGCGTAAACATGCAGCTTCAAGCCCATCTTGTGACCCAGGGAGTTGTGTGGAAGCATACCCTTGATAGCAGTTTCCAACAGCTTCTCTGGTTCCTTAGCACGGAAGTCACCGGCAGTCCGTTCCTTCAAACCACCAGGGTAGTTTGAGTGACGGTAGTACTTCTTTTGAGAAGCCTTCTTACCAGTTAACTTAACTTGCGCAGCGTTGATAACAATAACATTGTCACCAGTATCAACGTGTGGAGTAAATGTTGGCTTGTTCTTACCACGCAGGATTGATGCGACGACGGTGGCCAGACGACCCATTGGGACATCCTTAGCATCGACAACGTACCACTTGCGATCAACTTCACCAGGTTTTGCGATGTATGTCGTTCTCACGATTAAGTCCTCCAATTTTGTTTTTCTTTTACATATAATAGTGTACCGAGTTATTAGATGGAAAAGAAATACCAAGTGCTAGTATACCTTCTTCTGCCCCTGGCGTCAATTATTTTCCATAATCCACCGATACTAAATACAGGCCGCTGGCCGGAGCGGTCATCCGGGCCTGGGTCCGATCCTTGGCGGCCAAGACCCGCTTAACGTCGCTGACCGGCCGCTGGTTGCTACCGACTTCGAGCAAAAAGGCCACCATGATCCGAATCTGGTTGTAGAGGAAGCCATTCCCGGTAAACTCAAAGATCACTTCGTTGTCGTGTTCGTCGCGGTAGATCTTGATCTGCTCGACCCGCCGGACGTTGCTCTTGGCCTGACTGCCCGATGCCACGAAGGAGGTGAAGTCATGTTCGCCAATAAAATCCTTGGCGGCCGCCTTCATCTTTTCCATATCGAGGGGGTACTTGAAGTGGGCCGTGTAGTTACGCTTGAATGGATTGACGAATTCCCCTTGGTCGACCCGGTAGCGGTAGGTCTTCCGATGGGCACTGTAGCGGGCGTGAAAGTTGCCGTCGACTAGTTCCGCCTGCTTGACCAGGATGTCGAGGGGCAGGATGCTGTTTAAGGCCTTACGCATCGAGTCGTTGCTCAGGTGATACGGGATATCGAAGTGAGCCACCTGGTTTAAGGCGTGGACCCCGGCATCAGTCCGTCCCGAGCCGATCACGGAGATGGCCGGCGTCGGATGCTTGGCAATCTTGTTGACGGCGTTTTTCAAGACCTGCTCCACCGTCCGTTTGTGGGGCTGGATCTGAAAACCGGAAAAATTGGTGCCATCATAGGCAAAGGTAATTTTATAACGATACAAGGTTACAATAACCCTCCTCTGATCAAGAATAGGATGACGGTCAGCAGGACCATCAGGATAAAGGTGACGGTGTCAGCAACTTGCCAGTGCAGCTGCCGGAAGTGCGTCCGGGGGCTGTCGGGGTCGTATCCCCGGGCCTCCATGGCGGTCGCCAGGTCCTCTGCGCGCTTGAAAGAGTTGACAAACAAGGGAATCAGTACCGGAACCAGGTGGCGAACCCGCTTCACCAGGTTTCCCTGGTGGAAGTTCATCCCCCGGGACCGCTGGGCATTGGTGATCTTCCCCGCCTCGTCCATGATCGTGGGGATAAAGCGCAGGGCGATCGAAAGCATCAGGGTGATCTGGTTGACCGGCACGTGCAGGTACTTCAGCGGTCGCATGAACCAATCCAATCCATCCGCAATCCGCAAGGTCGGGGTCGTCGCCGTCAGGACCGTCGAGGCAGTGATGATGACCATGAACCGGTAGAAGATGATCAGGGAGTTCACCAGCCCGTCATGGGTAATCGACATGATCCCCCAATGCCAGTAGAGCTTTCCGCCGCTACTGAAGAGAATCTGGAAAACCACCGTAAAGATGATCACCCAGGCCAGTGGCCGCAATCCCTGCCAGTACTGCCGAAAGCTGACCTTGCTGAGCAGCATTGCCCCCAAGAGGGCCGCCAGCAGCCAGAGACCAGTTCCCCAGCTATTGGCAAAGAACACCAAGACGACGTACCAGACGCACATCAAGAGCTTCATCCGGGGGTCGAGACGGTGTAGAGGCGAGTCGAGCGGGACATAGCTCCCGAAGACAATCTTGTTATTCACCACGCTTCCCCCCTAACTTGGCCGCCAGTTGGTCCGCTAATGCATCAATGCTGAGTGCCGGGTTAATCTTTACCCCGGCGTCTCGCAACTGGTGCGACATGGCCACGGCTGCCGGAACGTTGAGGTGGTTGGCAGAGAGAAATGCCGGGTCGGCGAAAATCTCCTTTGGTGCGGCACTCTTCACCAGGTGCCCCTGGTTCATCACCACCACCTGATCAGCATAGCGGGCCACCTGGTCCATCTGGTGGGTAATCAATAGGATAGTAGTCCCAGCCGCATGAAGACGGGCAATGTTTTCGAGCAGCCGGTCCGTAGCCGCGGCGTCCAGGCCCGCAGTCGGCTCATCCAAGATCAGGATGGCCGGCTTCATGGCTAGGACCCCCGCGATGGCGACCCGCCGCATCTGGCCCCCCGATAGGGCAAAGGGCGACCGGTCAGCGAATTCTGGCGGCAGTCCCACCAGCTCCAGGGCCTCCTGTACGGCCGCCTGGATCCGATCAGCGCTCCAGCCCAGGTTGGTCGGCCCAAAGGCAATATCCTGGCCAACGGTCTCCGCAAAGAGTTGTTGCTCCGGAAACTGGAAGACGTAGCCGACATGGTGACGAAGCTTGGCAAGGTCCTCTGGCGACGATTGGGCATCCACCGTGGCCGCCCCCACCTGGATCTGCCCGCTGGTCGGCTTGCCAAGGCCGTCGATCAAGGAAACCAGGGTCGACTTGCCACTCCCGGTATGGCCAACGATCCCGACAAAGCTACCGGAAGGAATCCGTAGGCTCACGTCATCCAGGGCGGGCCGGGCATTTTGCACCGAATAGTTAAAATTAACATTCTTAATCACAATTTCTGGCATAACCATTCCACCATTTCTTTTTCTGTGAAGTACCGGGCCGGCACCGCAACTCCCCGGTCAGCCAGGGCTTGGCGCAGGGCCTGCCCAGCCGGTACGCCGACGCCGATGCGTTGCAGGAGTTTCACGTCCTGCAGAACCGTGGCCGCAGGACCCTGACGAATGACACGCCCCTGATCCAGGACCACCACCCGGTCAGCGATCGCCATCTCAGCTGGGTCATGGGTAATCGAGATGATCGTATATTTTTGCTGGGTCCGCAGACGCTGGAGCAGACTAAGGACCAACTGGCGTCCAGCCGGGTCCAGCATGCTGGTCGCCTCGTCTAAGATGATGATTTGCGGCTCCAGGGCCAGAATGCCGGCAATCGCCACCCGTTGTTTCTGCCCCCCAGACAGCATCGTCGGTTCCGCATCGGCTAGTTCGGCCATATCCACGGCTGCCAGGGATTGCTGAATCCGGGGTTGCATCTCAACCGGCGGGACCTGTCGATTCTCCAGTCCAAAGGCTACGTCATCGGCAACGGTCGCCCCCACAAACTGGTTGTCGGGATTCTGAAAGACAATCCCCACCTGCTGGTGCATCCGGGTCATGTTCTCTTCGGTCACTGGCAAGTTGCCAACGGTAATCTGCCCCTGCTGCGGCACCAGGAGGCCATCGATCAACCGGGCCAGGGTGCTCTTGCCGCTCCCGTTGTGCCCGATGATCGTCGTCCACTCTCCCTGGGGAAAGCTGAGGCTGACATCATCGAGAATGGCCTGCTTGGTATTCGGGTATTGAAATCGAATGTTGGTCAGTGTGACTGCATCCACTCCGCATCCTCCTCGCATAGTTAATAGTATTATTTTAACAGTGAACTGGCATCTCCAAAAGTCATTTAAACTAAAAAATCACTTACCACCGGGGTGCGCGGGGTTTCCGCATTCGAGCTAGACTAGGGAGTATTCCCACCATCGTAACGCTCTATACCACCGATGATAGTGATTCTTTATTACGTATTTAGTTATTGGTCGACAAGATTAGTCAACGAATTCCAAAATAACCATTGGTGCGCCGTCACCACGACGAGGCATCGTCTTCAGAATCCGCGTGTAACCACCTTGACGGTCAGCATACTTTGGAGCAAGTTCTTCAAACAGGTGTTGAAGAGCAGATTGAATCCGAATGTTGTCGCCGTCTTCCTTAACGTCAGCAACGACGTTACGGATGTAGGCAGCAGCCTTACGCCGGGATGCAAGATCACCATGCTTAGCAAGCGTGATCATCTTATCAGCAGTCTTACGAACTTCCTTGGCCCGTGCTTCGGTAGTGGTAATTTGACCATTAACAATTAAATCAGTAGTTAAATCACGTAATAAAGCTTTACGTTGTGAACTTGTACGTCCTAATTTACGGTAACTCATGAAGTGGTTCCCTCCTTTGCAATTGGTGTTAATTAATCATCTTGGCGGAATGAAACACCGAGATCATTTAACTTAAGCTTAATTTCTTCTAATGACTTCTGTCCTAAGTTCCGAACCTTCATCATGTCCGAAACCGTCCGATCAGTCAATTCCTTAACGGTGTTGATGCCGGCACGCTTGAGGCAGTTGTATGACCGTACAGAAAGGTCAAGTTCCTCAATCGTCATTTCAAGCATCTTTTCCTTGTGGGTTTCTTCCTTTTCAACCATCACTTGGGCATTTTGTGCTTCTTCAGTAAGATCCACAAACATTGCCAGGTGTTCAGTCAAAATCTTGGCCCCCAGGCTAACCGCTTCGGTTGGTGTTAATGAACCGTCAGTCCAAACATCCAAAGTTAACTTATCGTAGTCGTTGCGTTGACCAACCCGTGCATTTTCGACAGTGTAGTTTACACGTTCAATTGGGGTATAGATGGAGTCAATTGGTAATACACCGATGGCAAGATCTTCCATCCGGGCCTTATTATCATTAGCAGAAAGGTAACCGCGACCCTTATCAGCTGTCATCTTAATGTGTAATTCCGCACCATCAGCAACAGTTGCAATGTGCAGGTCTGGGTTCAAGACAGTAACTTCACCATCACCCTGAATATCTGCAGCAGTTACTTCAGCAGGTCCCTTAACATCAAGCTCAAGATCTTTTTGATCTTCGGAGTTGATCTTCAAGGAAACCTTCTTAAGATTTAAGATAATTTGGGTTACATCTTCAGTGACACCCTCAACGGTGCTGAATTCATGTAAGACCCCATTAATTTGCATACTGGTAATAGCTGCACCCGGAAGTGAAGCCAGCAGTACACGTCTTAATGAATTACCAAGAGTAGTTCCATAACCGCGTTCAAGTGGTTCTACAACAAACTTGCCGTAGTTATCAGTCTCTTCAACTTTGTGAATGTTTGGCTTTTCAAATTCGATCATTCTATCCCTGTACCCCTTTCAAAACGTGGTTCGCATTTGAGACGAAAAGGCAATCGCTGGCAAATACCAACAATGTCAATTAAACACGACGACGCTTTGGAGGACGAGAACCATTATGTGGAACTGGAGTTACGTCACGAATAGCAGTAACTTCCAAACCAGTTGCTTGAAGAGCACGGATAGCAGATTCACGACCAGAACCTGGACCCTTAACTTCAACTTCAACGGTCTTCATACCGTGTTCCATTGCTTGCTTAGCAGCAGCTTCTGATGCCATTTGTGCAGCGAATGGGGTTGACTTACGACTACCCTTGAAGCCTAAAACACCAGCAGATGACCAAGCAACAGCGTTACCTTGAACATCAGTGATCATGATCAAAGTGTTGTTGAATGTTGAGTGAATGTGGGCAACACCAGTTTCAACATTCTTCTTTGCACGACGCTTACGCGTACCTTTTTTGGTTGCCATATCTAGTACTAACCTCCTTTTTTAATAAAATCTAATTACTTCTTCTTGTTTGCGATGGTAACGGCCTTACCCTTACGAGTCCGGGCGTTGTTCTTCGTGTGTTGACCACGAACAGGCAAACCGCGACGGTGACGCATACCACGGTATGAACCAATTTCTTGGAGCCGCTTGATGTTCATAGAAACTTCACGACGCAAGTCACCTTCCACTTGGATTTGGTCGACTTGTGCACGAATCTTTTCTTCTTGGTCTGGAGTCAGATCACGAACACGAATGTCTTCTGAAACACCGGCATTTTCAAGGATCTTCTTTGCACGAGAATCACCAATACCGTAAATATAAGTTAAGCCGATTACGATACGCTTGTCACGAGGTAAATCGACACCTGCAATACGAGCCATTTATTGCACCTCCGTTCTTAATTAATTTTATTACTTACCTTGACGCTGTTTGTGCTTAGGGTTAGCAGAGCAGATAACCATAACACGTCCATGACGCTTAACGATCTTGCAGTGCTCGCACATCCGCTTGACTGATGGTCTTACTTTCATTATTAAATCCTCCTAGAGAGTTCCTGTTAACTACTACTTAAACCGGAACGTGATCCGACCCTTAGTCAGATCATAAGGGGACATTTCAACCTTAACCCGGTCACCAGGTAAGATCTTGATGTAGTGCATCCGAATCTTACCGGAAACGTGGGCCAAGATCTCAGCTCCATTTTCCAGTTCAACTTTAAACATCGCATTAGGCAAAGTCTCGGTAACTTTACCTTCTACTTCAATCACATCGGCTTTTGCCACGGAATGGTTCCTCCTTGCCTAATCAAGAAAATTACGTAAAAACGGTGGAAAGCATATGAACTTCCCACTGTCAGCTAGATAAACCTTGCCTAGTTTAGCATAACTAACCATACTTCGCAAGGCATATCCCTAATTAAAGGTTATCAAGCACTTTCTTGACGTCGTCATAAACCTTGTCGATGTCCTGTTGACCATCGATCGTGTGCAAAACGCCTTGCTTTTGGTAGTAATCTACCAGTGGTGTATTCAATTTGATGTTAACATCAAGACGATTCTTAACCGTTGCCGGCTTGTCATCGTCACGTTGGTAGAATTCGTGGCCGCCACAAACATCACAAGTTCCTTCGACCTTAGTCGGGTTGTAGATCTTGTGGTAAGTTGCACCACAGTTGCGACAGATGAACCGGCCACTCAGACGTTCAACCAATACATCCGGTTCAACGTGGATGTTGATGACTGCATCTAAGTGACGGTCACTCTCAGCTAACATCTTATCCAAAGCAGCTGCTTGGTTAAGATTACGAGGAAAACCATCAAGCATGAAGCCGTTCTTGGTGTCGTCTTGAGCTAACCGTTCCTTAACGATACCATTAGTGACTTCGTCCGGAACAAGTTCACCCTTATCGATGTACTTCTTAGCTTCGAGCCCCATCGGCGTCTCATTTTTGATCGCCGCCCGGAAAATATCACCGGTTGAGATGTGAGGAATATCGAAGTCTTCCACAATCTTCTGAGCTTGGGTACCCTTACCAGCACCAGGCAAACCCATTAAAACAAGATTCATACTCATTTACCATTTCCTCCTTCGGGTTCACGAATAAATCCAATGTATTCGCGTTTCATTGTTAAACCGTTTAATTGCCGAACCAGATCCAATGCAATTTGGACAATGATCAGTAAACTAGTACCACCAAGACCGATCGATTGGCTGAGGTTCCAAACATTACTTGCAACCAATGGGATCAATGAAATCAGTCCCAAGAACAGTGAACCAACCGTGCTCAAACGCATTAACAGTGCCGAAACATAATCCTGCGTTCCCTTTCCAGGACGAACACCTGAAATATAACTGCCTTGCTTCTGCAAGTTTTCGGCAAGCTTTTCGGGATTAACCTGAACAAAGGCGTAGAAAAAGGTAAAGACAACAATCAGCAGAATGTAGAGGGTAATCCCTGGACCAGACTGCATGTTAAAGATCGTTGACAAAACTTGATACCAGGTATCTCCACCATGATTCTGCTGGAACGCCATCAAGATCGTCTGTGGCGTCGAGATAAAGGATCCGGCGAAGATAACTGGAATAACTCCAGAGACGTTAATCTTTAATGGTAGATAACTACTTGATGGTGAAGTGGTTGTCCGACGAGTATATTGAATTGGCAGCCGCCGCTCGGCTTGTTGAACCCAAGTGACAAATGCCACAATAACAATTAATGCAATAACTACTAAGGCGATGAAGCCGATCCCCATCCAAAGTGCGGAACCGGATTCACCAGCAATTTGATCATCCCAGAGTTGCCGAATTCCACCCGGCATCTGTGCAACAATCCCGGCAAAGATGATCACGGAAACCCCATTACCGAGGCCGCGTTCCGTGATCATATCACCCATCCAAGTAGCAAACATTGTACCAGCGGTTAAAATCAACCCGATGGTCAGGTATGTCTGAACCCCGGGGTGATCAACCAAGTGGATTGAACTCAAGGCGTTAAACCCGGCCGTAATCCCGATTGACTGGATAAAGCCCAGTACAATCGTCAGCCACCGAGTTGCTTGATTCAATTTTCGCCGTCCAACTTCACCCTGCTTACTCCATTCAACAAACCGCGGGACAATGTCCATCTGCAGCAGTTGAACAACAATTTGAGCAGTGATGTAAGGAGAAACCCCCATTGCGAACAATGAGTAGTTCTCCAGGCCACCACCACTAAATGTATTGAGGATCGATGCTAACCCGGTCGAGGAAATCTCCTGCAATGCAGCAGCGTTAACTCCAGGAACAGTGATAGCCGCCCCAATTCGGTAAACAATCAATACGAACAAGGTAAACAGGATCTTCTTACGAATATCCTTAACCTTGAGCGCATTCTTGACGGCTTTGAACAAATTACATCACCTCAGTTTTACCGCCGGCAGCTTCAATAGCTGAAACTGCAGAAGCGGAAAACTTGTTAGCCTTAACAGTTAACTTCTTCTCAAGCTTACCACTACCAAGAACCTTGATACCGCTCTTCAAGTTCTTGACTAAGCCACTTTCCATCAAAACTTGTGGAGTAACTTCAGTACCGTCATCAAACTTGTTCAATGCAGTCAAGTTAACAATAGCGTATTCCTTGCGGTTAATGTTGGTGAAACCACGCTTTGGAATTTGCCGGTAGAGTGGCATTTGGCCCCCTTCAAAGCCCAGACGAGTCTTACCATGAGCCTTTTGACCCTTCGTACCACGTCCGGAAGTAAAACCATGACCAGATGAAAGGCCACGACCCTTACGAAGACGCTTTGAACGAGAACCTTCTGCAGGCTTCAATTCATTTAACTTCATTTAGTAGGCACCTCCTTATTATTTAATTGTAATTACTTAACTTCTTCGATTGAAACTAAGTGTGCAACCTTGAAAATTTGACCACGTGTTGCAGCGTTGTCTGGCAGGATGTTAGAACTGCCGATCTTGCCCAGGCCCAATGCCTTAACGGTCTTACGTTGGGTTGGTTCGCGGTGGGCAACACTGTGGATTAAGGTAACTTTAACTTTAGCCATAATTAGTGCCCTCCTTATTCTGCCAAGTGGTCAACTGAAACGCCACGAAGCTTGGCAACTTCTTCAGCACTCTTCAATTGCTTCAAACCTTCAAACGTTGCACGAACAACGTTAACAGGAGTGTTGGAACCAAGACGCTTGGAAGTAACATCAGCGACACCAGCGAGGTCCATAACGTTACGTACCGCACCACCGGCAGCAACCCCGGAACCTTCAACGGCTGGCTTCAACATGATCTTTCCACCGCCGTATACACCGATAACTTCGTGTGGAATGGTCGTACCAACGATTGGCACAGTAATCAAGTTCTTTTCAGCAGCGGCTTGAGCCTTCCGGATAGCTTCTGGAACTTCTTGAGCCTTACCAGTACCGAAACCAACGTGACCCTTACGATCACCAACGATTACTAAGGCAGCAAACCGCATCCGGCGACCACCCTTAACAACCTTGGTAATCCGGTTGATGGCAACAACTTGATCGTCTAAGTCCAACTTTGCTGGATCAATGAATTCTGATGATGTCATTGCAGGTTATTCCTCCTTCTTTTTAGAATTTAAGTCCGTTTTCACGGGCAGCGTCAGCTAAGGCTTCGACACGACCATGGTAAAGGTATCCACCACGGTCAAATACAACATCAGTGATGTTCTTAGCAGCAGCACGCTTGGCGATCAATGCACCAACACCGCTAGCTTGCTCAGTCTTAGTCTTTCCACTAACTTCACTGTCCATTGTGGAGGCACTAGCGAGCGTCACACCCTTTACGTCATCAATTAATTGAGCGTAAATGTTTTTGTTTGAACGGTAAACACTTAAGCGTGGGCGCTCCGCAGTACCAGAAATCTTGCCGCGAACGCGCATGTGACGGCGTTGACGGATCTTGTTCTTATCTGGTTTAGAAATCACAATAGTCACCTCTTATTGAATATTTTATGTTAATTATGAATTGCTGATAGAATAACCTAATCAGATTACTTACCAGTCTTACCTTCCTTACGGATGATGTGTTCGTTTTCGTAACGAATACCCTTACCCTTGTATGGTTCAGGTGAACGAACGGCACGAACTTGCGCAGCAAAATCACCAAGGTGTTCCTTGTTGATTGAGCTTAATTCGATGGTGGTGTTGTCAGGCACCTTGATGTCAACATCTTCAGGCTTGTCAATTTCAACTGGGTTGGAGTAACCAACAGTTAAGATCAGCTTGTTGCCCTTGAATTGAGCACGGTAACCAACACCGACGAGCTTCAGAACCTTCTTGTAACCGTCAGTAACACCTTCAACCATGTTGTTAACGTTGGCACGGGTAGTTCCGTGGATCATCTTTAACTTGTTGGAATCGCCATCACGATCAAACTTAACAACGTTGTCGGCAACGGTCATCTTGATCAATGGTGAGATTTCACGAGATAAAGTACCCTTAGGACCCTTAACAGTTACCACGTTACCATCTTGTGATACTTCAACATCCTTTGGCAGGTCAATTTCCTTGTAACCAATACGACTCATGCGTACACCTCCTAACTAATTATTATATATTACCAAACGTAGGCGATAACTTCGCCACCAATTTTTTTGGCGCGAGCAACCTTGTCAGTCACAACACCCTCAGATGTTGAGATAATGGCAATACCTAAACCGTTAAGAACCTTTGGCACAGCGTCAGCCTTAACGTATGAGCGTAAACCAGGCTTTGAGATCCGCTTCAAGCCGGAAATAACCCGTTGGCCGTCTTGTCCGTACTTCAAGAATACGCGGATGATGCCTTGCTTGTTATCGTCAACATATTCAACATCGCGAATGAAACCTTCGTTCTTCAAGATTTCAGCGATGTCCTTCTTCATCTTTGATGCAGGAACCTCAACTGATTCGTGTTGAGCCATGTTAGCGTTACGAATCCGAGTTAAGAAATCTGCAATTGGATCACTCATAGACATCGATGTTTTCCTCCTTTTGTCAGTGATTTGTTTACCAGCTAGCCTTCTTCAAACCAGGAATTTGTCCCTTGTGGGCAAGTTCTCGTAAGCAAATCCGGCATAAGTGGAATTTACGGTAAACTGAGTGCGGACGTCCACAACGAGCACAACGTGTGTATTCACGACTTGAGAACTTAGCGGGACGGTTGCACTTAGCAATCATTGATTTTTTAGCCAATTTGTGGAACCTCCTTTATTTAGCAAATGGCATGCCGAGCTTGGCAAGTAATTCGTGTGATTCTTCATCACTTTGAGCAGTCGTTACGATTACAACATCCAAACCACGAACACGATTTACCTTGTCGTAATCAATTTCAGGGAAAATTAATTGTTCACGAATACCAAGAGTGTAGTTACCGCGACCATCGAAGGCCTTGTTGCTTACACCGTGGAAGTCACGAACCCGTGGCAGAGCAACGTTGATTAACTTGTCCAAGAAATCGTACATCCGTTCACCACGCAGGGTAACCTTGGCACCAATTGCCATACCTTCACGAAGACGGAAGCCGGCGATAGACTTCTTAGCCTTGGTAATCAGTGGCTTTTGACCAGCGATAAGGCCAAGTTCTTCAACAGCTTCATCCAGGTTCTTTGAGTTGGTAGTAGCATCACCAACACCCATGTTTAAGACAATCTTGTCAATCTTAGGTGCTTGCATGATTGATGAATAGTTAAACTTTTCAATCAATGCTGGACGGATTTCACTTTCGTACTTAGCTTTCAAACGATTTTCCATTGGAAGTTATTCCTCCTTTCGTAATTAATTTTAGTCGATAGTCTTGCCAGATTTCTTGGCAAAACGAACCTTCTTACCATCAACGAACTTGTAACCGACACGGGTTGGTTCGTTAGTTGAAGGATCAATCAGCATTACGTTTGAAGCGTTGATTGGTGCTTCAGTGTCAATAACACCACCGTTTGGGTTTGCGTTGTTTGGCTTTTGATGTTTCTTGATCTTGTTAATGCCTTCAACAACGACGCGGTTTTCAGCAGCTAAGATCTTCTTAACGCTACCTTCCTTGCCCTTGTCCTTACCGGCGATAACGCGAACTTTGTCACCTGTCTTAATGAACATGTTGATTGTGCACCTCCTTATTTTTGGTTAAATCTTACAGAACTTCTGGAGCAAGTGAGACGATCTTCATGAAGTCATCACCACGGAGCTCACGAGCGATTGGGCCAAAAATACGGGTACCCTTAGGGCTCTTGTCATTGTTAATCAAAACAGCGGCGTTTTCATCAAACTTGATGTATGAACCATCCTTACGGTGCAAACCATGCTTAGTCCGTACAACGACGGCCTTAACAACGTCACCCTTCTTAACAACGCCACCTGGTGTTGCCTGCTTTACAGTAGCAACAATAATGTCACCAATATTACCAGTCTTAACTCGGGAACCACCCAAAATCTTGATAACTAAGATTTCACGCGCACCGGAGTTATCAGCGACTTTCAACCGACTTTCCTGTTGAATCACGGTTAGGTCCTCCTTCCATTTACAAATAAGAATTAGAATACGAATTTAAGAGTTATCTGCTAATTAAAGGGTAGCAGCCTTTTCGACAATCTTTACAAGACGGAAACGCTTCTTGGCTGACAGTGGCCGAGTTTCCATGATTTGTACAGTGTCGCCGGTCTTAGCTTCGTTGTTTTCGTCATGTGCGTAGTACTTCTTTGAGTAACGTACACGCTTGCCGTAAACAGGGGCACTCTTGTAAGTGTCGACTACGACAGTAATGGTCTTGTCCATCTTGTCAGAAACAACGCGGCCTTGGTAAACCTTACGTGCATTACGTTCTTCACTCATGCGCTAATCCTCCTTTTCGTATTCTTATTTGTTTAATTGTTGTTGACGAAGAACTGTCTTAACCCGTGCAATGTCCTTACGTACTTGCTTCAGACTTGCAGTGTTTTCCAATTGGCCGGTTGCTAATTGGAAACGTAAGTTAAACAATTGTTCCTTCAATTCCTTCTCACGGTCAAGTAGCTTGTCAGTGGTTAATCCATTCAGTTCTTGTACGTAATCTTTACTTTTCATTAGATTGTCCACCTACTTCCTCACGTTGTACGATCTTAGTGCGAACTGGCAACTTGTGACCGGCAAGACGCAAAGCTTCACGAGCGACTTCTTCAGAAACGCCCCCTACTTCGAACATAACCTTGCCGCGCTTAACTGGAGCAACCCAGCCTTCTGGAGCACCTTTACCATTACCCATCCGGACACCAACACCTTTGCTGGTGTAGGAAAGTTGAGGGAAGATCTTAATCCAAACCTTCCCACCACGCTTCATGTAACGAGTCATAGCAATACGGGCAGCTTCGATTTGACGGTTGCTGATCCAATGAGAATCAAGGGCTTGCAAACCGAATTCACCAAAGGTAACAGTCTTGCCACCCTTAGCTTCACCACGCATGTGACCACGTTGAACCTTACGGTGCTTTACTCGCTTTGGTACTAGCATGTTTTACTTCCCTCCTTGTTCATCATCATTAGCATTCTTCTTGGCAGGAAGAACTTCACCACGGTAGATCCAGGTCTTAACACCGAGAACACCGTAAGTAGTGTTAGCTTCATCCCAAGAGTAATCAATGTCTGCACGGAGTGTGTGAAGCGGAACAGTACCGTCTGAGTATGATTCAACCCGAGACATGTCAGCACCGTTCAAACGACCAGCAACTTGAGTCTTGATACCCTTAGCACCGGCACGCATTGCACGTTGCATTGCTCCACGCATTGCACGACGGAAAGCGATACGAGCTTCCAGTTGACGAGCAATGCTTTCACCAACAAGGTGTGCATCCAAGTCTGGCTTCTTAATTTCCACAATGTTGATGTGGACACGCTTGCCAGTTAACTTGTTTAATTCCTTACGAAGTGCTTCAACTTCTGAACCACCCTTACCAATTACCATACCAGGCTTGGCAGTGTGAATTGAAACATTGACGCGGTTAGCGGCACGTTCAATTTCAACGGTTGATACAGAGGCATCAGCAAGTCGCTTTTCAATGTACTTACGGATCCGAAGGTCTTCGTTCAGATAGTCGGCAAAGTTCTTGTCAGCGTACCACTTTGCGGTCCAATCACGAATGACTCCGACACGAAAACCATTAGGATTGATCTTTTGACCCACTATTCATTCCTCCTATCGTTCTGTAACAACCACTGTGATGTGACTAGTCCGCTTGTTGATTGGTGAAGCAGAACCCTTTGCACGTGGACGGAACCGCTTTAAGGTTGGTCCTTCGTTCGCATAAGCTTCGCTAACAACCAATGAAGCACGATCTAAGTCAAAGTTGTTTTCAGCGTTTGCAACAGCAGAATTTAATACTTTTTCAACATCTGAAGCGGCACCACGGCTGGTGAACTTCAGAATAGCAAATGCTTCAGCAACACTCTTACCGCGAATTGCATCTAAAACAAGACGAGCCTTGCGAGGAGCAACCCGAACCATCTTGGCAGTTGCCTTAGCGGATGTAATGTTTTCAGCCATTTCTTAATTCACCCTCCTTACTTACCTGTCTTCTTGTCATCACTGGCGTGACCATGGAAAGTCCGTGTTGGTACGAATTCACCTAACTTGTGGCCAACCATGTCTTCTTGAACGTAAACTGGTACGTGCTTCCGACCATCGTAAACAGCAAACGTGTAGCCAATGAAACTTGGGAAAATGGTGGAACGACGTGACCATGTCTTGATGACAGTCTTCTTTTCGGAATCTTTTTGAGCTTCGACCTTCTTCAATAATGAAGCGTCAGCGAAAGGTCCCTTCTTCAAACTACGACCCATTTAGTGTACCTCCTCTCGGGTATTAAAACGTAAATTAACGAGTATGTGGACCGCGCTTCCGACCACGAACAATGAACTTGTTTGAACGAGCCTTGTGTGAACGGGTCTTCTTACCAACGGTCTTCTTACCCCATGGAGACAGAGGTGATGGTAAACCAACTGGTTGCTTACCTTCACCACCACCATGTGGGTGATCATTAGGGTTCATTACAGAACCACGAACGTGTGGACGCTGACCTGCGTAACGAGTACGACCAGCCTTACCCTTGATTAACAGGGCATGTTCGTCGTTACCAACAGTACCGATAGTGGCACGGCAAGTAGCAAGGACCATCCGAACTTCACCGGATGAAAGACGAACCAAGACGTACTTTTCTTCCTTACCAAGTAATTGAGCAGATGCACCAGCTGAACGAGCAAGTTGGCCACCCTTACCTGGCTTTAATTCAATGTTGTGAATAACAGTACCAACTGGAATGTTCTTTAATGGAAGAGCATTACCAACCTTGATATCAGCATCTGGACCAGATTGAACAGTCATACCAACCTTCAAGCCCTTAGGAGCAATGATGTATGACTTGGTACCATCAGCGTAACCAAGCAGAGCGATGTTAGCAGTACGGTTAGGATCGTATTCGATAGCCTTAACAGTTGCTGGAACATCATCCTTGATCCGCTTGAAGTCAATGATCCGGTATTGACGCTTAACACCACCACCACGGTGACGAACAGTAATGTGACCGTAGCTGTTACGACCAGCAGTACTCTTCAATGGTGCCAGTAATGACTTTTCAGGGGTACTCTTCGTGATTTCCGCGAAGTCGTAACCGTTCATGTTCCGGCGACCGTTAGTAGTAGGTTTGTACTTACGAATTCCCACTGTGTTTTCCTCCTTTTTTTAATGATTAGTTTTCACTGTTGTCGTTGAACAGCTTGATTTCATCAGAATCGGCAGAGAGCGTAACGATTGCCTTACGACGACGCTTAGTGTAGCCAACGTAACGGCCTTGACGTTTTTGCTTGCCCTTAACATTCATGATGTTTACCTTAACAACCTTAACACCGAAGATTTCTTCAACAGCGTTCTTAACTTGCGTCTTGGTTGCTCGTAAATCAACATCGAATGTGTAACGCTTGTCGTCCATGCCGGCCATTGAAGCTTCAGTGACAACTGGACGTAAAATGATATCGCGTGCTTCCATTATGCGAGCACCTCCTCTACTTGAGAAAGAGCTGACTTAGTGATGACAACCTTTTGAGCATCAACAACGTTTAAGATGTTAACACCGGCTGGCGTAACAACGGATACGTTAGCCAAGTTGCGAGCAGATAAAGCAGCATTCTTGTCATCGTCAGTAACAACGATCAGTGCCTTTTCGGCAACCTTTAAGTTACCTAAAGCAGCTGCAAAGTCCTTCGTCTTAGGTGCATCA
Organism: Limosilactobacillus sp.; assembly: GCF_051873075.1. Taxonomy (GTDB): domain Bacteria; phylum Bacillota; class Bacilli; order Lactobacillales; family Lactobacillaceae; genus Limosilactobacillus. Next base: position 46,195 of record NZ_JBJEEM010000007.1, on the reverse strand, counting down.
AAGTTCAGTGAGTCAACAACTACTAAGCTGTCGTCCAGAACCTTTTGAGAAAGGGCTGACTTGATAGCCAGTTGACGAACCTTACGAGGAAGGCTGTACTTGTAGGAACGTGGAGTAGGGCCAAAGACAATACCACCGCCACGGAATTGTGGTGCACGAATTGATCCTTGACGAGCACGACCAGTACCCTTTTGACGCCATGGCTTCTTACCACCACCGCTAACAGCTGAACGATTCTTAACAGCATGAGTACCTTGACGCAGTGAAGCACGTTGACGCAGGATAGCATCAAATTCAGCGTTTTGGTTTGGTTCAACACCAAATACCGCTGCGTTCAGTTCAATGGTGCCGTTTTGGCTACCATCTTGCTTGTACAAATTAACGCTAGTCATTATTTACTTCCTCCTTTCTTATTATTTGTTGTGTTGCTTGCTCAGGCTCTTCTTAGTGTTAGCCTTCACAGAGTTCTTAATAGTAACGTATGACTTGTTAGCACCAGGAACGTTACCCTTGATCAGTAATACGTTGTTGTCGAGGTCGACCTTAACAACCTGTAAGTGTTGCATAGTAACAGTCTTGTTACCCATCCGGCCTGGGAGCTTCATACCCTTGAATACCCGGTTAATGATAGCACCCAGAGAACCTGGACGACGGTGGTAACGAGAACCGTGAGCCATAGGACCACGTGATTGGTTGTCCTTGTGAATGTTACCTTGGTAACCATGACCCTTGGTAACACCCGTAACGTCGACAGTTTCACCTTCAGTGAAGACATCAGCCTTAACTTCGTCTCCAACCTTGATGTCATCCCCTAATTCAGCGTCACGGATTTCACCGATGAAGCGCTTAGGGGTCGTATTTGCTTTTGCTGCATGACCTTGTTCAGGCTTGTTGCTCAAGATTTCGCGCTTGTCGTCAAAACCAAGTTGAACAGCGTTGTAACCATCGTTTTCAACGGTCTTGATTTGCATAACAACGTTTGGAGTTACGTCGATAACAGTAACTGGTACCAATTCACCGTTGTCAGTGAAGACTTGAGTCATACCAACCTTTTTACCTAAGATTCCTTTGGCCATGAGTACACCTCCAATTTAATGTTTTTCGTTTTTAATAAGTAAGAAATAATTACAATTTGATTTCGATGTCAACACCACTTGGCAGATCAAGCTTCATTAATGAGTCAACCGTCTTAGGTGTTGGATCAATAATGTCGATCAAACGCTTGTGGGTCCGCATTTCAAATTGTTCCCGAGACTTCTTGAACTTGTGTGGTGAACGGATAACCGTGTAGATAGTCCGTTCAGTTGGTAACGGGATAGGACCTGAGATTTGAGCACCTGTCCGCTTAGCGGTATCAACAATCTTGTCAGCAGATTGGTCGAGAATACGGTGTTCATAAGCCTTTAACCGAATACGAATCTTTTGTTTTGCCATTATGTTCCCTCCTTCGTCAGATTTAAAATTTGACTAGCTCCGCGGAAATTACCGCCACATCCTGTGGCAAAGCGGCCGGGTGTGTCGCAACCTTCCGCATCAACGCTTCGCAGCTTAAACTTCTATGGGGGTAGGGCAAATCTACCCGCCAACGCTCAAGCACCTATCCATAATACTAAAGAATCGTTGCTATATCAAGTGTTTAAAGCAATTAATTTGAATTGAAATTTTTTTGTAAAGTAAAATCGTTTTCATGCACTGCGATATTTTACTGTAAAAATTTAAAAAATCGCTAACAATGAGACAAATCCATTGCTAACGATTTTTTCTTCTATAGATTATAGTCGATCGCGTTTTGGCATCAAGAGGTTGAGGATGATTGCCAGCAGGGCCGCAATTGCGATTGGCGAGCCCAGCAGGTATTGAACCATTTGCGGAGCGGCACTCACGATTTTCTTTGGGATCAAGACCAGAGCAATCGTAATTACGATCGGCAACCCGATGATGTAGAGGTCACTCTCATCCGTCTTCAGGCTCCGAATGACGTTTAGCCCGTTCAGCATGATCGTTACCGTGATGATCGCAAACACCCCGCCAATAACTGGTGCTGGGATCGCTGCCAGGAAGGCCGAGAGTTTAGTACAAAATCCCAAGATGATGAACCAACCCCCAGCAGCAATGAAGACCCGCTTACTGGCAACCCCAGTGATTGAGATGATCCCGGCGTTGGTCGAATACCCGGTTACCGGCGTAGTCCCAGTGATCGTGGCTACCAGACAGCTCAATCCCTCACCGATGATCCCGTGGTTCCACTGCTTCTTCGTGATGGTGTGATTGGTAACGGCCCCCATTGCGAACCAGGTCCCGGTGGTTTCCGTCGTCAGGATGGCGTAAATAATGATGAAGGTCAGGATCGCCGTCATGTTAAAATGCATCCCCCAGTGGAAAACAGTCCGCTGTGGCAGACTAAGCCATGGTGCTGCCGCCACTGATGAGGCATCGAAGCGTCCCATAGTCGCACTCAGCGCGGTCCCGACCAGCAGAGCAATCACGATCGAACCGGTCTTAAACAATTTCTGGACCCGAGGGAAGCGAATGCTAATGGCCACGCAGACCAGCAGGATCAAGGCAGTCACCGTTGCCAATTCCATGTTCTGGTAGACATTCCCCTTGGCCTCAAAGATATTGTCGTTCAAGGCAGACGGAATCAGGGACAGGCCCACACAGGTAATAATGGTGCCCCCGACCACCGCCGGTACCAAATGGTTGATGATTTTCTGGAAGACCCCACTTAATCCGAGCAGGATTAATAGGATGGCCCCGACGAGCAGTGCGCCCATCAGGGTAGCCATCCCACCGCCGTGAACGCCGCCGCTGGCCATAACTACCCCGGCCGCTGCGGTCAGCGGGACGAAGGATGGCCCCTGGGAAACGGGCATCTTCATGAACCAGGCAGTCTGCAGGATCGTGCCAATGCCAGCCGCCAGGAAGGTTGCTTGTAAGAGGCCGGTCGAATCCGTCGCCCCCATCGCCAGCAGTCCCGCTAAAATGATTGGCGGCACGTAAACATCCATTGCGAGGACGTGTTGCAGCCCCAGCAGGACCGCTTCTCCGGTTGGCACCTTTTCATCCGGACCAATCAATAATTGTGCTTTCTCATCCATTACTTTCTTCTTCCTCCTACCATCAAAGTTAGTTCTCATATACCAGGCGACCATTGACGTAAACATTCTTGACGTCGGCTGCTTCCGTCTGATACATCAGGCGCTCAAAGACATCGGCAGTGGTCTCATTGCCCCACAACCGGTGTGCCCGCACAACCTGCAGGTCCGCTCGACAGCCGGCAGCGATTCGTCCAGCCGCTAGGTTCAACGCCTCAGCTCCCCCGGCTGTTGCCAGGTAAAAGGCAGTTGCTGCGGTAATTTGGGAATCAGCCACCCCGCGGTGCTGGGCGGGAAGTTGGCTATTAACTCCGTCCGTCAACATCCGTGACGACTTCACCGCCTGGCGGATATTGTGGTACAGGCTCGGGGTATAGCCACCCGAAATGTCAGACCCCAGGCCAACCTGGTTCCCCAGTGCCAACAAACGGTGAACCGGCAAGACCCCGTTGCCAAAGTAGACGTTTGAGATTGGGCAATGGGCAATCGCCGTCTGCCGTTGCTTGAGCAGTTGCATGTCCCCAGTCGTCAACTGGGTACCGTGGGCCAGCACCGATTGCGATGTTAGCAGGCTAAAGTGGTCCAGCACCGCGGCATCATGCATTCCAAACCGGTCAATCGCGTATTGGCTCTCCCAGTTGCTCTCGCTGACGTGGGATTGGATCGGCAGGTCGTACTTGGCCGCTAAGTTCCCCAACCCGGCCAACGCCGCATCGGTGCACGACGGCACAAAGCGTGGCGTGATTACTGGGGTGACCAGCCGGTCCGGGTCGACAGTTTCCTGAACCCGTTGGATAAACTGCTCACTCGCTGCCAGGGCCGCCGCCGTGGAATGATCCCGGTAGTAGTCCGGTGCCTGGTCTGGATTATCCATCGTTACCTGACCAACGTAACCCCGCAAGCCTTGGCGACGGCACTCATCTGCCAGTACCAGGTTGGCATCAACGTGAATCGTGCCAAACATCATGGCCGCGGTCGTCCCGTGCGCCAGCAGTGTCTTAACAAAGTCCCGGTATACCTTGCGGGCAAAGGTTTGATCGCTAAACTGCGCCTCTAGCGGGAAGGTATACACGTTCAGCCAGTCTGCCAAAGGCCGGTCAAGGGCTAACCCTGCCTGCGGCCACTGCGGTGCATGGACATGCAGATCAATAAAGCCAGGTAAGAGGTATTCCCCCGCAGCCAGTTCCCGTAACTGATGGTGTTGCCGACTGTTGGCAAGTACGGACGCGTAGTCCTCATCGTCCGGTGAGAGGACCCGGTCCACCCAACCATCAGCGTCGATGCAGACTAGGCAATCTTCTAAAGCCTGAACATGATATTCATCCTGCGCGGTAAACGCATTGCCGCGAATCACTAACGATTCCACAAGTAATCCTCCTAATCATTCGGTATCATTAGTGTATCACGAATATTATCTTTTTCAATAGATTATATAATTCGTATTAACACCTATAAAAGTTCTGAAAGCTGGTATCATCATTCGTTCAACGCTTTCATAAGCCGAAGAAATTAATTTAAAAATAAAAAAGACCGGCAAAATACCGATCTTTTTAATCTGGTTATGATAACAAATTAGTCGTTACCCTTACCGCTCTTCTTGATGATGTCTTCTTGAACTGACTTAGGAACAGCTGAGTAGTGGTCGAAGGTCATCGTGAAGGTACCACGACCCTGGGTAGCAGAACGCAGGGCAGTAGCGTAACCGAACATTTCTGACAGCGGAACGAATGAGTGGATCAATTGAGCGTTACCACGTTCTTCCATCCCGTCGATCGTACCACGACGAGCAGTTACTTGACCCATAACGTCACCCATGTTGTCTTGAGGAACAACGATGTCAACCTTCATGATTGGTTCAAGGATAACTGGATCAGCCTTCTTAGCAGCATTCTTCAGGGCGAGGGATGCAGCAACCTTGAAGGCCGCTTCACTAGAGTCGACTTCGTGGTAACTACCATCGTAGAGCTTAGCGTGCATGTCAACAAGTGGGTAGCCGGCAAGAACACCGTTTTGCATAGCTTCCTTCAAACCTTGTTCAACAGCAGGGATGAATTCACGAGGAACAACCCCACCGACAATGGCATCTTCGAATTCGAAGCCCTTACCTTCTTCAAGTGGCGTAAATTCGATCCATACATCACCGTATTGACCCTTACCACCAGACTGACGAACGAACTTACCTTGTGCGCTAGCCTTCTTGGTGAATGCTTCACGGTAAGATACTTGTGGCTTACCAACCTTAACTTCGGCGTGGAATTCACGACGCAGACGTTCAACAATGATGTCCAGGTGCAATTCACCCATCCCGGCGATCAGAGTTTCACCAGTTTCAGGGTTAGTTTCAGCCTTGAACGTTGGATCTTCTTCAGCAAGCTTTTGCAGACCCTTGTCCATCTTGTCTTGGTCAGCCTTTGACTTTGGTTCAACGGAAACCTGAATAACTGGTTCAGGGAAGTCCATTGATTCAAGTTGCAGTGGGTGATCAGGATCAGTCAGGGAGTCACCAGTAGTGGTGTTCTTCAGACCGATCGCAGCGGCGATATCACCAGAGAATACTTCTGGGATTTCGTGTTGTTGGTTAGAGTGCATTTGCAGCAGACGACCGATCCGTTCACGCTTGTCCTTGGTAGCGTTCAGAACGTAAGAACCGGATTGCAGTGAACCAGTGTAAACACGTAAGAAGGTCAGACGACCAACGAATGGGTCAGTAGCAATCTTGAAGGCCAAGGCAGCGAATGGCTTGTCGTCACCGGCAGTCAATTCAACTTCGTTACCATCAGCATCGTGAGCAACGAATGGCTTAACATCAAGTGGTGATGGCAGGTAGTCGATAACGGCATCAAGCATCATCTGAATACCCTTATCCTTGTAAGCTGAACCAGCTAATACAGGGAAGAGCTTTTCTTCCAGGGTACCCTTACGGATAGCAGCCTTGATTTCGTCAACGGAAATTTCTTCCCCTTCAAGGTACTTTTCCATGATGTTGTCATCAATGTCAGCCAGCGTTTCGATCATTGCATCGTGACGCTTTTGGGCTTCTTCCTTCATGTCGTCTGGAATATCAACAGTGTCCCAGTTAGTACCCAGCTTGTCTTCGTCGTAAACGTAGGCAACCATCTTAACCAGGTCAACAACACCAGAGAACGTATCTTCGGCACCAATTGGCATTTGAATTGGCAGTGGGGTAACGTTCAGACGGTCCTTGATCGTTTGAACAGAGTAGTCAAAGTTGGCACCAACCTTGTCCATCTTGTTAGCAAAGACGATCCGCGGAACGTTGAACTGGTCGGCTTGACGCCAAACAGTTTCAGTCTGTGGCTCAACACCGGCTTGAGCATCCAGAACGGTTACGGCACCATCAAGCACACGGAGCGCACGTTCAACTTCGACAGTGAAGTCCACGTGTCCTGGGGTATCGATGATGTTGATCCGGTAGTCCTTCCAAACGGCCGTAGTGGCAGCGGACGTGATAGTGATACCACGTTCCTTTTCTTCATCCATCCAGTCCATTTGTGAAGCACCATCGTGAGTTTCACCAATCTTGTGAATCTTACCGGTGTAGTAAAGAATCCGCTCAGTGGCAGTCGTCTTACCGGCATCGATGTGGGCCATGATACCGATGTTACGAGTCTTAGCAAGTGGATATTCACGTTTGTTAGCCATCTTAAAGTGTATCTCCTTCCGAAAGATAATATTTTATCGTCATTTTTTAGAAAAAGGGATGACGGTTATCAATCAACTACGTCACCCCTTTATTGTAACCAGTCAGGCAACTGGTTTCAATTGCCGATGATTACCAGCGGTAGTGTGCAAAGGCACGGTTGGCTTCTGCCATCCGGTGAGTGTCTTCACGCTTCTTAACGGAAGCACCGGTGTTGTTAGAAGCATCGATGATTTCACGGGAAAGCCGTTCAACCATGGTGTGTTCACCACGAAGCCGTGCGTATTGAACAATCCAACGAAGACCTAAAGTGGTCCGCCGTTCTGGACGAACTTCGATCGGAACTTGGTAGTTAGAACCACCAACACGACGAGCCTTAACTTCAAGAACCGGCATAACGTTTTCCATAGCTTGTTCGAAAACTTCAACTGGATCGTTACCAGTTTCTTCCTTAATTTGGTCGAACGCTGCGTATAAAATCTTCGTAGCAGTTCCACGCTTACCATCAACCATCAGACGGTCGATTAAGCTCGTAACCAGCTTTGAGTTGTACACTGGATCTGGTAAAATTTCACGCTTTTGTACATGTCCTTTACGTGGCATTACTTAACTCCTCCTTAAAAATTACTTCTTAGGCTTCTTAGTACCGTACTTGGACCGTGATTGCATACGGCCTTCAACACCGGCAGTATCGAGGGTACCACGGATGATGTGGTAACGAACCCCTGGCAAGTCCTTAACACGACCACCACGAATCAAAACAACTGAGTGTTCTTGGAGGTTGTGACCAATACCAGGAATGTAAGCAGTAACTTCAATCAAGTTGGAAAGACGTACACGGGCGTACTTCCGCAGAGCTGAGTTAGGCTTCTTAGGAGTCATGGTACCGACACGGGTAGCGACCCCACGCTTTTGTGGAGCTGGAACCTTAACTTCTTCCTTCTTAAAAGTGTTGTAAACATAGCCAAGAGCTGGTGACTTTGACTTGCCCTTGTGGCTCTTACGGCCTTTACGTACCAATTGGTTAATGGTTGGCATAATTTTTCCCCTTCCTTGTTTTAAGTCCACACATCCAGGCGGTTCTTTTTGAAGAATAAAAAAATTGCTGGACGGTTATTAGATTGTTGTGCCTTCGTTGACGCAAAAGTCTGCCCAACGACAGACACTCCGTTGCTAAAAAAGCACCTTAAATAGACTATCACGTCCCCAAATGAATGTCAACGCGATCACTAGATTTATTTTGGCGAGTACCAGCATAAAACCCGTTTATTTATTATAGGAGGTTTTTATATGTTTGCCAAGCTATTCACTGCCGTCGTTGCCGCTTGCCTTTCCTCATTCACCAACCTGTGCGCTTACCGCCTGGGAAGGGGCCAATCCCCCTGGTTCCCGCCGCGGTCCTATTGTCCACACTGTCGCCATCCCCTCAGTTGGTGGCAGCTGGTCCCCGTCTTCGGCTTCGCCATTCAGGGTGGCTCCTGTCACTTCTGCCGGCAGCGGATCCCGGTCTATGATCCCGCCTGTGAATTAATTTGTGGATTTTTTGCCTACGTGCTTGCCAGCCCCTCGCTTTTCCACAGCTTCTTAATAATCATGATCATCCAGACCCTCCTTTTCATTTGCAGCTGTGATTATTACTACCAGTGCCTCTACCCGGTCAGCCTGAGCGGCCTTTTTCCCCTTTTCCTGATCATCCCCCACCCGGCGTCGTCCACCACGGCAGCCGTGATTTTCATCGTGATCCTGCTTATCACCCTCACATTCATGGCCGCTTGGCTGCACTGGCTGGGCGGCGGGGATGTCATGTTCATTGCCATCCTCTTGCCGGCCTTTGGTCCCGAAGCAGCAGCGGCTATCATTCTCTGTGCCTGCCTGATCACGTTCCCCTGCTTCTTTTTCCAACCACAAAAGCGGCTCCCCTTCTTGCCAGCCCTGTGCTTGGCTACCCTCGCTGGTTTAACTTTTGTCTGTGCATAAATAAAAAAGCCACGGCAATCAACCGTGACTTATTCACTACTTATCCCCATCCGGGACGGGGGTAATCTTTACCAAGAAGAGGTTCTGCCCAAAGCGGGCCAGATTCTCAATGTTTTGCAACAACAACAACAGCCAGGAAAAGGCCAAGCCGAACTCCAGCAATTCAAAGGCGGTGAGTGACAGGTAGTCGCTGAGCTTGAAGACAATGTATTCCAGCCCCATCAAGCCGCCCATAACATATGAAAGAATCAGGAACTGCCGGGTCACCTCGGGGAGAATCCAGCGGATCAGCACAATCAGGATCAGCATGATGTAGACCAGCCACATCGATACCCGGTCGTGCAGTACGTGGAACTCGGGGTCATTAGGGAAAATCCCGATCGAGGCAATACAGGCCGATAGCATGTACAAGAGCAGCCGCAAAGTCAGGACCCGTCGTCCCCGATACCGTCGTTGGAGGTTAACAAACAGGTAATCCACCAGCGTCATCATCAGCAGCCCCGAGAAGATCAGGGTGACGTTGAACTGGAAGCTGGCGGAGTTCTCCGCGGTTCCAAGAAAGCTGAAGTTGTGCCTCCACCAGTCCCGCGATGAGTTGGTCAGCATCGAGAAGAGCATCCCCCCGATAATCATAATCGTCAATAGGTTGGTGACCACCCCCGACGTCAGCGTCATCGCCAGGTTGATCATCACATAGTTGACGGCTGCAATAATCACAAAGGCAAAGACGGTTGTCGTGTAGAGGTCAAAGCTGGCGTTGGTGAACATCTGGCCAAGCAGCCAGAAGATTGCCGAAAAGGAAAAGGTCATGATTAATCCACAGGCAATCGCCAGCGGTGGCAGACTCCGCCAATAAAAATCTTTTGTTGGTCCGGTTTTCCGGATCTTTTCCACAATGAAGGTGGTGATAAAGAGGACCAGCCCGGAGATCACGCCCAGGATCATCGCCCCGTTTGCCAAAGAGTAATCACTCCCCGTCAGCGGAATTGGCCGGACCGTATTTCGTTCCCGAAAGAAGGCATAGAAGACCAGGGTCGCCACGGCGGCGGGCAACGCATACCACCAGAAGGCAATCTGCGGCAGCTGGTCGATCACTCGCGAGGGGCGAACGTCGATCTGCTTATGATTAACACTCAGCGCGAGTCGATCACCCGGTTGAAAGTCGGTCTGGTCAAGGGCGGCTTCTGGAATTTCAATTTGATATTTTTTGGTCAAGTAAACACCTCGTTTGCAACAAAAAAGAGGCTGGTAATCTTTACCAGCCTCTTTTTTTTACTTATCCACAAGCTTAGTTTTGCTTGTCTTCCTCTTTCATCTTGGCCTCAAGGTCCTTGATGGAGTAAGCAGCAACACTAACTTCCTTTGGCTTAATGTTCCGGTAGGTTGGCATCCCAGTACCAGCTGGAATGATCTTACCAATGATAACATTTTCCTTCAAACCAACCAGTGGGTCGTTCTTACCACGAATAGCAGCGTCGGTAAGTACCCGGGTAGTTTCCTGGAATGAAGCAGCGGACAGGAAACTGTTGGTTTCGAGGGCCGCCTTGGTGATTCCGAGGATAACTGGACGAGCAGTTGCCGGAATACCACCAGCGTACAGCGTTGGCTTATTGGCATCACGGAATTGGCCGATGTCTAACAGTTGACCTGGCAGGAGGTCGGTATCACCTGGATCCATGACCCGAACCTTACGCATCATCTGCCGAATCATGATTTCAACGTGCTTATCGAGCAGGTCGATACCCTGCATCCGGTAAACACCCTGAACTTGAGCCAACAGGTAGGTTTCAGTGGACAGCACGTCGCGAACCCGAATCAGTTCCTTAGGATCGATTGAACCTTCGTTGAGGGCCGTACCACGGTGAATGAAGTCGCCTTCCGCAACCCGCATCCGTGCCGTGATTGGCAGGGTGTAGGTCCGGGTGTCGGTTTCACCCTTAACGGTAACGTCCTTGGTTCGTTCAGCTGGGTTTTCTTCGATCGAAACAACTTCACCGGTAACTTCAGTGATCGTTGCCCGACCTTTAGGGTTCCGCGCTTCAACAATTTCTTGCACACGAGGAAGCCCTTGGGTGATATCGTCGTTGCCGGCAACACCACCAGTGTGGAAGTTCCGCAACGTCAGCTGGGTACCTGGTTCACCGATTGACTGAGCGGCAACAGTACCAACAGCTTCACCAGCTTCTACCCGGTCACCGGTAGCGGCGTTCCGACCGTAGCAGCGTTCGCAGACACCATGTTCAGTGTTGCAAGTAAAGGCAGAACGAATCGTAACCTTCTTAACACCGGCGTCAACGATCTTTTGCGCCATGTCTTCATCAATGAGAACGTTCTTGCCAACGATCTTTTCGCCAGTCTTTGGATCAAAGACGGACTTCATCGTGTAACGACCCATGATCCGGTCGTAGAGTGGTTCGATCATTTCGTTACCGTTGGTGATCGCAGTAACTTCAAGACCACGGTCAGTGCCACAGTCCTTTTCACGAACAACCACGTCTTGGGCAACATCAACCAGCCGCCGAGTCAGGTAACCTGAGTTGGCAGTCTTCAGGGCGGTATCAGTCATCCCCTTACGAGCACCGTGTGAGGACAGGAACATTTCCAGGACAGACAGCCCTTCGTAGAAGTTAGACAGAACAGGCAGTTCCATGATCTTGCCGTTTGGTGAGGCCATCAAACCACGCATCCCGGCCAGCTGAGTGAAGTTAGAAATGTTACCACGCGCACCAGAGTCAGACATCATGTTGATTGGGTTGTGGATATCCATGTGCTCAATCAGCTTGTTTTGAACTTCATCCTTGGCGTCGTTCCAAGCAGCGATAACCCGTTCGTACCGTTCGTCGTCCGTAATCAGACCACGACGGAACTGCTTAGTGATCAGGGCCACTTGCTTACGAGCGTTCTTGATGATCTCTGGCTTTTCAGGAAGGTCATGAATATCGGACATGGCAGTCGTCAGACCAGAAATCGTTGATTCGTAGTAACCAAGGTCCTTGATCCGGTCAAGGAATTGGGAAGTCTTGGTAACCTTGTATTGCTTGTAAACTTCGGCAATCAGGTCAGACAAGAAGCCCTTCTTGAATGGTGGAACCAGTGGTGCATTCTCCAGGTAGTCATGGATGTCTTCGCCCGGCTTGAGGAAGAACTTCTCGTCCACTCCTTCGTGGATGTTGGCATCAGTTGGTTCATTGACGTAGGCAAAGTCCTTTGGCATGATCCGGTTGAAGAGGAGCTTACCAACGGAGGTTACCATGATCTGGTTCCGTTGTTCGTCAGTGAATGGCTTGTCAGGGAATGAAGATACTTGAACACCAACCCGGGTCTGCAAGGAAACGTAACCGTTCCGGTAGGCCATTTCGGCTTCGTCAGTGTCCTTGAAAATCATCCCTTCGCCTTCACGACCCTTATCTTCAGTGGTCATGTAGTAGTTACCGATAACCATATCCTGTGATGGTGACACAATTGGTTCACCGTCACGAGGACTCAGGATGTGGTGAGCAGCCAGCATCAGCAACCGTGCTTCGGCCTGAGCTTCATCAGACAGCGGCACGTGGATGGCCATCTGGTCACCATCGAAGTCGGCGTTGTAGGCGGTACATACCAGTGGGTGCAACCGCATGGACTTCCCAGAAACCAGGATTGGTTCAAAGGCCTGGATACCAAGCCGGTGCAGGGTAGGTGCCCGGTTCAAAAGTACTGGGTGTTCCTTGATAACGTCTTCCAATACGTCGAAGACATCGTCGTCCCGGCGGTCGATCTTCCGCTTAGCAGCCTTAACGTTGGCGGACAGGCCCCGCTTAACCAGTTCATGCATGATGAATGGCTTGAACAATTCAAGCGCCATTGGTACTGGCAGACCCATTTGGTTCATCTTCAGGGATGGACCAACATCAATAACGGAACGACCAGAGTAGTCGACACGCTTACCAAGCAGGTTCTGACGGAACCGGCCTTGCTTACCCTTCAGCAGGTGAGACAAGGACTTCAGCGGACGGTTACCTGGACCGGCAACCGGACGTCCCCGCCGACCGTTATCGATCAAGGCATCAACGGCTTCTTGCAACATCCGCTTTTCGTTTTGAACGATGATTCCTGGTGCTTGCAACTTGAGCAGACGCTTCAGCCGGTTGTTACGGTTGATAACCCGCCGGTAAAGGTCGTTCAAGTCAGAGGTAGCGAACCGGCCACCTTCAAGCTGAACCATTGGACGAAGGTCAGGCGGCATAACTGGAATAACATCCATCACCATCCATTCTGGCTTGTTGCCAGACTTGAGGAAGGCTTCCAGGATGTCCAGACGCCGGATGGCCCGGGTCCGCTTTTGACCAGTAGCTTCCTTCAATTCTTCCTTCAGTTCGTTGGCTTCCTTTTGCAGGTCCACGTCAGCCAGCAGCTTCTTGATGGCTGCCGCACCCATTTCAGCAGTGAACCGGTTGCCGAATTCGGCCTTCTTGTCCCGGTATTCGGCTTCAGAGAGCAATTGCTTCTTTTCCAGTGGAGTGTCACCTGGATCAAGAACCACGTAGGAAGCGAAGTAGATAACTTCTTCCAGGGAACGTGGGCTCATGTCCAAGACAAGACCCATCCGGCTTGGGATTCCCTTAAAGTACCAGATGTGGGAAACTGGGGCAGCCAGTTCGATGTGGCCCATCCGTTCACGACGAACCTTGGAACTGGTAACCTCGACTCCACAACGGTCACAAATCCGACCCTTGTAACGAATCCGCTTGTACTTACCACAAGCACACTCGTAGTCCTTAGTTGGGCCAAAGATTCGTTCGTCAAACAGACCCTGCTTCTCCGGCTTCAAGGTCCGGTAGTTGATGGTCTCCGGCTTCTTTACTTCACCATAAGACCAGCTACGGATCTTGTCTGGAGATGCCAGACCGATCTGCATGCTTTCAAATTTATTGACATCAATCAAAGGATGTTCCTCCTTATTTCAGTAAATCTCAGTTGAAGAACGATTAATCTTGCTTGGTTTTATCTTCAGTCGTTGATGCAGATGGAGTCTTCGAAGCAGATTCTTTCTTCTTATCATTATCGGCGTTGTGCTGCTCAGCGTACTTAGCCAAGGCGTCAACACTGACAACTTCGGAGTCATCTTCATCCATGTTCTTTAATTGAACTTCCTGGTGGTTGCCATCCAAGACCTTCATATCAAGACCCAGTGCTTGGAGTTCCTTAACCAGTACCCGGAATGATTCTGGAACACCTGGCTTTGGAATCGGCTGACCGTTAATGATGGCGTCGTAAGTCCGCACACGACCAACAGTATCATCTGACTTGTAGGTCAAGATTTCTTGCAGAGTGTAGGCCGCACCGTAAGCTTCGAGGGCCCAAACTTCCATTTCACCAAACCGCTGACCACCGAATTGGGCTTTACCACCCAGTGGCTGTTGGGTAACCAGTGAGTAAGGACCAGTTGACCGTGCGTGGATCTTATCGTCAACCATGTGAGCCAGCTTCAGGTAGTGCATGGAACCAACGGCAACCCGGTTTTCGAATGGTTCACCGGTCCGACCATCATAGAGGATCGTCTTACCGTCTTCAGGGAAGCCTGATTCACGAACAGCGTCCCAAACGTCCTTATCGGAAGCCCCATCAAAGACAGGCGTTGCCATGTGGATACCAAGCCGCTTAGCAGCCATCCCCAGGTGCAATTCAAGCAGCTGACCGATGTTCATACGACTTGGCACACCCATTGGACTCAGCATGATGTCGATTGGGGTTCCATCTGGCATGTATGGCATATCTTCTTCAGGGATAACAATGGAAACAGTACCCTTGTTACCGTGACGACCAGACATCTTGTCACCGACTTGGATCTTCCGCTTTTGGGCGATGTAGACCCGAACCATAGTGTTAACACCTGGTGACAATTCATCCCCGTTTTCACGGGTGAAGACCTTAACGTCCTGAATAATACCGCCACCGCCGTGAGGTACCCGCAATGAGGTATCACGAACTTCACGGGACTTTTCACCGAAGATGGCGTGCAGGAGCCGTTCTTCGGCAGACAATTCAGTCATTCCCTTTGGCGTAACCTTACCAACCAAGATGTCGCCATCGTGAACTTCGGCACCGACCCGAACGATCCCGTTTTCGTCAAGATCCTTCAAGGCATCGTCACCGACGTTAGGAATTTCCCGCGTCATTTCTTCTGGTCCAAGCTTGGTTTCCCGAGCTTCAGATTCATAAGATTCGATGTGAATGGAAGTGTAGACATCGTCCTTAACCAGACGTTCGTTGATGGCAATGGCATCTTCGAAGTTGTAACCCTGCCAAGTCATGAAGGCGATCAGCGGGTTTTGACCAAGGGCCAATTCACCTTGTTCCATTGATGGACCATCGGCTAAGACATCGTCAGCGTCAACGTGTTCGCCGACCTTAACGATTGGCCGTTGGTTGTAGTTCTTACCACCGTTAGAACGACGGAACTTCATCAGCTTGTAAGTGTCAAGCGTACCGTCATCTTCACGAACCCGAACTTCACGTGCATCGACGTATTCCACGGTCCCGGCCTTCTTGGCGATCATGGCTACCCCAGAGTCATGGGCGGCCTTGTAGTCGATCCCGGTACTTACCAATGGTGCGTGTGGGTTGAGCAACGGAACAGCTTGCCGTTGCATGTTGGCACCCATCAGGGCACGGTTGGAGTCATCGTTTTCAAGGAATGGAATACATGCGGAAGCGACGGAGACAACTTGCTTTGGAGAAACGTCCATGTAGTCGACGTTCTCAACACTAGTTTCAACGTATTCATCCTTGTCACGAGCCATAACCTCATCATCAACGAATGAACCATCGTCATTCAATGGTGAGTTGGCTTGGGCAATCACAAAGTTATCTTCTTCGTCGGCAGTCAGGTAGTCGATCTTGTCAGTAACCTTGTGGGTCTTCCAAGAAACACGGCGGTATGGCGTTTCGATGAAGCCATACTTGTTAACCCGGGCGTAGGAAGACAGACTGTTAATCAGACCAATGTTAGGTCCTTCAGGAGTTTCGATTGGGCACATCCGGCCATAGTGGGTGTAGTGCACGTCCCGGACTTCATAACCGGCCCGGTCACGAGTCAAACCACCAGGACCAAGGGCGGACAGACGCCGCTTGTGGGTCAATTCACCCAGTGGGTTAGTTTGATCCATGAATTGTGACAGCTGGGATGAACCGAAGAATTCCTTGATGGAAGCAACTACCGGCCGAATGTTGATCAGCTGTTGCGGCGTCACAGTGTCAGGATCTTGAATTGACATCCGTTCGCGAACAACCCGTTCCATCCGGGCAAGCCCGATCCGGAATTGGTTTTGCAGCAGTTCACCAACGGAACGAATCCGCCGGTTACCCAAGTGGTCGATGTCATCGGTTGAGCCGATGCCTTCTTGCAGGTTGAAGAAGTAGTTCAAAGAAGCAAGAATGTCGGCTGGTTCGATGTGCTTGTATTCCAACGGAATGTGGCCATTACCGATGATTGGCACAACCCGTTCTGGGTCGGTCTTGGAGTAAACCAGGATCTTCTGCAGCTTAACTGGTTCCGTAACGACGGCTTCGTCGGATGGCGTGTAGGTAACCATCTTGAAGTCATCACGATCAAGGTAAGGTTCCAGCTTTTTAAGAACTTCCTTGGTAACCGTGTCGCCCTTCTGAGCCAATACTTCACCAGTATCAGGGTCAGCCAAAGTTTCAGCTAAGGTTTCACCGAGCAGGCGGTACTTGAGCATCAGCTTCTTATTAGTCTTGTAACGACCAACCGGTGCCATATCGTAACGCTTTGGATCGAAGAAGCGAGCGGTCAGCAGGTTACGTGCTGAATCAGCAGTCTTTGGTTCACCTGGACGCAGCCGTTCGTAGATGTCCTTCAATGCCTCTTCGACACGGGAGTCTTCAGCATTCTTGTGGACATCCTTGTCCAGAGTCAATGACAGGGTCTCACTGTCGCCACCGAACATATCAATGATTTCGTCATCGGAACCGAAGCCCAATGCCCGGACTAATTCCGTCATTGGCAGCTTCCGCGTCCGGTCAATCCGGACGTAGGAAACGTTCTTAGCGTCGGTTTCGTATTCCAACCAGGCACCACGGTTAGGAATGAAGGTAGCACCGTAGTTTGTCCGGCCATTCTTATCGTTTTCTTCACTGTAGTAGACACCAGGGGAACGAACTAATTGAGAAACAATAACCCGCTCTGCCCCGTTGATAATGAAGGTCCCTTGATCAGTCATCAGTGGGAAGTCACCGAAGAAAACATCCTGAGACTTGATTTCACCAGTTTCGTGGTTGGTCAACCGTAAAGTAACGTGCAGTGGTGCTGAATAGTTAGCATCGTGTTCACGTGCTTCATCAACAGTGTACTTAGGTTCTAATAGTTGATAGTCGACAAATTCCAGGGAAAGCTTACCTTGGAAATCATCAATTGGCATAATGTCATCAAACATTTCCCGCAGCCCTTTATCCATAAACCAATCGTAGGAATTGGTCTGGATCTCAATCAGGTTAGGCAACTCGAGAACTTCTTTAATCCGGGAGTAACTACGACGGGTACGGTGCTTACCGTATTTTACTAAATGTCCGGCCAAACTGTTCACCTCTCTAATTTGTTGGGTGAGTCACTCGCCAATGTTACAATTTGGTTACAATTACCTCAAAAAGCAACTTTTGGGCAAAAAAAATCCAAAAACAGTTAAGGACTGTCTTTGGTTTTATTGCAGAACCCGATGGACAATAGATCACCGGGCCCAAATGAACTCACAAATTACATACTACTAAATTATATGTGTTCACATTTAAGTTGTCAAGGATTATATTAATTTTGTTTAGGGGTCCGCTTCAGGCCATTGATAATGCAGTCAATGATCAGTTTGGTCCGCTGGTCACTGCTAATCGCATGCCCACCGATTGCTTGATAGGTCCCAAATACCGGCGTCAGGCTGGCCAAGAAAAGTTCGGCGGCTTCTCGCGGCAAAAGATCTGCCCGTAAGCCCACCTCAGGCTGCTTGAAGTATTCACCAATCGGTACCAGATAATCCATTACAAAGATCATATTGTACTTCTGCTGGGCACTCTTCGAGAGTAGCTGGATCGCCTGATTATACTGATCATAGATACTGATCGAGTGGTGCTTTTTCAAAACCTTCACGATTTCAAAAAGCTGTTCTTCCGGGTCCAGCTTATGTTTACGCAGGACCTTATTAATGTCTTGGTGAACTTTCTGTGAGAATTCGGTCATCACGCTTAAGAATAGAACCTCCTTGTCACTGAAGTGGTGATACAAGGCCGGTTGAGTAATCCCGATTTCCTTGGCGATGTCCCGCGTCGATGTTTGAGCAAAGCCCTTTTGTAAAAAAAGGCGCGTTGCCGTTTGCAAAATTGCCCGGCGCGTTTTTTCCAACTGCTCCGTTCGTTTCATTTAATTGCCCCCTAAAAAAACGTTTATCCACATTATATTACCAGTTAACGTTTTTTGACAATGATCTCACAAATCGGCCGAACAAAAAAGAACGCGCTCCAGGTGACTGTATTTAGCCATCAGAAGCGCGCTAATGCTTTTCAACTTTAACTATTTATTCATCTTAACCAAGACTGGCTTAGCGGTACCAGAGTTCTTGATCTTCATCGTCAATTGGCCCTGGTGAGCGCCAATCGTAACGTCATCACCAACCTTGATCTGCCCATCCAGCAGAGCGGTACTCAGGCTATCCTCAACGTAGTCCTGAAGTGCCCGCCGCAGTGGCCGGGCCCCATAAGCTGGATCGTACCCAACCTTAGCAATCTCGTCAATTGCCGCCGGGGTAAGCTTCAAGTTAACCCCCTGCTCAGCGATCCGGGAGGTCAAGGACTTGGCCATCAGCTTAACAATCTGGTGCAATTCCTTCTTATTAAGTGAATGGAAGATGATCGTTTCATCAATCCGGTTAAGGAACTCTGGGCGGAAATGCAACTTCAACTGTTGCTTGATCGCCGCCGCCATGGCATTGTAATCCTGGCTCATGTCCTTGGCGCCGAAGCCGACCTCCTTCTCGTCTTGCAGCTGAGTTGCACCTAGGTTGGAGGTCATGATGATGATCGTGTTGCGGAAGTCGACTTTACGTCCCTTGGAATCAGTCAGGTAACCGTCATCTAAGACCTGCAGCAAGAGGTTGAAGACGTCCGGGTGAGCCTTCTCTGCTTCATCCAGAAGAACAACGGAGTACGGGTGCTGGCGAACCTTCTCAGTCAACTGGCCCCCCTCGTCGTAGCCCACGTAGCCCGGTGCCGCACCGATCAGGCGGCTGGTGCTGTACTTCTCCATGTACTCGGACATGTCGATCCGGATCATGTTGTCCTCAGAACCAAACATCGCCTCGGCAAGGGCCTTAGCCAACTCAGTCTTACCGACCCCGGTTGGGCCGAGGAACATGAAGGAACCAATCGGCCGGTTCGGATCTTTGAGGCCGCTGCGGGCCCGCCGAATGGCCTTAGCCACGGCACTAACGGCCTCTTCCTGGCCGATCACCCGCCGGTGGAGAACCCGTTCCAGATTAACCAATCGTTCACTCTCGCTCTTCTTCAACTGGGTCAATGGCACCCCGGTCCATTCAGCAACAACCTTGGCGACATCTTCGCCGGTAACTTTCAAGCGGTAACCATCCTTCTCCGCCGACCGCTGTTCCAACTTCCGCTTTTGCCGTTCCAACTCGGCCTTCAGCGTCAATTCGTCCTGCCGCAGCTGGGCAGCCTTGTCGAAGTTTTGGTTCTCAATCGCCGTTTCTTTGGCAGAACGCAGGTCGTCCAACTTGCTCTCAAGGGATGGCTGCTGGTCTCGCTTCTCTTCCGCGTCGATCCGAACCATGGCAGCCGATTCATCCATTAAGTCGATGGCCTTGTCAGGCAGGAAGCGGTCGGAAATGTAACGTGAAGACAGCTTAACCGCTTGTTCCAGAGCATCATCCGTAATTTTAACGTGGTGGTGTTCCTCGTACTTTGGCCGTAAGCCCTTCAGAATATGGAGGGCCACTTCTGGTGTTGGTTCATCCACCTGCACGGTCGCAAACCGCCGTTCCAGGGCTGCATCTGATTCAATGTGTTTCTGGTATTCGTCCAAGGTCGTGGCCCCAATTGTTTGCAATTCACCACGGGCCAGTGCCGGCTTCAGAATGTTGGAAGCATCGATGGCCCCCTCGGCACCACCAGCACCAATCAGGGTGTGCAATTCATCGATAAAGAGGATGACGTGCCCGTCATTTTGAATCTCCTCGATGACTTTCTTCAATCGGTTTTCAAACTCACCACGATACTTGGTGCCGGCAACCAGTGACCCCATGTCGAGGACCATTAACCGTTTGTCAGCTAGCTCTTCGGGAACTGTTCCCTCAACCATCCGCTGGGCCAAGCCCTCGACGATCGCTGTCTTACCGACCCCTGGTTCCCCAATCAGGACCGGGTTGTTCTTTGTCCGCCGACTCAGAATCTGAATGACCCGCTTAATTTCCTTGTCCCGGCCAACCACCGGATCCAAGCGTTTAGTCCGGGCCAGTTGGGTCATGTCACGAGCCAGCTTGTCCAAGGTTGGGGTCCCAGCCGACTGGTTATTGTTGTCTTGGCTGGCCCGGCGCCGTACTTGACTTTCGGAAATTCCTAACCGCCGCAGGGTCACTTTGCGTACCTGTCGCGGCAAGACATCTAAGCTGTACAGGATCCGTGACGAAAGGACGCCTTCATCCGCAATTAAGGCCAACAACAGGTGCTCGGTCCCGATCTTCAGGGCATGCATCTGTTGGGCTTCACGCCCGGCCAGTGCCAGGACCTGCTTAGCCTTTGGTGAGTACGGCAGGTAGTCGGCGGGCCCCAGGTCATCCATTGTCCCGTAGCCAATCAGGCGCTCGATCTCTTCGCGAATATCGTCACTTGTAATTGAGAACTGTTCAAAAATCTTATTGGCGATCCCGTCTTTGTCCATCGACAGGGCCAACAGCAGGTGCTCAGTCCCCACCGCTTGGTGCTTAAAGTATTTTGCCTGTTCATGAGCAATTGCTAAAACGTGCTTAGCGCTAGGTGTAAACATGTTATCCATCTGCAATCATCCTCTAACTTTCATACCGTAATCGATTAAGAAACGAAACTAAAATCCGTGCACGGAGTTTGTTCTCCATATTGGTATCATCAACTGCTAAAGTCTGCTTCGATAGTGCCACCAGCATCAGATCGCCCTCGCGTTGTGAAATCACTTTCTCGTTGTAGAGCGTTTGAATAATTGCAAACGCATCCCGTTCACGAATTGACTCGCCAATTGCTTGGACCAGTGAGTTTAGCACATCTACGTCGCCAAGTAAATTAACTCGCTCGATGCGGATGTAACCCCCACCACCTCGTTTACTCTGGACGAGGTAGCCGTTTTGAATGGTGAATCGGGTTTTAATCACATAGTTGATTTGTGATGGAACAACGTTAAAATGATCAGCAATTTCAGAACGACGAATTTCGATCTGGGTGTCGTCACCAAATATTTCCTTGAGATATGCTTCAATTATATCCGAAATACTTCGGTTTTCCATTTCATCGCCCCCATCATCTGACTAATCTTGACCATCATTTTATCATATTTTCCTATTTTCTGCCCGTCAGACACCCTGAATACAAAAAGAGCCATAGGAAAGTTTAATATTTCCTACAGCTCACAATTTATTAACGCGAATTCAACTAGTCTTCAAGGCTGAAGTCAACAACGTTCCGACCAACAACCTTGTTATCCTTCAGTTCTTGGATCATGTCATTGATTTCTGAAAGCTTCCGGGTCTTAACGATTGGGTGAACCTTACCTTCAGCACCGAATTGGAAGCATTCTGCCAGGTCTTGACGAGTACCAACCAATGAACCGGCAACGATGATCCCATCAAGAACCGTCTTGGCGATGTTCAGCTTCATGTCACCTTGTGGAAGGGCAACGGCAACTAAACGGCCATCTGGACGAAGGGAGTTAACGGCTTGGTCAAAGGCAGCGGTCGTAACGGCAGTAACAACTGCGGCGTGAACACCGCCAACCTTTTCTTGGATCTGTTCATCAACATTGTTATCATGACGGTTGATGCAGATTTCAGCACCGTTTTCCTTAGCAGCCTTCAGCTTGTCTTCGTTACCATCAACGGCGATAACGTGAGCACCGAAGACGTTGTGAGCAAATTGGATACCAAGGTTACCAAGACCACCAGCACCAACGATTGATACCCATTGACCAGGCTTGATGTCGGCAACCTTCAGTGCCTTGTACATCGTAACACCGGCACAAGTCAGTGAAGTAGCTTCAACTGGGTCAAGGCCTTCTGGAACCTTAACAGCGTAGTCAGCTGGAACGATGCATTGTTGTGCCATAGCACCATCAGCGGTGTAACCGGCGTTCAAGACGTTCCGGCAAAGAGTTTCACGGCCAGTCAGGCAGTATTCACAGTGGCCACAGCCCTTGAAGAACCAAGCGATTGATACCCGGTCCCCGACCTTCAGAGAGGTAACACCAGGGGCAACCTTGGATACACGGCCAACACCTTCGTGACCGATAATCCGGCCTGGCTTCTTACCGAAGTCACCGGCGGCACAGTGTAGGTCGGTGTGGCAAAGACCACAGTATTCCATATCAACTAAAGCTTCACCTGGCTTGAGGTCACGAAGCTTAACGTCCTTAACAGTAACGTATCCATCTACTGGATCATTAATAACAGCAGCTTTCATAAGGTAAAATCTCCTTCTCAAAGACATGTTCTACTTTTCACAATTATTATAATAGCAGAACCCCCTTCGTTTTTAAAGGCTATTTTCTAAGTTTTTTGTCACAGCTAATAAACCATTTGCTATTAAATCGGCAATGATAGCGCTACTACTGGATTGGACCAATACAAACCAATTATAAAGATTAAATTATCTCACTAACTAAAAGTAATAAGATTGTGAAGCAATCACAATAATTATTGGGGCAAACCGTACAAGATACGGACCGTCGCTCGGTCGTTTTTGGTGATTCCAGTCTTGATATTGCGGGGAATCATCACACTGTGCACGTATTCTGGAGCATGAGCCAAACCAAGGGCATGTCCCAGCTCGTGTTCAGCCACCTCTGTTCTAAAGGTCCGGCTGGTGTAGTCCAGCTGCCCCGCATCCAGGGTTGAGCGTGCCCGGATCATTGCATGGGTATCTGGATTATATTCGGTACTGGTCGACCCAAGCTGGGATGACACATAACCCACCGTGGCCGTCGGGGCCGAAGCAGTCAATGAACCATCCTGAGCAATGATGTCCGCTTGTTCTTCGTCTTGGCACCAGCTAATGTGCACCGCTCCGGTTTTGTTCCAAGCCTTCACTGCATTCCTGAAGGCGATTTGCAGCGCCTTGTCCTGAGTTTTCATGTAAATTTTCAACTTTCTCGTCGGCCAGCGGTAACCTTCGATCGGGAGCGGGGTGCTGGACGGAATGCGGAGCGTCCTTTCACCCGCACGAAGCGTTTGGGCAGAGTTGTCCCCCGTTGACTGGGTATCCGCACTGAAGGCTGATGGCTGGCCGATTGGAGAAGGTTGGTCGGCATGCACCGGTATCCCCATCCCTAAACTGACTATCGCAATGCTGAACAGCAATAAAAGACGTTTCACGATTTCCCCTTCTCTACTATGTAGTTGCCACCAATGATGAGCCATTTCGAGCCTGTGATCAACAATTATGGCTGACCAAACTCGTTGTAACATTTTTTAATCTTTCGGTAACTTAATTTTAATTGCTCTAATGCAGCCTTTATTGATATTATAGAAACAACATTCTTTATACAAATATAACAAAAGGGAGATTCAACCTATGTCAAAGCGTCTTAATGATAAAGTAGCACTGATCACCGGTGCGGCGAGCGGTCAGGGTGCAGCTGAACTGGCCCTCTTTGTTAAGGAAGGAGCCAAGGTGATTGCCACCGATGTCAACACCAAACTCCTCAACCAACACGTCGCTGACTTAACTAAGGAATACGGCGATGTCGTCCTGCCACTAAAGCTGGATGTTAAAAAAGAAGAAGACTGGGTTGAGGCCGTTGCCCAGGGACTCAAGAAGTTTAAGAAGATCGACATCCTGGTGAACAACGCCGGGATTGGAATCACCGATAACACTTCCGGACTCACCGACTCAACGGTTGAGGACTGGCACCTCTTCATGGATACCAATGCCATGGGTCATTTCTTGGGAATGAAGCACGTTGTTCCTGAAATGAAGAAGATTGGCGGCGGTTCAATCATCAATATCTCATCCTTGGCTAGTGTCCAAGGGATCGCCGGGGCATCACCTTACACCGCCTCCAAGGGGGCCTCACGGGCGTTCACCAAGGGAGCCGCGCGGGACCTCGGCAAGTACAACATCCGGGTTAACTCTGTCCTGCCCGGCTGGATCGTGACCCCGATGATGCAAGCCTTCACACTCAACAAGGCTCTTCTCGACTCGCTGATTGCTGGAATTCCGCTCGGCCACCTCGGCGATCCCGAGGACGTCGCCTACCCGGTTCTCTTCTTAGCCAGTGATGAGGCCAAGTACGTCAACGGAGCCGAACTGATCGTCGACGGCGGACAGTCCGTCCGGGGTTAGTTCACCATTCAAATTATTACTTACAAGCTCAAAAGGCCATCCAGAACTTCGGCTAATTCTGGATGGCCTTTTTTATTTAACGTGACATGATACATTGTCAGTAATGATCATTATTCCGGCTCGTATACCAGGTGGTCGTTAACGAATGACTTGAAGCCCTGTTCAGCCAGCTCACGACCGTATCCGGAATGCTTGACCCCGCCAAACGGCAACTCAGGAAGCGATGCCCAGCCGGAATTGATCCAGGTCATCCCGGTGTCAATTTGGGCGGCAACCTGCCGGGCACGGGCAATGTCGGTACCAAAGACCGTGCTTCCTAAGCCGTAGCTCGAATCGTTGGCCAGCGCAATCGCCTCTTTTACATCATGGTACTTGTAAACGGCCATTACAGGGCCAAACATCTCCTGGTCAAAAATCGGGTTGTCCCGGTCAATATCCGTTAGAATGGTCGGCATGAAGAACTGGCCAGCCAGCCCCTTCACCGGCTGATTACCGTAAACGACCGTCGCCCCATTTTCAATCGCCAGGTCAACCTGCTTTTGCAGCTTTTCCTTGGCCTTCTTAGAGTTCATTGGTGCCAGGGTGGTGCTTGGATCCATCGGGTCCCCCATCTTTACGTTGCTAAAGATTTCCTTAGCCCGCTTCAAGAATTCATCATAGAGGTTGTCCGGAATGATGAAGCGTTTCGATGAGGTGCATACCTGACCGGCATTGTACAGCCGGGCCGCAAAAATAACATCCGTCAATTGGTCAATGTCTGCATCAGGCAGGACGATAAAGGCATCGTTGCCACCCAGTTCCATCGTGCTCTTCTTCAGGCTCTTAGCGGCCTCCGTCGCCACTGACCGGCCACCACGTTCGGATCCGGTAAGGCAAACCCCTTGGACCCGCTTGTCGGCAATAATCTGCCCGACCTGATCATAATCCACAAACAGGTTGGTTAAACTACCTGTGGGGGCGCCAGCCTCACTCACCAAATCAGCAAATGTCTGCGCCGATGTTGGACAGTTGGAGGCATCCTTTAGCACCATCGGATTTCCCGCTAAGAAGTTCGGGATGAAGACCCGGGCAATTTGGTAGAATGGGAAGTTCCACGGTTCAACAGCCATCAGGACCCCGGTCGCCTGGTGCAAAACATAGGCATTCCCGGACGCAGTATAGATCGGGGTCGGTGCTAAGAACTCGTCTGCCCTTTGGACGTAATAGTCACAAAACGAGGCACAGAGTTCGACTTCACCTTCCGCCTCGCCGATCAGCTTCCCCATGTCGTGGGTGATCAAAGCCCCCATCTCATGCTTCTTTGCCCGCAGCAATTCTCCCAGCCGAGTGATGATCTGTTTGCGTGCTTCCAGTTCATCGCCGTTGCGCCAGCGCAGGTAGAGCTCATAGGCCGCTGCGAGGGTCTTTTCCACCTCTTCATTTGTCGTTTGCGGATATTCGTGTTCAATTTCATTCGTATACGGATTAACTGTCTTATAAGCCATTTTACAATCACCTTTCCTATTTCCTTGCTAGTATATCTTATTTCACATTGTAAGCGTTTCCCGCAATTTCACAAGTGTTTTATATCAACGTTCAATCATACACATGTATCAAAGCTTGGAAAGTATTAGTTTCTTTGTGAAAAAATTTTTTATATTTATAAATTTCACAAAGCATAGCAACAACACAAAAAGCCGTTTTGACAACAACCAGTGCTGTCAAAACGGCTTAATAGTATCGGAAATACAAGATTCGAACTTGCGACCTCTGCGTCCCGAACGCAGCGCTCTACCAAGCTGAGCTAATTTCCGAAAAAAATAAGCGCCACACCCATCTCAACGAGATAACTGTCACGCTTTAATGATGCACCCAGAAGGAGTCGAACCTTCAACCTTCTGATTCGTAGTCAGACACTCTATCCAATTGCGCTATGGGTGCATAAGAGCGGAAGACGGGATTCGAACCCGCGACCCCCACCATGGCAAGGTGATGTTCTACCACTGAACTACTTCCGCATATTAGGTTCTTGACACATTTCGTATCAACAGTTATAAATGATACACGATCAAGCGAAATTTGTCAACAGCTTTTTTTGATTAATTTCAAAAGCTGAATGCGGATGAAGGGACTTGAACCCTTACATCAAAAGATACAAGATCCTAAATCTTGCGCGTCTGCCAATTCCGCCACATCCGCATATGGAGGATACAGGGCTCGAACCTGTGACCCTCTGCTTGTAAGGCAGATGCTCTCCCAACTGAGCTAATCCTCCGAAAGAATTAATTAAACTGAAACAAATCAGCTTAATTAATATAGCATTATTTTGATTTCCCGTCAACCACTATTTAAGATTTAATTCTTCCAATTTTTGATCAATCATTGCCAAAACCTGCTTAGCCGCCTGCGGATCTTCGACAAAGTCATACTTATCGCCGTCGATCAGCATCTTTGGACTCTCGTCGTACTGTTTGTACCAGTCAACGTAACGTTCGTTCAGGTTCTTGTAGTAGTTGTACAGCGACGGATCGTTAGCAATCTGTTCATATGAACGGCCGCGCTTCTTAATCCGCTTCAACATGGTGTCAAACGAAACCTGGATGGTAATCAAAAGGTTCGGTGCCTTCTGGTGAACTTGATCCGGCAACTCCTCCATCATGTTGTCCAACAATGATGAGTAGATATCGGACTCAGTCTCCGTGGCCCGGCCCATGTCAGCGTTCAGCTTAAACAGGAGTGCATCCTCGAAGATCGACCGGTCCAAGACGTTTAAGTCGTTACTGTATGAAGACTTGATCTCGTCTAGGCGCTTGTTCAAAAAGTAGATCTGTAGCAAAAAGCCGTACTTCTTCGGGTCCTTGTAGAAAAGCGGCAGGATCTTGTTTCCCTCAACGGATTCGTAAAATGCCTGGCTGTGCAGATGGTTAGCTAAGAGTTGCGTCAAGCTGGTCTTCCCAGCACCAATTGTTCCGGCTAAAGCAATCATTAATCATTTTCCCCTTCATAGTTAGAGTCTTTAAAAACACACGAATACAATTTTAACACTAAAAAAGAAAATGGCCACCCGAAAGTGACCATATTTTGTGGTTAATAATTATTTATCCTCATCATCTGGTGCTACGTACTTTTCACCCTTGGTGCTCCGTGACAGGTCCACCTCATCCAATGGAATGATGTGGGTCCGGTAACGAACCTTGTAGTAGATGAACAGGATCAAGAAGATCGGCACACTCATGTATGAAATAGCAATGTTTTGCCAGTCCAACTTGATGAAGGCATCCACGTTTTGTCCACAAATCACAATGAAGCAGAGGACGAAGGCGAAGATTGGCCCAAATGGGAAGAAGGATGACCGGTACTTCAGGTCGTTCAGGTCGCGGCCCTGGGCAAGGTAGGCCCGGCGGAACCGCCAGTGCGAGGAGGCAATTCCCAACCAGGCAATAAATCCACACAATCCAGAGGCGTTGATCAGGTAGTTGTAGGCCTGAGGACCAATAAATTGGGTCAGGTAAATCAAAGTCGAAACCAGCATCGTCCCGAGCAGGGCGTAAATCGGAATCCCCCGCTTGTTGACGTAGCCAAAGAAGCGCCATGCGTACCCTTCACGAGCCTGGGAGAAGAGCATCCGTGTTGAGGCGTAGAGCCCGGAATTGGCAGAGGAAACCACCGCCGTCAGGATAACCGCGTTCATGACACTTGCGGCAACGGCCAGCCCAGCCCGCTTGAAGACAATCGTGAACGGACTCATCGTAATGTTAGAGACGTTCTGGTTCAGCAAGTTCTTATCCGTGTACGGTAAGATACATGCAATCACAAAGATCGTGCAGATATAGAAGATCAGGATCCGCCAGAAGGTTGAGTGAATAGCCTTGGAAACCGAAACTTCTGGAGTAGCCGCTTCACCAGCAGTGATCCCAACCAATTCTGTCCCCTGGAAACTGAAACCGGCGATCAGGAAGACGCTAATGATGGCTGGAATCCCACCGACAAACGGTGCCTTCTTGTAGTGGAAGTTGCTGACTCCCACGGCATGACCACCCATGATTCCAAAGATGATCGCCACCCCGACAACCAGGAAAACAATCACGGTTACGATCTTGACCAGGGCCAGCCAGTACTCCGTTTCACCATATGAACGAACGGAGAGGTAGTTGATCAAGAAGATCAGCGCCAACACGGTGACACTGAAAATCCACTGGGGAACCGACGGCAGCCAGTAATTCATAATGATTCCGGCGGTCGTCGCCTCCACCGGGATGGTAACGGCCCAGTTCAGCCAGTAGTTCCACCCCATGGCAAAGCCGAGGGCCGGATCGATAAACTTAGTAGCATAAGCGGAGAAGGACCCGGTCAGCGGCATGTAGGTCGCCATTTCCCCGAGGCTGGTCATCAAGAAGTAAACCATCATCCCCATCACAATATAGGCAACGAGGGCCCCACCAGGTCCGGCGGTTGAGATCGCTTCACCACTGGTGATAAAGAGTCCGGTCCCAATCGTCCCCCCGAGGGCGATCATTGAGAGGTGACGCGTCTTCAGCGACCGCTTAATGTGGCCGGTGGAGTGGTCACTTTGACTTGTTTCTGCCATATAACTCATTCCTCCAAATAGTAAATAAAAAAGTCTTCCAACGGGACACCCATCAGAAGACCTGGTAATAACCACGGTAGTTCTTTTTTGGAAGCGCCCCGCATTTTAAGCGACAGTCCATGACTTCTTCAATCATGGCCCAACAGCATGCCGGAATAAGCCGGCCGCTGTTTCGGCATCCCTTCCTTTCAGCCGCCGTCCGGTGCTTACTCACCTGTTGCGGACTACTGATAAGAGATGCAACCTCTTCATTGTTTTCTAATTATACTCTAATATTTGATCAGTGCAAGGACTTTTTGAAAAGCCATTTTCCCTGCTCGCCATCATCGGTCTCCTTAGTGAAGCCATTTTTGATCAGGACCCGCTGCGAACCGATGTTGTCATCATCCACCGTCGCCAGCAGCGTCGCCCCGGGATGCAGCCAGTCACAGAGGAGGCCCACCGCCGCCGTCATGATGCCCTGGCCCCAGTCGGCGTGGCGAAGAAGGTAGCCAATCTCCCAGCATTCGTCAGCGACCGGTTCAAGGGTTATTACCCCGACCACCTGCTGGTCACGACGGATCGTCAGCAGGTAGACACTCTTCATCAGCATGGCAACGGCCGTGGGGTCGGGAACAACCATCAGGTGGGCCCGGCGCTGGACGAGCGGGTCGGCCAGGATTTGAGCGATGGCCGCACTGTCCTCAGGAACAGCCACGTTAATTTTAATTTCCGTCATTGTTATCCCCTCCCTAAATAAAATAAGACCGGTAAGGAAGCCATGTTCTTCGCCGGTCTCAATAATCGTTATATTTCAGAAGTTGATAGGAACGAAATCTCTCGTAGCCGTGGTGCCCAGGCCACGTAGAGCCACTCCGCTACCTGAAGCCAGGCATAGGCCAAAAGCATGGCACTGATCGTATCAAATGGCCAGTGGGCGTATAAGTAGACCCGGGAAACCGCCAGGAAGAAGACCGCAAAGACGATCAGCAACTGGCAAATCGTCCGGGTAGAGTGCTTCCTGATCAGCGGGATCACAATCAGCAACAGAATGGCGGCCACCAGGAAGATTCCCAGAGTATGGCCACTTGGAAAACTATAACCGTCGTCGGCAGCAAGGTGCTGTGCCGGCCGGGCCCGCTTAACAAAGTGCTTGAAAATTTCACCAAGAACATCACCGCCGATGATTGTTCCAAGCGCCCATAGTGCCGGAATCTGATAGTGTTTGATCCATAACACGACTGCAATGATAACTACCCAGAGCAGGTCCATCTTGGGGCTCGCCAAGAATGACAGCAGGGTCATCAGGGCGTGGAACCAGCCCACGCTTTCAATCCGCTGCCCGGTAAACAGCGACTGCAGGACGGCATCAATCATGGTCGCGACCGCTGAATTAAACTTAATAAGCAGCATTAAAATGATAAAAGCACCGCCACTAATGGCAAACCGCCACCACCGGTGCTGATCACGTTCGATAAACATATTGAATCTCCTATTTTTTATTTAACATTAACTGAGTATACCACACTGCCCAAGTATCAACGGTCCTTTTTCACAATTTTCCAGTGGTGGTAGTGAATGATCCGGTTTAATAACTCTCCGAGCCCAAAGCCCAAGGTAATTGCCCCCACGATCACCACCACCTGGTAGAAGTAGACCGTCACCAGGTGGTAATTCCCGATGGCGAAGTTACGCACCATCTTATAGGCCTGCCCGCCGGGAACAAAGGGCACCAGGGCCGGAACTTCAAAGACGATTGTCGGCATCTTCTTGTGCTGAGCAGCCCAACGACTGCACAAGGCAATCAGGATGGCCGCCGTCAGATTGCTGAAGGCCAGCCCAACCGCGTCCTGATAATACATCACCCAGTAGATCACCCAGACGCCACCGCCGATGATCCCAGCAACGTTATAGGCTCGCACCGGGATATGGAGCAGGATCCCGAAGCAGACCGTCGAGATGTAGGAGAGGAAAAATTCGAGCAGCAGGTTCATCCAATAATGCATTTTCCCACCCCCTAAGCAAAGTGCAAGACAATCACGATCGCACTGCCGATTGAGACCGCCGTCAGGACCGCCTCAATCCCCCGGGTTGGGCCACTGATCAGGTTCCCCGATACCAGATCACGGGCGGCGTTGGTCAGAGGAATTCCCGGAACCAGCGGCATCACGGCCCCAATGATGATGTCGTTGACGTTGTGGGCCCAGCCAAGTTTGACCATCAGGACGGCGAGGAAGCCAATCACCAAAGACGAGCAGAACTCCCCGAGGTACTGGATCTTGAACTTGCGAATCACGTATGAGAAGACGGCATAACCAATCCCGCCAGCAATAAAGCCCGCCCAGGAATCACGGTAATCACCGGTAAAGACAATCATTAGGGCCATACTTAAGACAGCGGCCGCCAGGGCCTCCACCAGGTTCTGGTAACGGTACGGGCCCTGGTTATCCACCCACTTCAACTGGGCATACGCCTCGGGCAGGGTGATCAGCCCTCGGGACATTTCCCGGGAAATTTCGTTCACGGCGGTCACCTTACTCAGGTCGTTTTTCCGCCGCCGAATGTTCATCACCAGCGCGTTGGGGAGGTTATTGGCACCGAGAACGATGCCGGTCACCGTCGTGAAGGCCTGAAAGTCTTGGAGACCCGCCGTTTTGGCCATCCGGTGCAGGGTATCGTTGACCCGTTCCATGTTTGATCCGTTTTCAATCAGGATCCGTCCGGCCAGCGAACATGTTCGCAGTGCCAACCGCCGCCGTTTCTTCGTTAGCATGTGCCCACTTCCTTTAAAGTTAGATCTATAATAAAAAAGTACCACTAACAATTCACATTGTCAGCAGTACTTTTCAGATCTTCACAACCGGGAAGTGGCTACTACTTGATAAAAATATTGTGGGCCGCCTTGTAGGAAACGCTGATTGGCTGGGAATCGCCGTCCTTAGTAATCACGATTGGGCCCTCAAATGGTTCGTGGCGGACCACCTTCACCTTGTCCTGCGGCCGCAGCTTGAGTTCCTCCAGGTAGGTCAGCAGCTCATGATTATCTAGGAACCGCTCCAGCTCAACTTCTTCACCATCCTCGGCATCCGCCAGCAAGCGATGACTGACGTCCGGGAAGTGGCCATTGGCAGCGGGAATCACCCCGCCATGGGGACAGTTTTGCGGATGGCCGAGGAAGTCATCGAGGGCCGTGGCCAAGCGATCACTGGTCTGGTGTTCGAGGACTTCGGCTTCCGGGTGAACATCCGCGAAGTTATAGTGTAGTTTGTCCACCAGGAAGGTTTCCCAAAGGCGGTGCTTACGGACCAATTCGGCCGCATAGCGCTGGCCCTTGGCCGTCAGTGCGATGCCGGCATACGGTTCGTGAACAACCAGGCCCTCATCCGCCAGTTTGGAAATCATCTCGGTAACGGACCCGGCCGCAATGCCGAGGCCCAATGAAATTTCTTTGTTCGATACCTTTTTGTGACTGCCGCCAAGCTCAAAAATAATTTTTAAGTAGTCTTCCTTCATTGGAGTCAATATCAATTCACCTCTAGAAAAAATTTCGGCCTTCGAACGGTCACGAAAATATACTCCTCATCCAATATTGAACATAATAATATTATAGCATATCATGAAAGGGTAGTTTGGAAACCCTAACTTTTTGGTTAGTTACATTTAGCCATTATAATGCTATGGGATTAAAAATTGCAACGCATATACTATTAAAGGAGCGACCATTAATATGGAAGAAAAAATCACCGGTAAGCGTTTCTTAGCGGTTACCCTGTTGAACGTTTTAATTACCATTGTTGAAATCATTGGGGGATTGGTTTCCGGCAGTCTGGCCCTTTTGTCCGACGCCTTCCACAACATGGGCGATTCGTTCTCGATCGTCCTCGGCTACTTTGCCCAGCACATCGGCGGCCGGCCGGAAACCCGGCAGCGAACCTATGGCTATCGGCGGGCGGAGATTCTCTCGGCCCTCACCAACAGTCTCCTGCTGATTATTATCGCCATCTTCCTGATTGGGGAGGCGATCCAGCGGCTGGACCATCCCCAGCACATCAACGGTGGGATCATGCTGACTGTCGCCATCGTCGGGTTGGTCGCCAACCTGGCGTCAGCCCTGCTGCTGCATTCCGGCAGTCACGACAGCCTTAACGTGAAGGCCACCTACCTCCACGTCCTAAGCGACGCCCTCTCCTCAGTCGCCGTGATCATCGGCGGGCTCATTCTGACCTTCGTCAATGTTCCCTGGCTCGACCCGGCACTGACCATCGCGGTCGCCCTCTACATTGCCTACGAATCCTGGCCAATCATTGTCCAGACCATCAAGATCCTGATGCAGGAATCACCCGACCTGGACTACGAGAGCATTGCCAAGGACATCAAACAGGTTAAGGGGGTCGAGGATGTCCACCACGTCCATGCCTGGATGATCGATGAGCACCGTATCATTTTCTCTGCCCACCTCAATTGTCAGGACCTGCCCCTCAGCAAGGTGGAGGGTATCTATTCCCAAGTTGAGGACATTCTCCACCAAAAGTACGGCATCTGCCACATCACACTGCAAGCGGAATGCTCCCGGGGACGCGACGAGGAACTCTTCAACACCCCCGTCGATGCAGAACGGGTTATCAAGGATGGCGGCTACAAGAAGCACCAGCACTAAGCCCAAGATTGACAACAGAAATTAAAAAAGGACCGCGACATGGCTACTGCCCGTCGCGGTCCTTATTTATATATAGACTAGAACAGTTTCCCGACTCCATAGTGGATCGTGATCGTGATCAGTCCAATAATGATATTCCGGATAACAGCGATCTTGACCAGGCCGTTCCCCAGCTTGGAACTGATGTACCCGGTCAGGGCACTAGTCAGGATGACCGCCAGAATCACTGCGTACCACTTGTAGGCTTCCGGCGCAAAGGTCATCGCCATCAGTGGGAATATCCCACCAGCGGCTGCACTGAAGAGGGATGAGAAAGCCGCGTCCCACGGGCTCAGGAAGTGGCCCAGCTCAATGTCGTACTTGACCCGGACCATCGTCTCAAGGGGTTTCTTGCCCAGGAGGTCCTTGGCAATTGCCAACGAGGTCTCCGGGGTAACGCCCTTGTTGACGTAGTACTGCTTGACCGTCGCCAGCTCGCCTTCAAAATCCGTCTTTAGCAAACGCTCCTCGGTGTTGACCGCGGACTCCTCGGTATCCCGCTGGGTAGAAACGGAGGCGTACTCCCCGCATGCCATCGAAAAGGCACAGGCCAGCAGGTCCGACAAGCCGGCGATAAAGATCGTAAACCGGTTGGACGTAGCCGCCGCCACGGAGACCAGCACCCCGACAACCGTCAGGATCCCGTCGTTAGAACCGAGGACCCCGGCCCGGAGCGTGTTCAGCTTTTCTTCCATCGTTTGTTTCTGTCGTTTAATTTTAGCCATGAACACTCATCTCCTTTAGCGGGCAAACAATTGACCAATCAGGTAGGTCACGCACATCGTCAAAAGGCCGGCCGTAGCGTTCCGCAGCATTGACTTAACCCGGTTAGCCTTGCTCAGTACGGCCGCGAAGTAACCAGTAATCAACAGGGCGATCAGGACCGCAATCATGGTGGCAAAGATCCGGATATTTTCCGGCGCCATCGTCACTGCCAGCATCGGTAAGATTGAACCCGTTGGGAAGGAAATGAAAGAGGCAATCGCCGCCGCATAGGGACTGGTAAATTCTTTAGGATTAAAGCCGTAGCGTTCCTGAACCACGGTCGACAGGGCATCTTTATCCATCAATTCCTTCGTGGCCTGCTTGGCCAGTTTCGGATCGATATCCTGTTTCTCGTACTGCTTCTGCACGTAATTAAATTCCTGCTGATACTGATCTTCCAAGCGCTGACGCTCACTAATTAAAGCCATCTTCTGCGAGTCCTTCTGGGTAGAAACCGACACGTATTCACCCATGCACATGGAAATCGTTCCGGCCAAGCTCCCCGACAGACCGGAAATCAAAATTGAATAAGGATTACTGGTTGCCGCAGCCACCCCAATGACAATTCCGGCAACGGAGATAATCCCGTCATTGGCCCCCATCACGCTCGCACGCAGGACGTTGACCTTCTGGGCCAATGACATCTTTTTCTTTGGCATAATCTCGCCTTCTCTTTTCTAGTTTAGAATCATTATAACATTAAAAATGCTAGTTACAACCATTTCAATTGAAAATATACAGCCAGTTTAGAAATGTTCAAAATTATTGTTGTATGGAAAAAGAGGCTGAGAACTAACTCAACCTCTTTTGCATTGCGCCAATCAGGACCAGCTTTTATTCGTAAGTTTGCACCGCCGTCGTCCGAATAACAAAGACGGAGGTTCCCGCATGACGGGTCATGTAGGAAGCCTGCGAACCAACGGCCTTCCGGTTGCCCCACTTACCAATTGAACCGACAACCAGCAGATCAGGCTGAAAGGCCGGAATGACGTGGTTGCAGATCCGTTCAGCCGGCCGTTCACCATGATCAACGATTGCCGTGATCTTCTTTGGATCAACGCCGTAATCAATCGCCGCTTGGACATATTCGTTGATCCGCTTACGCAGTTCATCTTCACTGCTGTGGACATAGTCCTTATCTAAAATTTGGTAAACGCTGACGTGTCCCGTTTCAAGGATGGAAACGATCCCGATTTCAGAACCGTCACGCTTAGCTTTATCAACCGCATAGGAAAAGGCGGCCCGGGCATCCGGAGCGTCATCAACCCCAACGAGGATTCGCTTGAACTTCTTTGGTTTAATTTCGAACATTAGTATACCCCTCTCTATGTTCTCATTTAACGATGAAAGCATTTGTCGCTCGTCTTCGTTAAATTACACCCTTTATGTTACTACTTATCTGCTGTTTGTAAATAATTATTTTGGCTATCCTAAAACAAAAGTCGTATTAATCATACTTTTCCATAGTAGAATGCTAAATTGCCTTTTGACGCTCTTTAAGACGCGAACTATAATTGAGGGGATTGTGCCGATTACAAGGTCATAATTAAGTTTATGTGGATTGGGGAGTATATACCTATGTCAATGATCGAATTCCATAATGTGGAAAAATATTATGGCAAATTTCACGCACTAAAAAATATCAATCTGACAATTGACAGCGGGGAAACCGTTGTCTTGATTGGGCCATCTGGTTCTGGGAAGAGTACCTTGATTCGAACCATCAACGGATTGGACCCGATTCAGTCCGGCCAGCTGATCGTTAACGGCTACGATCTGTCGGATAAGAAGACCAACATCAACAAGATCCGGCGGGAAGTCGGCATGGTCTTCCAACACTTTAACCTCTACAACAACAAGTCCGTTCTTGAAAACATCATGCTGGCCCCACGGATCGTCCTTAAGCGTCCTGAGGATGAAAATCGGGAATTGGCAATGAAGTTACTGGAAAAGGTGGGACTGGCTAACAAGGCGGATAACATGCCCGCCCAGCTGTCCGGGGGTCAAAAGCAACGGATCGCCATTGCCCGCAGTCTGGCGATGAAGCCGAAGTGCCTGCTCTTTGACGAGCCAACCAGTGCGCTGGATCCCGAGATGATCGACGATGTCCTTGACGTCATGAAGGACATCGCGGAGAACTCTAACATGACAATGCTGGTGGTCACTCACGAAATGAGCTTTGCCCGTGCCGTGGCCGACCGGGTTATCTTTATGGCAGACGGCCAAATCCTAGAAGACGATACCACCGCCAAGTTCTTCGGTGACCACCCCAGCACTAAGCGGGCGCAGGAGTTCATGAGTAAGATTAGCGGACACATCATGTAAGGGGGCCGCATTATGAAAAGATTATGGCACGTTTTGGGACTAGGCGCCTTACTGACAGTAACCCTGCTGACCCTCTCCGGCTGTGGCCAATCCGTGGCCAAGCAGGATGTCTTGAAACAAGATGAACAGAGCAAGCAGATCACCTGGGGGGTTAAGTCTGACACCCGCCTGTTCGGCCTAGAAAACATCCGGACCGGCCGCCTGGAGGGCTTTGAGATCGACCTGGCCAAGGCAATGACCAAGAAGATCCTCGGGCCAGATGGCAAGTGTGTTTTCGTACCCGTGACCAGCGGGACCCGGGTCCCCCTCTTGAAGAATGGTAACATCGATGCCATCATGGCCACCATGACCATCACCCCGGAGCGGGAAAAACAGGTCGACTTCACCCACTCTTACTTTGACGCCGGCCAGTCACTCCTGGTCAAGAAGGGCAGCCCGATCAAAAACATCAACGACCTAAACCACTCCGGCAAGGTCGTCCTCGGGGTTTCGGGTTCCAACTCGGTAAAAAACGTGGCTAAGTACGCTCCTAAAGCCCGGGTTCTCCAGCTATCCGATTACGCTCAAGCGATGACCGCTCTAAAGTCTAAGCAGGGAGACGCCCTGACCACGGATAACGGGATCCTGTACGGGATGGCCGCCGAAAATCCCGGCTATGAGGTTGTCGGGGGCAACTTTACCAAGGAGCCCTACGGAATCGCCGTCAACAAAAACCAGGACCGCTTCCGCAAGAAACTTAACTGGGCCCTAAAGGAAGTTGAAAAAGACGGTACTTATAACCGCCTCCTTCTCAAGTGGTTCGGTAACGTCAAAGGCTTTAATTATCAGGAGATGAAACGCTAATGGCTAATCTAATTGCAACACAATGGCACCCGCTGTTGACAGGACTGCTCAACACCCTCCTCTGCAGCATCATCGCCCTCATCGGCAGTCTGATCATCGGAACATTTTTTGCGCTCCTTGAGATCTCTGAGACCCGCGCCCTGCGGATCATCGGGCGGGTCTACGTCGAAGTTTTCAGAAACATTCCCCTGCTGGTCATCACGATGGGCTTCTTTCTGATCGTTCCCATGTACATCGCTAAAATCAATGGTTTCACCGCCGGAACCATCGGATTGACCCTCTACACCTCCGCCTTCATTGCGGAAACGGTCCGGGCCGGAATCAACTCGGTTGAAGGCGGCCAGCTGGAGGGAGCCCTCTCCAACGGGATGACCTACCATCAGGCAATGCGCTACATTATTCTTCCCCAGGCCTTTCGAGTCGTCATTCCGCCATTGGGCAACCAGTTCATCAACTTGGTCAAGAACTCGTCCGTGCTCGCCTTTGTAGCCGGCTTTGACCTGATGTATCAAGGAAACTTGATTGCCAACGATACCCTGCAGACGATTCCGACCTATTTCATTGTCGGCATCATGTACCTGATCATCACGCTGCCGCTCAGCTACTACATGCGGCACCTGGAAAAGAAACTGGCTTAGGAGGTGAACCTTAATGCAAAACTTTATTGATGCCTATTCCTGGATCAACATCCGCTTCCTCCTGCAGGGGCTGTGGATCACCATCGAGATCTCCGTGGCCTCGATCGTAATTAGCTTCATTATTGGTACCCTGTTGGGGGTCATCCGTTACGAACAAATCAAGTATTTCTCCGCAATTGTCGGCTTCATCATCGATATCATCCGTAACCTGCCCCTTTTGTTGATCATCTTCTTCACCTACTTTGGCCTGCCTAACATTGGGATCAAGCCGGAGATCATCCCCGCAGCCATCATGGCAATGTCAATCTTTGAATCAGCTATGGTTGCCGAAATCGTCCGTTCCGGGCTTAACTCGATCGATAAGGGACAAACTGAGGGCGCGCTGGCCAATGGACTGACCCGGTGGCAAGCCCTCCGAATCGTAGTCCTGCCGCAAGCAATTAAGAACATGACGCCAGCCTTGGTCAGTCAATTCATCTCACTAGTCAAGGATACCTCACTGGCCACCATCATCGTCCTGCCGGAATTGATGTACCATGCCCAAATCATCTACGGGCAGAACACCAACTACATCATCCCGATGTTCGTTGCTCTGGCGGTTCTCTACTTCATCGTCTGCTACTCCTTATCATTATTGGCAGACTACCTGCACCGTCACCTCGCTTAAAGCCCAACTAAAAAATGCTCCTGATACCGTTCAAATTGAACGGTATCAGGAGCATTTTTATTAATATTGAATCATAAAGCCAAAGTGCTGGTCCTCACCGGTGAGCCGGGCAACGTGCCGTTCCATTACCTTGCGGCGCTGGCCAAACATCATCCAGATGGTAATGCCGCCAAAGACTGCCAGCTCGATGAGCACACTAACCCAGTCCGTCCAGTTAGTGGTCCCCTTCATTAAGCTGGAACCGGTCACAACAAAGCTCGTCCAGTCTAAGAGGCCGTGCATTGCCATGGTCAACCAAAGCTGACCCGTATAAACATAAACCACGGCAAAGAAGAGACCGAGGGCAAAGGCGCTGATTGCTTGCAGAATCGTCATATCCCAGTGCTGGAGCATGGCATTTGACAGGTGGGCCAGGCCGAACAAGAGGGCACTGGTGACAATTGCCAGCGGCAGGCGCTGTTTGACATTTCGCCAGGCGTAGAAGAGAATCCCCAGAATCGCAAAGCGGAAGAGGGTTTCCTCCATCACTCCCGCCTCGAAGGCCGACATCGTCAGTTGCCAGCTGATTAAATGCACATTTGGCCACTGGCCGATATTGACCCCGGTGAATACGAGATCAACTACCACCAACCCCAACAGAATCCACCAGTTGAAGTCGCCGCTCCAGTGGGGACGCAGGCCGGGCCAGGATAGCTTCCACGCCCGCATGGCCGTCGTCATCAAGACAAAGTAGGCGACCGTGCCGACCGCACCAGTCGACAGGGTCAACAGCAGAAAGTGGTTGTCGATCAAGTTAGTCGGCAGCGCCATCAGCGGTAAAAAGACCACCGGCACGGTCCAAAAGGCAAAGATGAATCGCTCAATGCTGAAGGTCAGTTGAGCACCAATCACACTAGCAAATGGAGCAAACATGATGAAGTAGTAGGCGATCATCAAGGTTATCACTCCCCGGGATGGGAGGTGCAGAAGCACAATTATTTCCCGGGTAATAACGTCCCACGCCAGAATCAGGATCAGGGGTTGGGTCAAGGTCTGAAGCCAGGCGTTGAGCCGTTTGATGATCGGGGGAAGCTGCTCCCACAGTTCAACCACCAGGGCAATTGTAAGAATAATCACCGCTACCAGCAGGAATGCCGCAATCCGATGACGATCAAACTCATAGTTTCGAATCGTCATCATCGCAAGAATTAGTAAGGTGGCACCGATCTGTACCCGGTACCAGATTTTTAGGTAATCACTTCCAGACATCTGGAGTTCCTTCCTCTCTAAATTGAGTTACAAAATAATTGCTACATCGATGATACCAGAAAAGCGGCGGTTATTTAATTGAAAAGACGAAAAAAGGCTTGTGATTGCTAAATTAGCATTCACAAACCCTTTGCTATCGGCTACTTGCTAGCAACCGGTGCTTTTTCATTTTTCTTGCTGTGATGGCGCTTGTTATTCGAACGGTGTTGCTTGTTGCCGCCATTGTTATTTGTCTGACGACTCTTTGCGCCTTCTTGCTGCCCGTTCTTGTGGTTGGAATGACGGTAGTGATGATTTTCCGCCCGATTATCGCCGTTCAAGATGGTAATCATCGGAATAATCACGGGCTTCCGACCTGTCCGGTCAAAGAGCAGTTTCTGCAACCGGCTGACAATCGTCCGGTTTAAGGCCCGCTGGTCGACTACCTTATGGTTCTTGAAGGTGTTCAAGATTGCCCAGAAGACTTCGTGGTTAGCGGCCTTAATCAGTTCCTGAGATTCGTGCATGTAGACGAAGCCGCGGGAAACGATGTCTGGTCCCGCCACGATCTGGTAGTCCTTAAGGTCAACCACAGCAATGGCAGTAACGACCCCTTCTTCAGACAGGAGGCGCCGCTCGCGGATCTCGGGGTTGCCGACCGTGTCACCGGCGTCACGACCATCGATGTAGACGTCAGATACACTATCGATGTGGTCTGCCAGCCGGCAAGAATCCTTGGTCAGGGCCAGGACATCCCCGTTTTCGAGGATGAAGCAATTTTCCTTCTTCACGCCCGTCATTTGAGCCAGCTTGGTATGAATCTTCTGCATCCGGTATTCACCGTGAACCGGCGCGAAGAACTTTGGCTTCATCAGCCGCAGCATGAATTCCTGGTCGATCTGACCACCGTGTCCAGAGGTGTGGATGTTGTTGACGTAACCGTGGATAACCGCGGCTCCGTCTTCTTCCAACTTGTTGATCAACGCGTTCACGCTGGTCGTGTTTCCTGGAATCGGGTTACTAGAGAAGACCACCGTGTCACCAGGCTGAATTGAGATCTGCCGGTGGGTACCGTTGGCAATCCGGCTCAAGGCCGCCATCGGTTCACCTTGGGACCCAGTACACATGATCAGGACCTTCTCCGGTGGATAATTGTTAATCTCATTCTGGTCAATCAACGAATCCTCCGGGATATTCAAGTAGCCCAGTTCCTGTCCCGCGGCAATCGCATTTTCCATGCTCCGACCGAAGACCGCAATCTTCCGCCCCTGCGCAATGGCCGCATCGGAGGCTTCCCGCAACCGGTAGACGTTCGAAGCAAAGGAAGCAAAGATGATCCGTCCCTTGATCCGTTCGAAGATCCGCCGAATGTGAATATCAACCCAGCGCTCAGACTTGGTAAATTGTGGCCGCTCGGCATTGGTACTATCGGAGGTCAGCAATAAGACTCCGTCAGACCCCAGCTTAGCCATCTGTTGCAGGTTCGGGCCGGGAAGGTTGCCGACCGGGGTCAGGTCAAACTTGAAGTCCCCCGTCTGGACAATCGTCCCCTGCGGCGTATGAACCGCTACCCCAATTGTGTCAGGGATGGAGTGAGTCGTCCTGAAGAAGCTGACCCAGAGCTTCTTAAAATGAACTTCATCAAATTCATCGATCTCGTGCAGTTCGGCATTGCGCAAGAGGTGCTTCTCATCCAGCTTGCCCTTGATCAGTGACATTGCAAATGGGGTCGCGTAGATCGGAACGTTCACCTTCTGAAGGAAGAACGGCAATCCCCCAATGTGGTCTTCGTGCCCGTGGGTGATGAAGATTCCCTTGATCTTATCCTTGTTTTCAATCAGGTAGTCGTAGTTCTGGATGACGTAATCAACCCCCAGCAGCTCATCTTCAGGGAAGAGTACCCCACAATCGATGATGATGATCTCATCTTGGAACTGGACACAGTACATATTTTTACCAATTTCGCCAAGGCCCCCCATGGCGTAAAAGGCAACTTCGTTATTCTTGATTTTTAACTTTGCCATAATACCTTTCTTTCCTTTTTATTTTATTAGCGTGACTATACTAACGGAAAATAAGTAAACCAAAAGAACCGCTTGCGAATTGGCAAGGACGGCTAATTGCTATTCAGTTATCTTATTTTGGGTTAATTTTATTCGTACGTAAAACTATTTTTATTTTACCACAAGTCCCAAAAGCAAGTATAGTAAAAAAGACCGCGAAGCAACTTCGCGGTCTTTGAAATTTCAGTGTTAATCTTCGCTTGGCAATTGCTCTTCCTGGTCTTCCCAAGCAACGTCCCAGTCCACGACCGGTTCACCATCTTCGTGGTAGAGCACGTCGTTGAGCTGTTCCATGATTTCAACATAGGAATTCTTGGACAGGCGGTAGCTTTCGGCAACTAACGCACTGTGATCCATAAACTTATTCAGGTTAAGTATTTCATTAATCGTCCCCATGGC
The DNA here is from genome assembly GCF_051873075.1 of Limosilactobacillus sp. GTDB lineage: Bacteria > Bacillota > Bacilli > Lactobacillales > Lactobacillaceae > Limosilactobacillus. The sequence goes on along the minus strand of NZ_JBJEEM010000007.1, from coordinate 3,714 downwards.
ACCATTAGAAACCTTGGCACTCAGGATTTCGAGGCTGTCGCGCCGGTACTGCTTGATGTAGTAGTTGATAAACGACTTCAAAGCGTGCTCCTTGGCTTCAGCACTCAGGTCAGAATAATGTAATCCTTCTTCACTCACGAAACTCGTCCCTTTCATAATTAAGATAAAAACTCAATTACACCATACCACAATAATCCGCTGAGGTTAACTAGTCTGTGGTGCGGTCGCGCAGGTGAAGGGTGGCCTTGCCGTCCTGGTCGACTCGGGCGTAGACCTCCTTAGTCGGGTCATCATCGAGCTGGCCGAGCAGCACCAGGCCATCCCCTTGGTCGTCTTGTTCAATCGATTCAATCCGTTCCTCAATAAAACGGCGAAAGGTCTTTCCCAATGCCCGCCGTTGTTGTTCCTTTTGGACGGCGACCTGCAGGGTGTAGCCCTCATCAAGGTAAAACTTGATGGTACGAACCTGGTAAGCTGTCAGCAGGCTAAAGTGGTGGTTTTTGTTCTGCTGGTCCTGCTGGGAATGAATGTAACCCTTGCGTTCCCAATACCGGAGCTGGCTTGGCGATACCCCGGTTACCTTGGCAAGCTCCGTCATGCCGATCTTGATGTCATTGCTCTTAAAGATTTCCCGAAACTGTTTTCCTAGTGCATCCATATACTTTCCTCCATAGTTTACAGTACATATTATCATTTAATTCGTTTATCTTGTCAAATTATTTGACAATGGTGTCACAGCGTATTATCATTTAATCCGTGATTTTTGTTAAATTATTTGGCAAAGATATTAAATAGTACTATATTTTTCACATTACTTAATTTGCGAAAAGAGGTTTTTACTTGTGAATCACGACGAACAA
>NZ_JBJEEM010000007.1:0-2754 GCF_051873075.1 Limosilactobacillus sp. | reverse complement strand
TTCACATTACTTAATTTGCGAAAAGAGGTTTTTACTTGTGAATCACGACGAACAAGCAGTTGATATCGCTGGCAAGCCTTATAAACGTGGTCTAATGGTCCTGGTCCTTTTGATTGGGGCTTTTTGTACGATCTTAAACCAGACGATTCTATCAACCGCCTTTCCAGCATTAATGAATGCATTTAACATCAGCACTTCCACCGTTCAGTGGCTGACCACCGGATTCTTGATGGTCAACGGGATCATGATCCCGGTCAGCGCCTACCTGAGCAGCCGCTTCAACACCAAGCTGCTCTTCATCCTCTCCATGTCGATCTTCGAGATGGGGACTATCCTATCCTGGCTGGCCCCCTCGTTTGCGGTTCTCCTCACCGGCCGGCTCATCCAGGCCGTCGGAGTCGGGATCAACATGCCGCTGATGCAAAACATCATGCTGACGATCTACCCGCCCGAAAAGCGTGGTGCCGCCATGGGGATTAACGGACTGGTCATCGGGCTGGCCCCGGCGATCGGTCCGACCCTCTCCGGATGGGTGATCGATAACTTCAACTGGCGGTGGCTCTTCGGGATGATCGTCCCGATCGCCGCAATCGTTATCCTGGCAAGTTTTGTCTTCGTCAAGAACGTCATTCCAAACCGTCATCCCCACCTCGACGTACTTTCCGTGGCCATCTCAACCCTCGGTTTTGGTAGCATGCTCTACGGTTTCTCCAGCGTCGGTGACAAGGGCTGGGGCGATCCCGTAGTTATTTCAACCATTGTTATCGGGGCGATCCTGGTGGCACTGCTCGTCTGGCGGCAAGGCAAGCTCGACGAACCATTCCTGGAATTCAAGGTCTTTGAGAGCGGCGAATTCACCCTGGCTACCATCCTCAGTTCCATCGTAATGATGGCAATGGTTGGGGTAGAGCTGGTTATCCCGCTTTACCTGCAGATTATCCACGGAATGTCCGCCTTTCATTCTGGGCTGACCCTCCTCTTCGGGGCCATCTTCATGGGATTCATGAGTCCCATTACTGGGAACCTCTTTGACCGTTACGGGGCCAAGCGCCTCGCCATGACGGGGATGTTCATCCTCAGCGTCGGGACCCTCCCGTTCGCCTTCATCACCCGCGATACCCCAACCATCTACATTGTCTTCCTCTACGCCGTGCGGATGTTCGGGATCTCAATGGTCATGATGCCGGTAACTACCTCTGGAATGAATTCCTTACCTTACCAGCTGATCTCACACGGGACCGCGGTTAACAACACCATTCGGCAGGTTGCAACTTCAGTCGGGACCGCGATCATGATCTCCGTCTTGACCAATGTCACGAAGAGCAACCGGCCAAGTCACGCCCTGTTGGCACAGTCCCCGCTCCAATACAAGGCCAAGATGTTTGACGCAACCCTGATGGGCTACCACGCTGCCTTCTGGTTTGCCATCGCATTTTCTATTCTCGGCTTGATCCTGACCTTCTTCGTCACCACGGGGAACGGTATTCACCAGCGGATCGACAGCGAAGACATTGTTACAGATAAGGGAGGCGACAACTAATGGTCATCATTTTAACCTTTTTCGGGGCCATCCTCTTCTTCCTCAGCGTCATGTTTATCCACCAACGGGGCCTGCGGATCGTCCTGGCAACAATCACCGGACTGATCTTCGTCGGTTCCACCGCGCTGATGACCCTCAATTACAGCCACCACTTCGGGATGCACAAGGTCACTACCACGACGACACAGCGCATCTACCCAGTCAACGCCCAAATGCCGCTGGCCCTCTACCAGCCGGTCGGCACCAGCGGCAAGGATGACGTCTACATCTACAAGACATCACCAAAACAGGCCAAGCCGCAGCATACCCAGGCAAACGAGTATACTCACAGCCAAGTTAAGTGGAAGAAGGCCGGTAATCCGCGTCTCGTAACCACCACCACCCGCTGGCGTTACAAGAGTGACTTCTACAGGTTGCTCTATGCCTGGTCCGGGATGGACAATACGCTGGTCAAACGCACCAACACACTGGAGTACCCGCGGACTTACGTCTTGCTGACCACCAAGCAGGCCAAGCAACTGCAGGCTAAAGCCCAGTCTGCCGCTGGTCAACAGGCTCAGGCCACTGCCCGTCAGCAGGGGCAAGCCTACGTTACCGGCCGCGTTCAGGCCGCCATGGCCAAGAACCCGCAGATGACTGCTGACCAGATCAAAGCAGTCACGCAGCAGGCCGAGCAGGAGTTCCAGGCTAAGATGGTCCGGGCGATGTTAAAATAATTAACCATAATAAAAAAGCAGCCACTCCGCACTGAAGTGCAATAAAAAAGTTAGACAAAATTGAATATTTAAGCTGCTAAGGTATGATTTCGGTATTCGACCGGGGTCATACCTTTTGTTTTTAAGGAGATTCGCTCGTAATTAAAGTAATGAATATAGCGATTAGATAGCTTTTGTAGTTCGGCTAGATCCTTGCAGGGTGGAAACCCATCCAGCAATTCGGTCTTAAACAGGTGAAAGAAGCTTTCAATTGGGGCATTATCATGACAATTGCCCTTTCGAGACATGCTTTGAATAAAATGATGGTCAGCTAATTTTTGCGTATAGTAACCTAACTGGTAGTGCCATCCTTGGTCAGAATGAATGATTGGATGGGCATTATCAGGTAATTTGGTAAGTAATTCGTCTAAAGTAGCGGAGATTAATTGTCGATCAGGATGATCACTGATTTGGAAAGCTAACACTTCTTTACTAGCCTCATCAGTAATAGAAGAGATA
>NZ_JBJEEM010000006.1:47642-76859 GCF_051873075.1 Limosilactobacillus sp. | reverse complement strand
GGATGCTGACTGACTCCCGGAGCTTCCTGTCATACCCACGGCACGAATACTTCCGTCGGGTACTGTGCAACTTCATCGGTAGTCTGGTTGAACAAGGCCGGGCACCAGAAGACGAAGAATACCTGGGCAAGATTGTTCAAGACATTGCTTACAACAACGCTTATGAATACTTTGGCTTCTTTGGCGATGCCAAGCCAGCTGAACTCTTTGATAAGCACGAAAATCCTTTCCAATACTAATTGATGGAATGGTAAGGCTGGGAGCTTATCCCAGCCTTTTTTGTTATTAGGGGGTAGTAAAATGACGGTATATCAAGGCGAACCGTTGAACATTCTGCACACGATTGGAATGCAGGAACTGTATCCCATCATCCGGATCAACTTTACGGTCCGCGGGAAGTTTGATCAGGAACGGTTTGAACAAGCGCTACTAAAGTGTGGGCAGGTCGTTCCGGAACTTTTCTGCAAGTATGTGCTACAGGACAACAGCTTTGTTCCGGTCACCAGCGACCTGACGGGGGTCTTATTTAAGGGGTCAGATCCGGACAAAGACAGTGCCGACTGGGACCTCTTTAACGATCCGCAACTGCGGGTGTACTTAAACCAGGGTCACGACGGGGTGGCGGTGACCATCTTCTTGAGCCACATCTTAACCGATGGTGCCGGGGCCAAACAGCTGTTGGCCCTTCTGGCGAAGGCTTATAATGGTGACGCGCTGGCCGGGGTTAAGAACCACCAGGACATTGACTGGCTGCGTCAACTGCTTAAAGAACACCCGGTTACGGTCAGCCAGCACACCGATCATCCGGCCAAGCCGTTATCAATGCCGGAGCTAGCCGACCACACTAATCAACTGCGGCGCACCCAGTTCCTGAGTTTGAGTCAGGAAACCACGGCCGCCCTGGTCAAGGCCAGCCACAATCAGGGGGTAACGTTGAACGACCTCTTCATGGCGGCTTTTGGGCAGGCGGTGCAACGCTACTCGGCGACCGACCAAATCTCTTTAGCCTGCCCAACTGACATGCGGCAGTTTATTCCGGGACCACGGCAGTTGCGGGTGGCTAACCATACTTCCCGTTACAACATTGCCGTTCCCGCGGAGCCGAGCGGGCCGTTTGCTGAGACCGTCCAGGCGGTTCACCAGGCGATGGCCGCCAATAAGCAGGACTTCCAGTGCCTGGCCTCGGTGAAGACCCTGGTCGATAACTACGACCGTTATTCGCTTGAGAAGCTCCAACAGATCTGCGAGGACAACTACCATGTCCGGTCGATTTCCTACACCAACTTTGGGGTGGTCAGTTTCCAGTTTGCCGGGTGCACAATTACGGACTTCAACATGCTAGGCAGTTACCGGCGGGCCCCGATGTTCCAGGTGGCGGTCAGCACGTATGCTGGTCAGCTGAACTTTGCCTATGCCATGATCGGTAACGATGAAGAGGCCCGGGTCGGTAACACGGTGATGGAAATGATGCGGGATCTCTTGACTAACTATGCCCTGAAATTTTCGTGATCCGAACGGTTGTTAACGTTTACAAACCTGATATAATGATAAAAAAGTTAAAGGAGAAGTTGAGTATGAAAAAGATCGTTACTTTTGGTGAAATGATGATGCGGCTAAAGCCTTCCCACATGCGGCGGGTACTCCAGGCCAACCAGTTTGATGTTGACTACGGTGGCTCTGAAGCCAACGTCGCCGTTTCCCTGAGCCTGTTTGGGGATGACGCCGCCTACGTTTCAAAGTTCCCTGAAAACGTCCTTGGGCAGGCCGCCATTGATAAGCTCCGTGAATTTGGCGTTGACACCTCCCGCGTTCTTCACGGGGGTCCGCGCTTGGGAATGTACGTTTTTGAAAAGGGCCACAGCATCCGGTCGACCAAGGTAACCTACGACCGGGCGGGTAGTTCCTTTGCCAGCTCTAAGGCGGCTGAATACGACTGGAGCGAGCTGCTGGCCGGGGCCGACTACTTCTACTTCAGCGGGATTACGCCGGCATTGTCGACCGAACTGCGGCAGGCGGTCCTGAGTGCCTGTGAGTACTGCAAGGAAAACGGGATCAAGGTTGCCTGTGACCTGAACTTCCGGGGCAAGTTGTGGACACCGGAAGAGGCCCAGGCCTTCATGAAGAAGATCATGCCATACCTGACCATCTGCCTGGTTAACGACGAGGACTTTGAACAGTCACTGGGCATTCACGCCTTCGATGGTGACATGTCACACGGGATCGAGCAGAAGAGCACCTTTGAAAACGGAATGCGGGAGATCGTCAAGCGCTACCCGAACGTCAAGGTGGTTGCCAGCGTGCTGCGGAACATCCAATCCGTTGACAAGTCAACCTGGATGGGCCTGGTCTTGAAGGACGGCAAGTTCACCGAGAGTCCAGCCTACAAGGTCGACGTCTTGGAAGGGGTTGCCGGTGGTGACGCCTTTGGTGGCGGACTGATGCACGGGATTCTCAACGACTTTGACGACCAGGAACTAGTGGACTACGCCATCGCGGCCAGTGTGCTTAAGCTGACCGTGCAGGGTGACCTCAACGTAACGACCGAAGCCGATGTGCGGGCGGTCATGGACGGCGGGGCCGGTGTCCGGGTTTCCCGTTAATGGCAACGAAACCGTTTGATCACTTCCGGTGGTCAGATATTCTATAACAAGTACGTCAAAGGGCGGGGTGATAGAAAATATCACCCCGCCCTTTTGTGTTATTCTGATATATTAGTTATTTGTCCGGACCGTAATTTGCAAAGTAAGTTGGAAAGGCGTCGATCAGGCTATCTTCCTCCGTGAGCATGCGGTGCATATGGTTAGCGGTCAGCCGCTCCACCTCGTTGATGTCCTTGGCCTGAACGGCTTTTAGGATGGCCCGGTGCCCCTCTAGTAGGTCCTTCTTGGAGAGCCCCGCGACCTTCAGCCGCAGGAAGCGGAAGCGGTCAAACGGGATGTTGATCTTTTTCAGCCACTCCCAGATGTGTGCATGGTCGGTGATGACGTAGAAGTAACGGTGAAACTCGTCGTCGCTGGCGAGGAAGGCCGGGAAATCACCGTTTTTCATGACGATTTCTTGCTGGTCGAGGATGTGTTGGAAATGGATCTGTTGTTCGGCGGTGATATCGAGGGCGGCGGCGTTACGCATGATGCGCTGTTCCACGCTGGTCCGCACGAAGCGGGCATCCAGGACCTCTTTCATGTCGATCTTTGATATATAAGTTCCGGATTGGGGAATGACGTTGATCAGGTTCTCCTGCCGCAGCTGAAGTAGGGCTTCACGAACCGGTGTCCGGCCGATGCCGATGTCGGCCTCCACCTTTTTTTCGGAGATCTTTTGCCCGGGGGCGTAGTCAGCCTCAACGATTTTCTTGATGAGGATCTGGTAGGCTTGACCGGTTAGGTTGCTGTTTTGCGTGCTATTCATTTGATGTTCCTCCATTATTTGTAATTATTATACCATTTATTTTTTATACGGAATTCGATTGACAAAGGTACTGGAAGCGTTTACTATATGTGAACTGATATATTAGTATATCAATACAGGAGGAAAAGCGACATGGTGAAATTATTAGATGACTATCAAAAAGACGCACCGGCGTTTCACCGGGCGGGCATTACGGTTCCTCAATTTGATCAGGACCAGATGATCGACGCGACTGAAAAGAACCCAGTTTGGGTTCACTTCGGCGGCGGGAACCTGTTCCGGTGCTTCCATTCAATGATTGCCCAGCAACTGCTGAACAGCGGCGACCTGCAGAGTGGGATCATCGTTGCGGAAACCTATGACGATGAGGTAATTGACCAGGTGTACCACCCGGAGAAGAACCGTTTCTTAGCGGTGGAAATGAAGAGTGACGGGACCCTTGCCAAAGAACTGGTTGCCAGTGTTGCCGATAGCGTCTATGCTGGGGCCGATAACCAGGCGGGCCGTGCACAGCTTGCACAAATCTTTACCAAGCCATCGCTGCAGCTGGCGACCTTTTCAATTACTGAAAAGGGGTACGCCCTGACGGATATGAACGGTGAACTGACGAAGGCGGCCGCGGCCGATATCGCCAACGGGCCCGCCAACCCGGTCACCAACATGGGCTTTGTTACCAGCCTGCTCCTAGCCCGTTACCAGGCCAATCAGGCACCAATTGCGATGGTCAGCACGGATAACTTCTCCCAAAATGGTCAACGCCTTCAGGACGCAGTAATGCAGATTGCCAATGGTTGGCGCAAGAACGGCTTGGTCGACCAGGGCTTTCTCAATTACCTGGCCGACCGGGACAAGGTGACCTTCCCCTGGAGCATGATCGACCGGATCACACCAAACCCATCGGCAGAAGTTGCCAAGCAGCTGCAAGCAGACGGTTTTGAAGACACCGCCCTGGTTCACACGACCAAGCACACCAACATCGCTCCGTTTGGGAACACCGAGGAAACCCACTACCTGGTGATCGAGGCCGACTTTCCAAATGGCCGTCCGGCACTGGAGAAGGCGGGCGTGATGATGACGGACCGGGAAACGGTTAACGACGCTGACCAGATGAAGGTCACGGCCTGCCTGAACCCCCTGCACACCGCCCTGGCGATTTTTGGCTGCCTGCTGGGTTTCAAGTCGATTGCCAGTGAAGCTGCCGATCCGGATCTGCTGAAGATGATTAAGAACCTCGGCTATGGCGAAGATCTGCCGGTGGTTAAGAATCCGGGAATCATTAACCCGAAGGAATTCATTGACACCCTGGTTACGAAGCGGCTGCCAAACAAGAATATTCCGGATACCCCCCAACGGATCGCTTCGGACACCTCACAAAAGGTCGGGATCCGTTACGGGGTGACCCTCCAGCACTACGTTGATGATCCTGATCGTGATCCCGCGGATCTTGAATTCATCCCGCTGGTTATCGCGGGCTGGTGCCGCTACCTGATGGCAATTAACGATGATGGGACAGCGTTTACGCCGAGTCCTGATCCGCTGTACGACCAGCTTCACGAATACGTTGCCGGAATCAAGCTTGGCGAACAGGCCGATGTCCATGCCGCCCTGCAGCCAATTCTGAGCAATACAGCAATCTTTGGGAACGACCTTTACGAGATTGGAATTGGTGAAAAGGTCGAGGGCGCCTTCGCCCAGATGATTAAAGGACCCGGAGCGGTTCGGGCCACGATTCAAACAACACTGAATAAGTTTGGTAAGTACTAAGAGGAGGAACTAATAATGAAGAACATGGGATTTCGCTGGTATGGCGATGGTAATGATTCAATCAAGTTATCGGATATTCGTCAGATTCCAGGAACAACACAAGTAGTTGGGGCCTTATTTGACATTCCGGTTGGCGAAGTTTGGCCAAAGGAACGGATTGCCGCACTGAAGAAGGAAGTCGAAGATGCCGGCTTGAAGCTGGAGGTCATCGAATCCGTCAACATTCACGACGACATCAAGATCGGGCTGCCAAGCCGGGATAAGTACATTGAAAACTACAAGGAGGCGATCAAGAACCTGGCCGCCTACGGCATCAAGGTGATCTGCTACAACTTCATGCCGATCTTTGACTGGGTCCGGACCGACCTCCACTACCCACTGGCCGATGGCTCCACGGACATGGCCTTCCAGCACAAGTATGTTGAAGGCTCTCCGGAAGACATCATCAAGTCGGTGGAAAAGAATTCTAATGGCTACGTCCTTCCTGGTTGGGAACCGGAACGGCTGGCCGAGGTCAAGCGGCTCTTTGAAGCATACAAGGACGTTGATGAACAGAAGCTGCGGGAAAACCTGAAGTACTTCCTGGATGCCATCATTCCAACCTGTGAGAAGTATGACGTTCGGATGGCCATGCACCCCGATGATCCGCCGATGCCGCTCTTTGGCCTGCCACGGATCTACAAGAACCGCGAGGACATGCTCAAGATTGAACAAATGCACGAATCGAAGTACAACGGCTTTACCATTTGTACAGGGAGTCTCGGGGAGAACCCCAAGAACGATGTCCCAGCCATTATTCGGGAGTTTGTTAAGAAGGATCGGGCGCCGTTTATTCACGCCCGCAACATCAAGTTCATGGGCAATGGTGACTTCCACGAGTCCGCGCACCTGTCATCAGAAGGGTCACTGGACATGTACGAAATCATGAAGGCCCTCTATGATACTGGCTTTGATGGCTACATTCGTCCAGACCACGGTCGTGATATCTGGGGCGAACAGGGACGGCCTGGTTACGGCCTGTACGACCGGGCCCTGGGCATCACCTACCTGAATGGACTGTGGGAAGCAATTCAAAAAGATAATAAGTAATTCGAGTATTACCAAACTATACCAAAGGTACTCGTACGCTCATCGAATAGTTTGATAAGGGTACGAGTACCTTTTTATGCCTTTTGTGAAAAAATGAGCTTTTTGAAAAGATGGTGAAATTATGGATAAACAGAAGAAATCAAAAACTAGTTGGGTCTATACACCAAAAAAGATTAACGTTTGGCGGGGCATTGGTTTCGGAATGAACGACCTAATGGGCGGTGGTTGGAATAACATCGTTTCTGGGGTTATTTTCGTCTTTGTTATGAGTAACGGGATTAGTCCGGCGCTGGCCGGAGCAATCACTGGGATTGGGCGGATCTTTGATGCCCTCTTTTCGCTATTCTTCGGGGCCATTACCGATGGTTTCTACCGGAACAAGTTGGGGCAGAAGTTTGGCCGGCGGCACTTCTTCATCTTACTCGGGGGGATCCTCTTTGCGGTCGTCTTCCCGTTATTCTGGGTGAAGTCGACCAACTGGATTTACTACCTGATTATCTACGTTGCCATTGAATTAATCATTGCGATGATTCTGATTCCGTGGGAAACGTTGCCAACCGAAATGACGGATGATTACAACCTGCGGACGGTGCTCTCTGGTTCGCGGATGGTCATCTCCGCTACGGGGACGGCGCTGGTCTTCTTCATCTTGGCGGCCCTCAAGCACGCCCAGAACCCTAATGCATACCTGATCACTGGTATTATTTGGACGATTATCTTTGTGATTGCTATTTTTACGTCTTACCGGAGCACGTGGGAACGGCCGTTGACTGAGGACTATGTTAAGAAACTGAACGCCGCACCGCACCTTTCCCTGAGTGAATTTATGAAGAAGACGGTTGAAGACTACTTTTCCACGTTTAAGAACAAGTCCTTCCGCCAGCACCTGGCAATTTACCTGCTTTCGTTTACCGGGAAGGACTTCTACTCAACGATGCTGCCAACCTTCATTGTTTGCTGCATCAATGGTGCCAAGGACGACCTGCCGTGGACACTGCAGGCCCTGTCAGCGGTTGGGATCCTGGCAACCCTGGCAGCAACCAAGCTGATGATTTCCCATGGCCCTCGTTTCCTGTACGGGTTGGGCTACTCGACAATTATTCTGACGATGGTTGGGTACATTGTTACCTGGATCTTTGATGTTAACAATCCGGTGGTCATCCTAATCGTCATTTCCCTGTTCTACCAGTGTGGTCGGGCCATCCTGGAATTCACACCATGGAACGTCTTCCCGTTTATTCCAGACGTTGACCGGATCATGACCCGGCAGGACCGGGCTGGGATCTACGCCGCGGTAATGACCTTCTTCCGGAAGTCAACCGGGGCAATTGCCTCCTGGATTGCCGGGATCCTGCTCGAGGTGATCGGCTTCAACTCCAAGACGATGCTCAACTACGGAACGACGCCACACTCAATTCAATTTGGGATCATGCTGATCTTCTTTGTTGGTCCGGTAGTGCTTGTTGGCTGGGCGCTCTGGATTTCACGGAAGTTCAAGCTCAACCGTGATACGCATGAGGTCTTGAAGCAAGAGATCACTCGTCTGGAGAACGGTGGTTCCAAGGCGGACGTTAAGCCTGAAACTAAGAAGGTTGTCGAAGAATTAACTGGTGAACCTTACGCCAAGGTATGGCCAAATATTGATGATACGCAGGCTGAAAATAATCGGGGGTAATTAAAATGGGATTAATCGATAAAAATTTCTTATTAACCAATAACTGGGCCAAGAAGCTGTTCTTTGACTATGCCAAGGATATGCCGATTATTGACTATCACTGTCACCTGGTACCAAAGGAAATTTACGAAAATAAGAACTATAAAAATATTACCCGGGTCTGGCTCAACGACGGAAACTATGGTGACCACTACAAGTGGCGTCTGATGCGGGCCAACGGTGTTCCTGAAGAACTGATCACCGGTGACGGCGACGACTACGACAAGTTTATGGCCTGGGCCGGCACGATCGAAAAGGCAGTTGGTAACCCGGTTTACGAATGGACGCACCTGGAACTGCGGCGCTTCTTCGGCATCGATGAACCACTGACCACCAAGAACGCTCCAGAAGTTTGGAAGAAGGCCAACGCCCTCTTGCAAACCGAAGACTTCAAGCCGCGCAACCTGATCAAGCTGTCCAACGTCAAGGCAGTCTGCACCACGGATGATCCAGCATCCGACCTGCACTACCACAAGCTGTTGAAGAAAGACGAGCGCGAAAACGGCTTCCGGACCCTGCCAGCCATGCGGCCTGACAACCTGATCTACATCGATAAGGATAGCTACGGGAAATACCTTGAGGAACTGGGGACCGTTAGCGGTGTTAAGATCTCATCATTCAAGGATATCTTGACGGCAATGGACAAGCGCTTTGCGTACTTCAATGACCTGGGCGCCCGGCTTTCGGATCATTCATTGAGCACTTACCATTTCATTGAGGCTAGTGATGATGTCCTAGACCGCATTGTTGATGAGGCTATTCGCAACGAACCGTTAACCGACGTTGAACGGGACCAGTATTTGACGATGCTGATGGAAGGCTTAATGAAGCTGAACAAGAAGTATAACTGGACAATGCAATTCCACAACAATGTTTTGCGGAGCATCAACCGGCCGATGTTTGACAAGATCGGTCCGGATACCGGTTTTGATTCGATGGGCACTCAACCGGACATGGTTGCCCAAATTCAGAAACTCTTTACCAGAATGAAGGACGAAGATGGCTTGCCGAAGATCATTTTCTATTCATTGAACCCGAATGACTGGTTGCAATTAGTAACCCTGATGGGCTGCTTCCTTGAAGGCGGCAAGCAACGGATGCAACTGGGGGCTGCATGGTGGTTCAACGACACTGCTGAAGGGATGACTACCCAACTGCGTGACTTTGCACAACAAAGCCTCCTGCCAAACTTCGTCGGGATGCTGACCGACTCCCGGAGCTTCCTGTCTTACCCACGGCACGAATACTTCCGGCGGGTACTGTGCAACTTCTTTGGTAACCTGGTTGAACAAGGCCGGGCACCAGAAGACGAAGAATACTTGGGCAAGATCATTCAAGATATTGCTTACAACAACGCTTATGAATACTTTGGCTTCTTTGGCGATGCCAAGCCAGCTGAACTCTTTGAGAAGCATGAAAATCCTTTCCAATTTTAACGAGTCAAAAGATTTCTGTTAATTTAGAAGACGCGGCTCCGCTCACAGGATGAGGACAGGAATTATTAGTCAGCGGATTAGGTGTCGAACTAGAAACCGCTTACAGAGAAAAAACAAGTCAAACCCCTTGCATCTAGGTCAATCGATAGTAAAATATAACCTGTTCACGTTAACATTAAATCATTGATTGATCTGTGAGAGGAGTAATCATAATGAACTTTTTGAAGACATTTCTATTTTTCGTAATTGCTAGTGCTGCTTTGGCGGGGGTGGCAAGTGCCAGCTCCCTGTACACGAGCTCGGCAAGCAACAATACTGGTGTAACGCAACAGATGGCCAACGTTATTGCTAAGAATAGCGAGGCTGTTAACCACCAATTTTAGTAAGTAGTTTCCATTGAAAGCCAAAGGGCTACGGGCGACTGTAGCCCTTCGCTTTAAAAATATTTGATCACATCTAAACAATTATGCTAAAAGCATTGCATGTTTCACGTTAACATTCTATAATAAAAAGCGTAGTGATAGCGCATCCATCCGTTGCGACCACAATAATGGGGGCTACGCCATAAACAACCAACTGTCTTTGATACGAAATGCACATCATCCTCTCACAGATAAAATTTCGGGTTGGTTGTTTTATTTTATAGATTTTGGTTTTTGGAGGGTCAAACATGGAAAGACTTAACAACAGTTTTCGTAAACTACCGCAATACCCAAACAAGGTTATCCAATTTGGTGAGGGTAACTTCCTGCGGGCATTCATCGACTGGCAGATTCACCAGATGAACAAGCAGGGCCTGTTCAAGGGTGGTGTTCAAATCGTTCAGCCACTGCCGCAAGGACGGATCAAGGAACTCGACGAACAAGACGACCTGTACACCGTTTTGCTAGAAGGTATTCTGGACGGCAAGAAGATTCAAAGCCACGAGATCATCGAATCTATTAACGGCACCGTTAACCCGTACACCGATTACGACAAGTACATGGCCCTGGCGGAAGACGACAACATTGAAGTGATCTTCTCTAACACCACGGAAGCCGGAATCGAATTTGTTCCATCAGACACGTTGGAAGCCATTAAGAAGGGTGAAAAGAGCTCATACCCAGCCAAGCTGACTGCCTTGCTGTACCACCGCTTCGAATTAGGTAAGAAGGGCTTCCACATCATCCCATGTGAACTGATTAACCACAACGGGGATGCATTAAAGAAGGCCATCCTGCAATACGCTGACCTTTGGAACCTCGGCCAGGACTTTGTTGACTGGATCAACAACGACAACGAATTCTACTCGACCCTGGTTGACCGGATCGTGCCAGGTTACCCACGCGATCGGGCTGCCGACTTGGAGAAGGAATGGGGATACAAGGACCAGAACATGGTCAAGACCGAACCATTCCTGATCTTCGTAATCGAAGGTAGCAAGGACATTGAAAAGGTCCTGCCACTGAAGGAAGCCAACATCAACCTGGTGGTTACTGATGACATGCAGCCATACCGTAACCGGAAAGTTTCTATCTTGAACGGTCCCCACACGACGATGTCACCAATTGGCCGGCTTGCTGGTCTCGAGACGGTTGGTCAGGTTATGGATGACAAGGACTTCTACAAGTTTATCGATGACGAAATGCACAAGGAAATCATCCCAGTTGTTCCACTGCCGAAGGACGAGCTGGAAAGCTACGCCAAGGGGATCCAAGAACGGTTTGAAAACCCATACGTCAAGCACCAATTAAGTGCATTGGCCCTCAACAGTATTTCCAAGTACGCTGCCCGGCTTCTGCCAAACTACAAGCGTTACTACGCTAAGTACGGTCAACTGCCAAAGCGGATGACCCTGGCCCTGGCTGCTTACCTGTGGATTTACAACGGCAAGTCCGAGTTTGAAATCAACGACACGGCTGACGTTACCGCCGGCTTTGAAAAGATCCAGGGCGACGAAAACTACATCCACGAAGCCCTTTCAAATGACGCTTTCTGGGGTGAGGACCTGACCAAGATTCCGGGACTGGAAGACTTGGTAACCAAGTACTACAATGAAATCGCCGAGAAGGGTACCCGGGCGATTGTGCAAGAAATTAACGCAGAGGAGTAATTTCATGGAAGATCTAGTGATCTTAAATGGCAACGACAACGTTGCGATTGCAACGAAGAAACTAGCCAATGGCGATACCGTAACGGTCAATGACAAGCAACTGAAACTGGTTAGCAGCATTTCTGCTGGCAGCAAGGTTGCCCTGCAGGCCATTGCGGCTGGTAAGGATGTCATTAAGCTGGGTCAGGTAATCGGCCGCTCAACTGCCGATATTGCTGCTGGTCAGCTGGTTGATGAAAGCAACCTTGAAAATGCCGCGGACGCCAAACCGTTGCCGGTGGATGACGACCTGAGTCAGTACGTCAGTCAGCAGACCTTTATGGGCTACCGGCGCAAGAACGGGAAGGTCGGGATCAGAAACGACCTCTTCATCGTCGCCACGGTTGGGTGCATTACCCCGTTGATGGACGTGATGGTGCAACAATTTAAGGCGGCCCATCCGGACAATGGGTCCTTTGATGACATTGTGCTTTTGAAGCACCCATACGGCTGTTCCCAACTTGGTGAAGACTTCGAACAGACGCGGCAGATCCTTTGTGACGCTGCCCTGCACCCGAACGCTGGTGGGGTCCTGCTCTTCGGACTGGGCTGTGAAAACAACCAGATGTCTGGGATGAAGGAGACCATTGAGAAGATGGCTGGAATCGATCCTGAACGGATGAAGTTCCTGGTGGCTCAAGACGTTAAGGACGAATTTGCCACTGCCCAGCAGATGCTCGAAGAATTGAACACGGCGGCGGCTAACGACCACCGTGAACCGGTGCCGTTGAGCGAGTTGAAGGTCGGCCTGCAAAGCGTACAGCCAGATGCTCTGGCACCACTGACAGCTAACCGGCTGCTTGCCCACCTCGCTAATGTGATCAACGCCAATGGAGGGAGCACGGTCCTAACCGGCCTGCCTGAACTGGCAGCAGCCCAGGACGACCTCGTTTCCCGGAGCGCGGATTCTAGCGTGGCCGAGAAGGTTAACCACGTCTTCGACCACATCCGCGACTACTATGACGAGTTTGATCAGGAACTGGTTAAGAAGCCGAGCGACAAGGAACTTGCTGAGGGCATCACCACGGCCAAGGAGGTCGCATTAAACGCGATCCAACTAGCCGGCAGTGCTCCAATTAGCGATGCATTGCTTTACGGCCACAAGGTAACAACGCCGGGATTAAACCTCTTGGAAGCACCGAACAACGACTTAATCGATGCTTCAGCGGCGGCGGCTGCGGATTGTCAAATGGTAGTGGTAAGCACTGGCGTTGCCACGCCATACGCCAGCTTTGTCCCATCTGTTAAGGTGGCTACCAACTCTGAGCTGGCCGCAAAGAAGCAACGGTGGTTTGACTACGATGGTGGTCAGGCCCTGTCTGAATCATTTGACAAGGCGGCTAAGGACTTCGTTGACTACATTATTAAGATTGCTAGCGGCGAAGAAACCAGTAACGAGAAGGCCGGCTTGCATGGCTTGGCAATCTTCAAGATTGGTGTTACGGAGTAATGAAAGGGTTGAATAAAATGATTAAAATTGAAAATGCAGAATTTAGTGCTGAAATCGACCCGCATGGTGCACAGTTAACCCACCTGATTAACAAAAAAGGCCAATTTGACTACATCTGGAACGGCAAGGAATGGGGTAAACACGCACCTGTTCTCTTCCCAGCAATCGGCCGTTCAAACGATGATGAATATGTTTTAGATGGGCAGACCTACCAGATGCCGCAGCATGGTTTCGCTGGCGACCAAGACTTCACGGTCGCCTACCAGTCCGCAAACGAATTGGTCCTGGAACTGGTTGCCAACGCGGAGACCAAGAAGATGTACCCGTTTGACTTCAAGCTGCAGGTGGCTTTCAAACTTTTGAGCACTGGCCTGTCTCTGAGCTTTGACGTTGAAAATAACTCTGACAAGGCGATGCCGTATTCACTCGGCTCCCACCCGGCATTCAACATCCCGATCAACGGAACGGCCAGTTTTGAAAATTACCGGGTTCGTTTCGATGGTGTCGAGGAGCCGCTGAATGTTTACGAGATCGTCAAGACGCCTCATCCGTACCGGACAGGAAAGGAAGAATTGCTTTCCAGCACCAACGAACTACGGCTCAACTACGCCACCTTTAAGCCAGGCCTGCGGATCATCAGCAACCCTGGTGTTAAGAGTGTCAAGGTGTTCTCACCATTGACGGCGCACGCCATTCAACTGGATGTGCAAGAATTCAAGAACATCTGTCTGTGGACCAAGGAAGATCAGGACTGTCGCTTCCTGTGTGTTGAACCGTTTAACGGTCTTCCCGATGTCCTCGGCGAACCCGTCGATTGGATGAAGAAGCCCGGCAATATTATCTTGCCGGCCCACTCAAACAAAGTTTCCCAATACGAAATGCATTTGTCATAAAAATAAAGAAGGAGCAATTGTAGTATGTTACCAAAATATGAAGCACTGAAAGCTGTTGAAAAGGCGGGAATCCTCGCCGTTGTTCGTGGACGGAGCGAAGAAAATGCCTACAAGATTTCCAAGGCCAGCATCAAGGGTGGCGTCAAGGCCATCGAACTTGCCTTCACTTCCCCAAACGCTGATGTGACGATCAAGCACTTAAACGAAGAATTTGCGGACGATCCTGAAGTCGTGGTTGGTGCCGGTACTGTTCTTGACCCTGCCACTGCTCGGATGGCCATGGTTGCCGGTGCCAAGTTCATCGTCAGCCCTTCCTACAACGAAGAAGTTGCTAAGTTATGTAACCTGTATGCTGTTCCATACATGCCAGGTTGCTTCACCCCAACTGAGGTTCAACAAGCCCTCACGACTGGTGCAGACGTTGTTAAGATCTTCCCTGGTGCGATTGCCGGTGTCAAGATGATCCCTGAACTGCAAGGACCATTCCCACAGGCTAACATCATGCCAAGTGGTGGTGTTTCCCTGGACAACATGAAGGACTGGTTCAAGGCTGGTGCATTCTGTGTTGGTGCCGGTGGTAGCCTGGTTGGCCCTGGTGCTGACGGTGACTACGACCAAGTAACCGAGAATGCTAAGAAGTTCCATGAGGAATTGCTGCGGATTCGGAGCGAAAAGTAAAAGGGGTTATGAATAATGAATAATTTCATTATTTTGGATGAACATGATTCCGTGGCCGTTGCGCTGCAGGACTTGGCGAAGGGGACCGTCCTGAAGACCAAGGACCATGGCGACGTGGTAACCACCGAAGACATCACCCGTGGGCACAAGATTGCCCTGGAAGACATCAAGAAAGGGGCCGACATTATCAAGTACGGCTTCCCGATCGGTCACGCCACCCAGGATATCAAGCGCGGTGAGCATGTTCACATTCACAACATTGCCACGAATCTTTCTGGCGAATTGGAATACCACTACGATCCAATTAAGATCACGTCCAAGGTACAGAAGGATGATCGGCACTTCATGGGTTATAAGCGGCCGAACGGCAAGGTCGGAATCCGAAATGACCTGTACATCATCCCAGCGGTGGGTTCAGTGAGTGAACTGATCGACCCGCTGGTCACCCAATTTAAGGCCCTCCACCCGGACAACGGGAATTTCGATAACGTCGTACCGCTCAAACACACTTACGGGATCGATACGCCGCAGGACAATTATGCCCGGGCCCGCAAGATCCTGGTCGACGCGGCCTTGCAGCCAAATGCTGGTGCTGTCATGATCTGTGGCCTCGGCAGCGAGGACGACAGTGAACTTGCTGAGATGAAGCACTTGCTGGAAGAAGCCAACGGAACAATTGACCCTCAGCGGATCAAGTTCCTGTCATCGGCTGACAGTGACGATGAACTTACCGCTGGCCTGGAAATGCTGGAAGAGCTGAACGATGCGGTGGCTGATGACCACCGGACTCCGCAGCCGTTGAACGAGCTCAAGATCGGCTTGAAGTGTGGGGGCTCTGATGGCTTGTCCGGGGTCACCGCCAACCCGCTGCTGGGTCGGCTGTCTGACTTCGTTGCTGCCCAGGGTGGGACGACCGTCTTATCAGAAGTGCCGGAAATGTTTGGCGCTGAGACCATCCTGATGTCCCGGGCCAAGGATGAGGCGACGTTTGACAAGATCGTGGACCTGATCAACAACTTCAAGGCCTACTTCGAACGCTTCCACCAGCCAATCTACGAAAACCCGTCACCTGGTAACAAGGCCGGCGGAATTTCAACCCTGGAAGACAAGTCCCTGGGTTGTACGCAGAAGTCTGGTACGTCAGCCGTTAACGATGTTTTGCAGTACGGTGATAAGATTAAGACCAAGGGCCTTAACCTGCTGCAGGCACCAGGGAACGACCTGGTTTCCTCATCGGCAGAAGCATCTGCTGACTGCCAGATGGTCCTGTTTACGACTGGTCGGGGGACGCCGTTTGCCACCTACGTGCCGACGGTTAAGGTTTCTTCAAATTCCTACATTGCTAACCTGAAACCTCGTTGGATCGATTTTGACGCGGGTCAACTGATGAACGAATCGATGGATGAACTGGCAGACAAGTTTATCCAGTACATCATCGACGTTGCCAGCGGTAAGAAGACCAATAACGAGAAGTATGACGTTCACGGAATTGCGATCTTCAAGACCGGAGTCACGGAATAATTTCCATATAAAAATAAGGAGTTGCGATAAATCGTCGTAACTCCTTATTTTTGCGTTTAAATGTTAATTATTTTTCAAACACCATTTGCTGCCGGAGGGCGTCGTAGATTGACGGCCGGGCACCGAGCAGCATGCTGGTGTAGTAGGCAACAAAGGTCAGCAGCATCATTGGGAAGATTTGCTGAATGGTCCCAACCATTTCGGTGACCAGCAAGACGGCAGAGAACGGTACCCCTTCCGCGGCGCCAAAGTAGGCGGCCATGCTGATAACGATGATGTTTAGGTAGCAGCTAGCCGGGATGATACCGGCGTGGATCATGATGATGCCGGCAATCGCGCCGATTACACTTCCTAGGACGAAGATCGGCATGAAGATACCGCCGGGAACGGTCGCCCCGTAGGCCAGCATGGTACCGAAGAACCGCAGAAAGAGGAACAGGGTCATCATTCCCAAAAGTGGCAGCCAGCTGGCGTGCATGCTGGTGTCAGCCACGTACATGATGAAGTTATGACTGCCGCCGAGGATGTGCGGGTTCCATAGGCCGACCGGGATGACCAGCAGGAGGGGCAGGATGCTGTGGTAGTAGTTCGGCAGGATCGTGAATTTCCGGTACCACCACTTGAGGTTGAAGATGAAGTACTGAAAGAGAAACGCAATTACGCCCACCGCGATGCCAAGAACGATCAGCCAGAGGTAGGCGCGGTTTGGCAGGACCGTCTTGATCGGCAGGTAGAGGCAGGGCTTGGTGCCGAAGAAGAGAAAGGTGACCGCATCGGCGGCGATGGCGGAAGCTAGGGCCGTTACCCAGACCTTGGCGTTGAAATGGTGGGTGATCTCTTCGAGCAGGAAGACCGTCCCGGCCAATGGGGCGCTGAAGGCGGCGGAGAGTCCCGCCGCGATTCCGCACTGGAGCAGGAGGTGCTTGTCTTTCTTCTTTAATTTGAAGACTTTTTCAGAAAAGCCCTGGCCGATGCAGGCCCCAATCTGGATGCAGGGGCCCTCACGACCGAGGAACAGCCCGGGGCAGATGGTCAACAGACCACTGACGAACTTGCGCCATAAGACGGTCCACCAGTTCATCTGGTGCTGGTCAAGCAAGATCGCTTCAATCTGCGGGACCCCGGACCCGACCAGGTCGGTGAGGTCAGCCTTGATCAGCTGCCCGATCAGCCAGGCGACGAGGATGGTACCGAGGACGTAGGGGATCAGCCAAAGCGGGTGGTGGCCAAGGTAGGGGTAGACGATGGTCAAAAGACGCAGTGTTTGGTCGATGATCCAGCGGAAGACACTGACCACTAGTCCAGTGACCAGGCCTACAATGATTCCGGCGCCGATGTGTTTGAGAAAGGGGGCCGAGAATGGCTTGGCGAGGACATCCTTAGCCCGGTGATAATGTGTTTGTGAATTGTCCAATTGTTTCACCTTTTCTTAAAAAATAAAGTTGCAGTCCCATTATAGTCCCACTCGCCATGCCAACGGGTGGTTATGTTAAAATGAAACTAAATTATTTACAGGAGGATTATCTATGGAGTTTATTGCGACCTTAGCGGGTCTGCTATTGGCTACCCAGGTGGTGGCCCATCTTTGCCGGCGGGTGGAGGTTCCCGAAGTGATCGGCCAGATCCTGGTGGGGATCATCGTCGGCCCCGCCATCCTTAACTGGGTGCACCTTGATGCGATGATGAACGAGTTTCAGGAGATCGGAGTCATCATTTTGATGTTTATTGCCGGGCTGGAAAGCGACCTGTCTCTGCTCAAGAAGTACCTGCGGCCAGCCGTGATTGTCGCGGTCATCGGGGTGATTGTCCCGTTAGCCGTGATGGGCGGGGCCAGTTACCTGTTTGGTTTCACCACGATGGAATCATTCTTTATCGGGGTAATCTTCTCGGCGACCTCGGTCAGCATCTCGGTCGCGGTCCTACGGGAGTTCAACCGGCTTGATAGCAGAGAAGGGGCAACTATCCTGGGGGCCGCGGTGGCCGATGACATCATTGGAGTGATCATGCTGAGTATCATGATTAGTATGATCAATGGCAGCAAGGGTGGCCACACCAACCTGCCGCTGGGCCTGTCCCTCTTATTGCAGGTGCTCTTCTTTGGTGGGACCTACCTGCTGGTCCGCTGGCTGGCCCCATACCTGATGCACCTGAGTGAACGTCTGCTGACGGTGGCCGCGCCGTCGGTCATGGCGATGATCATCTGCCTGGGGATGGCGGCCTTGGCCGATTACGTCGGCTTAAGCGGGGCGGTCGGCTCCTTCTTTGCTGGGATTGCGGTTGCCAATACCCATCGCAAGGAAACGATTGACCGGAGCTTTATCCCGATCGGCTATGCGCTCTTCATCCCCCTCTTCTTCGTCAGCGTCGGTCTTAACATGCGATTCGATAACATCCAGCGCTCACTGGTTTTTGTGATTGTCATGACGATCCTGGCCTGCCTGACTAAGCTGGTCGGCTGCGGTGCGGGGGCCAAACTGTCCGGCTTCAACATGGCTAGCTCCTATGTTGTCGGGAGCGGCATGGTGGCCAGAGGTGAGATGGCCTTGATCACTGCCCAGATCGGCTATGAGGCCCACCTGATGTCATCAATGTATTACTCCGACGTGATCACCGTGATCATTTTGGCTACGGTCCTGGCTCCATTTATGCTCAAACACGCTTTGAAGAAGGCCCACGAGGAATAGTAAACTGTGAAAAGACTGGCAATAGTGCCGGTCTTTTTTGTGCCCTGCTGGCGAGCCTTCTGCGGCGACGGAACGGGGGATAAAATGCTACAATATTGTATTGCCAATAACGAGAAAAGAGGTTAAGTATGGGAGAACGAGAAGAAAAACAACAAGAACAGCAGCGAGTGGACAAGGTAATCACCGAGATCAACCGGCAGATTGACCAGACGAGTGCTGCGGTTGAGGCCGCCCACAAGGAAACCCGGGCCGTGGAACGCAACTATAGCGAAAACGCCTCGATTAACCGCTACGAAGTGGATGATATCGCCGAGTCACGCTCAATGTTGGAACAGCAGCGGCAACTGGTTTCCCGGGCCGCCGAGAGTGAAACGATCCTCAAACACCAGCTGGCGACCTTGAGAGGCCTGCAGGGTTCACCGTACTTCGGCCGCATCGACATCAAGGATCCTGGAGAGGACGATTCCGAATCACTCTACATTGGGACCGCCTCATTGATGAATGATGACAAGACCGACTTCTTGGTTTACGATTGGCGGGCCCCGATCGCGGGGGTCTACTATAACGGGACCCTCGGCAAGGTCAATTATGAGACCCCGGCTGGCATCCAACAGACCGAACTGGTTAAAAAACGGCAGTTCACCATTAAGGATGGGCAAATCACCAACATGTTCGACACCAACGAGACGGTCGGCGATGAACTCCTCCAGCAGGCCCTGGGGGAACAGAACGACCAGTACATGCATAACATCGTGGCAACGATTCAGCAGGAGCAAAACGACATCATCCGTGACACCCACAGTGATCTCCTGCTGGTTCAGGGGGTTGCGGGATCCGGGAAGACGTCGGCCATCTTGCAACGGATCGCCTACTTGCTCTACCATAGCCGGACCGTCTTAAATGCCGATCAGATTGTCCTCTTCAGTCCTAATAACCTCTTCAGCCACTATATCTCCGAAGTCCTGCCCAGCCTGGGTGAGCGTAACATGCGGCAGGTGACGCTGGAAGGCTTTATTCGCCGGCGCTTTGAAGGGCTGAAGGTGGAGAGCCTGTTTGAACGTTATGAAACCCGCCAGGCACAGCCAAACGCCAGTCTAGCGATCGCTGATTTCATGGAAGGGGTCGCCATGATGAACCAGGTCCGCCAGTATGCAACCAGCCTGACGGACCGGGATCTGCAGTTTAGTGACCTGCGCTTTAACGGCCGGGTCTTCTTCAGTGCTGACCATATCCGACAGGTGTATGAAGCGCTACCGAGTGCCATGCATCCTGCCGACCGGATGGTTCAATTGAAGAATAAGCTGATCCGGGGACTCCAGCACCGGGTCCGGATCGAAGCAAAGAGTGACTGGGTGGCTAAGGAGCTCGATGACCTGGACGTCCAGCAGCTGCATCGCCTGTATGGGAAGAAGACGGTGGACGACTTTAAAGACGAGGATGCCCAGTATGCCTACCTATCACGCCGGTGGGCTAAGCGGCGATTGCGGATCATCGCGGACGCCATCTACAATAACTACTTTCTTGACTTCTACAACCAGTATGAGCGTTTTCTTCAGCAGGTGACCCTGCCAAAGACGATCAGCAACCGGGAGTGGGCCGACATGATCGCGGCCTACCAGGATGAGATTGAGTTTCACCGTTTGGAATTGATGCACGCCGCCCCGCTGATGTACCTGCGGGACTTGATCACCGGGAGCGGGCAGAACCGGTCCTTCCAGTACGTCTTTATCGATGAGATGCAGGACTACTCCCTGGCGATGATGGTCTACCTTCGCCATGCCTTCCCTAAGGCCCGGTTCACCGTTCTGGGCGACAGCGAGCAGGCCCTCTTCAAGCCCCTCCAGCTGCCGGAAACGATGCTCAAAGAACTCAGCAATGTCCTCTCTGCCAAGCATCCGAACCTGATTGCCCTGCGGCGCAGCTACCGGTCGACCAAGGAAATAACCGACTTCGCCAAGGCTCTGCTGCCCGATGGTGACCAGATCATCTCCTTTACCCGGCATGGTGCCAAGCCGCGCCTGCTGGTTCGCTACTCCGCCGAAAGCAGTGAGCAGGCCTTGATTGATGAGGTGGCTAAGCTGCACCAGGACAACGAGACGGTGGCCGTCCTGACCAAGAACCGCCAGCAGGCCCGGGACGTCTACCAAACCCTGCACCGGCAGAAGCTGACCGACCTGCACCTGCTTAGTGAGGAGGACAGCGCGTTGCCAACGGGAATTTTGGTCCTGCCGATCTACCTAGCCAAGGGGCTTGAGTTTGACGCCGTCCTCGCCTACGATGTGTCGGCGGCTAACCTGGAAAATGTTGATGCGGTCGGCATGGTCTATACGATGGCTTCCCGGGCCATGCACCAGTTCACCCTTCTGAGTAATGGGCCAGTTAGCCCGGTTTTGAACGCTAAGGCCTGTCAGAACTTGATAATTGAGCACGAAATTGTTAAATAAAGTAGCTGAAAGTGCTTTCACAACTAATTGAGATATGATAATCTTATGGTAGTGATTTGAAAAGGAGACGTTCGTTATGGTTAAAGACGAATACACATTAGTTTTAGTAAAGCCTGACGGTGTCAAGACCCGACACATTGGTGAAATCATCACGCGGATTGAACGGAAGGGTTACAAGATCGAAGCCCTGAAGATGATCCAGCCAACCGAAGAATTGCTGCGTCAGCACTACGCTGATAAGGTTGACAAGCCATTCTTCCCAGAATTGCTTGAATACATGACGGAAGGTCCAATTGTGGGGATCGTTGTTTCTGGTACCAACGTTATCAAGGCCATTCACAACATGGCCGGTGCTACCAACCCGGTCGAAGCCGAATGGGGAACTATTCGTGGGGACTACGGTCGTGAATGGCCAGACGGCAACCTGCGGAACATTGTTCACACTTCTGATGAACCGGCTAGTGCTGCTCGTGAAATCAAGATCTGGTTCCCAGAATTTGAATTTACCCAACCAGACTAAGGTATTAGTGAATGGTTGGCGCCAATCCATTCAGAATAATTATTTTCATTTTGAGGCGCTATCTGGCGTCTCTTTGTTTATTTAAGGGGGATAATAATGAGTATTCATGTCAACGAAGAGCACAAGCTTTTTCACTTACAGACTGCTAAGACCAGCTACATTTTTAAGATCCTGGAAAACGGCAACGCCGGCCAACTTTACTACGGGCCGCGGATCCCAGTTAAGGACGACTACGCTAACCTGGCCAGCAGAGAGGAGCACGACTGCACCAACACCCTGACCGTTGACCAGAGTGACTTCCAACTGGAACTGATCAAGCAGGAGTATGCCGGTCTGGGCAAGGGGGATTATCGCTACCCGGCCTACCAGATCACCTACTTGAACGGTTCCCGGACCTCGGAGTTTACCTACCAGGGCTACCAGATCGAAGACGGCAAGAAGCGCTTGACCGACTTGCCATCCAGCTTTGACGATCAGGGTGACGATGCCCAGACCCTGACGGTGAAGTTCAAGGACGAACTGGCCAACGTGCGCTTGGAGCTGCACTACACGGTCTTTGAAGACGAAGACGTGATCGTCCGGAGCGCCACCTACACCAACCATGGCGAACCGATCACCTTGAATCGGGCATTGAGCACCCAGCTTGACCTGCCGGACAGCGACTACGACCTGCTCCAATTCTCTGGCTCCTGGGCCCGGGAACGCCACCTCATCCGGACCCATCTGCGTTCCGGTGTCCAGAGCATCAGCAGTCTGCGGGATGCCTCCAGCCACCAGCAGAACCCGTTCTTCATCCTGGCACGGCCGCACACCGATAACAACCAGGGGGCCGCAATCGGCTTCAACCTGATCTACTCCGGAAACTTCCTTGATTCCGTCGAGGTTGACCAGTTCGATGCTACCCGGGTCCTGGTCGGGATCAACCCGGACGAATTCGCCTGGCACCTGGACGATGGTGAAAGCTTCCAGACGCCGGAAGCTGTGATGTCATACACCGGAGATGGGTTGAACCAGCTAAGCCAGCAACTCGGCGACTTCTACCGGGACCACCTGATTAACCCGCACTTTGCCCACGAAGAACGGCCGGTGCTGATCAACAACTGGGAGGCCACCTTCATGGACTTCAACGAGCAAAAGCTGATGCCAATCGTTGATAAGGCCCATGAGCTGGGAATTGAGATGTTCGTCTTAGACGATGGCTGGTTTGGCCACCGTGATGATGATAAGTCCAGCCTGGGAGACTGGTTCGTGGACGAGAAGAAGTTTGCCAACGGGATCGACGGTTTTGCCAACGCAGTCCATGCCAAGGGGATGAAGTTCGGACTCTGGTTTGAACCCGAGATGATTTCCCTGGACAGCAAGCTCTATGAATCCCATCCGGAATGGATGATCGCGACTCCGGGACGGCAGAGTACGCCAGCCCGGAACCAGTTTGTCCTCGACATGACCCGCAGCGAGGTGGTGGATTACCTGGTTGATCATATCAGCGCTATCATCGAGAAGACTAAGCTGGACTACATCAAGTGGGACATGAACCGGAATATTACTGAGATGTACGGGAACCAATTGCGGGCTGACCAGCAGCTGGAGTTTGCCCACCGCTACATCCTGGGTGTCTACCAGCTGTATGCCCGGTTGACGAAGGCCTTCCCGAATGTCTTATTTGAATCCTGTGCCTCCGGTGGTGGCCGCTTCGACCTCGGGATGATGTACTACGCACCACAGGCATGGTGCAGTGATGACACCGACGCTGTTGAGCGGATCAAGATTCAGGACGGGACCTCTTATGGCTACACTCAGTCGATGTGGGGTGCCCATGTCTCCGCGGTGCCAAACGACCAGGTCGGCCGGCTGACCTCCCTTGATACCCGGGCCGCCGTTGCTTACTTCGGTGACTTTGGCTATGAGCTGGACATCACGAAGCTGCCGGAAGACCAGTTGGCAACGATCAAGAAGCAGGTTGCTTTCTACAAGCAGTACCGGCACCTCTTCCAGTTCGGGAAGTTCTACCGTCTGGAGAATCCGGACACCACCAGCGACAACGTCTACGGTTGGCAGGTCGTCAATGAAGACCGGAGCGCTGCTATCGCGGCCCGCTTCCAGATCCTCAACGGGGCCAACCCGGCCTACATCCGGGTCTACTTCGCGGGCTTGGATCCTGAGAAGACCTACACGGTTAACGACGGTCAGGAGAAGTTCTCTGGTGCCGAGTTGATGAACGTCGGTTACTTTGTTCCACGGATCATGGACCGGACGAAGCCGGAGAAGGATCCGTCCGACTTCAGCAGCCGCCTCTTCGTGGTCAAGGAAGCCTAACTTAAACTAAACTATATTAAAATCCCCCAATCCGGTTGCCCAGGTTGGGGGATTTTTAATGCAATTTTTTTGGGGGGGTGTTAGAAGTGCTACCTGTACCGCCGGACAATATCGTCACGGATGATCCGGCTGCCGTACTGGTGGCGCAGGTTGGCTAACCGCCGCCGGGAGAAGGCGTGACAGAGGACCGGAATGTCCCACTCCTGCTGCAGGCCCATCAGAATTGCTAGGTAGTCGTCCACGCTGTACTGGTCGAAGGGGAGGTGGCAGACGATGGCGGTCGTGATTCCGGTCCCGACCCGCTTTTGGGCCTCAACAGTGATGATGTAGTTGCGATTGAGCGTGACGATCGATGTCCAGAGGTTTAACCGGCCCGATGAGTGCTGCTGAAAGTCGGTGATGATTTGGTTGCCCTTTTTGATTGCGGCCTTGATCTCGTTATCCTTCGCCATTTTTTTCCTCCTTTCGGGTGACGGCCCGAATGTTTAGGAGCGGAATCTGGCGGCCATCTTCGAAATGGGCGACCTGTTGGGCCCAGTCTACCCGGGTTAGCGTCCCCTGATAGTGGTCGTAGTAGCCGCTCTCCCCATTGAAGTAGGTGAGTGCTAGCGCCACCCCATCAGTTGACGGCAGGTGGTGGAAGAAATCAAAGATTACCTGTTCTTCTTTTCCGGTCGGGTACTTTTTATTGGCGTAGCGTTGGGCGATCTTATCAAGTAGTTCTCGGTAGCCGGTGAGGGCGGCAAAGGGAGCAAACTGCCCGGCCCGGTCACGCTTGGTCATCGGCAGGTGAGCCCGTGAGACGTGCCGGGGTACATTCATGATGTCGTTGTAACGGCTCGTGTCGTTGAATTGGGCCTGCTCGGCCTGCCATTGTTTCTTATCGATCATGCCTTATGGCCTCCAATCTCCTTGTTGCGTTTCTTGGCAACGGCGCCATCCTTGAGGTCCGCGGCCCGGATGATGGCGTTCTTGCCAAAGTCTTTCTGCATCTTCAGGATCAGCTTCTGCAGCTTGTAATCCTGGTCGCGCTGGGCCTGTTTTTCCTGGGCGGCCTGCACCGCTTGTTTAGGGTCGCTAAAGAGGTCCAGTTGCTCAGTGTACGTCCTTTCCTGAGCCTGGTGCCGGTTGATTAGGTGGTTGGCTGTCACGGTAACCCGGCGGGCGGTGAGCTGGTGGTGGAAGGATTGGTCGTAAGCGGAAAGAAAGTGGGCAATCAGTTCGCTTGGCGAGGCGGTCGGCACCTTGAAGCTGATCTTCTGGTGCTCGGGGTGGGGAACATCCCGGCCGTAGAAATCCTTGCTAACGGCACCGTGATAGTCGTGGACCCCCTGCAGGTTTTGAGCATCGTAGTCAACGGTCAGCGAGAATTCGTCGGCCACCATGTCCCGCTTAACCATCTGCAAGCAGAGCATGTCGACCATCTCCCGGATAACGATCCGATTCTCCTGGTAGGTGTAGGGCCGGGGGAGAACGATGCTGGAGTAGAGGCCGTGATCGTCAGAATGGTAGTGCTTGATGTCGTCGATGGTGGCCGATTCAAACCCCCAGGCATGATCGATTAACAGTTCGGCGTTTTTACCGAACTCCCGGTAGAGGGTCTCCTCGTTTTGGGGATCGGACAAGGTACCCAGCGAGCAGCGGGCAATATCGCCCATCGTGTACAGATTGAGCTTGGCCAGGCGTTTGGCATAGCCACGGCCGACCCGCCAGAAGTCGGTAATCGGCTGGTGGGCCCAGAGGAAGCGGCGGTATTTCTGCTCATCCATCGTGGCGATCCGGACCCCGTCTTTGTCGGCGGGAATCCGCTTCGCCACGATGTCCATAGCAACCTTGGCGAGGTAGAGGTTGTCACCAATTCCGGCCGTGGCCGTGATCATGGTTTCGGCCTGGATCACCTGGATGATTTCCTTGGCTAGGTCGTGGGCGGTCGTGTGGTGGGTAGCCAGGTAGTCGGTGACGTCCATCATGACCTCGTCGATGGAGTAGGGGTGGATCTTGGCTGGTGGCAGGTAGCGGAGGTAGATCTCATAAACCTTGGCACTGCGCTGCAAGTAGAAGGCCATCCGGGGCGCAACCACCTTGTATTCGATCTTAAGACTGGGGGACCTGAGGAGTTCGTCCCGGTAGATTGATCCCCAGGCGGCCAGCCGGTGGTCGCTTGCCTGCTGGGCCCGCTGTTCGTTGAGTTCGCGGACTCGTTGCTCGACCTCGAATAACCGGGGCCGACCGGGCAGGCCAAACTTCTTGAGGGCGGGGGAGACCGCCAGACAGATGGTCTTACTGGTCCGGCTGGCATCGGCGACCACCAGGTTAGTGTTCAACGGGTCATAACCCATATCGGCACACTCAGCGGAGGCGTAAAACGATTTGAGGTCAATTGCCAGGTAAGTAGCCACGACGGGTCCTCCTTTCGATAGTGTCTATACATTTGCTGTTGTTATTATACTGGAATTTCTGTTATCGAACAACTGTTTGCAAATGGCAAACGGGGAGGACTTGCCTTTTAACCATAAAAGGGCTTAAAATATAAGCATATTCAGTAGCGTGAGGACAGCGAGGAACGGTTGGTGTGAAGGTTCCCAAAGCGCGAAGTGGTTACAACTTAATACGTTGTTTGAGTGGCAAATTAATTTTGCAATTTAGGTGGCACCGCGCGCAAGCGTCCTATTAGTCAATGGCTAATGGGGCGCTTTTAGCTTTAAGGAGGAATTAATTATGACGGAAAAGAAACACGTAATCTTAACTGGTGACCGACCAACGGGGAAACTCCACATTGGGCACTACGTTGGTTCCCTCAAGAACCGGGTGGCCTTGCAGAATACCGGCAAGTACGATACCTACATCATGATCGCCGACCAGCAGGCCCTGACCGATAACGCCCGGGACCCGGAGAAGATTCGGCACAGCCTGCACCAGGTGGCCCTGGACTATCTGGCCGTGGGCATTGACCCGAAGAAGTCCACGATCCTGGTTCAATCGCAGATTCCAGCCCTGAGTGAGCTGACGATGCACTACTTGAACCTGGTCACGGTTTCCCGCTTGAAGCGGAACCCAACTGTTAAGACGGAAATCAAGCAGAAGAAGTTCGGTGAGAGTGTTCCTGCTGGCTTCTTTATCTATCCGGTCAGTCAGGCGGCCGATATCACCGCCTTCAAGGCCGACACCGTGCCGGTTGGTGATGACCAGGAGCCAATGCTGGAACAGACCAGAGAGATCGTCCGGACCTTCAACCGGATCTACCAGCAAGATATCCTGGTAGAACCAGAAGGGGTCTTCCCGCCAAAGGGTGAGGGCCGGATCCCTGGCCTTGATGGCAATGCCAAGATGAGCAAGTCGCTTGGCAACTGCATCTACCTGTCCGATGATGCGGACACCATCCAGAAGAAGGTCATGTCCATGTACACCGACCCGACCCACATCAAAGTCAGCGACCCCGGCCATGTCGAAGGCAACACGGTCTTCACCTACCTGGACATCTTTGACCCAGATAAGGAACACGTGGCTGAACTGAAGGAACAATACCAAGCGGGGGGGCTCGGTGACGTCAAGATCAAGCGGCACTTAAACGATGTCCTCCAAGCCGTCTTGGAACCAATCCGGAAGCGGCGTGAGGAATACGCGGCCAACCTAGACTACGTTGACCAAGTGCTGATTGAAGGCTCAGCCAAGGCCAATGAGGTGGCTAACCAGACCTTGAAGGAAGTTCGGGACGCCATTGGTATCAACTACTTTGGCTAATTATAATTGAAGAAATTAAAATGAGGACTGTTCACGGTGATTACCTGCTGTGGGCGGCCCTTTTATAATGTAAGAAATTTTTTTCCTGGCAGGCAGTTATTAGTGTTTCACAGCGCGGAACATGGTAACATAAAGAGGATGTTTTCTAAGAAAAATAAAGATAAAAAGCGGAGGTGAAAATAGTGGAAAACCTCGCGATTGTTGACCTCGGCTCTAACTCGGCCCGGATGGCGATCACCGAAATCGCTCCAGATGGCCGTTTTCGTGAAATTAAGCGGGTCAAGGAGAATACCCGCCTGTCAGAGGGAATGGGCCGGGAAAAGATGCTGCAAGAAGATGCCATGAACCGGACCATTGCCGCTCTGAAACGTTTCAAGCAGATCTATGAGGGGATGCCTCATACGCAGGTGCGGGCGATTACGACGGCGGCCGTCCGCCAAGCCCGGAACCGGCAGGAGTTCCTCAACCGGGTCCAAAAAGAAGTCGGTATCCGTCTCCAGGTGCTTTCGGGCAAGAAGGAAGCCTACTACGACTACCTGGGCGTGATCCGGACGATGAAGTTGAACCACTGTTTGATTCTGGATGTCGGTGGTGCAAGTTGTGAATTAGTGCTGGTCCAGCAGCGGCGGGCGCGGGACATGATCTCAATCCCGGTTGGCGCCGTGACCCTGTCGGAGCAGTTCCACCTCAACGGTTACGTGCGGTCCGCCGACCTTTTCCGGGCCCAAGTGGCGATGAATGAACGGTTGACCAAGATTCCCTGGCTGCGGTATGCAACCCGGGTCCCGATTGTCCTGCTAGGCGGGGCTAACCGTACCCTGGCCCGGATGACCTGGTCCTACCACCACCGTCACCGTCGGCAACGTTCTATCCACGGCTATCAGCTTTCCTCGCGGGTGGTATTTGCCACCTACCGGGAACTGTTGAACCGCAACCTGGCCCAGCGTAAACGGATGCCGGGTCTCGAGCCGGAACGGGCGGATATCATTATCGGGGGGATGCTGCCCCTGGTTAGCCTGCTCCAGCGCAACAGTGATGGTCGGGTGATCTTCTCGGAGAGCGGTGTTCGGGAGGGGATCATCACCGAATACGTTAACCAAAGGAAGCGACCACAATGAGCGATTGGCAACACGGCTTTTATAGAATCGACCCACAGGCGCGGCGGGAACGGCTGGCCCAAGCTTTGCATCTTCCGCAAACGGTGACTTCGGCCCTGGCCGATCACGCGACCACGTTAGGCAATGAGCTGGTGGAAAACTATTTGACCGACTACTCCCTGCCGGAAGGGGTGGGGCTGAACCTCACCGTCAATGAGCAGGAGTACGTCGTTCCCATGGTAGTAGAGGAGCCCTCGGTGATCGCCGCTGCCAGCAACGGTGCCAAGCGGGTCCAGGCTAGTGGCGGCTTCACCGCGCCGCACCAACACCG
>NZ_JBJEEM010000006.1:0-47542 GCF_051873075.1 Limosilactobacillus sp. | reverse complement strand
ACGGTGCCAAGCGGGTCCAGGCTAGTGGCGGCTTCACCGCGCCGCACCAACACCGTGAACTGGTCGGCCAGGTGGTACTGACCGATGTTGATGACGTAATCGCGACGGTCGAAAAGCTGACCACCCAGCGCGACCACCTGCTGGCCGTAGCCAATGCGGCCCACCCGTCGATGCAACGCCGCGGCGGGGGCGCCCAGTCAATGACAGTCCGGACCCCTGGCGACTTTATCAGTGTCGACCTGGGGATCAACGTTTGCCAGGCGATGGGCGCCAACAGCGTTAACACGATGGCCGAGGCAGTTGGCCGCGAGCTGAGCAGGCAGGGCTACCACGTCCTGGTGGCCATTTTGAGCAACCTGGCCACCAACAGCCTGCAGACGGTCAGTTGTGACGTTGACTTTGCTAAGCTGGCTACCCAAGAGCAGACGGGGGCCCAGGTTGCCCAGCGGATTGCCAAACTCAGCGACCTCGCCCAGGTAGACCCGTTCCGGGCTGCCACTCATAACAAGGGGATCATGAACGGAATCGATGCCGTGATGATTGCCAGCGGCAACGATTGGCGGGCAATCGAGAGCGGGGCTCATGCTTATGCTGCCCGGAGCGGTCAATACCGTGGGCTCAGCACTTGGCAGGTTGTCAATGGCAAGCTGCACGGCGAACTGACCCTGCCCCTGCCGGTGGGCGTGGTCGGCGGCTCGATCGGCCTGAACAAGCTGACAAAACTTAATTATCAGATTAGCAAGATTAAGACCGCGGAGGAGCTGGCGGCGGTCACGGCGAGCCTAGGGTTGGCCCAAAATCTGGCTGCCCTGCGCGCCCTGGCAACGACAGGGATTCAGGCCGGACACATGAAGCTTCAGTACCGGTCACTGGCGGTGAGCGTCGGGGCCGAGCCAGCGGAGGTTCCGTTGGTGGCTGCCCAGTTAGCTCAGTGTGCCCACGTTGACCAGGAAACGGCGCGGCTGATACTAGCTAAGATTAGAAAGGACAAAAAATGAGTGAAGAAGAAATCAAGTTAAATGAAACGAACCAGGCCCTGCTGGATGAGATCAATTCCCTCTACCCAGATGGCACGGTCTTTGTCCAATTCCATGGGGAAAAGTCCGGCTATGTCCGGCATGACCAGGCAACCCAGAAGACTTTACCCGGCGGTCTCTTTATCATTGTGACCGATCTGACAGAGCCAAACTACACTGCCTCTCACGAACTCTTGCACCTGCTGATGCTACTCAAGGGATTCCCGCAGATCTTCTTCCAGCTGTCACTTGGGGACAAGGAACTCGATGAACAGATGATGATCATGTCCACGGACCTCTACAACGTGGCAATCCACCGGGTGGTGGTGGCCGAGCAGCGTAAGCACGGCCTGATTAATGACCAGATCGAGGAAGAATATTGGAAGGGCGTTGAACACACCCTGACCAAGGAGGGAGCCAAGGACGATGACGAGCGGACCCTGCGCTTGCTGACGATCCTCGATGCCCTGGTCTTTTATGGCGACCACTTTGACAAGTTCGCGGACCGCTTCCAGGAGAACTACCCGCAGGCCTTGGCAGCTGCCCAGAAGATTTACGCCGAGATCACTGCCAAGCCGATTAAGTCGCCATTCGACATGCGCCGGACGATTATCAAGATCTACTCCCTGTTTGACGAACAGATGCAGCAGTGGGGGTTGCCGGCCCTGCACAACAATGAATACACGACCGTTTCGCCGGTACTGAGTGAACGGCAGCTTCGGCTTGAGATGCGCCAGGTCTTTGAGATCTTCCACTCTGACATGAAGGAGCGGGGAACGACCCAGCGGGCCTATGTTGGCTTGCGGCGGAGCGATCGGCAGAATTCCTTCACCCTGCCGGCACCGCAAAAGGATAGCGCGGAGTACTTCAAGCGAATCTACGACATGCCGGTGAAGAAGTTCTTGGAAGACCATAGCGTGCCATACATTGTAAGGAAGTGAGTCCATGGACACGCAAATTCAGCAACTATTTGATGATGCCAAGCGGATCGTCTTCTTGACCGGGGCTGGCGTTTCGACCGCCTCGGGGATTCCAGATTTCCGCTCGGCCAACGGGCTTTACACCCAGGATAAGAATGCCGAGTACTACCTGAGTCACCGCTACTTCAGCAGTGATCCGGAGGGCTTCTACGAATTTTGCAAGAAGAACCTCTACTTCCCGGATGCCAAGCCAAACGTGATCCACAAGAAGCAGGCGGCCCTGACGAACCAGGACCGGGCAACGGTGATCACGCAAAACATTGACAACCTTTATGAGGAAGCGGGGGCGACTCACTTAATTGACTTCCACGGTAATCTTTACCATGTTTACTGCGAGAAGTGCGGCGAGACGGTCCCGGTGGACGACTACTTGAAGAGCCGGCTCCATGCCAAGGATGGCGGTTCGCTGCGGCCGGACATTGTCCTCTACGATGAGGGGATCAAGCAGGATGACATCATGAATTCTGTTCGGGCAATGCAGGCGGTCGACTTGGTAGTTATCGTGGGGACCTCGATGAAGGTCTACCCATTTGCCGGGCTGCTCGAGTACCGGAACCGTGACGCCAAAGTCTTAGCGATCAACCAGCAGAAGCTGAACCTGCCGTGCGAGTTCACGATGGTGCAGACGGACGCCACCAAGTTTTTCGACGAGTTGCAAGTCTAATTCAGAATATAAAAAAAGCGGATCATGACGGATCCGCTTTTTTATTGCCAAGATGCTTTGGCAGCTTCTTTTTCCCAGCTTCCTAGTTGTGCGCGTTAAATTCCTTTTGGGCGCCCGGCAGCTTGAAAGTATTTTCGTAGAGGTACTTGTTGGTCAGCTTTTCCAAGTAACCGTCATCGTGGAGCTTCTTGAGTTCCTTGTTCATTGCCTGGGTCAGCTTCTTGTTAGCAGGACTCTTGTGAAGGAGGAAGTAGGAGCTCTCCAGCCCGATTGACTTGGAGGCCGTCAGGTTCTTGCCGGCAGACGTTGTTTGGACGGACTTGTAGGCGGCGTAAGGGTAAACGGCTACGTCGTACTTGCCCTGGGCGACCTGCTTCAGGGCGTCCCCAGTCGTCTGGTCACCGATCCCTTTTAGGTTGAGCTTGTTATTTGGGTGTTGCTGGTTGTAGTTTTCCAACAGGCTGTAACGGGCATCGCTGGTGGATACCGGAACGACGGTCATCTTCTTCTTGGCCACTTCGGCAAGCGAGTTGGCCTTCTTGCCGTTTTTCCGTTCAACCAGCCGCAAGTCGTCTAATCCGTTGGCCCGGGTGTGGTAGTAGTTGTTGAACCGCTGCTTGTTGTACCAGAAGTTAGACATGGCGACGTCGTACTTGCCAGATTGCAGACCGGCAAAGACCGCGTTTTGGGAAGTGAAGGTGGTCTTGAACTTGTACTGTGGCAGGTCACGGTCGATCCGCTTGATTAATTCGCCGTAGTAACCGCTGGCCCCGTGGTCGGTGTTGATGATGTATGGCGAATTGCCGTTAGGAGCAGCGACGGTGACGGTGGTAGCGGCGGAGGCGGAACCAGCTGCGGTTGAGAGACCGAGGATGGTCAGGCCAGCCAAGGCGGTACGGGTAATTAATTGGGATAACTTCATGATTTTTTCTCCTTTGTTATTAGATGATTATTTGTTGAATTCAGCGTTATAGGACTTCTTGGCACCAGGGAAAAGGTGTCTTTTCTTGGTCAGGTCAGGATAGCCGTTTGGAAAATCTTGGATAATTTCATTAGCATTTCTCTTTCTCGCTTATTGAAACTTAGTTAATTGCGTAGCGCTGACGGAGACGGTCTTCGATCAGTTGGAAGATCTTGGCAAAGATCCAGCAAATGATGATGTAGATGACGAGCGCATCGGTGTAGGTCTCGAGGTACTTGAACCCGATTGAAGAAACGATGTTGGCCTGCCCCATGATTTCAACCAGGCCGATGTTGTAGATCAGCGCGGTGTCCTTGATCAGGTCAAGGAAGATGTTGGTGAAATTGGGAATCAGGTTGGTGATCAATTGGGGGACCACGATCTGGGTCATTGTCCTAACGGGGGTCATTCCAACGGCCAGTCCAGCTTCGTACTGACGGTAGTCCACTGAATGATAGGCGGACCGGATACTCTCCGAGAGATTGGCCATCGCGTTGAGCCCGTATGCCGAAAAGGCAATAACGATGGCAGGCAGACCGTCCGGATTGGTGTTCCAGCCCCAGCTTTTCATCAGGACCAACAGTTGGGGCAGCCCGTAGTAGACAACGTAGAGCTGGACCAGGATGGGGGTTCCCCGGATAAAGGACACCAGGACTGCCAGCACCTGGGAGAGGACGGGAATCTTCTTCTCCCGGGCAATGGCGACCAGGATGGCGAGGATCAGCCCGATCAGGGTCGCTACCACCGCCACCAGGAGGGTGAGGGGGGCGGCCGCTAAGATCTGGCCGAATGACTCGCGGGCAAAGTTTAAGTCAAACAAGGGTACTTCCTCCTTTCGATTAAGCGCGGATAGCGGCGAAGCGATTTCTGATCAGCCGGAAGATTCCCTCGATGACCAAGACGATGACCCAGTAGGTTAACGCCAGAATGATAAAGATCCGGAGTTGGTGAATGCCGGCGGTTTGGTTGGACAGGTTGGCGGCCTCGTTGTAGAGGTCGTAAAGCCCTAGAACATAGACCAGGGAGGTTGCCTTTACCAGGCCGATGACCAGGTTTTCGATGTTGGGCAGGGCGATAATGGCCGCCTGAGGGATCAGGATCTGCCAGAAGGTGGTGCGGTCGGGCAACCCGATGGAACGAGCCGCCTCCAGCTGGCCGGGGTCCACGGATAGGTAGGCGCTGCGGAAAGCCTCGGACAGGTAGGCGCTCCAACCCAGCGAAAGCCCCAGCACCCCGAAGGTCAGCCGGGTCCAGCCGTCGATGTTGATCCCGATGGCCTTCAGCAGGACCGGCAGCCCGTAATACGCTAGCAAGAGCATCAATAGTGGTGGGGTCCCCCGGATCAGCCCGAGGTAGACGTGGGCGATCCCGGTCGCGATCCGGTTCTTGCGCAGGTCCAGCCAGGTCAAGAAGATTCCCAGGATGGTTGCGAAGATAAAGGAGAGCACCAACAGGTAGAGGGTGTTAGGCAGCCCCCGCAGGATCACGCTTAGGATTTTAGTATTGTTCAATGCCAATCGCCTCCCTTAGTTGGCGTCGCTTAAGGCCGTTAGGAACTGGGCCGTCCGCTGGTTCTGGGGATGGTCGAACAGGTCTTTAGGACTGCCCTCCTCGACGATCTTTCCTTCATCGAAGAAGACGATTCGATCGGCCACCTGTCGGGCAAAGCCAAGTTGGTGGGTGACGATGATCATCGTCTGGCCGTCTTCGGCAAGCTTGCGCATATCACCGAGTACGGAACCGACCAGTTCGGGATCAAGGGCGGAGGTTGGTTCATCGAAGAGGATGATTTCGGGGTTTAGCACCGTTGCCCGGGCAATCCCAATCCGCTGCTGCTGGCCACCGGAGAGCTGGGCTGGATAAAGGTTGGCCTGCTTGCTGAGACCGAGACTGGCCAGTTCCTTGCTGGCGATGGCGTTGGCCTGCTCCTTGTTCATCCCTTGAGCATAAATCAGGCCCTCGGCGATGTTTTGCAACGCGGTCTTGTTTTTGAAGAGGTTGTAGTTTTGAAAGACCATTGCGGAGTGGCGCCGCACCCATTGCACGTCCTTCTTATCCGGGCTAGCCAGGTCAATGCGGTGATTGGCAAAGTCCATTGTTCCCGAATCGGCGTGCTCTAAGAAGTTGAGGTTGCGCAGGAAGGTGGTCTTCCCGGAACCGGATGGGCCAATCATGACGACGATCTCGCCCTTTTGGATGTGGAAGTCAATTCCCTTGAGGATCTCCCGGTCATTGAATGATTTATGTAAGTCTTTAACCGTCAGTAGCAAGTTCACTCCTCCTTTAGTTATGTGCGGCTTCGATTGCCCAACGCAGGTGGTCGTAGTCTCAGTAGCAAGTTCACTCCTCCTTTAGTTATGTGCGGCTTCGATTGCCCAACGCAGGTGGTCGTAGTCAATGTCGCGCGGCACCGTGCAGTCGGCACCGAGCAGGACGCCGCGATTGCCGGCTTCGCTGAGTAGTTCGTGAACCTTGTCCTGGATCTGCTGCTTGGTACCGGAATAGAGAATCCCCTTGGTACTGTTGTCCAGGCCGCCCATTACCGGCCGGTCGCCGAAAAGCTTCTTGCCCGCGGCCAGGGAGTAGCCATCAGTTTCAGTGGCCCAGTTGATCACCTGGAGCGGGTAGTTGACGAACCAGTCCAGGTGATTGTCGGCCCCGTCAAAGCCGCAGATGTGCAGGATGTTGAGCGGGGAGACGGCATTGATGGCGTTTTGAACGTCGATGTCGATTGGTTCCATCACCTCTTCAAAGAACTTCGGGTTGCTGGTGCGTTCGTCTTGGATCTCTTGGGTGCTGTAGTAGATGCCGTCGATACCAGTGGTCATCAGGGCCCGGGCGACTTTCTTCTGGTCGTCACTGATCACCTTCAAGACGTGCAGGATCAGTTGGGGATCCTGCTCGTACATGTCGGCAAAACGCTTGTCGGCCAGCAGCAATGGTTCTTGGTAGTGTTCAATCAGGGCCCACTTCAGGAGGAACAGCGGTGAGAACATGGTGACAAAGGTTGGCCGGTCGCCGGCAAGCTGCTTCTGCTTGCTGGCCAGGGCTACCTGGCCGGTCAGCCAGGGATCGTTGTCTTCAATTGGCCGCAGATTATGGAGGTCGGTAATGTTCTTAGGGTCAGCCACCCCATGGAATGGGTAAGGGAAGTAGCCATCGAGCATCGTCTTGGCAAAGTCGACGTCAACTTCCTGGTAGTAATCGCGGTGGCCAGTCAGGTTGGTCGTCAGGACGCTGGGGGTAGTGGCGGCGTTGGTAAACTCGTTATCGGCAAAGTGGCGCCAGAACGATGCCGGAACTTGGTCAACGGACTCGTTATGCAGGGCTTTCAAGACTGTTTCACGACTTAAACTCATAAATAATCACTCTTTCTTCTGGAATATAAAAAAACGCCACCGATCAAGACATGATCGGTGGCGTTTACCTACTTTAAGCGGGGTTCCTTGAGATAAAAAAAGTCAACCTCAAAGAAAACGGCCAGCTGAACTCATGTCAGTTTGTCCGAATGTACTTGAAGGTTGACAACACATTGCAGATTTAATGAATGACATGGGTTCGGCTCCTTTCAAAATTGATACTCGTATTCTAGAATACTGCGGTGACGTTTGTCAACAGTTTTCACTGATTTTTTGTTAGTCAAATTAAAAAGCCCCGCGGATTGCGGAGCTGTCGGCACTTGACTATTCAAAGAAGACGACCTTGCCATCCACCTTGAATGGTAATGCCACTGAACCATTTGGGTGACCATCCTTCTTGAAGTAGCGGGTAACATTACGAATTGCTTTAGTGTTTAGCAGCATTATGATCGCTCCTTTCCTTGTTGTTCACCTGTAAAATAGCATGTTTGTTAGGACATTTACAGTCAAAAATGCCAGTCTGAGAAAGGCTCTCATTATTGTCCTGCGGAATTTTGCATAATCTGCGTGGCTGCGCCGGTAGCTCTGCATAAAAGGCGGTGCTTGAGGGCTGATGACCGGCCAATATCTGAATATAGATTTATTTTGCCGTGAATAAGAATTTGCTAAGCAGAGTGATGAGACTTTTCTTCTTTTCAATTGCAATGTGGTCGTCCAGCTCTTAGGATAGAAACGAATATGGAGGGATGAATTATGAAGATAACCATTGGCCTGACCACCTGGAGTGAGCATCCGGCCCTGATCAACAATGAGCAACGGCCCGTCACCTTAAATGAATATGCCCAACACTTCCCAACGGTGGAGGTGGACACCTTCTTCTACGCCCTTCCCCAGGTGACCACCATCCAGCACTGGCTCGCTTCGGTGCCGGATGAATTTCAGTTCATTGTAAAGGCCCACCGGGGGATGACCCTGCACGAGCGGGGGCAAGAGAAGGGGGAGCTCGAACAGCTCTTCAATCGTTACCGCAAGACGATTGCGCCCCTCGTGGCTACTGGTCAGCTCAAGACGGTTCTCTTTCAGTTCCCGCCCTACTTCGATGCCTCCCCGCAGGATATTGAATACCTCCGCCTTGTCCGCCTCTGGATGGGCAAGCTGCCGGTGGCCATCGAGCTGCGCAACCAAACGTGGTATCGGCCGGGCACATTGAAATCCTTATTGGCCTTCTGTCAAGAACTGCACTTTACCTTGGTAGCCGCCGACGAGCCTCACGGGACGGTTACCTCGGTTCCCTTTGTGCTTGCAACGACCAACCCTGACCTGGTGATGATGCGCCTGCACGGACAAAACACCAAGGGGTGGATCAACCAGGGGAAGAGCTGGCGCAAGACCCGGACCCTTTATAAGTATTCCTCCGCTGAGCTGCAGGATTTTTGCGACCAGATCAATGCGCTGACCCCACAGCCCAAGGAACTCTGTGTGATCTTCAACAACAACTCGGGAAAAGACGCCGCCCCGAATGCCCGCCAGCTGCAAAAGATGCTCGGCGTTCATTTCACTGGTCTAGCACCGCGCTCTCCTGAACAGATCGACCTGTTTTAGCCTGTTGCCGGGCGGCTAATATGCTATACTAAAATGTAAAACTAATCTTAGAAATTAATTAGAGAGAGGGGCCTCATATGGCAACTGAAAAACCGACTTATTACATTACGACACCAATTTACTATCCATCTGGTAAGCTGCACATTGGTAACTCCTACACCACCATTGCTTGTGACGCGGAAGCGCGCTTCAAGCGTCTGAATGGTTATGACGTCTTCTTTCTGACCGGAACCGATGAACACGGCCTGAAGATCGAACAGAAGGCCGACAAGCTCGGTATGCAACCGCAGGAATACGTTGACCAAATGGCGGCTGGGATCAAGAAACTATGGAAGACATTAAAGATCACCAACGATAAGTTCATCCGGACGACCGATGACTACCATGAAAAGGCCGTCCAGAAGATCTTCCAGAAGTTCGTCGACCAGGGCGACATCTACAAGGGTGAATACACCGGCTGGTACTCCGTGGACGATGAGGAATACTTCACCGAGAGTCAATTGGCCGAGGTTTACCGCGACGACAACGGCAAGGTAATCGGCGGGAAGGCCCCATCTGGTCATGAGGTTCAGCTGGTCAAGGAAGAGTCCTACTTCTTCAAGATGAGCAAGTACGCGGACTGGCTGATGGACTACTACAAGGAACACCCGGACTTCATCGAACCCCACACCCGGATGAACGAGATGGTCAACAACTTCTTAAAGCCGGGCCTGGAAGACCTGGCCGTTACCCGGACCTCCTTCAACTGGGGGGTTAAGGTGCCAAACGACCCTAAGCACGTGGTCTACGTCTGGATCGATGCTTTGTCCAACTATATCACGGCGCTTGGCTACGGCAGCGATGACGACCGTCTCTTCAAGAAGTTCTGGCCAGCCGACGTCCACATGGTGGGGAAGGAAATCGTTCGTTTCCACACCATCTACTGGCCAATCATGCTTCACGCCCTCGGCTTGCCATTGCCAAAGCACATCATCGGCCACGGCTGGCTGACGATGAAGGACGGCAAGATGTCCAAGTCCAAGGGGAACGTGATCTACCCAGAGACCCTGGTTGACCGCTACGGCCTTGACGCGACCCGTTACTACCTGCTGCGGGCAATGCCGTTTGGCAACGACGGGGTCTTCAGTCCGGAAGACTTTGTCGACAAGGTGAACTACGACCTGGCTAACGACCTCGGAAACCTCTTGAACCGGACCGTTGCCATGATCAACAAGTACCAGGACGGCAAGCTGGTCGCTGAAAATGGCGCTACGACACCATACGACGCCGACCTGGAGCAGACCGCGGCCGACGTGATCAGTGAATACAAGGACCTGATGGACAAGACCCACTTTGCGGATGCTCTGGCCGCAATCTGGAAGCTGGTTTCCCGGGCCAACAAGTACATCGACGAGACCGAACCATGGGTACTGGCTAAGGACGACAGCAAGAAGGAAGAACTTTCCGACGTAATGACCCACCTGGCTAAGAGCCTGCGGGTAATCGCGGCCCTGCTGCAA
Organism: Limosilactobacillus sp.; assembly: GCF_051873075.1. Lineage (GTDB taxonomy): Bacteria > Bacillota > Bacilli > Lactobacillales > Lactobacillaceae > Limosilactobacillus. The sequence continues at coordinate 37,461 of NZ_JBJEEM010000006.1, read as the reverse complement.
CCGGTAATGCCAGATGCCCCAAAGGAAATCTGCCGGCAACTTGGCCTTCCTGAGGACCCAATCACTTTGAGTGACCTGAGCTTCAACGACTTCCCGGAGACGGCCCAGGTTGTCAAGAAGGGGACCCCAATCTTCCCACGGCGCGACGTCAAGGAAGAGGTCGAGTTCATCAAGGGTAAGATGACGACGAACGAAAAGAAGAAAGGTCGCAAAGCAATGGAAGAAGCAAAGCAAAAGGCCCAAGAACAGGCTAAGGAAGAAAGTACTGGCAAGAAGGCTATCCGGATTGATGTCTTCGACAAGGTGGAACTGAAAGTGGCTAAGATCACCGCGGCAGACCATGTTGAAGGTGCTGACAAGCTGCTCAAATTCCACATGGATGACGGGACTGCAGACGGTCGGCAGATTCTTTCTGGAATTGCTAAGTGGTACCCGGACCCATCTGTTTTGGTCGGCAAGAACGTCATTATCGTTGCCAACTTGAAGCCACGGAAGATGCGTGGCGAAATCAGCCAGGGGATGCTGCTCTCCGCTGAAAAGGATGGGGATGTTAAGGTCGTCATTGCACCAGATGACCTGGTTCCAGGAATGGGCGTTGAATAAAGCGAGGCAATTATGAGCAAGCACGCATGGCGTCAAGTCTATGACTCGCACACTCACCTGAATGATGGGCCGTTTTACGATGACGTCCCGGCTTTCATTGCCCGGGCTGACCACTACGGCGTTACGGCGATGAACATCGTTGGTTCAAACCGGCAGCTCAACGACCGGGCGATTGCACTGGGGCATCGCTACCCTAACCTGCACCCAATTATCGGCTGGCACCCGGAGGACTTGGCGACTTTTAACGCGACCGAGGAGGAGCACCTGACGGCTCAGCTGACGGATCCGACGGTGGTGGGGGTCGGTGAGATTGGCCTGGATTACTTCAATGACCAGCACTCGCCCCATGATCAGCAGTGGGCCCTGTTTGAAAAGCAGCTTCAGTGGGCGCGTGACCTCCAACTGCCCGTCTCAATCCACTGCCGGGATGCGCTGGAAGACACCTACGCCATCCTGAAGAATGCCCACCTCGCTGAATTTGGCGGGGTCATGCACAGCTTTAACGGCAGTCCTGAATGGGCGGATAAGTTCATGGGACTGGGGATGGCGATCTCCTTTAGCGGAGTGGTCAGCTTCAAGAACGCTACCGATGTTCACGCGGCAGCCCTGGCAACCCCACTGGATCGGATGATGGTTGAGACTGACGCGCCATACCTGACCCCGAAGCCATACCGGGGGAAGCAGAACGAGCCCGCCTTCACCAAGTTTGTGGTGGATGCGCTCGCCGAACTGAAGGACGTTGATAGCGAACGGGTCGCCTACCACACCTACCACAATGCCGTGCGACTATTTCTCAAGGATGGGATGCATGATGAGCAAGATTAAAGAAGTCATCGTTGTTGAAGGCAAGGATGACACCAAACAGATTCATAAGGCAGTCGATGCCGACACCTATGAGACCAATGGCTCGGCACTATCGCAAGCGGACCTGGCCCGGTTGAAGAAGCTACAGGCCAGTCGTGGGCTGATCGTTTTCACTGATCCGGACTTCAATGGTGAACGGTTGCGGAAGATGATCAGCACGGCCGTTCCCGGAGTGAAGCACGCCTTCATTCGCCGTGACCAAGGAGTACCGGAGCAGGCCCATGGTAGCCTGGGGGTTGAACACGCCACCCCGGCCACGATTAGGCAGGCCCTGGCCCACCTGTATACCCAGACTACCGAGCCGCCAGCTAGCCCCTTTACCATCCAAGATTTGCAGGCAGCTGGACTGACGGGGAACCCTCGTGCCCGAGTTCGGCGCGAACGGCTGGGGGCTATCTTGGGAATTGGTTACGGCAACGGTAAGCAGCTGGCTCACCGGTTGAACATGTTTCAGATCACGCCTGCGCAGTTTAAGCAGGCACTGGCAAAGATTAAGCAGGAGGAAGAGTGATGAGGCAATCACCAGAAATTGGCAGTCGGACCCGGACCCGGGCGATCATGGAGAAGTACGGGATTCACACTAAGAAGAGTTTTGGACAAAACTTCTTGACGGACCTGAACGTCCTCAACAATATCGTCACTGCGGCCAAGATCACCAAGGACGACAACGTAATCGAGATTGGTCCCGGAATCGGGGCACTGACGGAGCAGTTAGCCCAGGCTGCCGGGGAGGTGCTGGCACTAGAAATCGACGCCGACCTGATCCCGGTTCTAAACGAGGTGCTTGCTCCCTATCACAACGTCACCGTCCTTAACCAGGACGTCTTGGACGCCAACTTGCCGGCCTTGATTCAGGAACAGTTTGCCGACCCGACTAAGCCGGTGAAGGTGGTCGCTAACTTGCCGTACTATATCACCAGTCCGATCCTGATGAACCTTTTGGCTAGTCCGGTCGACTGGGCGGCCATCTGTGTCATGATGCAAAAGGAGGTTGCCCAACGTCTGACGGCGGCACCGGGCACTAAGCAGTACGGGGCGTTGACGCTGGCGATTGAGTATCAGATGGACGCCAAGATTGCCTTTGACGTTTCCCGGCGGGTCTTCGTGCCGTCGCCTAACGTTGATTCGGCAATTGTTGTCCTGACGCCGCGCCAGCAGCCGTTGGCGGTTCAACCCTTTGATAAGCAGAAGCTTTTCGGCTTCATCCGGGGCTGCTTTGCCCACCGGCGCAAGAGCCTCTGGAATAACCTTCAGGGCGTCATTGGTAAACAGCCGGCCACCAAGGATAAGATGGCCCAGGTGCTGGGACAGCTGGGCATCTCACCGCAGATTCGGCCCGAACGGCTGACCCTTGACCAGTTCATCGCCCTGGCGAATGCCCTGCACGCGGCCGACCTTCTGTAAGAACTTGGCTGACCGGGAAAATGTTAATTAAATAAGCTTAAGTCCGCACCAAATTTGTCCTTTGGTGCGGGCTTTTTAGACAGAATAAGGGCTCCTTCGCTAATACTTGCCAGCACTACTCCAGCATTAGTATAATCAAATTAAAATGTTTTCCGGAAAGGAGTGGTGATCGCTATGCTTGTTACAGAAAAGGCCCCTGCAAAACTTAACCTGAGCCTTGATACTCCCATGCGGTATTTCGATGGGTCCCCGCGCTGGGACATGGTGATGACCTCGGCTGACCTGGCCGATTACGTGACCGTAGAGACTCATGCGCGGCCCGTAACAATCAAGGTTTACACCGATAGCGGCTTCTTGCCCAATGATCAGCGGAACCTGGCCTACCAGGCTGCCCATATCCTCCGCAGTCGTTTTCACTGCCGGGAAGGAGTAACCATCCGGATCAAGAAAAACATTCCCGTGGCAGCTGGCCTAGGCGGCGGTTCCTCGGATGCGGCGGCAGTTCTCCGCGCTCTGAACCGGATCTGGCGGCTCGGCCTCAGTCAGCAGGAATTGGCTAAGGTAGCGCTGACGATCGATTCAGACGTGCCGTATTGTGTTTACAGTCGGCTAGCCCACGTGACTGGCCACGGTGAGCAGATTGAGCTACTGCCGGGCAATCCGCACTACTGGGTAGTGATTGCCAAGCAGCAGACAAGTGTTTCCACCCCGCAAATTCTTCGTCAGATCAACTACGAGAAGCTGGAACACCTGGATAATAAACGCTTGATCGCGTGTCTTAAGGCCCAGGATTGGAAAAACGCCGTCAAATACATGGGTAATGTTTTGGAGCCGGTGACGATGCAGAGTCACCCGGAGATCCGTCGCTTAAAGGACAAGATGGTCAGCCTCGGCGCGGACGTGGCGCAGATGAGCGGTACCGGGCCGACGGTTTTTGCCATTTGCCATACTGAATCGCGGGCGCGGCGAATCCAAAACAGTATCCGGGGCTTTTGCCGAGATGTGCATGTCGTTACCATGTTGTAAATTTGAAGGTTGCGGTGGTGCGCAGCTACCATATACCTAACGGCTTCAAGTGTTCGTTTCCGCCGAATGCTTGAAGCCGCTTTTTGCTCATAAAGCTTTTGGCAGTCTTTTTCAATTGGAGGCTTGCACACTGAGTTAATCTTCGGTAAGATAGTTCATGTTGCAAATAGTAATGATTACTATTTAAAGAGAAGGAGGATAACGACTGGTGAGGAAAAGCAAGTATTGGTTAGGGGTTAGCGGTCTGGTAGCGGCCCTGCTGGTGATCCTGGGGTTATCAATGGTTCCGTGGCGCACCATGCACCAAGAGCAACGGCCGATCCGGGTGATCACCAGCCTGGATTTTTATGGGGAGGTTGCCCAGGAGGTGGCTGGTAAGTATGGCCAGGTGACGTCGCTGATCAACAACGCTTCTATTGATCCGCATGATTACCAGCCGGGGACTTCCCAGGCGCAGAAGATGGCCCAGGCCAACGTGGTGATCCAAAACGGCCTCGGCTATGATCACTGGCTGACTAAGCTGACCCAGTCATCGGGCAGCCAAGATTGTACCGTCGTCGATGTCGGCAGTCAGGTGGCTAAGAAGCATTCTGGGGACAATGAGCACGTCTGGTACGACCCGCAAACGATGGGGAAACTGGCGGATACGCTGGCCAAGCGCTACAGCCAGATCGACCCTGCACACCGGGCCTATTACCAGCGCCGGGCCCGTCAATACCACCGATCACTGGTACCGCTTAATAAGGAGATCGCCAGTATAAAGGCCAACGTGGGCAACAAGCGCGCGGTGGCGGTCAGCGAGCCGGTCGCCGATTACGCGTTGAAGGCCTTGGGATACCGGGTGATTGACCCGCACTTTGAGAAGGCAATTGAGGATGGTAATGACCCGTCGCCGCAGGATATTCAAGAACTCCAGCAGGCAATTGTCAACCACCAGATTGCGTTCTTTGTTGAGAACAGCCAATCGAGTGACCGGGTCATCGACAATATGGTCACGCTGGCTCACCAACACGGTGTTCCGGTGTGGAAAGTGACCGAGACTAAACCAAACGGGGTCAGTTATGTTCAATGGATGTTGAACCAGTACCGGCAGTTGGCTCGGATTCAGCAGGAAGGAGAATAGGATGGCAGTTGTATCAGTAGAGGATCTTAACGTGGCCTATGGAAACCACCAGGTCATTTCAGACCTGAGCTTTACGGTGAACGAGGGTGACTTCATGGTGGTGGTCGGCGAAAACGGGGTGGGGAAAACCACTCTGGTCCGGGCCCTGCTGGGAATGATCAAGCCCCACAGCGGTGAAATTGATGTGCCCGCCCGCAGCGCGATCGGCTATGTTCCGCAATTTCGCAACATCGACACGGAATATCCGCTCTCAATCCGGGATTTCGTCTCGCTAAACGTCAAGAAGACGGGTTTTCCCTGGCTGAGCAAGAAGGAACGGGATAAGGTCGACCGGATGATCCGGATGACGGACCTGACGGCCATCGCGGACCGGCCCCTGGGGTTAGCCTCTGGTGGGGAAAAGCAACGGGCCTACCTGGCCCAGGCCCTGCTTCGCTCCCCTAAACTCTTGATCCTCGATGAGTCAACTGCCAGCCTGGACAATGAGATGAAGTACGAGCTGCTTGACCTGGTGACTCGCTTTCAGCAGGATGGCTTAAGCGTGATGTTCATCACTCATGACTGGGACCTGGCTCGCCATTATGGGACCCGCTTCCTGCACATGATGCCTAATAGTTATAGCGAGGGGCCGATCAATGAACTGCCCACGTTGCAAGAGTAGGAGGGGACTAAATGTTAACACTATCTTTCATGCGGCATGCCTTTATCGCCAGTACCTTCATTGCGGTGGTCAGTGGGGTCATTGGGGTGTTTGTAGTGGCCCGGCAATTGTCGTTTTTGACGCATACCCTTTCTGAAATTGGCTTTGCCGGGGCCTCATTTGCGGTGTTTGCGGGCTGGCCAGCTTTAGACGGGATGATCCTGTTTACCATGCTCAGCTCGGTCCTGGTCGGTCAGATGAGTATCAAGGAGTCGCGGCGGGAAGCCGTGATTAGTGCCGTCTCGGCTCTCTTCATCGGTTTGGGAATTCTCTTCTTGTCATTGAGTAGCCAGACTGCCAGTTCCGCCACCAGCATCCTCTTCGGGAGCGTGGTCGGGATCAGCGCTAATGAGGTTCACCAGCTGATCGCCCTTTCTGCGGTGGTATTATTGATTACCCTGGCAATTTACCGGAAGCTGAAGTTCAGTTCCTTCGACTCGATTGGTGCCCAGGTGGCCGGGATCAACGAGACGCTGGTTTCGGTGATCTTCCTGCTCCTCCTGGCCTTGAGCGTCAGTGTCGCTGCCCAGATCGTGGGTTCACTTTTGATCTTCATCCTGTTAACCTTGCCGGCTGCCAGTGCTAAGTACTTCACTCACGGGGTCTGCAAGATGATCATCCTGGCGATCCTTTTCTCCCTGCTGGGGACCTGGCTGGGGCTCTTGTTGGGCTATTTGACCAACTGGCCGGTTAGCTTCTTCATCGCGGTGATCGAGGTTGTGATCTACGTGGTGGCCCTGGTCTATCAGAATTACTTTGTTGAGTCTAATTAGTTTGGAAGCTGGAAAAAACACTAGCGCGCTCCGCATAGCTAAGGTAGGACGAGCGTCGGCACAGAATGGGCCGATGCTTATCCGTACTTAGCCATTAGGAGTGCGCTTTTTTACTCCACCACCCACGAGCCGATGTTTTTCAAATATTTCAGCTAAATCCGAACATTTTATGGTAGAATTAATTAGAATTAATACTTTTTGAAAGGCAGAGAAGAATGATGAAAGTACGTCGAAGTAACCGTTTGGTAGATATGACCCGTTACCTGATGGAACATCCCCGCACCCTGGTATCCTTGAAGTTCTTCAGTGAACGCTACGGATCCGCCAAGTCCTCGATCAGTGAAGACCTAAGTATCGTCAAGCACACCTTCCATACCTGGGGAGAAGGACGTCTTGAGACCATCCCCGGTGCCAGTGGCGGTGCCGTGCTGACGCCGCTTTACTCTAAGGAGAATGCTCAGCAGGCCATCGACAACCTGGTCGCGGAGGTCAATGATAACTCCCGTCTCCTCCCGGGTGGCTATGTTTACCTGTCTGATTTGATCGGCCGGCCGGATATTCTCCGACAGGTGGGTCGCTTGATCGCCACTCAGTACGTCGATTCCGACGTAGATGTGATCATGACGGTCGAAACCAAGGGGATTCCAATCGCCCAGAGTGTGGCTATGTACATGAACAAGCCGTTTGTGATTGTCCGCAACAGTTCCCACATTACTGAAGGGCCAACCGTCAGTGTTAACTATGTCTCCGGTTCAGTTCAACGGATCAAGAAGATGGAGCTCTCCCGGCGGACCTTGTCGGCGGGATCCAATGTGGTCGTGGTTGATGACTTCATGAAGGGTGGGGGCACCCTCAACGGGATGCACTCCCTGATTAAGGAGTTTGACGCGAACTTGGTTGGTATGACCGTCTTGGCAGAGGGAAACGCCACGAACGGGAAGCGGCTGGTTGACAATTGCACCTCGTTAATTAAAGTAGATGCTGAAGACGGTGAGACGAAGTCAATCACGGCCCGTCCCGGCAACTTTATGACAACAGTGTTTGATTAGGAATGGAGAAAGATTAAAAGATGGCAAAACGTAACGCAATTATTTTGGCAGCTGGTAAGGGGACCCGGATGCGGTCCAAGCTCTACAAGGTCCTCCACCAGGTATGTGGTAAGACGATGGTGGACCACGTCTTGACGCAGCTTGAGAAGGCCCACATCGAAAACATCATCACGGTGGTTGGCTTCGGTGCCAAGACCGTTGAGGAAAGCCTTGGGCACCGGACCCGCTATGTCCTGCAAAAGCAGCAGCTGGGTACGGGACACGCGGTGATGCAGACCAAGGACATCCTGGGCGACATCGACGGTGAGACGATCATCGTCAGTGGTGATACCCCGCTGTTTAAGGCAGAAACCTTTGAGAAGCTATTCCAATACCACGAACAGCGCCACGCTGCCGTCACGATCCTGACTTCTGTTGCCCCAGACCCGACTGGCTATGGCCGGATTGTCCGCAACGATGTTGGAATTGTGGAACGGATTGTGGAACAAAAGGACGCCACTGTTCAGGAACAGGCGATCAAGGAAATCAACACTGGGGTTTACTGCTTTGACAACAAGAAGCTCTTCGCAGCACTGGACAAGATCAATAACAACAACGCCCAGGGCGAATACTATCTGACCGACGTGATCGGCATCCTGAAGGGCGAAGACGAGATTGTCACGGCCTATAAGATGGATGACTTCGACGAGTCGATGGGGGTTAACGATCGGGTTGCCCTGGCCCGGGCCAACAAGGTAATGCGCGACCGGATCAACAAGCACTGGATGCAAGAAGGGGTCTCAATGATCGACCCGGCTACCACCTACATTGATGCCGACGTCACGCTGGGTCGGGATACCGTCCTGGAAGGCAACGTCGTCTTGAAGGGTAAGACGGTGATCGGCAATGATTGCTACATCAGTGCGGGTTCCCGGATCATCGACTCCACGATCCACGACGGGGTTAAGATTATTTCTTCGACCCTGGAGGGCGCTGAGATGCATAACGGCAGTGACATTGGTCCAAACAGCCACCTGCGTCCGGAGGCTGAGATCGGTGAAAACGTCCATATTGGTAACTTCTGTGAGGTCAAGAAGGCCTACATCGGTGAAGGCACCAAGGTGGGCCACCTGACCTACATCGGCAATGCGACGCTGGGTAAGAACATCAACGTCGGCTGCGGGGTGGTCTTCGTCAACTACGACGGGACCAACAAGCACCACACCAACGTCGGCGACCACGCCTTCATCGGCAGCAACAGCAACCTGGTCGCCCCGGTCAACATCGCCAAGGATGCCTTCATTGCGGCCGGTTCCACGATTACCGACAGTGTCGAACAATACGACATGGCGATCGCCCGGGCCCGCCAGGTCAACAAGAAGGATTACGCTAAGAAGCTACCGTGGTAATCCCGGTTTTGCTTGCTTTTTAACAGGCGGCTCTATATGATAGAAAAGGATAGAACATATCTTTGACTAATGAGCTAACCGTACGTCAGTAGCTATTTTATAATTGCGGAGGATCTAATGACACAGCATTATTCTGACTCTAATTTAAAAATCTTTGCGTTAAATTCCAACCGTCCGTTGGCTGAAAAGATTGCAGAACACGTCGGCGTCGAACTGGGGAAGTTATCCGTCGACCGGTTTAGTGATGGCGAAATTCAGATCAACATTGAGGAAAGTGTGCGGGGTGACAACGTCTACGTCATCCAATCAACCTCTGCGCCGGTCAACGATAACCTGATGGAATTGTTGATCATGGTTGATGCCCTGCGGCGGGCCAGCGCCAAGACCATTAACGTGGTTATGCCATACTATGGTTATGCGCGGCAGGATCGGAAGGCCCGGAGCCGGGAACCAATTACGGCTAAGCTGGTTGCCAACATGCTCCAAAACTCCGGGGTGGACCGGGTGATTGCCCTTGACCTGCACGCGGCCCAAATCCAGGGATTCTTTGACATTCCGGTTGACCACTTGATGGGGGCACCCCTGCTGGCGGAATACTTTATCCGTGAAGGGGTAGCTGACGAAGCTGTCGTTATCTCACCAGACCACGGTGGGGTTACTCGTGCGCGGGCATTGGCCGAATTCTTAAAGTCACCAATTGCCATCATTGATAAGCGTCGCCCCCGTGCCAACGTTGCCCAGATCATGAACATCATCGGGAACGTGAAGGGTAAGAAGTGCATCATGATTGATGACATGATTGACACTGCCGGGACCATCACGCTTGGTGCTCAGGCGTTGATTGACGCTGGTGCCAAGGAAGTTTACGCTTCATGTACCCACGCGGTTCTCTCTGGTCCAGCCATTGAACGATTGGATAAGTCACCGATCAAGGAGGTCGTTGTGACGGATTCCATCCAGCTGCCGGCTGAAAAGCAGATCAAGAAGATTAAGCAGGTTTCAGTTGCACCGCTGATTGCTGATGCCATCAAGCGGATCAACGAAAACCGGCCGGTTAGCCCTCTCTTCAAGCGGGTTTTCCAGAGTGCAGAAAAGTAAGATAACAGGCGACGTGAACGCTGACCGCGATCACGTCGTTTTTTAGTCGGACTGTTCCATCCATGATATAATAAGAGTGAATATAATTATCCAGATCTGGTTTAGGGGAGGATTTACTATGAACAAGGTAGTGAAAAAGACAATTGTTGGGACGACTGCTTTAGCAGTTTCCCTTCTGCTGGCGGCTTGTGGTCAGCAGAGTACGGCCAGTTCGCCGTCGAGCAGTTCGTCTTCTAAGGTCCATTCTACGGAAAACGAATCGACTAAAGCATACCGTTCTGCCAACCGCCTAATCCGCAATCATGACTACCAAGGTGCATACGACAAGCTGAACACGGTCAATCACCGTTCCAGCCAGGTCGACAAGCTGAGCACCGACCTGCAGAACTACATCAATGCCAAGTCAGCCTATGACAACGGTGACTATGATCAAGCGGCCGGCAACCTGAAAAACCTGAAGTCGACGAGTCCGGCGATGCGGGATGCATATGCCGACCTGCAGGATAAGATCACGAGTGCGAAGAAGAGCAGCTCCAGTAGCAGTTCGACGACCAGCACTAGCCGCAGCAGTGCTAGTTCAGCGGTTAGCTCCAGTAGCAGTCAAGGTAGCAGTACGGCCGCTAATGCGACGGTCGATAGCCAGACGAGCGACCAAGTGGTTACCCAGTTTGCTAATAAGATGGGCTTTGTCGGCAACAAGGGCTATGAGATTATCCCAACGGCGAAGAATGGCAATGTTTACCGGTTTGAAGTTCGGCAAAATAACGAAGATAACACGGTTGCCAGCATGATTGGAATCTACCAGTACAACAGTCAGACTGGCGCGGTTACCAAGTTGCAATAACCATATCGATGAATAAGCAATGGGACCCGGTATCGTAAGGTACCGGGTCCTTTTTTAGGGGGGCAATGCGATGTGTACTGTGATGACAATTGACCAAGAACAGCTGTTAGGTCGGACGATGGACTTTCCTCCGCGCACGCCCTGGCACCTGACTTACCTGCCGCGGGGTTATAGTTGGCAACCGGCAAATACGACTACCACGTATCGCAACCAGCGGGCCTTACTCGGCGGAATGCGGGTGGTTGATGGCCACTATCTGGTCGGGGACGGGGTTAACGACACGGGAATGGCAGTCGCGGAGCTTTTCTTTCCGGTCGCAGCTGATTATCCAGTGGTGGTCCGGCCCGGCACCCACGCTCTGACACCCCAGGACTTCATCATGTGGGCCCTGGGCAGCCACGCCACGGTCAGCGAGCTTGCCGCCGATCTCGATCAGGTGACAGTGATTGAGGAGCGTTGGTATGACCACCAGCGTTATCCCTTTCACTGGCTGGTGATGGATGCGACTGGAACCTACGTGATTGAGCCACTGGGTGACCGGCTCCAGGTCCGGGCCAATCCCCTGGCCGTTTTCACCAACACCCCGTCATTGGATGAACAGTCCGCACGATTAGCTACCTACCTGGGGCAGCCCACGACAGCGAGTGTTGCCCAACTGATTACGGCTGCTTCAACGACGGCCAAACCGTTGCCGACCGGGGGCAATTCGGTGGAACGCTTCACTAAGGCGGCTATTTGCCGGTGGAAGCAGCCGCCGCAAGACCCCACCGCGCTGTGGGCCTTCCTGAGAAGCGTGACGGTGCCGAATACCCCGGCGCATGCCCATAACTATACCCACTACCAGGCCGTGATCGACCTTGCTAAGCAACGGTATGATTTTCACGATCTGCATTCGGGGACGGTGGTCAGCCATCACCTTCGGGAGTTGATGGCGGCCTTTCCAACCGCTCCCCAACGATTCGAATAATGTTAAACTAAAAAATCGGCGAGTACAGATTCTAGCTTCTGCACTCGTCGATTTCGTTTTAGGATGTGATCTTACTAGTCTTCACCAAAGACGTACTTATTAACCGCTTCGGCAACCCCGTCGTGATTGTTATCCGCAACGGTTACGTCAGCGATCTTCAAAGTTTCTGGAACCGAGTTGCCCATGGCCACCCCGATGCCGGCAAATTCGATCATTGAGTTGTCGTTTTGGGCGTTTCCTAGGGCCATTACTTCGTTCTGCTTGATTCCCAGCCGGTCGCTTAAAGTCTTTAGGGTCTTGCCTTTGCTGGCGCTTGGGTGCATGAATTCCAGGTAGAAGTCCTCGCTACGCACGATTGAAAAACGGTCGCGCAGGTCTTGCGGGAGGTTAGCTAATGCCGTGTCGATGACGTCCTTTTCATCGACCATCATGGCCTTGGCGATGATGTAATGGTCGCGTTGCCGAGACATTTCGTCCAGCGAGCGGTAACGGACTGGCATGCTAACCAGGCCCGACTCGTAAATGGTGTACTTGCTAAGGTTTTGGTTAGTGGTGTAAATGTAATCGCGGGTTTCGATCTGGGAGTGGACCTTTTGCTTTAAGCAGTAGTTTTCCCAGTCGGCGTAGTCATCAAAGGAGATGCTGTGATTGACGATGACGTTGCCACTGGTCGATTGGGCCAGACCGCCGTTGAAACTGATCACGTACTCGTCATCCTTGCCGGCTACCCCGAGTTCTTCAAGGTAGGCTTCTACCCCAGTCATGGGCCGTCCAGTGCAGAGAACGACCTTCACCCCGGCTGCGCTGGCCTTCTTGAGGGCGGCCACCGTCTGCGGGGTGATCTGCTGCTGGTCATTGATCAGGGTACCGTCGATATCGATTGCAACTAGTTTGATTGCCATTATTTTTCCTCCTTGGGGTTGATGATGTGATTGTTTTGAATATAACTTTGGAATTTCTCGTAGATTGGTTCAAAGACCTCGATGCTCTGCTGTCCTTGGAGCATTTCCTTGGGAAAGAAGAAGCGCTGGTCACCGGCTTCCCGGCCCGAGACGCTTGCAACCAGGGTGCTGACCTGGGACAGCTCGATGAACTCGCCGTTGGGCTGGACCAGCTCGATCTGGGTTTGCGGCTTGGAGGCCTTAGGGTTATAGGTGTCATAGGGAAGCTTGAAGCTGTCATTGACGGCCGTGTAGTAGCGTTCATCAAAGCCGGCCGTTCGGATGAGCTTGCGCAGGTTTGGCAGCAGGTCGGCCGTCTGCTGGTCGTAGATTGCCGACTTAAATGGCCGCCGGTTGAGAAAACGGTTGGCCAGGTCGTTTAAGATGTCGTCGCTAGAGTGAGTCCAGTGGTTGAAGTAGGTGGTTAAGACTCCGTCGTCAAGCGCTAAGTAGTCGTCGAGGGTGAAGTGCTTGTTGAAAAACGGCATCAGCATGTAGGGGGTGAAACTGGGCTCGAACTCATTGGGGTGTTCGTAGATGTGCTTGGCCCGCATCAGCAGGTGGTCTAAGATGACCTCCATTGAGCGGGAAACGGGGTGGAAGTAGACCTGCAAGTACATCTGCAACCGGCTGATGATGTAGTCCTCGACGGCATGCATTCCTGAGATTTCAAAGGCGATCCCGTTTTGGACCGGCCGCATGACGTGAAGGACGCGGTCGAGGTCGAACTTACCGTAGTTGGTCCCGGTGTAGTAGGAATCGCGCTGGAGGTAGTCCATTCGGTCTGCGTCGACCTGGCTGGAGATCATCTGCACGACCTGCTTATTCGGGTAGGTATGGTCGATCACGCTGGCCACCTGGTGAGGAAAGTCGGGGGAGACCCGTCGCAGAATTCGGTTAATGTTGGTCTCTGGATTGGTGATCAGCTGACGGGTGATCTGCTCGTGATCGGTGTGAAAGATGTGTTCAAAGGTGTGCGAGTAGGGTCCGTGACCGAGGTCGTGCAACAGGGCCGCGCAGAGGGCTACGGGCCGTTGCCGGTCATCCCAGAGACCGTCACCGGGCTGTTTACTGGGGTAGTTGCGTTGGAAATTATTGCACATTTGGCGGGTAATCTCATAGACCCCGAGGCAGTGACCAAAACGGGAATGCTCAGCGCCGTGAAAGGTGAACGAGGAGGTCCCCAGCTGCTTGACCCGTCGGAGCCGTTGGAATTCCGGGGTGTTGATCAGGTCCATGATGATCTGGTTATCGACGATAATCTGCCCGTGGATGGGGTCCCTGAAGACTTTCTCCCGGGGCAGCTTTTCTTCGTTGAAGCGTTCGAATTGTTCCACGTGGATCACCCCTTGTTCAGTCGTTCCTGTAGGCGATTCATAGCCGTTAGTTCATTGCTAGCCAGTTTGATGAACGAACCGGACCAGGTAAGCTGGTGGAAGTCATCTTGCCCGTGGTCGGCAAAGACGGCAAGCAGGCACTCTTTGGTCTGTTCGACGGTAAGCGGCTGGTGGAGCAGGTCCGCCAGTGTCGTCATTGCGGTCGGCCAGATATCAGGGAAGTGCCACTTGTTATCGACGTCCTGAAGGCCCCGAGTGTAGAAGTCGCGGATGAGCTCGCCACGGGATAATTGATCACCGCAGACGCTCAGGTAGAGCATCACGACGACCCCGGCCGCATTGCGCCGCTGGGAGATTCCGCCGATCTTCTGTTGGTTGACGCTTAGATCAAAACTGCCGGGACAGTAAGAATGGGTGATTTCACCGGTCTCGATGGTCAGCTCTGGAAAGGCCGCGGCGACGACTTCTTCCATTCGCTGGTACGCCTCATCGATCGTCAACTGGTGATCTTCTAAGTGCCAGGGGAAGAAGAGTGAGAAGTTAAGGACCCCACTGTCGCTGACGACGGCCAAGCCCCCAGAATTGCGCATGAAGTAATGCTGGTGACGATCGCGAAGAAATGCGAGGGCCTCTTCCAGGTGCGGGAGGCGCTGGTCTTTGAGCCCGAGGATGACCGAATCCTGGAGGGTCCAGAAGTGCAAAAGGGGTGCGGTCATGTGTTCGCTTGACCGCAAAAGTGCGTTGGTGTAGGCAAACGAGGCCAGGTTATTGGCTGGCAGTAGCGGCTGATTGAAGTATTCAACGTGTTGCTGAGTAAAATTTTGCATAGGCTTACTTCTTTTCTTTAATATTATGTACAGTCTATTATACTAAACATGATGGGTAAATATTAGTATTCAGGGAAGAAGGGATTGTTATTAAGAAAAAAGTACCAGTAAAGGTCAGCTTGAAGACGACCATGGAACAGGACGGTCAGCAGGAAACGTTTCAGTTTACAGAGACTGGTGAGTTTATCGTCTTAAACGACAAGTACTACCTGCGCTACCTGGAACACCAAAATGGCCAGGCTACCCCGGTTCAGTTCCGCCTCGATGACGGTGAGGTTCACATCCGCCGGCGGGGAACGACGGAAACCTGGCTAGTCTTCGATCAAGCGCAGCCGACCATCACCCGTTACCGGACGGAATACGGGATAATGCAGTTGCAGGTGGTGACAAGCCAACTGGATAAGAAATTGGCTCCAGAATCCGCCACGGGTCGTTTATCGCTGCACTACCGGCTTCGGGCAGGAGATCAAGAAATTGGAAGTTACCAAATTGAATTGCATTTTACGGCCTAATATTGTAAGATGTAGTTTAGACTTTTTGAAGGGATGTGCACCAATTTGGATTTAAAGGTTTTTGACGGCCAAGACAAATCAGAGCTTTCAATGATTGAAGTAGCACACGCTATTTTGGCTGATCACGGTGAGGCAATGGCGTTTGTTGACTTAACCAACGAGGTTCAGCAATACTTGGGTAAGAGTGATGAGGAAATTCGTGAACGGCTTGCCCAATTCTATACTGATTTGAATATTGACGGCAGTTTTATTTCCCTTGGTGACAATACCTGGGGTCTGCGGGCATGGTACCCATACGAGTCCATCGATGAAGCCACGGTTGGTGAAAACGAAGACGACGAGGACCGGCCAAAGAAGAAGCGTCGTAAGGTTAACGCCTTCTTGGCAGACTCTGACGATGACGATGATGTGATCGACTACGACAACGATGACCCTGAAGATGAGGATCTCGATGACACTGACGATGACAACACTGATGATGACGATTACGATGCTGACAACGATGACTACAGTGACGATGATGACGATCTGGACGATGGTATCGAAGGTCAGCTGTCCGAATTAAACGACGAAGAAGACGATGACGAGGACGACGAATAAAATCTGGCGATGAGTGCTTGACTATTTATCGCGGACCTTGTATTATCTTTCTTGGGCGCCTGTATTACAGGCCAATCGTTCGTAAATAGTAAAGCTCCCTGTTTCAATTGAAATAGGGAGCTTTTTTATTTATTGAGCCCACGTAAATATCTTAATTAAGGAGTAGAAAGCAATGACGAAATACATTTTTGTAACCGGTGGGGTTGTTTCATCACTAGGAAAAGGGATTGTTGCCGCATCCCTTGGTCGCCTACTGAAAAACCGGGGCTTGAAAGTGGCCATTCAGAAGTTTGACCCGTACATCAACGTTGACCCGGGGACGATGAGCCCGTACCAACACGGTGAAGTCTTTGTTACTGACGATGGAACGGAAACCGACCTGGACCTTGGTCACTACGAACGGTTCATCGACAATGATTTGAACAAGTATTCCAACGTCACCACGGGGAAGATCTACTCCGAAGTATTGAAGAAGGAACGGCGGGGGGACTACCTCGGCCGGACCGTTCAAGTGATCCCGCACATCACCAACGCCATCAAGGATAAGATCAAGCGGGCCGGCGAGAGCAAGGACGCCGAAGTGGTGATCACGGAAATCGGGGGGACCGTTGGGGATATCGAATCCCAACCATTCATGGAAGCCATCCGGCAGATGAAGGAAGAGGTCGGCGCCGATAACGTCTTATACATCCACACGACCCTGGTTCCTTACCTGCGGGCTGCCGGTGAGATGAAGACCAAGCCAACCCAACACAGTGTGCGTGAACTGCGCGGTCTTGGGATTCAGCCAAACATCCTGGTAGTGCGGACAGAGAAGCCGATCACGGAAGAAATGCGCAAGAAGATCGCCCTCTTCTGTGACGTTGATCCGAAGGCCGTAATCGAATCACTGGACGTTAACACCCTTTACGAGATTCCGTTGAACCTCCAAAAGCAGGGAATGGACCAATTGGTTGTCGACCACTTCGGCCTGGACGTCCCAGTTGCCGACATGCGGGAATGGACCAACATGGTCGACCACATTGAAAACGGTCTGACGAAGACGATTAAGATTGCCATGGTTGGTAAGTACACTGACCTGCAGGATGCTTACATTTCCGTCAACGAAGCGCTGCGGCACGCCGGCTACCCAGTCGATGCCAAGGTCAAGATCGACCACTTCAACGCTGAACACATCAATGAGGAGAACGTGGCTGATACCCTAAAGGATTACGATGGGATCCTGGTTCCTGGTGGTTTCGGTAACCGGGGTGTTGAAGGGATGATCACCGCGATCAAGTACGCTCGTGAAAATGATGTTCCGTACCTGGGAATCTGCCTGGGGATGCAGACCGCCTGCATCGAATTTGCCCGGGATGTCCTGGGTTACAAGGATGCCAACTCTACTGAGTTTGATCCAAATACTAAGCACAACATCATTGACCTGATGGCCGACCAGGAAGACGTTGAAGATATGGGTGGGACGCAACGGTTAGGTGCTTACCCATGCAAACTGAAGGCTGGCACGGTTGCTGCGGCGGCATATGACAATCAATCGATGATCAGTGAACGTCACCGTCACCGTTACGAATTCAACAATGCTTACCGTCAAGAGATGGAAGACCACGGTCTGGTTGTCTCCGGGATTAACCCCGATCGGAACCTGGTCGAAGTAGTTGAACTGCCTGACAAGAAGTTCTTCGTGGCTGCACAATACCACCCAGAATTCAAGTCACGGCCAAACCACCCAGAAGGCCTCTTCAAGGCATTCATCAAGGCGGCCGTTGACAACCACCAAGCATAATTAGACCGTTTTTAAAGATCTAAAAGCATCGATAAAATGAAACCGAGGGCTGGGGCCAATCATTGACTGACCACAGCCCTTGATCATTCCCCGGGAAATTATAATGGTTCTAAGCGAAAACGGTTGCGCATGAACCTGAACTAAAAATAAAGTAAAGTGGGCTTTTATTTTCTTTAAGATTATTTAGAAAAGGTTGTAATTTAGTGAACATTTCATTATTATTACAGTTGACTGTTTTATAATTAAAATAATCACTTACTAAACTAAATTAAAAACCTAAAAAATAAATTAACTATCTTTAAGCGAGGAAACACAGAAATGAAAAGAATGATCATTCAAGGAGGAAACCGACTTTCGGGTGAAGTCACCATCGGCGGTGCTAAGAACAGCACCGTTGCCTTAATCCCAGCAGCAATCTTAGCCGACACGCCAGTGCAATTTGATACCGTGCCGGATATCTTGGATGTTCACAATTTGATGATTATCTTAAAGTCGATGAATGTTAAGTCTAAGTTCAGTCACGGAGTCTTAGACATTGACCCAACCCAAATTGTGGAAGCTGAACTGCCAAGCAAGGCTATCAAGAGCTTGCGGGCATCTTACTACTTTATGGGGGCATTATTGGGCCGTTTTCACCGGGCAACCCTGACTTTCCCTGGCGGGGACAACATTGGACCACGGCCAATCGACCAGCACCTGAAAGCCTTCAAGGCGATGGGGGCTGAAGTTAGTGAAGAAGGTGGGACGGTCCACCTCGATGCCACCAAGAATGGCCTCCACGGTGCTCGGATCTTCATGGATATGGTATCCGTGGGAGCGACAATCAATGCCATTCTGGCTGCCGTTCGGGCTGATGGAACTACTATCATTGAGAATGCTGCCCGCGAACCGGAAATCATTGACCTGGCGACCTTCTTGAACAACATGGGGGCCAAGGTGCGGGGCGTTGGGACCGGCACGATTCGGATCACCGGTGTTAACACCCTCCAGTCGATGAATACCCACACGATTATCGCCGACCGAATCGAAACGGGGACCTACCTGTCATTAGCGGCCGCCCTTGGTGATGGGATCATGATCCATAACGTGATTCCCGAGCACCTGGAATCATTCACCAGCAAGATGATCGAGATGGGGGTTGACCTGCAGATCGACAGTGACAAGATCTACGTTCCAAAGGTCGGCCACCTTAAGGGTATCCACGTCAAGACCCTGCCATTCCCGGGCTTTGCCACCGACCTTCAGCAACCGTTGACGCCGTTGCTTTCACTGGCCGACGGGGACAGCACGATTGTGGATACCATTTACCCGAAGCGGGTTAAGCACATCCCAGAACTCCAAAAGATGGGGATGAACATCGAAGCCCACGATGGCACAATCATCGTTAAGCACACGGACCACCTGCACGGGGCCAATGTCGAGGCCGGTGAGATCCGTGCCGGAGCGGCCCTGACCATTGCGGGATTGATGGCTGATGGCACTACTGTGATCAACAATGCCGGCAACATCCTGCGGGGTTATGACCGGATCGTCTGGAAGCTGAACCGGCTGCACGCTAATGTGGCAATCGAGGACGATTCATCAGTAAAAATCGACTAAGCGGTTGCGTAGAAATTCAATCCGTGTTATTCTGTTAGGGTTGATTATCTATGTTTCAGGCAATGATTCATGGCAAAAGGAGCGTATTAAATTATGAAACAAGGAATTCATCCAGATTACCATCCAGTAGTATTCGAAGACTCATCTACTGGTTACAAGTTCATTTCTGGTTCTACTGCTACTTCTAAGGAAACGATCAAGTGGGAAGACGGCAACGAATACCCACTGATCCGGGTTGAAGTTACTTCAGACTCACACCCATTCTACACTGGTAAGCAAAAGTTTACCCAAGCCGATGGTGCGGTCGACAAGTTCAACAAGAAGTACGGTCTCAAGTAATCACCATATTACTTGCCAAAGCGTCCTGCAATTACGGGACGCTTTTTTGTTTTGCTGCAGTTAGCGGTATAATCGGTGAGAAGAATTTTCTCTAAAACGGGTGGTCAAATGCAGTCAAAAGTTGTTAACAGTCTTGTTCGTTTCAATCGCTGGTCGTTTATCCAGGCCGTTCGCCATACCCTGATGGCCCTGTTCCCGGTGACCCTGATTGGCTCGCTGGCCCGGCTGGTGGTCAAGAGCTTTCTGGATGCCAACGGTTTTTTCTACAATATCTTCGGGATTGGGGATTGGCTTCCGCTGAGCTGGCTGCGAACCTTCCAGTTCGTTTTTACCAGTGTTACCCAAATCTTTTTCAACTTACTGGCGGTTCTGGCCTGCTTCGTTTGCGCATACAACACGGCCCGCTTCTACCGACGAGATGCCCAGATGGCGGGGGTTACCGGGGTATTTGCCCTCCTGCTGGTTGCCTACCGGTATGGCCGCAATCCCCAGATGCCAATTAACTTCCACCTGGTCCTTTTGGGCGGGCGGAGCCTACTGATTGCCTTGGTGATCGGGTACGGGGTCGGTCAGCTTTACCGCTGGCGGGGCCCGGCACAACTGTCGGATAAGGTGATGACCTGGCAAGACATGCGTCACCAGGCGTTCGCTTCCCTGTGGCCGCTGACGATCACTACCATGCTGGCAATGCTGGTGTCGCTGGCAATCAACTCGGGCCGCTTTTATCACGTCTACGCGCGGACTTACTCGTCGTTGAGTGCGGCTATCAACCAGAACCCACAAAATGGCTGGACGAGCCTGTTGCTCTCGCTGGCGTTGGCGGTGATGGACTGGCTCGGCCTGGGGGTCCCAAGCAGTTACAAGGTTCCGCTGAACACCACCGCCTACGTTGCCAATCTCAACTATGCCCTGGCCCACGGTAGTGCCTGGCATGTGCCCTATAAGTACCTCAGCAGTACTCTCTATAACTCTTTTGCCAACTTTGGTGGGGACGGGCTAGTACTGGCCCTGCTCGTGGCAATTCTTCTGTTTCCCGGAAACACCAGTCTGCACCGGGTGGCCCGCTGGTCGGCATTGCCGACGGTCTTCAACTTTGACTATTGTGCACTGGTGGGACTACCGGTGATTTTGAACCCCGTCTTCCTGGTACCGTTCATGCTGCTGCCACTGGTCAACATTGCCATTGCGGCGGGGGTGACGGCCCTGGGCCTGATCCCGGCAACGCCGTACCCGGTCCTGCTGGGGACGCCGGGTCCGTTGATCGGTTTCTTGGCAACCAACGGGAACTGGGGCACCCTGGTCTTTGCGCTGCTGCTCTTGTTCCTGGATATTGTCCTGTACCTGCCGTTTGTCCGGTTGAATTTCCTGGTTGAGGACCAGCTGGCTACGGTTACGCTAGGTGGTGATCATGATGCGTAGACTGAGTAAACAGGTGACTAAGCATAGCCGCCGGGTCCTGCTGGCCCTGGTCGCCCTCATGGTGATTTTGGCCCTGCCAACCTACTTCTGGATGAAGGATGCCAATGCGTACTTGGCGGCCCAACACAACTCCCGGATGTCGCCGGTAATCATGATCCCGGGTAGTTCGGCGACGATGAACCGGTTCAACCAGCTGGTCGAATTGTTGAACAAGCAGACCAACAAGAAACACAGTCTGTTGCGGCTGGAGGTTGAAAATAACGGGAAGATCAAGTCGTCCGGTTGGATCAACCGGGGCGACCAGGAACCGATTATCGTGGTGGGCTTTGAGAATAACCATGATGGCTACCAGAACATCAAGAAGCAGGCGAAGATGTTCAACGCGGCGTTCGCGTTGCTGGACGAGAAGTACAACTTTAACAACTTTAAGGCCTTCGGGCATTCCAACGGGGGGCTGATCTGGACCCTGTGGTTGGAAAAGTATTACCATCAGTACGCCGAGCAGATTACCATTAAACGGTTGATGACCCTAGGGACGCCGTATAACTTTGCCGAAACGTCGATCTCGCAACCCACGCAGATGTTTAATGACTTGGTTCGTGGGCGTAAAAAGATTCCCAAGAACCTGGACGTCTATTCGGTCGCGGGAACGGAGAGCTACGATTCCGACGGCCTGGTTCCCGAACAGAGCGTGGAGGCCGGCAAGTACATTTACCAGAAGCAGGTCGATCATTACACCACTATGACGGTTACCGGGAGCAAGGCTCAGCACTCCAGCCTGCCGCAGAACAAGCAGATCGTTAACCTAATCAGCCATTACCTGCTGGATAGCACTCCGGATCCCAAGCCTGCCCCGGGTAACGCCGAGAATGGTGGCAACTAGATAACAGGGTGTATACTAAGGGACAGTAAACGTGAGGAGGAGAAAACTTGAAAGAAAAGCGCCGTTCACGAGGATGGCTCCGTTGGGTCGCCGTCATTGTGTTGCTCATCATCTCGGTGGGCCTGATTTTTAACCAACAGATCAAGGAACACCTGGTCGGCAGCTACCGGCCGACCATCACCAAGCAGTCGATCAAGCGGGACAAGCAGAAAAAGGCCACTTATGATTTTAGCAACGTTAAGGACCTGAACTTCCAGACAGTCGCCCGTGCCCGGGCCAAAAAGCAGCCGATCAACATCATCGGGGAGATTACTGTTCCCGACATCAACATGACGATCCCAATCGCCAACGGGGTCAGCAACACGACCCTGGCCCTGGCCGCTGGGACCATGCGTTCAGACATGCAGATGGGGCAGGGCAACTATGCCTTGGCCGGTCATAACATGGCCAACGGTAGCAAGATCCTGTTCTCACCGCTCTACTACCACGCCAAGGTTGGCCAGATGGTCTACATCACCGACCTTAACCGGGTCTACGAATACCGGATTTACCAGCGGAAGTTCATCGATGCCACGGACGTCCAGGTGGTCAATGATACGACTCAAAAGATCATTACCCTGATCACCTGTGATGCGACCGGGGCGCGCCGCCTCATGATCCGGGGACACTTCGTTAAGTCAGAACCGTTCAACCAAGCACCGCAAAAGGTCCAGAAAAACTTTAGTACCAAGTACACGACTGGCCGAGCATCATAATGAAAAGCCATCATCAATCTCCGTTCTTGGAGTACTTGATGATGGCTTTTCATTATGCGGTCAGTTGTTTCTTCATGATGGCAAGCCAGTACGGCAGGGCCGTGGCTAAACTCTGGTAAGTGTCTTCAAAGCGGTGGGTGTACCAGGGGTCGGCGATCGGCGTGTGTTCCTTGCCAGGAACCGGTTCGTTGGCCAGGTGAACCTTATTGACATCGTCTGCCGGAGCCATCCGGCGCAGGTCAGCAAAATTCATGTCATCCATGCAGATGATGTAGTCCGCTTGGTCGAAATCCCGTTTGGTGATTGGCCGGGAGATGAGTCCCGTTGTCGGCAGATTATGCTGGCGCATGATCTTTATGGCCCCGGGGTGTGGGCCGTTTCCTTCTTCGTAGTCGCTGGTTCCGGCAGAATCAACGTGGATCTGGTCGGTTAGGCCAGCGGAATCGACCAGCTGCCTAAACATTGCCTCGGCCATCGGTGATCGACAGATGTTGCCAAGGCAGACAAATAAAACGTTCATATGTCTACACCTCACTTTATCTATAACTATCATACCGGAATTTGTAAGTATTTGCTAAACAGGGAGCTCATTTATTCCCTTTGAATTAGTGATTTGGTAAAATAAGAGCAAATTGGCGAAGGAGAAATGAAAATGACATTAATTATCGTGATTGTGGTTATCGCGATTATCGTCGGAATCTACATTGCACTCTACAACAGTCTGGTCCAGCTCCGGGTCCACGCCCAGGAATCATGGAGTCAGATTGATGTCCAGCTGCAACGGCGAAACGACCTGATCCCTAACCTGGTATCCACCGTCAAGGGTTACAGCAAGTATGAAGCATCAACCCTGGAGAAGGTGACCCAGTTGCGGACGGCCCTGGCTAGTGTTCCTGATGATGACCGTGCCAAGAAGATGGAAGTTTCCAATGAATTGTCCGGAACCCTGAAGAGCCTCTTTGCGGTTTCTGAGAACTACCCGGACTTAAAGGCGAGTGCTGAGTACCAAAAGCTGATGGAGGAGCTGAGCAATACGGAAAATAAAATTTCCTACTCGCGGCAACTGTATAACTCCACCGTGGCGGCACTCGACGCCAAGATCCAGAGCTTCCCAAGCAATATCATCGCTAAGATCCATCACTTTACGGCGATGGAATACCTGCAGGTGCCTGACACGGCCAAGAGTGTTCCAAACGTTTCGTTTGATGATTAGGGTGTGATTACGGATGTTATACCAACAGATTGCCCGTAACAAGCGCAAGACCATCCTGGTAATGTTTGGCTTCTTCCTGCTGGTCGCGCTGATCGGGGCGGCGATCGGCTACCTTTTTTCGCGCTCCGCAGTGTCAGGAGTTATCATCGCCGGGGTGATTGCCATCATCTACATGTCCGTGATGATCGGTCAATCGACGGATGTAGTGATGAATATGAATAATGCTCGCGAGATTCATTCGGCTGACGAGGCCCCTGAACTTTGGCACGTAGTCGAGGACATGGCGATGGTGGCCCAGGTGCCGATGCCCCGGGTCTTCATTATCAACGACCCCAGCCCGAATGCCTTTGCGACTGGGAATGACCCGCAACATGCTGCGGTGGCGGCCACCACGGGCCTGCTTCAGATCATGAACAGAGAAGAGCTGGAGGGGGTAATGGGCCACGAGATGAGTCACGTGCGCAACTATGATATCCGCTTGCAAACGATCGCCTTGGCTTTGTCAGCGGCCATTTCGGCCCTGGTGAACTTTGCCGGGAACTTCTGGTGGCTTGGCGGCCGGGGAGACGACCGTGATGATGATAATCCCGGCGGGGTCTTTGCGATCTTCGGCTCCATCCTGCTGATCATTCTGGCACCGCTGGCAGCGACGATCGCTCAGCTGGCCCTGTCACGGAACCGAGAGTATCTGGCTGATGCCGGTTCGGTCGAGTTAACCAGGAATCCCCACGGTCTGATTTCGGCCCTGGAGAAGCTCAAAAGCGCCCAACCAATGCAGGCAGCCGATCCGAACAGTTCGGCTTTGTACATCAGCGATCCGGAACGCAATGCCAAGCACCGGCACTTTGCCCACCTGTTTGACACTCACCCGCCGTTGGACGACCGGATCAAACGACTAGAAGAAATGTGATTAAAGCTAAAAAAGCTTTTTGCAATTAGCGAAAGGGCCGGGGAAGAAACTGCTGTTTTTCCTCCGGCCCTGTTTCGTGTTTCAATTCGATAACACCTCCGGCTTTTGATCGCCTTTGTCGGGCGAGGGTGCTATAATTAATTAGCTAGACGAAAGTATCAAAAGAAGAGGTAGCTTTTTCATGAAAATGAAGTTAGCGGAAATTGCCAAGGCAATTAACGCGCAAAACAATATTGACCAATGGCAAGACGTTGAGCTGACCAGTGTGTCCTTTGACAGCCGTCACCTGGACCGTGGCGCACTCTTCGTCCCACTGCAGGGGGCTCAGGATGGTCACCGTTTCGTAGCCAGCGCCTTTGCCAATGGGGCTGGGGCATCGCTGTGGGCCAATGATCACGAGATTGTGGATCATGACCACCCGCTGCTGGTGGTTGACGATCCGTTGAAGGCCTTACAGCAGCTGAGTAAGTACTACCTGCACAAGATTAACCCGATGGTGGTAGCAGTTACGGGTAGTAATGGTAAGACGACCACTAAGGACATGATTGCGTCGATCCTGAGTACCCAACTGAACGTTACCAAGACCCATGCTAACTTCAACAACGAGATTGGTGTTCCGGTTACCCTGCTCAACATGGAGGCCAATACGGAGGCCGTTGTCGTGGAGATGGGGATGGACCGTTTCGGCCAGTTAGACTTTCTAAGCAAGCTGGCATCACCAGACATTGCAGTTATTACAATGATTGGTGAAGCTCACATCGAGTTCTTCGGTACCCGTGACCGGATCGCAGACGCCAAGATGGAAATCACCCATGGCCTGAAAGAAGATGGTGCCCTGGTTTACAACGGGGATGAGCCGTTGCTGAACGAGCGGGCCGCGCAGCTTGAACAACGGCTGGTTCGTTTCGGCCGGCACCTGGACGATGACCTCTATGCCACGAGTGTGGAGGAGCAGCCCCGTTCGCTGACCTTCACGGTGAATGAATGGCCAGACCGGCAGTTCACGATTCCGATGGTCGGCGAGTACAACGTCAACAACGCCCTGGCGGCTATGGCCGTTGGGCGTCTGCTCCACATTACACCAGACCACATCAAGCAGGCACTCGCCAACGTTGAGCTGACTGAGAACCGGGCAGAATGGGTTGCCGGTGAGAATGGCGAGCAGATCTTAAGCGACGTTTACAACTCCAACCCGACGGCCGCTAAGCAGGTGCTGAAGACGGTGGCGGAGATGCCAGCCAAGGGGCGGCGGATTGCCGTCCTGGGTGACATGCTGGAGCTCGGTGAGGCCTCAGCCCGGTTGCACGCCAGTTTGGCTGAGCGGATCGATCCGGCCAAGATTCAGGAGGTTTACTTGGTTGGTAAGCAGATGATGTCCCTGAAGGATCAGCTGCAAGCAGACGGCTATCCGGCTGCAGCCATTCATTACTACCAGGCCGACCAGTTGGACCAGCTGAGCGCGGACCTGCAGTCGACCCTGACGAGGGATGACCTGGTCTTGCTGAAGGCGAGTCATGGGATTCACCTTGAAAAAGTACTGGACGCAATTGAAAAAAAGCAGAATGATTAATGGTGCGCGGGGCTGTGACATTGGTTGCAGCCCCTTGCCCGTATTTTTTAGGAGGAAATTTTTTGAAATTTAGCGAATTAGGCTTATCAGAAAGCCTATTGAAGGCAATTAAGCGGAGCGGCTACGAAGAGGCCACCCCGATTCAGGAACAGACGATTCCGATGGTATTGGACGGCCAGGACGTGATCGGCCAGGCACAGACGGGGACCGGTAAGACGGCCGCGTTTGGGCTGCCAATCATCGAACACGTTGAC
Organism: Limosilactobacillus sp.; assembly: GCF_051873075.1. GTDB lineage: Bacteria > Bacillota > Bacilli > Lactobacillales > Lactobacillaceae > Limosilactobacillus. Next base: position 10,680 of record NZ_JBJEEM010000006.1, on the reverse strand, counting down.
ACCAAGGACCCCGATATCCAGGCCCTGGTGATTTCCCCAACCCGGGAACTGGCCATCCAGACCCAGGAGGAACTCTACCGGCTCGGCAAGGATAAGCACGTCCGGGTTCAGGTTGTCTACGGTGGGGCGGATATCCGCCGGCAGATTAAGAGTCTGAAGCAGCACCCCCAGATCCTGGTGGGGACCCCAGGACGGCTTCGTGACCACCTGAACCGGCACACGGTTAAGCTGGCCAACATCAAGACGTTAGTGCTGGATGAGGCCGATGAGATGCTCAACATGGGCTTTCTCGATGACATTGAGGCGATCATCAAGCAGACCCCGCAGGACCGCCAGACGCTGCTCTTCTCGGCCACGATGCCACCAGAGATCAAGAAGATTGGTGTTCAGTTCATGACCGACCCGAAGATGGTCCGGATCAAGGCCAAGGAACTGACGACGGACCTGGTTGACCAGTATTATGTCCGGGCCCGTGATTACGAAAAGTTCGACATCATGACCCGGTTGATCGATGTCCAGGATCCGGAGCTGACGATCGTCTTTGGCCGGACCAAGCGGCGGGTCGACGAACTGTCTAAGGGACTGGTTGCCCGCGGTTACAACGCAGCTGGTATTCATGGAGACCTGAGCCAGGACCAGCGGACCAAGATCATGCGCCAGTTCAAGAATGGCCAGCTGGATATCCTGGTTGCGACAGACGTAGCGGCCCGGGGATTGGACATTTCCGGCGTGACCCACGTTTATAACTACGATATTCCATCCGACCCCGACAGCTATGTGCACCGGATTGGCCGGACGGGCCGGGCCGGTCATCATGGGATGTCACTGACCTTTGTGACTCCGAACGAGATGGACTACCTCCACGAGATCGAGAAGCTGACCCGGGTCCGGATGCTGCCGCTGAAGCCGCCGACCGCCGAGGAAGCCTTCCGCGGTCAGGTGGCCACGGCCTTTAACGACATCGACGAATTAATCGCCCAGGACACCACCGACCGTTACAAGGATGCGGCGGCCAAACTCCTGGAAACTCACGATGCGACCGACCTGGTGGCCGCCCTGCTCAACAACATGACCAAGGAAGCGGCCAGCGACGTTCCGGTCAAGATCACGCCAGAACGGCCGCTGCCACGGCGCAACCGGCATAATCACTCCCGGAATAACAACAACGGTCACTACCGGCGTCATCGCGATGGTCATGGGCGTCGGAACGGCTACCGTTCCCACCGGCGCAATGACCATCATGGCAACAGTCATTCCAGCCGTCATTCATTCAATATCCGGCACCGGAAAGAAGACTAGCAAACCAAAAATGCGAACCATGAGGAAGAATCCTCAGGTTCGCATTTTTTATTTAACGTAATTCTTGATTTTTGAATTCCTGCAGGTTATGTGCGGTCGGGTTTAAGTTAGCCCACTGCTTGGTCAGGAACTCGTCATTTAGCCGGTAGTTTGGTTGCGGCTGCTTGGTAGAGATAAACTGATTGGTTGCCCGATCAAATTTAACCCAGCCGGCCCAACCGATATGGATGGTGTCTTCCATGAAGGCTGGTTTGCTGCCGTCATGAGAGAGGTCCAGAATGTGATTGAAGCCTTGTTCACGCAGTTGGAACTTAATCTTTTTCACGGAACGGTAGTACATGTCCATATCCAATCCGGTGTACTTTTCCCACTTAGCATTAACGGGTGGGATGACGAAGAGCACGTTTGAATTGGTGTTCTTGAACTCGTTGAGCACTACCTGAAGGTCGCCATATTCTGGTGAAGCCGTGTAGTTGAACTTCCGCTGTGAGCCAGCTAACTTGTCCAATTCTGGTTTAACCCGCTTAGTGTAGAAGGCGTTGCGGATGCCGAACTCATTGTTGTTTGAGTCCCGTTTACCAACCCGTTCCGCCTGACTGTACAGGCGATCGTAGTTGTACTTCTTCGGCAGGCGCTTGATGTTTGGCAGGATGTGTTTCTCGTAGTTCTGGTTGAGCTGCAATTCGGAGAAGATCGCATCCTCATGGGCCAGAATACCAATCCGGCTGTTGATAACAAAACGGTCCCAGGAGTTCAGCGATTGTCCGGCGGCAATTTTACGAGCACCGGCCCCCACCGTTCCGTCGCTACCGATCAGCTTGAGCAGCCGCTTGGCAACGTAACGATCGTATGGTGACCGCGGGTTAGCGTGTTGCAGCCAAGTCAAGTCCGCGTATGAACCGTTGTAGTACTTGAAGGCCGGAACTTGAACCCCCTGCTTGGTAAACCACTGCGGGGAGATGATGTAGACCGCCTTCTGATCCGTCATTTGGTTCTCCATTGAATTGATGTTGAAGAACTGAGGCAGTGACTGGGTACCACGGGAACCGAAGAGAAACGGAGTGTAGTTGTGGTAGCGCGCAGCCATGACGGACGGGTGATAACGGTCCATCCGGCGGAGCTCACTGGAGCCGAAAAAGGGAACAAAGTTGACCCGCTTATCGTTCAAGGCCTGCTTTTTCAGTGACTGGTTCTTGAAAACAATCGGACTCAAGGAGACCGCGGCCTGCTTCTCCGTGTGGAGCGAGTGGTTCTTCTTGATTGGCAAGGAGAAAAGCAATAGGACCAGGGCAAAAGCAAGAATTACCGGGCCGAAGACCGACCACAGCCGCTTGCCGTTATGCATTTTGCAACTCCTTTACCCGTTGTTCGATCTTTTCGATGGTGTTCCATTGGCTCCGGTCGAATTCAGAAACGGGAACCTGGATGTCAAAGGCGTCTTGCAGACCCAGCAGCAGGCTGACTGTTGCCATGGAGTCCAGGAGACCAGAAGTAAAGAGATCTTGACTTGCGTCGCTGAAGTCAGATGCGTCACGGCCAGTTGCGTCAGCTAAAATGTTAATAATTTGTTCTTGCATGATAAATCCTCCTAAATCTTACTCAGCTATTTGCTCAACAGGTAGGTGTTTAAGAAACCGCTGAAAATCAAAAATGTAACCATTACAAAGTTAAAGGTAATAAAGATGGCAACCCCAGTCGTCAACTTGTTGTGCGGCAGGTTCGGCAGGTGCTTGCGCTTGTACCGCAGCCACCAATCGTTAGTAACGAGGGCCAGGCCATGAATGATCCCGTATAGAATATAATACCAGGTAATCCCGTGCCAGAAGCCCATCAGGGTCATGTTCAGCATGTAAGCTGTGGATGACAGGGCGTTCCGGTTCTTAAACCACCGCTTCTTGGTGGCCAGGAAGACGAACCGCATGAAGATGTAGTCCCTAAACCAGAAGGACAGGCTGATGTGCCAACGGTTCCAGAATTCCTTGATGTTCTTGGACTTGAATGGCTGGTTGAAGTTCATCGGTGACTTGACACCCATGAAGTAACTGATTGCGACGGCAAAGAGCGAGTAACCGGCGAAGTCGAAGAAGAGATACAAACCGTAAGTGTACATTACCCCAACCATGCTCCACGAGATCATGTGGGGCTGGAGGAGGGCCATCCGCTCAACTTGGGGCAGGAGACGCTGTCCTAAGAAGTAACCGATGACGAACTTGTACAAAAAACCGAGGAACAAGTAGAAGATTCCCTTGTTGACCAGGGCCAGGTAGGCCTCGCGACTAGGTACCTTCTGGTAGTCCTTGGAGAAGCGGCGGTAGCGATCGATTGGCCCGGACGTCAGGGTTGGCATGAAGAGCATGAAACGGCTAAACTTCCACGCTGAAATGTCCTTGACCATTCCGTCACGAGTTTCGATGATGGTCCCGGCCGCCCGGAACGTCAGGTAACTGATCCCTAAGAAACCGAGCAGTGAGTTGTGGCCAACCATTGCCGGGGTCAGCTTAACGATGACCAGCGGAGCAATCGAGAGCGCCACCAGCAGGTAGAAGACTCCGCTGGCGTTGTTCTTTTGCCGATAATGGTGGTAGTACATCACCAGGCAGGTTTCCCAGATGACGTAAACGATCAGGGAGATTCCCTGCTGCCAGCTGCTGCCATCGAACATCAGAAAGATGAAGATGAAGCTGATCAGGGCCTCATACCAGCTGAATCTTTTACCAAAATACAGGCCGATGCCAAGGGGTAAGATGGCCAGGATCAGGTAGAAGAAGTACATCGGGGTCCCGTAGGCACTGAAGTTAGGTAAACTAGCAATCCAATTAATCATTACTTGTTAGCCTCACTAATCAGCTGCTTGACGGCAATCTTACCATTTGCCGACATTGGGAAGCTTTCCCGGTAGATGAACTGGGTCGGCATCATGTATGGCATGATCAGCCCGTCGAGGCTCTCCCGGATGGCCTTGGTCAACGCTGCCGGGTCATCAGGCTGCTCTTTTGGAATGACGTCGGCGATCAGATGGGTTACCTTGCCGTCCTTATTGTACTTCGGTACGGCAACCGCTTGCTTGATCAGCGGACTCTTCTCTAGGCTGGCCCGCACTTCGTCCAGTTCCACCCGGAAGCCGTGGAGCTTGATCTGGAAGTCCATCCGGCCCTTGTGGTGGAGCAGGCCATCGGCGTCGAGCACGCCGGCATCTCCGGTCCGGTAGGCCTTTTGACCGTTGAGGGTAAAGAAAGCCTTGGCCGTCTTCTCCGGGTTGTTCATGTAGCCCTGGGCAACACTGTCACCACTGATGATGATTTCACCCTGTTTGCCAGGTTCGGTGATCTCCTGGTCGCCGTTCCAGATGGAAAGCTTGGTCCCTGGCTTGGCGTAACCAACCGGCAATCGGTCGTTGTTTTCAACCGTCTCTGGGGTGATTTCGACGCCCGAGATTGCTACCGTGGCCTCGGTTGGGCCATAGGTGTTGAAGATCTTGGCGTGTGGGAAACGCTGCTGCAGGTTCTTGGCGGTCTTGACGGTCAGTTCCTCACCACAGAACAGGAAGAATTTCAATCCCGGCATTTGCTTCTCGTTGAAGGCCGGGCTGAGCATCAGCATGTCCGCAAATGATGGGGTACCGACGAAGACATTGAGGTCTAATTTCGGTAGAGCGGTGAAGAGCTTACCGAAGTTTTCTACCACGTCATGTGGGATGGCCTTGATAGTGCTGCCGCTTAGCAGAGCTGGCCACCAGTACATGTTGGATAGGTCAAACGAGTATGGGGGTTGTCCTAAGTAGTTGACGTTGGCTGGCAGCTTGAAGTCGTCACCGAGCATCCAGTCGATGAAGGTCCGCAGGTTGTCATGGCTAACTTCAACCCCTTTAGGCGAACCGGTTGTCCCGGATGTAAACAGGATGTAGGCCAGTTCGTCGCCGCTAACCATCTGATCGGCAGCGGGCGTGAAGTCTTGCGGATCCTTCAAGACCGTCATCAACTGATCCTTAGTGATGACGTCAGCGTCGGTGGTCACCTTGTCGCTTGGGAAGTCATCAATAGCGATGATCATACCAGGTTGCGCCGTGTCCAAGATCGATTGAATCCGGGGCAGGGCGGAGTCGGTTGAAACCGGGATGTAGGGGTGACCGGTCTTTAAAGCAGCCAAGAAGCTGACGAGCATCTCGACCTGGTGGTCACCAAAGACCAGGATCGGTGTCTGCTTGGCAAGGCTTTGCTTAGTCAGCCAGGCGGCCAGAGTATTGACGGCGGCGGCCAGCTCACCGTAAGTGGTGGTTGTCCCCATCTCATCATAGGCGATGCGTGCGGCGTTTTGTTGTGCGCACTCATCGAACGATGTCACAATATTTTTGGTCATAATTTCCTCCATTATTAGAATTCATTATAGATAAATGGTTCTTGACCAGCACCATAATATCCGTATAGATAGACTAAAAGGAGAATCACGGCAAAGTAAAACACCGTCTTCAGCGTAAAACTCAAGGCGGGGTGTTCTTGGGTAAATTTTGTCACGTTCTAGTCCTCTCCTCTCGAAACGTGCCAGTAGCACTGGCGATAGCTTAGCACCATATCCTAGTGGGAAACATAAATCTTGCAATCTTTAATAAAATTTCAAGGTTTAGTCGGATATAATTCTAACTTTTACATTATAACCATTTTGCCGCTCAATAAAATAGTAAATAGCAATTGATTTACGCTTAGTGCACCAGAATGACTAATTGCAAGTTATGCTAAACTTAGCTATGATTATGATTTGGATATTATAAGGAGGAACGGGAATGATTGTAGGACTTGGCATTGACCTAACACCGCTGGACCGGGTCGAACAGCTCGCCAAACGCCATCCCCAGTTTGTCAGCCGGATCCTGACGCCGGGTGAGCAGGCCCAGTACCAAAAATTCAGCGCTCAACGGGCCGTGGAGTATCTGGCGGGCCGCTGGTCGTTAAAGGAGTCCTTCGGCAAGGCGATGGGGACCGGGATCGGCAAGGCGGTCGGTTTTCAGGATATTGAGATTGTCGACAACCAAGCGGGAGCGCCGGTAGTGACCCACTCCCCGTTTGCCGGCCGGGTTCATGCCTCGGTCAGTCATACTGCAACTCTGGTGATGACAGAAATAATTTTAGAAAGTGAGCATGAAAAATGATTAGTGGTCGTTTACGAAAAACAACGTATCAAGTTGACTTGGGGGCGCTGCGGCACAATATTCAGGCACAACGCTCCGTCCTGCCAACAGGGAGCCGGATCCTTGCGGTAGTCAAGGCCAACGCCTATGGGCATGGCCTGGTACCGGTCGCCCAGGCGGCACTGGCTGCTGGGGCCGCCGGGACTTGCGTGGCTATTTTAGATGAGGCCTTGGAATTGCGGGACAACGGGATCGATGCCTTAAGTTTAGTCTTAGGGATCACGCCGGTCGAGTATGCCAATGTGGCAGCGATGGCTGGGGTATCGTTGACGGTCGGTTCCCTGGACTGGCTGGAAAATTACCATCGTCTGGCCCAGGCTAACCACTGGACGAAGCCGTTGAAGGTTCACCTCGGAATCGATACGGGGATGGGGCGGATCGGCTTCACCGATATCGATCAATTCAAGCAGGCCGTGGACCTTTTAAAGAATCCAGAGTTTGAATTCGAGGGGATGTTCACCCACTTTGCGACGGCCGACAGCACCGATTCGACCTACTTTGAGAAGCAGGTGGCACGCTGGCAACGGTTTGTCGATAGCTTGGATGAGCTCCCGCCGTACGTCCACATGGCCAACTCGGCAACGGGAATGTGGCACCGGGAACACATCACGGCCAACACGGTCCGGATGGGGATCTCCATGTATGGCCACAATCCATCTGGCTGTGACATCAAGGAGAACCTGGGCCTGCAACCGGTCGGGACCTTTAAGACGGCCATCAGCTTTGTCAAGAAGCTCAAGGCCGGCGAGTCGGTTAGCTATGGGGCAACTTACACTGCCAAAGAAGACGAATGGCTGGCCACCCTCCCCGTTGGTTACGCTGATGGCTACCCCCGTTCACTGAGCGGCTTCAAGGTACTGGTGGATGGTCAGTTCTGCCCAATCGCCGGGCGGGTCTGCATGGACCAGCTGATGATCCGGCTACCGAAGTACTACCCAGTAGATACTCCGGTGACCCTGATGGGAAAGTCGGGCCAGCTCGAATTGACCCCGACCGACCTGGCAAAGCAGGTGGGTACGATCAACTACGAGATCCTGACTGGAATCAGCGACCGGGTTCACCGGGTGTACAAGAACTAAGCCTGGGGATTGACAACCTGGTCACATCCTTGTAGAATAATGGAAATTAATACGAGTCCTTTAATGTAGCCCCGTGAGACTGCGAAAGACGTTCGAACTAAATAGAACCGCGCACAGTGCGTGTACTTTTGTGAAGCCTTAGGGGACGTAGAGGACCCTAAGGCTTTTTTGCTTTCAAATCAAGGAGGAGAAAACTTTGGAAGAACAACAGCACGCACATATTTTCAGTGTTCCGATGAAGAGTCGAAAGACCACGCGGTGGGACATGTTTGCCACTTGGGTGGGGGCTAACGCTAACAACGGAACCTGGTTTGTCGGCGGGGTCCTGGCCGCGTGTGGCTTTGCCCTGGCGATGAAGGTCCTGGTATTGTCCTCGGCGCTTTCCTATGTTTTCTTGAGCCTGATCGGTTATATCGGTTATAAGACCGGAGTTTCGACGATGAGTATCAGCCGGGCCTCATTTGGTGAGCGGGGAAGCTACCTGCCGTCTTTGGTCAACATCACCCAGTTCATCGGCTGGACCGCGGCTAACACCTTCATCGCCGCCCAGTCCGTCAGCATCCTTTTCCATGACCTGCTCGGCTGGCCGGTATGGGGCAAGCACGGCGGCTACTTGGGACTGGTCGTCGGGATCCTGATCATGAGTGTCCTCCACATCATCAGTGTTTCCAGCGGTTCCCGGTCCGTCCAGATGATTGAACGATTGGGGATCATCCTTGTTTTGATCTTTGTGATCTGGGAATCTATTGCCGTCTTCAGGACCGTTTCTCTGAGCCAAATCGTTCACTGGCAGGTACCTGCTCATTCCAAGATGGCGACCGGTGCGGCCATTGATTATGTAGCGGCCTTCAACCTGGCTTGGGTCACTGCTGGGGCCGACTTCACCCGATTCACCGCTAAGCGCAATAACGCGATCTACACGCCATTCTTCGGGGCATTATTCGGGGTGGTTTGGTTTGCCTTTATTGGTTTGATCTCCACGATTAGTATCGCGATTTCAAGCGGGGTCTATGACGCTAACAACTCTGACCCATCAACAATTGCCAGCAAGTTAGGACTCGGGGTGGTCGCCCTCTTGGTTATCATCTTGACGTCGATGACGGCCAACGCGGTTAACCTGATGGCCGCCGGGTCCGCCCTGTCCAATATTTTCACTAAGCTGCGGTTGAAGTACTCCCTTTGGATCGTAGTCCTGCTGGCCACCATCGTTACCTTCATTCCGATGTTTGTCGGTAGTTTCCTGACGACCTTCGAATCTTTCCTGGACTATGTGGGGATGGTCCTGGGACCGACGATTGCCATCATTTGCACCGACTTCTACATCCGAGCACACCGGCAGTATGACGTCAGTGAATTAGGCAAGGTCAATGGAAAATATTGGTACCACGGTGGTATTAATTGGATGGCAATGATAACATTTGTTTTGGGAGTTGCCTTCTTTGTTGGCGTCCACCAGCTGCCACTGTTTGCCAATACGATTGGGGCCACCTTTGTTGATATGGTATTGAGTGGCTTGCTGTACTATGTATTGATGCTGTTTGCAGATCGAAAGGAAGCATAGCTATGCTGATTAAGAATGTTCATATTGATAATCATGAAGAAACGTCCGATGTTCGGATCGTCAATGGCAAGTTTAAGGAAATCGCTCCAGAACTGACGGCAGTTGACAATGAGCAAGTGATTGATGGCAAGGGCAACGTCCTTTTGCCACCATTCGTAGACTCACATGTTCACCTGGATGCAACGCTGACGGCGGGGCAGCCGGAATGGAACGAAAGTGGGACCCTTTTCGACGGGATTCGGATCTGGAGTGAGCGTAAGCAGGATCTGACCAAGGAAGACGTCAAGAAGCGGGCCCGCAAGACGATTGAGAACATGGTGGGCCATGGGATCCAGCACGTTCGGAGCCACGTCGACGTTACCGACCCACACCTGATCGCCGCCCAGGCCCTGCTGGAATTGCGGGAAGAATTAAAGGACCAGATTGACCTCCAGCTGGTGGCCTTCCCACAAGAGGGGATCTTGAGTTACCCGCACGGCCGTGAGCTGATGGAGCAAGCGGTCAAAGAAGGCCTGGACGTTGTCGGTGGGATTCCGCACTTTGAGTTCACCACCGAATACGGCTGGCAGTCGGTCCACTTCCTGATGGCTCTGGCCGACAAGTACGACCGGCTGGTGGATGTTCACTGTGATGAAATCGACGACCCTGCATCACGGAATCTTGAAGTATTGGCTACCGAAGCCTATGAGCGGGGAATGTGCGATCGGGTCACTGCCAGCCACACGACGGCGATGGGTTCCTACAACAATGCCTACACCTACAAGCTGTTCCGCCTGCTCAAGATGAGTGATATCAACTTTGTTTCCAACCCGTTGGTCAATGTACACCTTGGCGGCCGCTTTGACACCTACCCGAAGCGGCGGGGAGTAACCCGGATCAAGGAATTGACCAATGCCGGCATCAACGTTTCCTTCGGTGAAGATGATGTTCAGGATCCGTGGAACCCGCTGGGCAACGGTAATATGCTCGACGTGGTCACGATGGGGGTTTACATTGCTCATCTGATGGGGTATCACCAATTACAGGACGCCTTCAACTACGTTACCTATAATGGAGCCAAGACGATGCACATCAGCGACCAATACGGGATTGAGGTTGGCAAGCCTGCTAACTGCATCCTCTTAAACGCTGCGGATTTCTACAATGCCCTTAACAAGCACGTTGAGGTTCTCTACAACATCCGTCACGGAAAGATTCTGGCGGAAACTAAACCTGCCGAAACGAAGATTAACCTGAAGTAATTTAAACGAGAAAAAGGCTGCTAGCTGTCGAGTTGGCGGCCTTTTCTATTGCAATTTTTAAGAAAATCTGTAGTTATTTAACCTTTGATTTAATATCTTGAAAACGCTTCGTAATGCGACAAAACCATGATAATGTATCAATTGGTAGAAGAAGTGTTTTATCTAAGTGCAACACAGAATAGGTGTTCCTCCCTATAACCAAAGCTAATAGATAAAAACGAAATATGTTTTAACTGAATTACAGGAGGACAGATGGAATGCTATCAAAAAAGAACGTAAGATTAATGATGCAAAAGCAACAGCCACGCAAGCAACGCT
>NZ_JBJEEM010000005.1:45429-77262 GCF_051873075.1 Limosilactobacillus sp. | reverse complement strand
AACACGATCAAGCTGGCTGTTCTTTTACAATACGTATCGTTATGGACTGCTTACAATCATACAGGGAAGGCTTTCCCTTTTTCAATTCAAGTTTCAGAATTTACACAAAATATTTTACGCTCTCAATGTCGCTGCTTTTTTAGAAAACAATGGTAAAAAATAAAAGGCATGAAGCTCATTTTAGCAAAGAAGCTTCATGCCATCATTCTGTACTAGATGCAAGATAAAAATGTTAAATCATCGTCATACCACCATCAACCTGAATGGCTTGACCAGTAATGTAGTCTGACTTAGGTGAACCCAGGTAGGAGACCAGGTCAGCGACATCTTGCGGTTGTTCGGTCCGGCCAAGGGCAATTGCCTCAGAGTATTCCTTCAGATATTGACCTTCAAGACCACCTTGATACTTAACCAGCTGAGCGTCAATGTCCCTCCAGGGTATCACAAATGCCAGGGCAGTACGCATTGACAGTGATCTTGTCCTTGGCCAGCTCCTTAGCAAATGATTGAACAAAGCCCCGTACACCAAACTTGGTTGCACAGTAGGTAGCCTCCATTGGGTAGCCAAAGTGACCAGCGACGGATGAGGCACAGATAATCTTCCGAATCTTATCACCATCATCCTGCTTTTGGAATTGTGTGGCCGCCGCCTGAATGGCAAACATGGTGCCCCACAGATTAACCTTAGTAATCCGCTCCAGTTCTTCCTCGGTGGTATCCATGGATGGCTTGATAATGATGATCCCGGCGTTGTTAACATAGGTATCAAGCCAGCCAAAATTATCAACGGCCGTTTGGACACACTTCTCCGCGTCCTTCTTTTGCGAAACGTCACCTTCAACGGCAACGGCCTGGTGACCTGCCGCCGTGATGCTGTCGGCAACGGTCTGGGACTTGTCCTTCTTCAAATCGGCGATTACGAGGTCGTACCCGTCGTTAGCCAATTGTTTGGCAATTGCCTCACCGATACCCTGTGCACCACCGGTTACAATTGCAACACGATTATCATAGACATATTAACAGCTTCTTTCTAACTACTTTTGTCCATCAAGCAATAACGATATCGTTAGTTATATTATAGCGCTTTCATTGGCGGGTATGAAATAAAGTAGTTGTTGTTGAGTGATTTTACTCATTATAAATATATTAGCATTATAAAAGTACTTGGATCTGTCAATATACGTGTTAGGGATATATCTCGGCATAGGCCATGAACACTAGTAGATAATATTGTAATTAAGCAGTAATACTGTTTTGCCGGGATTGAACTTAAAAGAATAACTTTGCTATGTAGAATTTTCCAGTTTAAAAAGTGTATTGTTCATTAAGCTCTTGATATAATAAAAGAAAATTTAAGAATAAACATAGTCAAAGGCTTCAGAGAAGGTGAGCAGGAGTGGTGGTTGATGTTTATCATGGGACAACGGTAGAAAATGCGCAACAAATTTTAAGAACGGGTTTTAAAGTTATTCCCAAGGAGGTAACCAATGACTTGGGAAATGGAGTATATACATTTTGTCCAGATGAGCAGGGAGTATGGGATCCCCAAGAAAATGCTAGAAAATATGCTCGACAATATAAAAATGGCAAGGTAGCTGTTTTAAAAGTAAATCTAGACACGTCAGATAAAGTTAGTTATGTAGACTTAGATGATGCTAGCTTTACGCAAAGATGGGGGAAGATACGAGAGCAATTAGAGCAACGAGCAAATGAAGAATGGAAACACTATCATAGTGGGAGAGCTAAGAAAAGACACAATATTGATGGGATACTGCTGGAACTAGCAATAAAACACGGAATGCTGGATGTGGATAATCCTGACTTTATGGTAAAGTGTACTTACACAAGCTTTATTCCTAATACCACTTCTAATTTTCCTAATGGTCGCGAGTTGGTTATTAGGAATACTAAAATTATTAATGACAAAGAAATAGTAAAGAGGTGTAAATAATGTCAGTCTTCGGTAATGCCAAAAAAGTTGGAATAAAAAAAGAAGCATTAGATACAAAAAAATGGATATCAGATGAAGAATTATATTCACTTTTTTTTGAAGAAACAAGGGATGATGATATTGTTAAAGATATAAATGAGCTAATTGCAGCCCCTGCACCTGAGAAACATACTATTTCGGTTAAAACTAATGCTAACTTCAATGAAGCAAATTATGCTGTAAAGGTTGCTTGATTATGGATTCAAAAAACAATAAAAGCATTATTCAATTCACCAATCCGGAATTAGTAGAATCCATTTTTATGGAAAATCCTAATTACCAAGGTGATTTGAATATTTCTCAAAACATGAAGATAAGTACCAGTCATGGTAAGATTGTTGAGGAAGATAAATTTAATAAAAGTTCTATTGTGTCGTTAACAGTTTCCAATTTTGATCAAATAGATATGGATAGTAATAAACCGTTCTTTATTCGGCAAACAATGCGAGCAAAGTTTGTATGGAAAAAAGGATTAAGCTCTGAAAAAGAGGAGAATTTTCTGAAAATAAATGCGGCCGCATTACTTTTATCCTATATTAGGCCACAGGTTCGAAGTATTACGTCTCTTTCTAAATTTAGTGAACAGAACATTCCTTTTATTGATTTTGCAAGTCAGCTTTAAATATTAGGTATTGGTAAGATTAATTCTTACTGGTACCTTTTTTGTATAAGTAGTGCGTATATAAAACACCTCGCAATTATTAGAGTTGTATCTAACAATTACGAGGTACTTACAATGCTTTACTGTAGATCTATATTTTTAAGTTATATTATCGTAGTGATTTCCGGAAACCGGCGGCTTGGGCCTCTGCTTCGGAGTTGAAGTAAACAGCATTAGCTGGGTTCATGTGGTAGCCTTGTTGGTCTGGCGTGTGGTAGATGTGCGAGTTGGCATTTCCAACAATCATTCCGCCAGCCTGGTCGGTCCTCATATCGCCATCAGTTGAAGTGCTGGTTGTTGATGAAGAAGCTGTCGCGCTATCATTTGCTTCTTCGCTGCTGTTTTCACTTTCATCTATTGAAGATGAAGAGGATGATGAGCTTTCAACCACCGGCTTAACGTAGGCCTTATTGGTAACTTTAAAAGTTTCCTTCTGACTCTTATCATTACCATCGCTCTTGGCGGTTATGTCAAAGCGGCATTTCTTAGTCTTGGTTGAAAGTTGGATGGTCTTGGTGAAATTACCATTATCATCGGCTTGAATCTTGTAACTCTTGTTGTTTCCGCCATGCTTGGCAACCGTAACTGTAGCGTTGGCGTCTGTGTGACCGTTAAAGGTGACGCTCCCATCATCATCAGAGTTAATTTTAACAGCATTATTTGAAATTTGAGCGTCCTTACCGTCCAGGATGCTGACTGCTAAATGACTTTGACTTGCTAAAACGGGGTGGGTGCTAGGGATAGTCATTAGACAGAGGCTAGCAACGAAACCAATAAACAATGAAATTAATTTTTTCAAAAAAATCTTCCTCCTATACAGTAAAACCTTAAACAGATTATCATAGGGGAATATTGTTAGGCAAGCTGTTAAGTTAAATAATTAAAGTAAAAGCCGTTAATTTTTCAGTAACTTACGGGACAGATATATTAAATTTAAAGTTTAACTAGTATCGATCTCCATAAAAACGACAGAATAACCTCTAATCGGCGAACATGCCAATTAGAGGTTATTTCATTGAGAATATCAAATTACTCTCCCAAGAGTAAGTACTTCATTAATAACATTGTGTGCCCAGTTTTACTTTATCTTTTAATCTTCTACACCTTCTAGCTCCTCGAAGCTTGCGCCTTGCCCGTTATCAAGCATTTCCTCAACGGTTTCCTTAGTGTGGTTCTTCCACCACGAAGACAGGATCGAACCGGAGATGTTGTGCCAGATGCTGAAGATCGTCGAGGCGATTGCCGCCACCGGTGAGAAGTAGGTCAGCGCGAGCGTGGCCCCCAAGCTTGAATCTTGCATCCCCACCTCAAAGGTAAGCGCCTTTCGCTGTGGCTGCCGGAGCCGCAATACCCGTGAGAACAGGTAGCCAAGCACGTAGCCCAGAAGATTGTGCAGCATCACGACCGGGATCACGACCGCGGTTGCGGCAGTGAAGATGTTGGCGTGGTTAGCTGAAACGACCGCGCCCAGGATCAGGAGAATTGCTAACTGCGAAACGATTGGCAGGAAGTCCAGAACCGGCGCAATCCGATCCTTCAACATTGTATGGACAACGACCCCGAGGACGATCGGCAGGACCACGATTTCCAACGTGCTCAAGAACAGACTCTGTGCTGGGACATGAACGTAGCGTCCCGCGAAGAAGTATAGGATGGTCGGCATTGCAACCGGTGCCAGCAGAGTCGACAGGGCTTCGATCGAAACGTCAAGCGCCACGTCCCCACCGGCCAGGTAAGCCATGACACTCGATGAGGTGCCGCTTGGACACGACCCAACCAGGATGACCCCCGCCGCGGTCGCACCCTTGAGGTTGAAGACCGCGCATAATAACAGTGCCAGCCCCGGCATGATGACGTAGTGGGCGACGGTCCCCAGGATAACGGGGACCGGCCGCTTGACGATGCGTTCAAAATCCTTCCCGGTTAACGTCAATCCCATTCCGAAAAGGACAATTCCCAATAGGTACCGGGTGCTCTTCACCAGTGGTGCCGAAATCTGTGGGGCAAAATAATTAACCACCGACCACACGATCACGAATAGTGTGAACCACTTACTAAACCATTTTCCAAAAGATCTCACTTTACTCATCTCAAAAACTCCTCTCTCCCTTAGCCGTGATAGCCAAGCGCAATCTTGGCGTACCGACTCATCCGCGCTGGCGTCCAGGCCGGCGACCACACCAGCTTGATTTGGACGGCCTTGATTTCCGTAATCTTCTTGAGTGCGGACTCAATCATCTGTTGCAATACCGCTGAAATGGGGCAGCCCATGGTCGTCAGGGTCATGGTGACGGTGGCCGTCCCATCATCGCCCATATCGACGCCATAGATCAGCCCGAGGTTGACCAGGTCCACGCCCAATTCGGGGTCGACGACCGTCTGCAGGGCACGGATAACCCGATCTTCCAATGCCGCCACGGTGGTTTCTGCCATTGGCCTCCCTCCTTACTTAGTTAGGTTCGCGATCTTAACCAGTTCGTCATAGCCGACCATCACCGCGCCAGTATCGGCCGAGGTGACCAGGGCCTGGTAGCGTGAGAGGTAGCCAGACTTCACCTTTGGCGTGAACGGCGGCAAGCTCTTGCGCCGTTCTTTGAGCTCCTCATCAGGTACCAGCAGGTCCAGGGTGCGGTTGGTCAGGTCGATATGAATCTTGTCGCCATCCCTAATCAACGCAATCTCGCCACCGGAAGCGGCCTCTGGCGAGACGTGGCCGATACAAATCCCGTGAGTGGCTCCGGAAAAGCGCCCGTCGGTGATCAGCGCCACGTCCCGGGCTAACCCACGGCCGATGATGTCGGAAGTGGGGTTGAGCATTTCCGGCATCCCCGGACCACCCTTCGGCCCCTCGTAGCGGATCACCACCACGTCCCCCTTTTTGACGGTCCCGTCGTCGATCCCCTTGACGGCATCATCATGGGAATCAAAGCAAACCGCCGTGCCGGTGAATTCCTTGATGTCCGGATCGACGCCGGCGGACTTGATCACGGACCCCTTTTTGGCGATGTTGCCGTACAGGACGGACAGGCCGCCCTGCTTTGAATAGGCCTTGGCGACGGGGCGGATGACCTCCTCATCCTTGGAGTAGTGGCCGGCGACGTTTTCCCGGATGGTTTTCCCGGTGACTGACGGCCGGTCGGGGTGGAAGACGTCGCCACCCAGCTCGATCAGTTCGTTCATGATCGCGGGCATCCCGCCGGCGTTGTGGACGTCCTCCATCGTCCAGTGCGAGGACGGGGCGATCTTGGCAATGTGGGGCGTCCGCTTGGCGATCTTGTTGATGTCTTCCTCGGTGTAGTCGATCCCGGCCTCGTGGGCGATGGCCAGGCCATGAAGGACGGTATTGGTCGAGCCGCCCATGGCCATATCGGTGGCGTAGATGTCGTCAAAGGCCTCCTTGGTCATCAGGTCACGCGGCCGCAGGTTTTCCTTCACCACTTCCACGACGCGGCGGGCGGCCTGGCGCACTAATTCCTTCCGCTCTTCGGAGACGGCGAGGGCGGTTCCGTTGTAGGGAAGGGCAACGCCGAGGGCTTCCATCAAGCAGTTCATTGAGTTGGCGGTGAACATCCCGGCGCAGGATCCGCAGGTTGGGCAGGCGTTCTTTTCCATTTCTAGGAAGTCAGCCTTGCTGATCTTGCCATCCTTGAAGGCCCCGACGGCTTCAAACATGTTGGAGAGGGTTACGGCCTTGCCATTCGGGTCGACTCCAGCCTTCATCGGCCCACCGGACACGAAGACCGAGGGGACGTTGGTTCGCGCGGCCGCCATCAGCATCCCAGGGGTGATCTTGTCACAATTCGGCATGAAGAGGACGCCGTCAAACCAGTGCGCGTTGATCACCGTTTCCGCGGAATCGGCGATCAGGTCCCGGCTGGGGAGGGAGTACCGCATCCCGATGTGGCCCATCGCGATCCCGTCGTCGACCCCAATGGTGTTGAATTCAAAGGGGATCCCCCCGGCCCTTCTGATCTCCTCCTTGGTGATATCGGCCAGCTCCCGCAAGTGGACGTGGCCTGGAACGATCTCGATGTAAGAGTTGCAGATGGCGATAAACGGTTTGTCCATATCCTTTGGACTGCGTACGCGGCCAGTGGCGTAAAGCAGGCTTCTCCCGGGAGCCCGATCGACGCCCTTGGTGATTTCGTCACTCCGCTTTCGCAACTTGTCGGCGTCAAACGAAAAACTTAAAGTTCCCATACACAAATTCCTTTCTGGTGAATTTCAGCCAAAAGAAAAGGGCCAGAAGCTTCGCAGCTCCTGACCCAGGAAAGTTATACCTAGTCGTTGCTGCCCGTGTGTTGGTAATCGACACGGGCATCATCAAAAGACCCCGTGTTATTGAATAATCACGACGTTAATGATGATTTGAATAGCAATAATTTGCTGTTGGCTAGTCATAACTTTCCCTCCCTTCGTCTGTTAGAAATCAATGTGAAATAATTGATGGGTTTAAGGATATGTTTAAAGCGTTTTCTTGTCAATAAAATTATAAGATTACTAATTTTTTAAAGCGATAAGAAGATTTATTATGTTAATTACAGAATTTATCGTTAATTGCTTTGCTGATCACAAACTTAATTTATTGAACATTGATGGAATACTTGTCAAGTGGGATGAGTGTCGCTTAATGCTATGGATCTTTCTGGCTTCATTGCGGAAACTTAAATTTAGCCAAACGAAAAAACCTGGACGCGCGTGGCCCAGGTTTTTTGCTACTTATCTTGTGAGTGCCGAGCGCCAATTTGGAAGTCATCGGCGTGTTCGAACATGTACTTAACCGTCAGTGGTTGGCTGCCGGTCAGCTCCTGGAAGTCATCGGTCTTTAAGGCCATCTTGCCTTCCCGGATGGCTTGGCCGAACGTCACCATTCCGTCACTCGAGAATGGTGCTTCGGAGTCCTTCTTGAACTTGCCGTCGGTCGTACGGGGAACGCCCATTGCGTCGAAGATTGCGTAGTTTTGTTCGTCGGTGATCTCCTGGTAGCGGACGTGGTTCCCGGTGGCTTCGTTTCCGATCTGGATGAACTGGCTGATCGTCATAGCCTCGGCGCCGTTGATGTTGAGGATGGCGTGGTGGTAATCATCACTAGCTAAGGCGTAGGCAGCGGCCTTGGCGCAGTCCTGGCGGGAGATCTACGCCATCAGGCCATCCCCCTGGTTATTCTTCAAGACACCATCGCCCTTGACATAGGTGAAGTAGTTGGTGATCATGGCCTCCGCGTATTGGGAGTTCCGGAGAAAGATGTAGTCGAGGCCGGCCTCCTTAATGGCGTTCTCGGTGAAGATGTGGTCCTTCTTCTCGACACTCGGGTTCGTCGGATCGGCGGCGTTGACGAGAGAAGTGTAGACGATCTGCTTGATGCCAGCGGACTTGGCGGCGTTGATGACGTTTTGGTGGGCCGCCTGACGCTTGGCCCCGACGAATGGCATCGAGATCAACAGTAGCTTTTCTCCGTTCTTGAAGGCATCGGCTAGGCCGTCCGGCTGGTTGAAGTCGGTTTGGTGAGTTTCAATGCCTAGTTCCTGGTAGGGCTTGAGCGCGTCTTCGTTGTAGCTGCAGAAGATCAACCGTTCGGGAGCGACGAGCTGCTGGATTTCCTTGGCGGCAACCCGACCCAGGTTGCCATCGACACCGGTGATGATTAACTTTTTCATTATGAATTCCTCCAGTTTGTTTCTTCTTTCACATTTCGTAATCAAGTATAATGATCTGTGATTACTAATTCATCGTGTAAAATCCAGTAAATTTAATGGCAAAATTACGACATAATGTAGGAGAAACGGACTATGAAACTAAAAGCATTCTTGAAAAAGCTGAACATTAGTTATCACCTAAACAATCAGTTGGCGGACGTCGAGCTCGCTCAGGTCAGCTTTTGCCTAGCGCACGGGGCCATTGAAGTGGTTGATGCGATGACCCGGGTGCCGGTAGGCGAAATTCAGCTTGTCAAACATCCGCGCTCAGATGCAGACCAGTCGTGGCTGGTGACCACCGACACGCCGGTGGAACTATTTGCCAAGCTGCAGGGACGGGTGATCCAGTACCTGCAGTGGGAAGACCAGCTCTCCCAGGCGCTGTCGTATAAGCACCCGGTCACGCAAATTCTCCGGGTCCTTCAGGAAGCGGTCGCCAATCCAGTCCTGATCTTTGATTCCAGCCTGAAGTTGTTGGGCCACAGTACCGGAGACCATGATCTGGGTGATTGGGAATCGAGTGTGGCGGCGGGGTACATCAGTGTGACCGCCGGGGCGAATCAGGCGCTGGTTCGCCTGCTCAACTCGTCGGCAACACTCGGTGGTCAGGTTTGTCAGCTGCCGGGCTTTCATCAGCCCTTCTTCCTCCAAGAGGTGGTCTTGCGCAATAATGACCACTTCTACCTGATCATCGTGGTGGCGGACCGCGACCTCCTGAATGAGGATCGGGCGACCATTGCGGCGGAGCTCGACAAGATCGCCGCCACGGTCGGCCTGCATAATTTTCCGTACCAGTCCCAAGGCGGCAATCTGGAAGGCCTGCTTCGCGATATCCTGGTTCGACCCAATATCTCGATCAGTGAGGTCCAGAATCGCCTGCAGTTTGACCCCCACCAGCTGGTTCGGCCACTGCGGGTGCTGTGCATCAAGACGCCCAGCCCCAACGTCCAGCCAGTGGGAACGATCCTGACCAAGTTCGTCACGTTCCACTATGACCGGTACGACGTCTATGTCATTGAGAACAGTAGCCCGGTGGTGGTCAAGACGATCATCCAGGAACTGACACCGTACCTCAAACGCAACGACACCTGTGCTGGCTTGAGCAACTCCTTTACCCGCTTGCACCAGTTCAACCAGTTTTACCAGCAGGCCGTCCGGGCGATCAAGCTGGGGAAGGCGGTTGGCCTTAACCAGTACGGTGATTATATCGCTTCGGACCTGATCGACCACATCCGGCAGGACCAATCCCTGACCAGCTACCTAAGCAGGGACGTGCTGGAGTTACGGCGGGCCGATCCCAAACTGTTTGCGACCCTGCGGACGTTTTTGGTCAACCGGGAAAACAAGAAACAGACGGCGCTGGACCTGGGAATCCACCGCTCCACCCTGGACTACCGGCTGAATAAGCTGGAAGACCAGTACCACATTCAACTGACGACCCCCGACCAGTACCTGTATACCCTGTTGTCGGTTTTGCTGGCGGCGGATCAGGCCTTATAGTATAGAAACGCGAAAAGTGTTAATGGTCAGGCCGACAACTAACATTTTGTAACAAAAATGTAACTTAATTTATTAGTATGTTAGCTGTATATTATGATAATATATTCAATGTTCTGATCAGAACATCTCGTAAGCATTGCTTTTTTCATAAAGTGATTTCTTACATCCTACAATAAGCGGCCGCGGGGATTGTCCGATAACCCCGCGGCTTTTATTTTTTAAACTTAATTGCCATTAAGATTAGAAAGCATTAAGAATGGCTTCGCGTTGATTTGGGTCGGTATTACCTTAGAAATAACACTCCTGATAATTGATTCGAAATAACTTATTGACAACAATAAAAATTAGAGTAAACTGTAACACAATTAAAAAATGATTAGACTTTGAAGAGAAGAGTAGGGTTAACCACCTTTATGCAGAGAGTCCCGGTTGGTGGAAGGGGATATTGGAGATTAACTTGAAGATGAGCTCTGAGTCACTGCTTGGTCATACCCTTGGCTGAGGAGACGGTTGATAGTCGTTATTCTATCGGGTCTTCACCCGCAATGGGTGAGTACTTATTAAGGCGGCTAGTGTGAGCTAGCAGTGAATCAGGGTGGTACCGCGAAAGCATTCGTCCCGGAAACCTCTAGTAATAGGGGGAATCCGGGACGGGTGCTTTTTTTATTTTCTTGAAAGAGGGTGATGGTAATCTCCGCAAACGCACACAACGGGCTAGCCCTGGCCAATGGTTGCTGGCACAACCACCGGCAGGAGCGTCCCGTCCGCTTATTAGTATTGAACCTCATGCCGACCAAGGTCACGACGGAGCTGCAGTTTCTAAAGCAGTTTGACCGCCTGGACCGGGATGTCGAGCTGACCTTCCTCTACCCGACGAGCCACCGCTTCAAGGGGACGGCGACAGCTGTGATCAGGCAGCACTACGCCAGCCTCGCACAGGTCGCCAGCAAGCACTTTGCCGGACTGGTCATCACTGGGGCCCCGGTCGAGAAGCTGCCTTTTTCCCAGGTTGATTACTGGCCGGAGCTGGGGGAGATCATCACCTGGGCCCACCGCCACGTCCGAGAAACCTTATTGGAATGCTGGGCCGCTCAGGCGGGGCTCTACCTCGACTTCGCGATTCCCAAGCGGCTGCTTGCCCAGAAACTCTTCGGGGTATTTTCCGCCGACCGGGTTGCCACGGATACCGACCTGGGGCGCGGGCTCGCCGCCGGGGCCAGCATGCCCCAGTCGCGGCACAGCACCAGCGTCATCGACCGTCGACGCCTTCCCGGTGACCTGCGGATCATCGCGGACAGTGCGACGGCCGGGCCGTTCATCTTACGGTCGGCCGCTGTCCATCACACCTACATCACGGGACATCCCGAGTACGATCGCGATACCCTCGCAAAAGAATATGCCCGTGACCGCCAACGAAAGGAGGGGATTCAGGTCCCACAGCACTACTTTGACGAAAACGGTGAGATCAACTATTCCTGGAATCCCACCGCACAACTGATTTATCAAAACTGGCTTAACATCATCACTAAATAGAAAGCAGGTTATTACAATGACAGAAAACAAGCACAACTACCATTTTGAAACCCTTCAAGTTCACGCCGGCCAAACCGTTGATGAGACGGGGTCCCGGGCGGTACCAATCTACCAAACCACCTCCTATGTCTTCAAGGATGCCAAGGAGGCGGCGGACCGCTTTGCCCTAAAGGAACCGGGCAACATCTATACCCGACTGACGAACCCGACCACCGACGTCGTGGACAAGCGGGTGGCCGCCCTGGAGCACGGGACCGCCGGGGTAACCCTGGCAACTGGGTCGGCGGCGATCACCGCGGCGATTCTCAACATTGCCGGGGAAGGGGATGAAATCGTTGCGGCCAGCACGCTCTATGGCGGGACCTATGACCTCTTTGCCGTGACGTTGCCAAAGCTGGGGGTCACGACCCACTTCGTCAACCCCGATGATCCAGCCAACTTTGAAGCGCCGATCAACGAGCACACCAAGGCTTTATACGTCGAGAGTATCGGCAACCCCCAGATCAACCTGGTGGACTTCGAAGCAATCGCTAAAATCGCCCACGCCCACGGCATCCTCCTGATCGTCGACAACACCTTCGGGACCCCATACCTGGTCAACCCGCTGGACCACGGGGCCGACATCGTCATTCACTCGGCCACCAAGTTCATCGGTGGTCACGGGACCACGATGGGCGGGGTGATCGTCGAGAATGGCAAGTTCGACTACCAGGCCAGCGGCAAGTACCCCGGCTTCACCGAACCGAACGACCAGTACAACGGCCTGGTCTTCGCCGACCTCAAGGGGGCCGCGTTTACCACCAAGGTTCGGGCGGAAACCCTGCGGGACCTCGGGGCCAGCATCAGCCCGTTCAACTCCTTCCTCCTGTTGCAGGGACTGGAATCCCTCTCGCTGCGGGTAGAACGCCACGTGGCCAATACCCGCAAGATTGTAGAATTCCTCAACGACCATCCGAAGGTCGCTTGGATCAACTACCCTGAACTAGCTGACAGCCCGTACAAGCCGCTCGCCGACAAGTACTTCCCGCACGGGGTCGGGTCGATCTTCACCCTGGGCCTGAAGGGCGGCGAAGAAGCCGGCAAGCAGCTGATTAGCAACCTTCACCTCTTCTCCTTACTGGCCAACGTGGCCGATGCCAAGTCCCTGATCATTCACCCGGCATCGACGACCCACGCCCAGTTGAATGCGGAACAACTCAAGGCCGCCGGGGTAACACCGGACCTCATCCGGGTTTCGGTCGGGATTGAAAATGCCGACGACCTGATCGCGGACCTCGACCAAGCACTCGCCAAAATTTAACTTTAGAAAGGATCCTGGATATGCAAACAATCACAATTGGTCTTTTGGGCCTCGGAACGGTTGGCCAGGGGGTCGTGGACCTCTTACAAAAGCAGGCCGCCAAGATTCTCCGGACCCAGGACTTTGCCTTCAAACTCAAAACGGTGGCCGTTCACAACCTTAGCCGCCAC
This sequence comes from Limosilactobacillus sp., assembly GCF_051873075.1. Classification (GTDB taxonomy): domain Bacteria; phylum Bacillota; class Bacilli; order Lactobacillales; family Lactobacillaceae; genus Limosilactobacillus. The sequence goes on along the minus strand of NZ_JBJEEM010000005.1, from coordinate 64,412 downwards.
CAGAACGCGGACCTGCCAGCCGGTACCATCTTGACGGATCGAGTGATGGACGTGGTTGATGACCCGGAGATTCAAATTGTGATTGAAGCGATGGGGACGATCGAAGCCGCGCGGGTGGCAATCTGCCAAGCCATCCTCAACGGGAAGTCGATCATCAGTGCCAATAAGGACCTGCTGGCGACGGATGGTGATGCGCTCTTAACACTGGCCAAGACGGTGGGGGTCGACTTCTTCTACGAGGCGAGCGTCGCCGGGGGCATCCCGATTCTGCGCGTCCTGTCCTCCAGCCTGGAGACCGACGAAATCACCCAGGTGACCGGGATCATCAACGGAACGGTCAACCATGTCCTGACCGCGATGGACCGGGACGGCCAGGACTACGCCGCCGCCCTGGCGAATGCCCAGGAGCTGGGCTACGCGGAGGCCGACCCGACCAACGACGTTCAGGGGATCGATGCTGCCTACAAGCTGATCATCCTCAGCCGATTCGCCTTTGGCCAGTCGCTGACGATGGACAAGGTGCCCATCCAGGGGATCAGTGCCGTCACCCCGGCCCAGCTCGCTAGCGCCGACCGGTTGGGGTTGAAGATCAAGCTCCTGGCGGTGGCTAAGAAGGAAAACCAGCAGTTCTACTCCTTCGTCGGGCCCGCCGCTCTCCCCGCGACCGAACCGCTGGCGCACGTCAACGGGGTTCAGAACGCCATTGCCGTCCAGAGCAAGGCCCTCGGCGAGACGACCTATACCGGGCCGGGTGCCGGGGCCGGCCCAACCGCCAACAGCATCATCAGCGACCTCTTGGCGACCGGGGACGACATCGTCAAGGGCAACTGCGGGCGTGAATTCAACCGCAACCGGCAATCCCTGCCCGTACGGGAACTAACCAGCGTTCCCCAGCAGTATCTGATCACGGTTGCTGCGCCGGTTGAACGTGCAGTCCTGGCCGCCTTTGAATGGCGAAGGGAGCTCGCGGGGCCAGATTACTGGAGCGCCCTCACCCCGGTGCTGACTCCCGCCGAACTGGCGGCCCGGTTGGCGGCACTCAGGCAGGACGGCCGGCGGGTTTCTTGCCTGCCGGTTGCCAACAGCTGGCATCCCGCGAAGGAGAAGAGCCTGCGCGTGCTGATTTGATTTTATAGCAGGAAGGATCGGACTTTACCGATTCGCGGGGAATGCTCGTAGAGACGCAAAGTTTGCCAAGAAGTACATTCAAGGACACATGGGGCAGCCCCGGTAATTGATACAGATAGCTTGATTGAAGTGTTGGACAGGGCAATAAAAGAAGAAATGACAATTTGGCCGTTACGAGCGTTAATTTACGTTCAGAGCGGCTATTTTCTTTGCTTGCTATCCGAAAGGGGATAAAGAAGTCAATATCGAAAATCACCGTAAAAACGGGTATGATAGTGACTGGAAACGAAACTAGGGGGAAGCAACATGAATCCAGACCAATTGACCCTTTTTGAGGACATCAGAAGAGAAGCAGTCGAAAACCACAACCTGCCAGACTATGAGCTCTTCACCATGCTGAAGTCACCATACCTGAACAGGATCATGGCCAAGGGGGATCCGGACGAAGAAGCCCGCCTCGATGGTTTCTTCATCACCCAGGGTTCCATCCGCTTGCACGAGTCGCTCGGGGGCACGCCGATCAATAGCAAGACCTTCTTCCGCGATCCCTACTATAGTACCAAGCATGCCGGGGTGGAGCGCTTAGTTAGCGGCTACCTAGGTGAGGAGTACACGACCGTAGCCGAGGGGGTCGAGTTCGTCAACCGCATCGGTAACACCGATTCGCTGAATGCGCTCCGCTGCCTGGCGCTGACCAATGCCCGCAACGAGTTGACGATTGTGGTAATTGGTGGCCTGGCAGTTGCCGAATGTCTATCTGAGTACCTGGGCAACTACGATCAGATCCCGTACGATTGTCAGCCACCGATGCTTTCGCAGACCGCCGAAGGAATCAAGCTCGACTACCTGCCGGCCATGCACTTTACCCAGGCGCTGGCCCTCGACCTATTTGCTCAGGGCATTTCGGACACTGAAATTGATATAGACCAGTCCCTCACGCGGTTCGACTATGCCGAGTTTAACGATTGGGACGCACCGTTCAGGTCTGGCGAAAACAGCATGAAGGATTCTGCCGACATGATTTTTACCCTCCTGCCGAGCACGCACCAGTTTAACTTTAGAAACTTCATGGAATATTTCATCGCACTATGCAAAGGACCTGATCACAATGAATAACAACCTAGTTGGAATCATCCGTTTCAAAGTTTCGACGGCAAAGGGCCCGTACTACTTCTGGGATACCATCACTGAGAATCTGAACCCGCTGGAGATTGTAGCCAAGGAGCGAGAAACGGCGGCGCAGGTGGCACCCCGGGAGCGGAGTCTGTTTGAACGTTGCCTCCTGTCACCAAAAATAAAAACCACCGTCCTTCCATTACGGATCGTCCACGCCGATAGCGTCTTTGAAAAGGCTATGGTCGTTGCCAATGACATGGCCCGCCTCAGCCCCAGTGAGGTCCTTCCTGGCAGGATTCCGTTCCTCTATGCTTATTCCCCGAACTTCGGGATCGATGCCGCGGGGAGACTCATGATTTTGGATGAGAACGCGCACGACCTGGAAGGCTTGGTCAACCTAATGGCCCGCTATCCCCAGGTTGACTTCGGGATGTCCTATCAAGAGGACGAACTACAACGCCGCATCGAAGCGCTGGCGGAGGGTCAAGACCTGGAGCGGGCGATCCTAGAGCATTGGCTCAAGCGATTGACCGAAAACAGCGCGCTCCGGCAACGGTTGCAGGAGCTCTACGACTTCCAGCCGTTTGACCTGGACCGGGTGAAGGTCAACCAGGATAACCAGGTCCCGCTCTTCTTCAAGGACTACTACCCGTCCCACTACCTGAGTTTCCGCCGCGTCATGCAGCAGAATCGGGACAAGACGCCCCAGCACGTGGAATTGTATCAAAACATCGATAACCAATTCATGGAGTTGAGCGGGCTCAAGTATAAGTTCGAAGAAGACCAGGTCGAGGAAAGCGCCCAGCGCGAAAACGCTAGCCACAAGCAGGACCTGCTCGGCTTCCTAGGCCTCACTGGTCCGGCGGCACCAGCGGACCTCGCCAGGGCGACGGTACGCGAGTATTCCAAGCAACTCCTGGCCCTGCTGAATGATCACGACCATCAGCCGGTCATCATGGCGGCGATTCCTTCGCACAAGCGCGCCATCAAAAACATTGTCAGCCGGGTGGTGGACCACCTCGCCAACGTCACCCTGTTCATCAAGAACGGCAACGAATTTATCGTTAAGACGCAGGATGAGCAGGCCGCCCACACCCTCAAGGGGACGGCGGGGCGCAATTCACAGCAGCACGAGGAGACTATGGCGGCACTGCGGCAGCCGACCGATTATGAGAAGAACCTTCCCTTGATCATCATCGACGACATGTCGACGACCGGCTCCAGCATGGTTGCCGCGACCGACCACTTCAAGAAGCTGGGCTTCAAGCACATTTACAACTTCATTTTCGGGATGTCGATTCCCTACCTGTCGATCCAGGACTTCCACCCGGAGCTCAAGACCTTTGACGGGGTGGTGTTCGACCTGGACCAGACCATCTATGATTCGGCCCACGCCACCGGTGATGCCCCCGCCCGGCTTTATTTCCCCGACCTGTTCCAGAAATTGGCAGCAAGTAATCTCAAGGTGGTCTTCATCACGCAGGACTCCTACAGGCAGACTGCGAAGTTTTGCGACGACCCCTTCCTGATTGACCACCTGTTCAAAGAGGACCAGGGGAATTACGTGTCGACCGTGCATGTCGGCCCCAATGGTGACCGGTACTATAAGCCAAGCGGCGTGACGGTTCGGGAAGCCGTCAAGAACTACCTTGGCGATTGCCAGAACATCGTCGGAATCGGCAATAACGAAACGGATATCCTGTCCTACACTAACGCCGGGATCGACACGGCACTGGCCGAGTGGGGAAACCCGCTGAAGGGCGTACCGACCAAGGCCAACTACCGGCTGAAGGACGAAGACGACTTGTTAAATCTTTTGCAACTAAATTAGAGGTGCTTTATCTATTATGATTGGTAAGGGCGTTAGACTTGTATTGGCGCTGAAGGCGATCCCCCGGGTTGGCGACAAGCGGGTCATTGAATACCTAAAAGAGCAGGACCGGACCAGCGTGTTGCATGAAGAAGTGGTCAAGACGGCAGTCACGGCCATTCAAAAACTCGAAGCGGCCGACTGGACCCGCTACCTGGCTGCGGCGGATGAGGAGATTGCTAAGGCCGACGATCTGGGTATCAGCATCATCTCCTACCTGGATGCGGACTACCCCCTGAACTTGTTGGTCTTGGCCAACGCACCGACGATCCTGTACGTCAAGGGGAACTACCAACTGCTGAACACGGACAAGAGCGTAGCAATCATCGGAACGCGGGAACCGACGGACTACGGCAAGCGCATCGATAACCTGTTTTCCAAGACCCTCAGCCTGGATGGCTTCACCGTGGTTAGCGGCCTGGCGATCGGCTGTGATACCTACGCACACGAGGGTACCCTGCTGGGGAGCGGCAAGACAGTGGCGATCCTGGCTCACGGATTGGATCAGCCCGTGTATCCCAAGCAGAATCGGACGCTGGCCGCCCGGATCCTTGACCAGGACGGGGCCTTGGTATCGACCTACCCGCTCGGCACCAAGCTGCGGCCCCAATACCTGGCTGCCCGGGACGAGTGGCAGAGCGGGATGAGCGACGGGGTCCTGGTCATCGAGACCGACCTCAAGGGGGGCACCCGGATTGCGATGCGGCATTCGGTAAAGCAGCACCGGCCGTTGGCAGTCATCGACTACCGCCAGCGGGGGAAGATGGGCCAGCGGGCCTTGGACATTCCTAAGTTCCGGGGCAACTACGATGCGATCCAGCACGAAAATGCCATGCCGGTCTTCACCAGGGAAGAGCTGACCGCGTTCGAGGACGCGATGATTAAGGGACATAATAGTCGTGTCGCCGCGGGCCAGGACGACGCGCCTCAGGATACGCAAATGGACCTGTTTTGACTAGCCTTATTGCAACGAAAGGATCGTTCGTTAAGATGTACGAGATCCTGAACGCGAATGGATGAGTAGCTCAGTCGTTCATGAAAATAGGTCTGAATTAATTTTTGGGAGGGAATTCAAATGGGACTGTTCAATCATTCGAAGCCCCCGCAGATTGAATTTGATGGCCGGCAATACACGGTCACGGCCTTTGTCGACAAGTTCAATGAGTTGGCGGAACAGCTCGACCAGACTCAGCAACGGCTTGCCGCTGCGCGTCAGCAGGCCAAGCAGCACCGAGACGCGGAACAATGTCTGCAGGATGAGAAGGGACAGCTAGAACAGCAGGTTGCCCAGCTCAAGCAACAGCTGCGGACCCTGTCGTCTGTCGAGGTGGCTGGGATCCAGATGAGCGCGCAGGAGCTGGCGGAGCGGTATTTGAAGGTCAAGCGGGCCCTAGTAGCCGCCACCGCCAAGCTTGACCGGGTTAGCCGGGGACTTGCAGTTCAGCAGGATCGTAATCAGCAACTGCAAGATCAGCTTGACCAGGCTCAGCAGGTCACAATCGATGGGCAAACGTTGACGATTCCAGAACTGGTTCGGCGTTACCGGCAATTGGTCCAGCAATCGTCCTCGATAAAGGCCGAGCAAAGTACGGCAGCTCAGCCCCCGACTCTTGCAACAGGATCATTGTCCAAAGAGGAACTGATTGATCGCTACTACGAGCTGGTCCAATCATCACTGACGGAGTATCAGGATGAGGTGGCCCGGCTTAAGGATGAGTTAACGAAGAACCTGACCGACCACCATGAGTCCGAACTCCTCCAGCTGACCGACCTTCGTACCTCACCGACCAGTTATCAGCGCCTGTTGAGTGAGCGCAGTCAGCAGCTGTTAAATTACCTCAAGGATCATCCCCGTCAGGAGCAGGCGGTTCGTCGCGGCAAGCATGCTGCCAACGAGGGCGACCAGTTGCGGGGCCTGAATTATTGGGACAGTTTCGTTTACCAATACCGCCAGACAGCCACCAGCCTCCTGAAGAAGAACCGGACTGTGCGGCAGAACTTCCAGTATGCCCTTCGCTACGACAAGGAGCTGGCCAAACGGATTGCCGAACGCATGCCGTTTTACCTTACCGACCAGAATGTCGTTGACCTCCAGACTATTCAAGGCGGTATTGGTGATGAGGAAGCGGTTAAGAAGGACGTCAACACGTTCCGCTTTAACATCATCGTGAGTCAGCAGGGGGAGGACGGCGAGCGACTGGTTAGACGGGCCCTTGAGGCGGACCAAAATAGTCGGGTGCTGTTCTCGCTCAATCTCCCTTACCGGTATGGGGATGGCAAGGAGAACAGCAATCAGATCGATGGCATTGTAATCAACGAACGGGGGATCTTCGTCTTGGAGATCAAGAACTACGCAGCCAAGAAACTCTGGATCAACCGAGACGGCGCTGCGGTTGCCCAGAAGGACGGCAAGCAGAAGGTCTACAAGGACTGCTATGACCGGGGAATCGTTGATCAGGGACGCGACCATTATGCGGCCGTGTTGCAGGCGCTGGAGGCCGACGATCAGGTTCGCCGCCATATCCGCTATTTGAAACGGCAACTCCACGTCCTGTATGTTTCGACCGCTCCTCACGCCCAGCTGGTGACGACCGGCGCGGACATCGACCCTAATCACCGTTTTGTCAGCCTGGACGAGTTGCCCCGGGTGATCGCCGGAGCCCAAGGCCGGTTGCGGCCGGACATTATCCAGCGGGTGGCGGCGGCGATCAGCAACCAGCAGCAGGGGGAGAAGCAGTTCAAGTACAAATGCTTCCCGGCCGACCCTGACCGGCGAGCTGAACTTGCCTGGCAACAGTACGTGATCATGCGGGAGATGCTCCAAATGAACCTGGATGACCTGGTTGCCCAACGCGATCCCGCCATCCTTGCAGAGCTGGATCAGGCGGGATTACGGGCCTGCAACGGCTTCGTCACCAGTAAGCCGCGCCACCATAAGCGGTAGTCAAGACAGCCGGGGAATGCGCCCGCGGTTGTTTTTTACCTGAGTAGCCCCACTACTGAGTCTGGCGCGGTATAATAAAATGAATTGTCAAAGCAAACATTATGGGAGGAGCACTTATGGTGCAATCGAGTGTGGTACATGTTTATCGAGTTGAAATCAACAATAAGTATGGGTGGTTTGCCAGTACCTTTGGGGCAGACCAGTTTGACCAGGTCCTCAAGCGGCAGCTGACGGTCGCCCAACGTTACCGTGACTCGGCAGACAGTCAGCCCACCGAGCTTCAGCAGGCGTTATTGAAGCTAGCCGCGACGGGCGACTACCGCGGGGCAACCTATCAGCTGATCGGGACGGTCGGCCGGGATGACTATGCTGGCCGGGCCGCGCTGATCATTGGCGACTTGCAACGGTATGTGCCCGCCCAAGTGATGGGCCAGCGGATTTCCGGCCTCTATTTCATTGCCGGCGTGGCTAATCGGCCGTCTTTGAACGATTTGCGGAACCTGATGAGTAAATATCCCCAGTTTGACCTGGGCTGGCCCAAGAATGCCGATGAGTATCAACGGGAGATGACGGCCACCGGCGAAAAGGAATACGTCAACCAGCGGGCCCGGGTCCTCAATTACTGGTTTGCCCAAGCCGGTGGCGACCTCAGCTGGCTGTACGCGCCTGCCCCAAGCGTGGCCCAGCAGAACTACGCCCAGGCCTTCCAATGGTTGCGACAGAATGCGCCCGACCTTACCAATTGGTATTACGACCAGCCGTCCAATACCACGGGAATGATCTGGCACTTTACCGACATCAACAACATGGCCAATATCCTTTCGTACCGCGAAATCACATCGAAGAACTACGGCCTGGCCAACAGCGTTATCGAAAACGACAATGCGGCGGCCAGCGTCAACGTTTCGGCCACCAAGCCCTGGGTGCATGACTTTGCCCGCTTTTACCTGCGGCCGCAGACCCCGACCCAGTACCGCAACGAGGGCATTTACCAGTACTACGGCGACCAGCCGAACTTTGCGGCCATGCCCAAGTCGCTGGTCAATTACAACCGCAGCGGCTTTTGGACCAATGGCAAACCGGCCCACCTGCCTGTTCCGGTCTTCATCGGTTTCAGCCTCAAGAAGTTTCTGCAACGCGGTGGTCACCTCACCAAGGGATCCTTGGCCGGCAAGCGGGTGGCAGACCAGCCAGCGGAGATGTATGATGATGATTTTTCCTTTTTGCGTGAGCACGTGGCGGCGATCTATAGCAATCAGAAGGCGCCCAGCTACCTGAAGCACACCGAGTTCATCGTCCCGGAGAAGATGGCATTTGACGCGGACGATATTTTGCGGATTGTGGTGCGTAGCGAAGCTGAAAAGCTGATCCTGCTGACGATGCTAACGGAGCATGACAGCTTCCTCTTTAGCGATAAGCAGTCGCACGAGGCGATTGATCCCCAACGCTATATGGACCGGATCGTCGTCGACCCCGCTTTCTTCTACTATAATGGCAGCTCCGTACAGACCGGGGCCGGGGCGGATCAACGCAACCAGTACCAGCTTCACCTCCAGCCGGCAGTCAAGCCAGAGAATCTGACGCGGGAAGTGAAGACGTTTAGTTTTACCAAGCCCGTCAACGGCAATGAGCTTCAGGTGCGGGTTCCAGAGCTCAAACAGGTGACCTTGAAAGTCAAAGATGTCAATGGTGAAATCAAGAACGTGGCGCGGTTCCACGACCCCGACTGGATTCTTGGCGTCAGCAAGTGGATCCCGTCGAAACAGAAGCGGGAAGTTAATGCGGCGCGGGGCTACCAGTTGAAGAATCGCTACTATTCCACCCTTTATTACCATGGCCAGTACTACAAGCTTTGGCGCGTCGAGGGGGAAGACGAGTGGCACTTCATTGGCAACAATCAGGTGGCGGACATCTTGGACCCGGCCGACCAAACTATCCTGCACAAGATTGAGGATAGTCTTCGTGAGGAATTCAAGAATGACCAGGGCATCTCCCCGCGCCAGCCGGCGGAGAAGCAGCCGGTGCAGTCGACTACCCCGCCAGCCAGCGATGATGGCGACGACCTCGACGATATTTTTTCATCACTATTTTTGTAGGGGGAAAAGTAATTGATTATTTATACTGATACCAACCTCTTCCTCTCACCGGCCCAGACCCTGGTCAACACGGTCAACGTTGTCGGTGTGATGGGGCGGGGGATTGCCAAGGACTTTAAGCATTACTACCCGCAGATGTTTGACCATTACCGCAAGATCTGTCAGGCTAAGCAGTTGGACGTGGGTAAACTGATGCTGAGCAAGGAAGAACCGGTCTTATACCGGCGCAAGCCCACGGGCAAGGAGCGCCAGCGCTGGGTGCTGAACTTTCCGACCAAGCGGCACTGGCGGGCCAAGTCCAAGCTTGAATATGTTGAGGCCGGCTTGGCCAAGTTTGTCGACGAGTATGACCACCGCGGAATCAAGTCGGTGGCCTTTCCCCAGCTCGGGGTCGGCAATGGGGGACTCAAGTGGCCGGTAGTCCAGGAAATGATGGAACGGTACCTCGAACCATTGCGGATTCCGGTCTATATCCATATTTACCATCCCAACACCGACCACTACGACGGCGACGATAAGAAGGCCATCGAGCAGAACCTCAACACTGCCCACGACGTCTGGCGCCAGGGCCAGGTGGTTCAGGCGTTGGGCCTTGACCATGATGCCAACGTCAACGCCGACGGGATCGTGCTGCCGGGGAGTGCGACCTTTGATCGGGTCCGCCAGCTAGCCGGGAATAAACAGCTCCGGCTAATCGATTCAAAAGATTCGGCAGTTTGGCTGCAGGCGGACAGTCACCGTGCCGTCGCCGAACCGGAGCAGCTGGACCTGGGAATTTAGGCAGTGTAAGAAAATCAAAGACTCGCTAGTAAGCTATTGCTAGCGGGTCTTTTTTGCTGGGCGGTGGGAGAGCTGATTTGAGTTGCCTAGGATTAGCTAAGAAATATGGCTATAAAAATGAGTAATCTTTAATAATTTTTCACTAAGGTGTCTAATTTTTTCAGCAGGAGTAAGAAAATTAATCTTCCTAAAACGCTAACATACTAGGTGATTATAATGAGGCTTGTAGCAGTTATTTAACAGTTACTATTGAGGAGGAATTAAAAAGTACAGTGTTAAAGTCTGTTGCTGTTCTTGGTGCCGTCACTGCTGCTGGGACGATGGCAGCCACTATGGCCCATGCTGATGCGGCCAGCGATGCTGCATCAGCCAACGCAACCAAGCGCTCAGCTGACAACTCAATCGATTGAACAGTCTACTCAAGCAGGAACAAAATCGTCAGAATTAAGCGAGCAGGCTGTCGAACACTTAACTAGTGCTCAAACCGTAAGCTCACGTGGCCAAGTTGCACTAACCAATACCGGATCACAAGCAACTAAGGTTATCACTGGTCGACAAAATTCGACTGACCAGGTAGCAAAGCAATTGCCACAAACAGGAAATAATAATAACCAAGCAATCTCACTGATTGGTGTAGCATTTACTGCTGCTCTAAGTTTGCTCGGTATTAAGAAACGTCGTAACTAGCATTTTGTTTAAAGCAGCGCGTGTCCAGATTTGGGTACGCGCTGCTTTAGTTGTAGGATCGGATATTGATCTTTAACGCATATCTTTAAGGGTGCTGACTAAACGGCTAACTGAACGACGCCAGCCAGCTAAAGTCTGCGACAGACTGCAGCAGGAAGATAACTAGGTATGCCGACTGCAGGCTGAGCGTTGGTCTCATGATGCATCCAGGAGTGATATAATATAGTTATTAACCTGATAGGAAGTGCAATCATGGACAAGAAGAAGATCCTTCACCAGCTCTGGAACCTGCTGCAGCTGTGCATTGCCGCGCTGCTTCTCTACTACATTGTTAACTACTTGGATATGCTCATTAAGTAAGGCCATAGTTAGTTGCCATTCGTCCTGAATTAAAACGACCTGGGTGCAGAGGTGCCCGGGTCGTTTTGTTTTGGCCGGCAGAACCTCGTTAGCAGCGCCGGGCGTTTCCCTATGGTAAAATAACCCTGTTTAATTCGTTGAGCTGAAAAACTATTGGGAGCAAAAAAATGACTTTACAAATTTCGCTAATTGTTACGCTGGTTGCTGCGGTGCTATGTAGTATGATTGCGGCGTTTCTCCCCCGTATCTCGATTAACTACATCAGTATCGTGGTAGGGATGCTGATCGCCCTGGTGGGTCCCCTCAACAAGTTGGTAGCGCCATTTCACGTGGAGATATTCATGTACATGGTGGCGCCGTTGATCTATTTTGAAGGCCAGACCACCCGGATCTACCTGGTCAAAAATTCACTAATTCAGATTCTCAACCTCTGTATTATGCTGGTACTGGTGTCGATGATCATCCTGGGGTTCCTCGTGAGCCTGCTTGGTGTTCCGATTGCCCTGGCATTCTTGATCGCCGCGGTAAGTACCCCGACCGATGCGACGGCCACGGAGACCGTGTCGGAAGGGTTGGTCGTGCCGGGCGAACAGGAAATTCCGCTCAAAATGGAGTCGCTATTCAACGATGCTACGGCGATTATCTTAGTGGGAGCAACTGCCTTTTGGGTGGAGCAGGGGAACCTCAATTATGAGTCGACGATGACAAGCTTTCTGGTCGCCGCGCTTGGCGGAATCGTTGTCGGGATTGTCGCTGCCCTGCTCATGATCAACTTCCGCCGGTGGCTGAATCAGCAGGACCTGACTGCTTACAACGCCCAGAACCTGCTCTTCCTCATCACCCCATTCTTCATCTACTTCGTGGCCGAAGAAATGCACGTGTCCGGGATCCTGGCGGTGGTCTGTGCGGGCCTGATGCAGAACAGTGAGAGTATCAACAGCCGCTTCATTTATCCGCGTTCGTTCCACAGTGCGCTTGTCTTGATGAACCTCTGCCGAGAGGTCTTCAACAACAGTGTCTTCATCATATTAGGAATCTTGTTTGTGCGGATTATCCGGACGAATATTTTCGATCGCAGTTTCAGTTGGAATTGGTTGCTCGTGGGCCTGGTGATCTACCTGGCTAACCTGGTCGTCCGGTTTGTGTACGGAAAGCTCAGCCGGATGTCAAATAAGGGGAGCTTCATTTTCGCAATCGGTGGCGTTCGCGGGGCGGTAACGCTAGCGTTAGTCTTTTTGGTTGCCGATCGCTTGACGGGCCGGCAGTTTCAGGAGGTGATCCTGGCCGAGACGGTCTTGATCATCCTGAGCATGGTGGTGCCGTCCATCGTCTTTCCTTTTATCCTTCCGCACAAAATCGCGGAGAAGAAATTCAAACGAAAGAGTCGGGAGCTTAAAAATCAAATGGTTGATGAAGGCCTGCAGGTTATTGACCATATCTACCTTCCCGAGCGGGTTAAGCAACGAGTCTGTTTTGACCTTCGAGACCAGCGTGCGGCAAACTCGATTAAGGAATTCTGGCAGCAGTGGGTTCGGACAAACCAGTATCCGCGTTTCACGAGTGAGGAGCGCGAACTCGCCCAGCGGGCCCTGCTCAGGGCGTTCCGGGCAGAACGGGACTTCCTCGACATGGTCTCGCAGCGCGAAAACATGGAGGATTACGTCTTCCAACCGTACAACGATGTATTGCTGGCCGAATCAATTCTGGTTGATCCAGAAAACTGGGCGAACTGATGAGTCATATCCGCTCAAAATAGTTGTTAAGCAAATAAGCGCCATTCGGACGAACGTTCCGAATGACGCTTATTTATACTAGTGGTGGCGCCGCTTGAAGATCAAGGTAACCACCGCCGCTACCCCGGTCCAGCAGAGCCCGACTAGGGAAATCATGGCCCCGGTCCGTAGCCCAGGAGTCCGGTAGGTGAAGACGACCTGGTGGGTTCCCCGCGGCAGGTAGACCCCGAGGAAGGCCTGGTTGGTGCGGACGGTCTTGGCCGCTTGGCCGTTGACTGTGACCTGCCAACCGCTAGAGTACGGAATGGACGAGGTCAAAACCCCAGCCCGCGGCGTCGTGATCTGCCCGCTGACCCGGTTGCGGCCAAAGTGCAGGTCGGTCAGGGCGTGGTGCTGGATGGTCCGCACCTCTTGGGTGTAGTTGCCGTCCAGTTTCTCGGCGACGACCCGGTACTTGAGTTCGTAGTTACCCAGCTTCGACGGCTTAAAGGTCAGCTTTTGCGGCAGGTTGCCACCGTAGTAGCCGATGTTCAGGGTGCCATTGGTGACGTGTTTGAAGAGCGACAGGACATTTTGCTTGGCCTGGACCACGCTGGCGGTGCCAAAACGGCTGAAGTAGTTCAGGTTAAATGAGATGTCCGGTGAACCGTTCAAGACGTGGTAGCGCCAGTAGCGGTACTTGTTGAAGCGCTCGTTGAAGACACTCCCCGGGTTATTGGTCATGGCCTGCCGGTGGTGCATATCATGTTGGATCTGCTCCTTCATGGTGAAGGGGGTGTACTTGATCTTGCTGAATTCGATGTGAAGCTCGCTGCCCCGTACCCGTTGCCGGAATGCCTTGTTCTGCATCTGGGGGAACTGGAGCTGATACTTCTCATCGCTGTCAACGTATTTCAGCTTGGCCGGGTTAACCGTGTTGAAGCGGTTGGAAACCAGGATACTCTTGATCGGGATCACCGTCCGGTGGAGCTTGGCCGCCCGCATGCCCTTCGTCGGTCCGTTCACGACCACCCCGCTGGCCAGGGCCCGTTCCTTTTCCGTCGGCGACAGGCGCTGGTAGCGGGCGTGGCTGATGTAGCGGTCCTGCCAGTAGAGCAGCGGGAAGGCGTTGTTGGTCTTGTAGCGCTCGGTCTGGATCGGGATCAGCTGGTCTTTGCTGGTGGCAGCGCTGGGCTGCCCGACGTCGTAGTTGATGATTGGCTCGCTGGTTTTGTCGAGGAAGTAGCCCGCGGGGATCTTGGAGGAGTTAACCCCGTTGCTCTGCACGAAGAGGTAGCGGACGCCGAAGAAATTGTTCATGATCGTCCGGTCATCGGCCTGGCGGATCGGGATGTTGGCCTGGTACTGGTTGTTCTGCAGACTGGTGTTGAACTGGCCGAGGTACTTGTTTTGCAGGGAGTAGTAAGAGTCGATGTTGTGCAGGCCCGAGGTCAGGTCGTTGTCGAGGTTGGGTCCGGCGATGATTTGGTTCTGGCTGATGGTCGAAACCCGATAGGTCGGGGTCCGGCTCAATCCCTGGTCCAGTCCCCCGTAGCGGTTGGCCGTGATGGCTTGGTATTCACCCCGGGAGAGCATCTTGTCCGTGAAGTCCCCCTTGTAGGGAAAGGCGGCATAGATGGCATTGAAGCCGGCGTTGAGCAAAACGATTGCCAGGAGCCACCGGTCGGGGAAGCGGGTCTTATGGAAGTTGATCAGCCAGAGGGCCATCAATGAGATGATCAAGAAGAGGACCGGCATGAAGATGTCGTCGTTGTTGGCGAAGTAGAAGGTCGCAATCAGGACCAGCAGGTAGATGGTCGTGGCGACGTTGAGGATCCAGAGGGTGTGCCGGCTGAACTGCGGGGCATCCTGGGCGAGAATGCAGACCGCCATCGCCAGCGGCAGGTAGATCAAGAGGGTCCACCGGTTGGAGGCCGACATCATCCCGTTAAAGAAGGCCCCGACGGCGGGGATTAGGAGCATGACTAAGGACAGGGCGAGACTGATCGTCAGCAGGGGGTACTTCTTGGGCCGGGAGTAGATGTAGACCAGCGCCAGAAAACCGATCGAAACCATCCCGAGCGCCGTCCAGTACATGAAGTACCACTGGCCCCCGTTAATCAGCTGCTTGGGCAGGAAGAGGTAGTAGTAGAGCGGGTAGACCTTCAGGCCGTTGGCAAACAGGGCCCCAGTCCGGGTCGAGTTGGTGACGGCGATGATCTCGGGCACCAGGAGGATCGCGGACACTAGGAGACTGGTGACGGTGGCAAAACTCAACTTGCCCAAAGCTTTGAGATAGTCCAGCCGGGTCCGGTAGTGGGTCAGTACCCGCAGGATTAGGTAGACCAGGGCACCGATGCCGAGGACGAAGGCCAGGTAGTAGTTGCTGACTAGCATCCAGGTGAAGACCCCGGTCAATGGCCAGCTAGACCCGCCCCGCAGGACCCGTTCAAGCTGGACCACGATTAATGGGAAGAGGATGAAGGGGGTCGTGAAGAAGGGTTGGGCGACCGCCGCGTACAGGAGGAAGGCGTTGACGGTGTAAGCGACCGTCCCAATCAGGATGACATGGTCACGGAAGGCAAAGTGCTGGGCGAAGTAGACGAAGGCCAACCCGACACAGTACATCCGGACCATCGCGATCACCTGGTAGGCCATGGTCATTTTGGCGGCGGGGAAGAGGAGCGCCAGGTAGGCAAACACGTCGCCGATGGTGTAGTAGGAATAGACCTGGAAGGTGTCGGTTCCCAGACCCATTTGCCAGGACCAAAACGTCAGCCGGCTGGGGTGATGGAGAAATTCAATCAGGGCCGCCCGGTACTTGACTAGCAAGGGAAGGTGCTGGTTGAGGGCGTCTTTGCTGAGGATGAAGGTGTGCCCAGTCACCAGGTAGGTGCCGAAGATGCAGGCAGCCAAGAAGATGAACATGACGGTGTATTCCAGATAGAGTTTGCGTAGGCCGTGACGGCGGGTGAATGAAAAATCCATGATGACTCCTTGAAAACGTAAATATCGAATCCTTAATAGTTTAGCATTTAATCGCAATAACCGCAGAAAAAATCCGCCAGGAGGCTGGCGGTTACTTGTCTTGGCGGTGCTCTTCTTGCTGTTTCAGCAAGAGTTGCTTGATTTCTTTAAGCTCGGCGTGAAGCTCGTGGTTCTCGGCCTCCAGGCGATTTAATTGCTGACCAACCTTGGCTTCGTCTTCCTTGGCGAACAGCTCGGTGATCGTCCCAGTCAGCATCCCGATGAAGCCGATCCCAAGCAGCATTAAGATGATGGCGGCGCCCCGCCCAATCCCGGTCTTGGGGATGACGTCCCCGTAGCCGATCGTCGTGGCGGTGGTGATGGCCCACCAGAGGGCGGTATGGTAGGAGACCCGTTCGGAGATGCAGAACATTGCGGCGGCCACCATGATCACGGCGACACTGATGTAGAGGTAGTAGACCAGCTCGTTACGCTTGAAGAAGGTGGCCAGCCGACCGGTGAGCCCGACCAGGCGGAGAAGGCGGAAGAGTTTGAGCATCTTGAGGGTCCGGCCGATCTGGGGAATCCGGAAGAAGGAGAACAGGGAGCTGGCCGGGATGATGGAGAGGAGGTCGAAGACGTTGTCCCGAAAGAAGGCCTTCTTATCCTTGGCAAGGGCCAACCGGGTGAAGTAATCGATGGTGAAGACCAGCCAGATCCCGTTGTCGATCAGGTTATAGGGATAGGCATCGATGTTAATCTGCTTGGCGTAGTAGGCCAGCAGCATGACGATCGAAATGATCGCGAGGATCGCAATGATGACTTGATAGGTAATGTAGGTTAATTTGTTGTGCACGATTTGCGCCACTTTCCGCAGTTAAATTTAGTTTCAGTAATAATAATAGTATAATTAGGGTGAATACAGTAGCAGATTTTTGGGCGAAACCTAAAAAATCAATGCCGGTGACGATGCAACCACCGGAAATACCAAAGAGATGGGGAAAAAGATGCTTAATAAGAGTGACTTACAGTTGATTGAATCAGAATTGATTGCCATGGAGGAACCCTACCTGGCGACCTTAGCCAACGACATCCACGCCAACCAGGCCGACTTGATGGCGGTGCACCAAGGGGAAACTTTTGTCACCAGCCTTAGCCTGAGTGTCCTGCAACGGGTCAACGCTTACTTTCGTGACTACCCGCCGTTCAACAGCGATACGGGCGAGGTAATTGACGACCTTGACCAGCTGCGCTTGAGCTGCGATTATCGCCATATCCGCGACCTCCTGCAGCAGGAGATTATCGAGTATAACTTCTACCATGACACCAACCTGGATGCCTACAGCCCGATTTGGATCGAGCGAGACAGCCAGACTGACCCGGGGGAAGGATACCGGGCGATCGTAAACTTCTACCTGCCGGCGCTTGGCGGGGTGCCACAGAGTGAGACGACCCTCTACCAGAGTCTGGTCGGGGATGTGATGACAGAGATGGCAATCATGGGCTGGCAATTTGAATAACCCAGTCCCGGGATTACAATGAAAGTGAGGGATGATGAATATGAATAAGCCGTTTATGAGTGGTTATTATCAAGGGGTCATCGAGGTGGCACCGGCATCGTTGTCCGCTGCCAAGGTCGAAGAATTGGCCGTGACGATGACCATCCAGCACCTGCGTCATGCCGGGGAGGCCATTACCACCATCCATGATTTTCTGGTGGATGACCTGCACGCTGACGCCCGCCTGGTCAGCCGCTTTATCAATTGCAATGCGGCTGAGCTGGAAACCGCCCAGGCGCGGATCCTGGCTAGCGCCTTCAACTAAATAATTTTCCCACAACCCCTTGTTTATCATAAGTGAACAGGGGCTTTTTTGTGCCCTAATCTAATTTTAATCTTTTCTTAATTAAAAAGATCTGATACAATAGTAAAAATTATTAAAAAAGGATGTGATTAGGATGGAGAACCCACAAAACACGACTGAGGAGCTCAACCGTTCCTTAGGCCTGTGGTCAGCATTATCAATCGTCATTGGAACGATCATCGGTTCCGGAATTTTCTTCAAGCAAGCTTCAGTATTGGATAGTGCGGGTTCCTCCACCCTGGCACTGCTTGCCTGGGTCATCGGTGGGGTGATCACCCTGACCTCGGGGCTGACCATCGCGGAGATCGGGGCCCAGATGCCCTATACCGGTGGTCTTTATGTCTACATTGAAAATATTTATGGACGGCTCCTGGGCTTCTTGTCCGGTTGGATGCAGGCGATTGTCTACGGGCCAGCGATCATTGCGGCCGTGGCCGGGTTCATGAGTATCCTGATGACGGAACTCTTTGGCCTGTCTGCAGCCTGGCGGGTGCCGCTGGCAGTGGTGACGATTCTGGCGATCGGGGGGATGAACCTCCTGGACAACCGGGTCGGGGCTGGTTTTGCGATCTTGACGACGGCCGGGAAGCTGATCCCGATTGCGGCGATCATCATCTTCGGCCTCTTCTTCGGCCATGAAAACGCGATTGGCCAAACGGTCAGCCAGGTTCAACAGTCTAGCGGCAACTTCGGGGTGGCCGTGTTGGCAACCCTGTTCGGTTACGATGGCTGGATTTTGATTGCCAACCTCGGTGGTGAAATGAAGAATCCACAAAAGCTGTTGCCTAAGGCGATCATCATCGGGATCAGTACGGTCTTGGTGATTTACACTCTGATTACCTTCGGGGTCTTCCGCTTCCTGCCGGCCGCCAAGATTCACCAGTTGGGTGAAGGGGCTACCGGCTACCTGGCCACGGCGGCCTTCGGGAAGGTCGGCGGTCGCCTGCTCTCGATCGGGATCATTATTTCGATGATGGGGACGATCAACGGGAAGATCATGACCTTCCCCCGGATCGTCTATGCAATGGCTAAGCGACGTGATCTGCCGTTCTCACGTTACCTGTCATACGTGACTCCTAAGGCCAAGGAACCGGTGGTCGCCATCGGCTTCATCATTGCCCTGGCCACGCTGATGATGTGCTTCTTTGATCCAGACCACCTGTCGGACCTGTGCGTCTTCACCGTATACTGCTTCTACACATTGGCGTTCTTCGGTATCTTTATCCTGCGACGGCGCAATCGCGGCAAGAAGCGGCCATTCTCGACGCCGCTCTACCCACTGATTCCGTTGATTTCAATTGCGGGTGGTCTCTTTGTCCTCGTCAGTGAGGTCTTCAATGATCCGTGGGGGGTAGTGCTCTTCGCCGGGATCACCATTCTTGGGTTGCCCGTTCTCTGGGTTGTCAAGGAAATGGATAAGCGTCGGCAAATTTAAGCAAGCTGGAAAAGCACTGAGCGCT
>NZ_JBJEEM010000005.1:0-45329 GCF_051873075.1 Limosilactobacillus sp. | reverse complement strand
AGTCGTTTAATTACCGCGGGAAATTATCCCGGTGGTCAAAACGTTGTATGCTATAATATAGGCGTTATTTTAATGATCAACGGCGCGCGAACGTCGCCTGAGGGTAGCGCTGCAATTACATTGATATCTAAAAACGGCACTGGCTGATGCCAGTGCCGTGAGAAGGGTAGTCTTTGGGAAAATAAGGAAGGAGCCATAAATGAACAGATCATCTGGTTCCTCCCGGTAGAAGTATGTTGGCGAAAGCAATTGCAGTATTGCCTTCACAATCATTATAACAAATATTTTATAATTAGGTTAGCAATACATAATAATATTTTTATTATAATCCGAAAAGAGGGAAAATAATGCGGCAGAAAGTTTCAATTGGCCTGGCGATCTTGGGCCTGGCCATTATCGTCTATGCCCTGACCCTAAGCGGACAGAACAGGTTGGCAACGATTACCCTGGGGGTTATTGTTGCCTGTGGCGGAGGCGTGATGATCCTGTTCAACGGCAAAGCATTTCAGAATCACCAGACGACGAGTCGGCTGATCACGGTCCTGTTTGTACTGGTCATCATCGGTTACCTGCTGAAGATGACGGTGATGGGTTAGACAGATAATTTGAAATAATTCTGGAGGTACTTGGCCAGGCCATTGTGATCGTTGTCGACGGGGGTAACATCGTCGGCAACTTTTTTAATGGCTGGAATGGCGTTTTGCATAGCGACTCCCCGGCCAGCAGCATCCAGCATCTCCAGGTCATTATGCTCATCCCCAAAGGCGATGATGTTCTGCCGGCTGATGTTGTACTGCTTAGCAATGTAATACATCCCGGATTCCTTATGGGTTCCTCGGTGAATCAGCTCAAGAATGTGGTATTGGCCACCCCAGACCCGCGGTTCCACGAAGTCGCCGTACTTTTCGTTAACGGCCTTGATGATATCCTGTTCGTGCTCGGGCTGGTATTCGATCGTCAAAGCGATGGGGTTGCCGTCGAGGTTGCTGGCGGTCAGCAACTGGTCTTCAGCCAGGTGGTTGGGTAAGAACTCCGGCAGGTGGTTGCTGGCGTGGTTGGCCCAAACGCGGAACTTATTTTCCACCGTGATCGTGTCGATCCCCAGCTTCTTGTGCTGGGCGAGCAAGTCGAGGGCCAGTTCCCGGGTCAATTCGACGTCGTATTCCTTATCCCAGTGTTCGTGCGGGATGTGGGCCAGGGCCCCGTTGAAGTTGACCATCGGGGTTTTGATGCCGATTTGATCATAGATCCGGCTGGCAATCCGGTAGGGCCGGCCGGTGATGATGCTGACGATGTGGCCTTCGTCAGCGGCGGCCCGCAACGTCTTGATGGTTTCGGTTGTCAGTTGTGATTGGTTGTTAAGGGTGGTGCCGTCGAGGTCGATGGCGATTAAGTGTTGATCCAAGTGTGTTCACTTCCTAAAAACAATTTTTAATTTAACATTATACGCGAATGGTGCCGGAAAGTTAATTGATTTGCCATAATCTCCGACACGAGCGGTTCAGCTTGTCAAAAAAATACGGTACAATAGAAGACGACTAGAGGAGGGAAATTTTTTGCAATTACCAGAGGAATTCATTGAAAAGTATCAGCGCTTGCTGGGGGATGAGGCCCCGGCCTTTTTGGCATCCTTTGATCAGCCGAGCCAGAGCGGCTTCCGGGTCAACCCTCTAAAGGCCGCGCCCCAGGCCACGATTGACCAAGCTACGGGCAAGGTACCATATGTGCCAACTGGCTACTACGGTGGGGTCGATGGCAAGTCCCTCGACCACGTCACCGGGGCGATCTATAGTCAGGAGCCCTCGGCCATGTACGTGGGTGAAGTCGTGGATCCCCAGCCTGGCGAGCGGGTCTTAGATCTTTGTGCGGCGCCCGGCGGCAAGACTACCCACCTGGTAGCCAAGATGCATGACCAGGGGCTGTTGGTTGCCAACGAGATCTTTCGCAAGCGGGCCAAGGTCCTGGCCGAAAACCTGGAACGGTGGGGGACGAAGAGTACAGTGGTCATGAACGAAAGTCCGGCCGACCTAGAGGAACAGTTCCCGCACTTCTTTGACCGGATCCTGGTCGATGCGCCATGTTCTGGTGAGGGGATGTTTCGGAAGGAGCCTGCTGGCATCGAGTACTGGAACCCTGACTACCCGGCCGAATGTGCCAACCGGCAACGCAAGATCCTGGCTTCGGCTATGAAGATGCTGAAGCCGGGCGGGATCCTGGTATATTCCACTTGCACTTTTGCTCCCGAAGAGGACGAGCAGAATCTGGCCTGGCTATTGCGGAACTATCCCGACCTGAAGACGGTGCCGGTTAAAAAGTACCCGGGGATGGATGACGGCCGACCGGAGTGGGCTGATAACAATCCGGCCCTCCGTGACGCAGTGCGTCTCTTCCCCCACCACATCAAGGGGGAGGGCCATTTCATTGCTAAGTTGCAAAACGGCGAGCCAGTTCCGGTTGAGGACGCTGCACCAACCAAGCGCCGGCGTAATAAGAAGAAGCGGCGTCAACGCCCTGGCCTGGCCAAGCAGGATCAGGCCGAATTTGCGGCGGTCCGCGATGTCTTGATGCCGGACTACCGCCCAACCCGGTTGGTAACGTTTGGCGACCAATTATACGCCTTGCCGGCGGGGATGCCAGCCGACCTGACCGGGATGACAATCCTGCGTCCCGGTCTGCACCTCGGCACCTTGAAGAAGAACCGTTTTGAGCCGGCGCTGGCTTGGGCCCTGGTCATCGATCCGGCTTCCTGTCCACGGGTGCTGGACCTGAGTCATGACCAGTGGCGGCAGTATGTTCACGGCGATGTGGTGACTATTGATCAAGCGCTGCAGAATGGCTGGTACCTGTTGGCCTGTGACGGACATGCTACCGGCTTTGGGAAGGTCGTTGGCACCACCATCAAGAATTTCTATCCGAAAGGCTTACGTTTTTAGGGGGAATAAAATTGAAAGAGAAAAACGCGTTTCATGTCAATGGTTACTTGGGTCTGCTGATTGCCATCGTCGGGGCCCTGGTTGGTTGCTGGCTGGTTTTTCATGGCTACCGGGCCGGCCAACTGGGGACCATCATCATCGGTGGGGTGATCCTGGCGATCGTGATCATTTTCAGCACCTCACTGACGATTATCCAGCCCAACGAGGCGAAGGTCCTGACCTTTTTCGGTAACTACATCGGGACGATCCGCGACGCCGGGTTGTTCATGACGGTGCCGTTTACCGATAAGCAGCGGGTGTCTCTGCGGGTCTGCAACTTCAATAGCCAGATCCTGAAGGTCAATGATTCTAAGGGGAACCCTGTTGAGATCGCGGCCGTGATTGTCTACAAGGTCGTTGACACGGCCAAGGCCCTTTTCTCGGTCGATGATTATGAGCAGTTCGTCCAGATCCAGAGTGAGTCGGCGGTCCGCCACGTGGCCAGCGAATATCCATACGATACCTTTGAGGATGACCAGGCCCTGACCCTGCGGAGCAATCCGACCGAGGTCTCTAACCGGCTGACGGCGGAACTCCAGGATCGGTTAAACGTCGCCGGGGTTAAGATCATCGAGACTCGGCTGACCCACCTGGCGTATGCCACCGAGATTGCCAGCGCCATGCTGCAAAAGCAACAGTCGGCGGCCATCCTGTCGGCCCGGAAGATCATCGTTGAGGGGGCGGTTTCCATCACCGAGGATGCGATCGACCGGCTAGCCAAGGAGGCCAACTTGAACCTGACTGATGAACAGCGCCTCCAGATCATTAACAACATCATGGTGGCCATCATCAGTGAGCGGGGAACCCAGCCGGTGATCAACACCGGGACCCAGCAATAGGGTGGTTAGCAGATGTTTTATCTAACGATTCTAATGAGCGAGCGGGTCGGCTTCGTCATTATCCTGGCCTTCCTGCTGGTCAACATTCCAGCCTTTCGGCGCTTGATGTCTTCGGATCGCTGGATTGACAAGGTTCAGCTGGCGGTCATCTTTGCCATCTTTGCCATCCTGGCCAACAGTACCGGGATCGAGATTGACCCGGCCAACCAGCTTCACGATAAGGTCTTTTTGACGGCGATCTCCAAGGACTACTCGATTGTCAACGCACGAATCCTGGCCGTTTCGGTTGCCGGAATCATCGGTGGACCCTGGGTCGGGGTGGCGGTCGGCTTGATCGCCGGGTTGCACCGGGTCATGCTCGGTGGCATGGCCGCCCAGTCGTGGTTCTACGTGCCGAGTTCCGTCCTGATCGGGTTGCTGTCTGGTTACCTGTACAATGACCGCCGGAACCCCTTTGCGGTGATGAGTCCCTGGCACGGGTTCCTGGTGGGACTCTTGATGGAAACCATCCAGATGATCTTTATCTTTCTGTTTAGTCCGACGGGGTGGACCCTGGTGCGCTACATTGCGCTGCCGATGATCTTGATTAATTCGGTCGGGACCTCGATCTTTCTCTCTATCATTGGGATGTTCCGGCGTCAGGAGGACGAAACCCGGGCCATGCAGACCCATTCGGTTTTGGAACTGACCAAGGAGACGCTGCCATACCTGCGGAACGGCCTCAACATGCAGTCTGCCCGACAGGTGGTTCGGGCCATTCAGAGTCATACCAACTTCGATGCCGTCAGCATCACCGATCGGCAGACCATCCTGGCCCATGTCGGGGCGGGGAGTGACCACCATATTCCGGGTAAGATGATGCTGACCCATCTCTCGGAGATCGTTATTAAAAGCGGTCGGGTCCACATTGCCCATAACCGGGACGAGATTGGCTGCAGTCACCGTGACTGTCCCCTGGAAGCCGCCATCGTGGTCCCGATGCGGATCAAGAATCAGGTCGTGGGCACACTGAAGATGTACTATACCGCGGCTTGGCGGCTGACCCCGGTTGAGATTCAGCTGGCGGAAGGGCTCGGCGAGATCTTCGCTAACCAGATCGCCCTGGGTCAGGCCGAGATGCAGGCCAAACTGGTTCGTGATGCCGAGATCAAGTCACTGCAGGCGCAGGTTAACCCGCACTTCTTCTTCAATGCCATCAACACCATCAGCGCGATGATGCGGCGGGATAGCGACAAGGCCCGCCAGCTCCTCCTCCAGCTGAGTACCTACTTCCGGGCGAACCTGATTGGTGCCCGGTCAACCCAGATTACCCTGGCGCAGGAGCGGGAGCACGTCAACGCCTACCTGACCCTGGAACAGACCCGTTTCCCCGACCGTTTTAAGGTCCACTTAAATAGTCAGGTGGGGGATGACGTTCTTTTACCGCCGTTTACGATCCAGGTGCTGGTGGAGAACGCCCTAAAGCATGCCTTTGACCATCGCATGCATGGTAATGTCGTCAATATCGATCTGCAGGCGGTTGGGGACCGTTTGCAGATTAAGGTCGCAGATAATGGGGAGGGGATTGATCCCGATATCCTTGCTAAGCTGGGGCACGAACCGGTTCACTCCAGCCACGGTACCGGAACCGCCCTGCAGAACCTTAACCAGCGATTAGTCGGACTTTATGACAAACGGAGTCAGCTGAACTTCGCTACTGGTAAAACGGGAACCACGGTTACAATTTCAATTCCGCTAGTTAGGAAAGGGGAAAAATAATCATGAAGGTGTTAATTGTTGATGATGAACCGCTTGCTCGTGATGAGCTTCATTACCTGGTTGAACAAAATCCTCAAGTGACCAAGGTCTTCGAGGCCGACGGGGTGATGAGCGCCCAGCAGGCCGTGGATAAGGAGCACCCCGACCTGATGTTTCTTGATATTCAGCTGACGGACGGGAGCGGGATGGCCCTGGCGGAGAGCCTCAAGAGCAAACCAGATCATCCCTACATTGTATTTGCGACGGCCTATGATCAATACGCGCTCGATGCCTTTGATGCTGACGCGGTTGACTACCTGCTGAAGCCGTTTTCCCAGCAGCGGGTCAACGACGCGATCGAACGGGTTGGTAAGCTGGTCAAGCCGAGTCAGCCGGTCGTCGACGTTCAGCGCCAGCAAAATAATCCCCGCTTGTCACTGACCAATGACGAGCGTACGATTGTTCTCCAGAAGGATTCCATCGTTTATCTTCAGACGCAAGATGGGGTGACTTCGGTCTGGGCGAAGGGTGGCCACCAGGTGGTCAGCAAGCAACCATTGACGAACCTGCTCAAGCAGCTGGATCCCGCGCAGTTTATTCGAATCCACCGGAGCTTTGCGGTTAACCTGGACATGGTCAGTGAAATGCAACCAAGCTTCAACCATACATACGAACTGACCTTGAAGGACGGGAGCAAGGTGCCAGTCAGCCGGTCCTACGTTACTCCAGTTAAAAAGGCACTAGGGATGCAATAATTTATAAATAATTTAGACGCTGAAGAGGCGTCTTTTTTATTTTAAACTTTAGGGTTCATAGGGGCCACTCAAAATTAATCCTGAAATTTTGTTGCATATACAACAAAATGTGATATAGTAACAATAGGTTCTAACCAAACGAAAAGGAGCGATTTATTATGGCATTAAATAAGGTAATCGTAGATCAAGAATTTTGGGACCTCTTCCCAGAGGCAACGGTGAACATCATGTTCGTCAACAACTTCGAAAACGACCAGACCAGCCTGACTGAGGAAGACCGTGACCAGATGTTGCAAACGGCCGTTCGGGAATCGGCTAAGTTTACCGGGGCAGAACCCTTCAGCGCCAATCCAGTGGTTGCCCAGTGGCGGGACGCTTACAAGAAGTTCCCTAAGCGTAAGGGTGCTCGGGCATCAGTGGAAGCGCTGCTCAAGCGGGCTTCCAAGGGTCACCACTTTGCACCAATTAACCCGCTGGTCGATGTCTACAACTCCATCTCCATGACCTACGGGGTCCCAGTCGGTATTGAGGATGCTGACCACATCGCTGGCGACATGCACCTCGGTAAGGCCAAGGGTGGTGAAGCCTTCGTTTCTGTCGGCGGCAATGGTGAGAATGAATCCGACCCAGCTCGTGAGGGTGAGATCATGTACTATGATGACGAAGGGGCCGTTTGCCGTTCCCTGAACTGGCGTGACGGGACGCGGACCCAGGTCAATGACAACACGAAGAACGCCGTAATCGTCATTGAATCAGTGAACAAGGAACAGGCTGCCCGTGCCAAGGAGGCCATGACTAAGCTCAGTGAGCTCATCAAGAAGTACTTTAACGTGGAAACGACGGCGGACTACACCCTGACGAAGGATAACCCATCCGTTCAACGTTAAGGAAGTTTGAAATGATTGATGTTTTGCGTGAGGTGGGAATGCTTGAGCGCGCCCTGGACTCGATGTCCAACATTGAATTCAAGGAGATTGGCCTGTCCAACCTCCAGTTTCTATATGTCGTCCGGATCTACGAACATCCAGGGATCATCGCCGAACAACTGGCTAACCTGATCAAGGTTGACCGTACTACCCTGGCCCGGGCCGTCCATCGCCTGGAAAAGCAGGATTACATTAAGCGGGAGAAGGACCCGACTAATAAGAAGATCAAGCACCTTTACGTGACCGAGAAGGGCCGGCAGATCTACTCATTTATTATTCGAGAAAACACGCATTCTAATAACGTCGCACTACAGGGGTTCTCTGCCGAAGAGGCCCAGCAGGTTCATGACTACCTCGTGCGGATGCGACAGAATGTTGATCAGGAATGGCAATTCGTTAAGCGTGGCGGCAAGCGTCAATATTAAGATAGTTGATTTCAAATTAATAATTAAACTAACGGGACATCTAAACGGGTGTCCTTTTTTGGTGCAAATGTACTAAGGTCGATGAATGCCATATAAATATTGTTGTATAATGGTTATGGAAGGGCTTTCTTGATTAAGAGGGGATGAATATCATGCTGAATGTCAAAGATCTGAACGTATATTATGGGCGCAAACGGGTGATTCAAAACGCCTCGTTTCATATTGAGCCGGGCGAAGTAGTAGGATTGATTGGGCCAAACGGAGCTGGAAAAACGACCATTATGAAGTCGCTACTCGGCCTTACCAAATTTACCGGGATGATTGACTTTGATGGCCAGCGGATTACTGCCAGTAATCATAGGGCATTACAGCGGGTAGGGGCCTTAATTGAGAATCCCGCGATCTATCCCTTCTTATCTGGTAAAGAAAACCTGCAACTCTATTCCCATGATCAGCAAGATATGGACCGCCTAATTACCAAATTAGGAATGACGTCGTACATTAATAATCCTGCTAAATCCTATTCGATTGGGATGAAACAGAAGCTTGGCATCGCGTTGGCCCTGTTGAACAACCCCAAGCTCGTCATCCTTGACGAACCAATGAATGGATTAGATATTGAAGCCACGATTTCAATCCGTAAAATTATCCATGACTATGCTGTTAATGGGACGGCCTTCTTGATTTCCAGTCATGTCCTGAGCGAATTGCAAAAAGTAATGACGTCCGTGGTTATCCTAAATCATCAGCAGATCCTCATGGACACGCCGATTGATGAATTTAGGAATACAAAAGTTGAACATTATCAACTTAGCTCGACCGACGATGCCCGGACAATGAAAGTCCTGTCAGCTAATGGCGTCGACTTCACGCAAAATGGCAAATCCCTTGTTATTGGCGCCCAAGATGTTAACCGGGTGCAGAAATTACTATATAAGGAGAAAATTTTACTTACCGAATTAATTCCGGTCCGCCAAACCTTTGAACAAGCAATCGTTGGTATTCTGGAAGAGAAACGGGGGCGTGAACAATGAAAACGGTTCTCGCTCATGAATTTTACAAGATGGGCCATCAGCGCTCCTCATGGTTGGCGATCGTTGCTTTATTTGGCTTGATGCTGTATTCTGCCACTCCAATCGCCTATATCAATAAGAATCTGGTGGCGCAAGGCTTCGGGGCAGGGCAATGGACCATCATTATAATGATTGCATTAAGTGCCAATTTTGTTGCGATGGAATTTCGTAACAACACAATGACGACGCTACTGTATAAGAGCCCCAACCGGCAAGCAGTTTTCTTGGCAAAACTGATCTTGTTGATTTGTTATGGTGTCTTATTGTTGTTGAGCGGCTTGGTCTTTGCAATGATTCTCAAGTTCTTGCTAGTAAAGGATAAGTTTGATTGGGCTTTGCTATATCATCAGCATTCATTATTTAACGATCTACTGATGAACTTTGGCGGGATTGCAATCTACCTGTTGTTTACCGTCACGTTGTCGTTGATGCTTATCGTGATCTTTAGGTCCAGTTCAGTCGTCATCATCAGCGGGCTGGCGATCGGCTTCCTCGGGGCAACGTTTTCGGCCCTTGCGATGCAGGTTCTGCCCGGCGCAGCTTCCATTATTGCCTGGAACCCGTTAAACATGATCAACATCATTACCCAGCTCTCTAACGCGGGGGTTGCAAAGAGCAGTGGACTGAGCAGCGGCGAACTCGTCATTGGCAACCTGGTATATACCTTGTTATTTCTTATCATTGGCCTTGACACTTTCAAGAAACGCAGTTGGTAGTGAGGTGAGCACTATGTACCCTGAACTAAAACAAGAACTATATAAACTGAATCACCGAAAACTACCGTGGGTGCTGATCGGTCTGCTGGTGGTTTTAATGATCATCATGGGGCTGGCAATGGGCCGCACGTATAGCAACCTGTTGGTGATGACCTGCTACGACTCTAGCGTTGGTATTATGCTTTTGTTAGTCCTGGTGGGGTCAACGATCTTCTCGATGGAATTTCAAAACGGTACCATCATTCCGTTGATGCAGCGATCGCGCAGTCGGGCCGCCGTCTTTTTTGCCAAGTTCCTGACGTTGTTCTTCTATAACGTCGTTTTGCACGTCACCGCCATGCTTGTTACCGTCTTGTTAAATATTGTCCCGATCATTAATGATCCGGTTTCGTGGACGAAGCCATATCAATATCACCAGCCGCTGGTGATCAATATGTTCACTAATGCTGGCGTGGACCTGATAACCACCACCCTCATTATCAGCCTAATCTGCCTGACCTCTTGTCTGATTAATTCCAATCCTGTGGTGATTGCGACCAATGCCCTGATCATCTTCATGGGGAGTGGCCTATCTTCGGATTTGTTGTTGGCACAAGTGGGTCCCAGCAGTATTATCCGCTGGAATCCCTTTAACATGCTGAACCTGACGAATCAATACTATAACTATGCGACCTACCACCTCTCGTCGCTGCTTTCCACCGGACAGCTATTACTGGGGACAATTTGTTATACTATTTTGTTCACGGGGTTAGCCTTCGTCTGTTTCCAACATAAGCACTTCTAGGATGTAATAATGGGATAATAAGAAGAAACGGCCGAAGCTCTTGACCAGCTGGTCAGGGAAGGGAAAGTTTTGTCCGTTGGAATTTCAAACTATAATGGCCAGCAGACCGCAGCCATTACCAACTTGCATCCGGGTCAGGTTGAACAGAAAACTCAATGTGGTTGCCAAACAATGCCACCAGTTGCTGGCGGAAATGGTCGTCGCGGCAACCGGAAATTACCTGCGTCCTTAGCGGGGCAGAAATAAAAGATTTATGGAAGCCGAAGCCGCTTGCTCCGGCTTTTTATTTTACCGCCGCCTTCATTTGTAGCGGGATTTTAGCCGGCAGCGGGTGGGGTACTTTTCAGAAAATTTTGCCGTTTGCTCACAGTAAAACATGATGTTACCGGTAGCTGAGCTATGGCGGGAACTTGGCTTAGGGAGTGCTTTTAGGGCGACCAAAGCTTTTTTTCGGGAAGGATAGTTTTGTGTAAGTTAGCCCCTTTTGTAGGCACCTGAGCAAGAAAAATGGTATTTCATCTGGGGGAGAGGGCATTTCAGATTGAATTTGGGTTATTTCAGTGTGAAAATGCGCACAAAGTGGAATGTTGCGTTAACATTACAGTTGTAATGATATTGCAAACGCAATATCGAGCAATTATTTCTATGTTATTTCTGTGGGAGGGAATATATTATGGACAAGAAGGATAAAAAGCCAGAAGCTTCCAACATTTATGTTCAAATGGGAATCTTCGCTGCTATTCTGTTTGTTTCTCAATTGATCTCTGATCTTTTTCCAAAGAGCTTTGTTGTGCCAACCCCTCTGATTGGTATGGTATTGCTTTATATCTTGTTGGCTTGCCACATTGTTAAGCTGCACCAAGTTGAAAAGTTCGGGACTTTCATGATCGGTCTTATTGCATTCCTGTTCGTTCCATCAGGTATTCAATTGGCCGCTCACTTGGACATCATGCGTCGTGAAGGTATCCAAGATGTATGTGTTATCATCATCTCTACGATCATCCTGTTGGTCGTAATTGCCTACATCGGTGCCTTGGTTATGAGCATTCACCACAAGATCACTGGTAACAAGAAGGACTAGGGGGCGCAATAAATTATGTCAGCTACAATTGCAACAAATCTAGCATTACCATTCACTGGTATTTTCATTTCATTGATCGTTTATCTTATTGGTATGTGGTTAAGTAAGATTAGTAATGGTTTCTTCCTCTTCAACCCACTGCTGGTTGGGATGGTTCTTGGGATTGTTGTCTTAGCTATTTGGGCTAAGAGCACTGGTTCTACTACCGCTGCTGTTTACACGAAGTACTACCTGCCAGGTGGTAACATTATCTTCTGGTTCTTGAACCCTGCTACCATGGCCTTCGCTATTCCTGTTTACAAGGTTAACGAAACCTTCAAGAAGTACTGGTTCGATATCATTGTTATCTGCTTCGTCGGTGGTTTCATTTCCCTGTTCCTGATTCAATTAGTATCTAAGCTCTTCGGTCTGTCCGCTGCTTCAACTGCTTCTATGCTGCCACAAGCTGCTACGACTGCCGTTGCCATGCCTATCGCTGCTGGCGTTCACGGTGTTCCTGCCGTTACCGCAATGGCATGTATCTTAAACGCCGTTGTTATTTACGCCTTGGCCGAATTCTTGATCAAGGTTCTGCGGCTCGACAAGATTTCTCCAGTTGCTACTGGTTTAGGTTTAGGTTCTGCCGGACACACGGTTGGTTCTGTTAAGGCGCTTTCCCTTGGTGAAGTTCAAGGTGCTATGGCCGGTGTTTCAGTTCTGATCATTTCTCTGGCAATGGACATCTTGGTTCCAATTTACGCTAACTTATTCATGTAATCAGTCGATGGAGGATAACCGATTATGACCAAAAATCATCAAAAAGTCGTCCTTGTCGGTGATGGTGCAGTAGGTTCATCCTACGCATTCGCAATGGTCCAACAAGGACTCGCCGAAGAGTTCGCAATCGTCGACCTGACGAAGAAGCGGGCTGAAGGTGATGCCCTTGACCTGGAAGATGCGACGGTCTTCACTGCACCAAAGCAAATTTATGCTGCTGATTACGATACTTGTAAAGATGCTGATGTAGTAATTATCTGTGCTGGTGCGGCACAGAAGCCTGGTGAAACGCGGCTTGATCTGGTTGGTAAAAACCTCAAGATCATGCGTGAGATCGTTCAACCAATTGTTGCCAGTGGTTTCGATGGTGTATTCATCGTTGCTGCTAACCCAGTTGATATTCTGACCTACGCGGTTCAAAAGATCTCCGGCTTCCCAGCTAATAAGGTGATCAGTTCTGGAACCTCGCTTGACTCTGCTCGTCTGCGGGTGGCTTTAGCTAAGCGGTTCGGGGTTGATCCACGGGACGTTAATATCAACGTCATGGCTGAACACGGTGATTCAGAATTCGCTGCCTACTCAAGTGCAACGATTGGTGGCTTACCACTGTACGACCTTGCCAAGCAGGAACACATCTCCAAAGATGACCTGCTGAAGATTGAGGATGACGTTCGTAACAAGGCTTACGAAATTATCAATCGGAAGGGTGCTACTTACTATGGTGTTGCTACCTGCCTGATGCGGATTACTAAGGCCATCCTGCGTGATGAAAATGCGGTGTTGCCAGTTGGTGCTTATGTTGACGGCGAATATGGTATCAAGGATCTCTACCTTGGTACTCCAGCCGTTATCAACGCCAACGGAATTGCCAAGGTTATCGAGGTACCCCTTGATGATCGCGAGCAAGCCGCAATGACTAAGTCAGCAGAAACGTTAAAGCAAACTGCCACGGATGGTATGACCAAGGTTGGCTTGGTCAACTACCTCTGGTAATGAGAAAACTCGTTAGTGAATGTTCACTAGCGAGTTTTTTATTTTAAAAATAATTTGATCGAGGGTTAATTGTCACATGTTTGTCAGCCAAGGCCAGCCGTTTTTTTACTGTCTGTTGATTATCTAGGCTACATGAATATTTTATTAATTTAACGAGAGGAATATAATAGCAATATAGTCAGATATGGCTTTACTGGGAATTAAGCGACATTATATAAGGATGCTTTAGATGAATTGTAAAAAAATAATAAAGCAAAGTTGCGTTGAATTACTTCAAGCCCATTCAATCGATAATATTACCCTTAAAGAAATCATTACCAGAGCTGAAATTTGTAAGCAAACTTTTTACCGCTATTTCCTCGATAAATACGTCCTGGGTAACTCTATCTATTATGACTTTTTTATCAAGGAGTTTTATAAGCCGAATGCTAAGCTAGATATACAGCAATGGAATCAATTGTATATTAATAAGTTTAATTTATTTCTTAAGCACCAACAACTTGTAAGGAACCTATATTCATCGCAGAAAACTGGCTGCACGACTGAGTTTGAGACCAAACAAGTAATTGCCTTTGATAAAGCATGCATTCAGTTAAAGGGTGGCGATACTAAAAATCCGGCAATTGCTTTTTCAATTGAGGCGAAGGATGTTGGTGGAACGCAGCAGTTGCGAAACTGGATCTTGCAAGGCTTTCAATTTTCACCCGAAAAAATGGCCAACCTATTTCAAAATAGTATACCGGCTAATTTAATATCATACTATTAAGCATAAAAGTATGATTTCATACTTTTGCCTTTACTTGCCAATGTCAGCGTTTACTTGTTGGTGATATTGTTAAGACAATCACAATAGGAGGTGCTGATATGGAACTAATGAAGTTAAAAGAACCTGGTTATATTGGTAAACTATGGTTAAAAAATCGGATGAGTATGCCAGCAATGGAAACTTGGACAGCAACAACCAATGGGATGGTTACCCAGGCAACGATTAACCACTATACCAGGAGGGCTAATGGTGGTGTTGCATTAATTATTACCGAAATGACCAACCCAACGCCTGGGTGTGTAACTTTCCCCGGGGAGCTTGACGCCAGCCAGGATAAATTTCTTCCTGGCTTGAGCCGACTGGCACGGGGGATTCACACTGGTGGTGCACTGGCCGTGCTTCAGTTATGCCATGGTGGTGTTTTTGCGCGTGGTGCGTCTTCTGAACAGTTACCGTATACTCCGTCTGGGATTGGTACTGCTTCT
This sequence comes from Limosilactobacillus sp., assembly GCF_051873075.1. Taxonomy (GTDB): domain Bacteria; phylum Bacillota; class Bacilli; order Lactobacillales; family Lactobacillaceae; genus Limosilactobacillus. Next base: position 31,021 of record NZ_JBJEEM010000005.1, on the reverse strand, counting down.
TTACCTGGGGTTAAATTAAAGGTAATGACCAAAGATGACATTAAGCGGGTAGAAACTGATTATGCAAAGGCGGCTTTACGGGCGAAAACAGCCGGCTTTGACGGTGTTGAATTACACTGTGGACATGGTTATTTGCAAGTAGAGTTTTTATCTGCTTATTACAATCATCGCAATGATGAATATGGGGGAAGTGTTTATAATCGTTTGCGCTTCTCACTCGAAATAATTGACAAGATTCACGAATATTGCGGTAAGGACTTCCCAATTTTATTTAAGCTCTCCGCAGAGGATTACGTTCCTAATGGAATTACTTTAGACCAATCGAAAGAAATCGTTAAGTATCTTGAAGAAGCAGGGGTTGATGCAATTACGGTTACCGGTGGAACCCTTGACTCGCGAATGCAAGATTACCTTGATGTGATGGATGGTAAAAAGAAAATAAATGAGGAGAAAATGCAGCTAACACGGGGGATTGGCTGTGACACTTGGATGCCGAACACTTATAGTCCACGTGCCATTTACGCTCATAATGCTGCCGTCCTTCATCAATATACGAATGTGCCAATAATTACCGTCGCCGGGATCAGACCAGAAAAGGCAAACCAGATGATTAGCGATGGTCAGGCTGAGTTTGCCGCCATTGGACGCCAAATTCTTGCTGATCCGGATTATCCGAATAAGGTAATTAATAACCACACTGCAGACATCAGACAATGTCTTCGTTGCAATGAATGTCTGGGCGCGGGGAACAAAAATTGCACAATTCATTGTGCGGTTAACCCGAATTTAGGGAATGATCTTACAGAGACCGCTATTTTGCACCCAGTTTCAACGCCAAAGGAGATCGCAGTTGTTGGCTCAGGCCCCGCAGGGATGAATGCTGCACTTGCCGCTGCCAGGAGAGGGCACCACGTAACATTGTACGAAAAGCAAAACCGGCTTGGCGGATTAATGTATTACGTGGGCTTACCAAAGTTTAAAATAGATTATCAAAAGTTTACTGACTATTTAATTCGGCAGGTTGCTAAGGAAGAAACCATTGAAGTAAAGCTCAATACGCCTTTTACGCTAGAAACAGCCAAAGCACACCATTATGATAAAATTATTGCAGCTACTGGCTCAGAATGGTTTATTCCTAATATTCCGGGAGCACATGATCAAGGTATTTTGAATCCGTTAGAAGTCTTGGACGGAAAATTCCCCGATGTCGAAAACTTCCTGGTGTGTGGTGCCGGTTTGGTTGGCTGCGAAGTCGCAATGTCATTAGCCGAACAAGGTAAAAAGGTAACCGTTCTTGATATTGTTCCAAATAGTAATCCGGCCAACCTTTACGGTGTTGACTGGAGTATCAATGCGCGACTGAAAGCAGACAACGTTAAAGTGGAACTGCAAAAAAAGATTCTTCACATGTCGGCAAACGAAGTCGTTGTGGCGACGAAGAAGGAAGAAGCTCCCTACTTCTTTAATACTGGTAAGGGTAAGGAGAAGCCTTATGACCTTTCTGGACCTTATGATGGGGGTGAAGAGTCCTTTAAGGGGGATGCGGTTATTTGCGCCCTCGGGATGCGTTCTGTAAACCAAGTTGCTAAGGACTTAATGGCCAACCATTTTCCGGTTGAAGTGACGGTTGAAGTGATTGGGGATGCAATCCAGCCACGTAAAATTCTGGATGCGGTGCACGAAGGATATCAGGTGGGCAGAAGAATATAAAATTCTTTAGCGAATGTCTGGTAGTGGATCCTGATTAGTAATGATAAAAATTTATTGACCTTACTGAAGCAAAGTTTTGTTTCGGTAAGGTCATTTTTTTGTCCGTAAATTGCGTTCGCTTAATGAATCATCCGTAGGCAAAGTAAAAAGGCATGATCCTGCTTGAACGTCAGAGTCATGCCTTAGTAGCATTTTTCGATTTTAGCTATGGGACAGGAGAATTAAATCAAATGGCGTTGCTGAGCATAACTGTAAAGGTCACCCGTCAAGACAAAGGGGGTCTGCTGCAGTTCGGTAAAGTTGCGGCAACCGAGCAGGGTGAGCAGGCGGGGGATTTCCGTCTGCCAGTCCGTCAGGGCCTGATCCAGGGCAGCAGCCCCGTCACGGATCAAGATGTTGAGGAAGTAGCCAGCGACCCCGACTGCCTGGGCGCCGAGCACGCCAGCTTTGATAACGTCGAGCGGACTGGTGATCCCGCCAGAGGCTACGATGGTGGCCCTGCTCCTGCTTTTGCGGGCTTCGAGGAGTGCTTCTGGAGTCGTTTGTCCCCAATCGGCTAAGTCGGTTAGGTCAATCTGGTGGTTGCGCCGATCCTCGATCATAGCAAAGTTGGTGCCGCCGCGTCCACTGACGTTGATCAATTTGACCCCGGCGGCTTGGAGCTGGTTGATGGTAGACCGACTCATCCCGAAGCCAACCTCCTTGACGATGACCGGCACGTCAAGCTCGTCAACCAGGTGGGCAATGTTTGCCAGCCAGTGGAAATCACGGTCGCCCTCTGGCATCACGAGCTCTTGAGCGGCGTTTAAATGAAGTTCCAAGGCATCCGCGTTGAGGATTCTAATGGCGTCCCGGGCTTTGTCCAGGCTGGCGTCCGCCCCCAAGTTGGCGATGACGATCCCGGCTGGACTTTCCTCACGAACCACTGTGAATGAGGGCCGGGTTGCCGGCTCCTTGAGCGCTACACTGAGGGAACCGGTTGCCATTGCCAAGTGGTGCTTGCTAGCGAGGCGGGCCAGGGTGCGGTTGATCTTTGTTGCTTGATTACTGCCCCCGGTCATTGCTTCCAAGTAGAACGGCCACTCCAGCTGAAGGCCCGCCGCCAGCTGGACCCGGTGGTCGACGTCTTTAACCGCCATTTCGGGCAGGGCGTTATGAATCAGGCGGACCTGGTCGAAGTAGTGGTGGGCGTGGGCGCGCTGGTAGGTGGCGGTGGCGAGTGATAGGTGCTCATCCTTGCGATGGGCTTGTTGTGACTCCATTGTTTAATCCCCCTAAAAAAGGGCGGTAGCAAACTAAATTGTCATCGCCCTGGTATTTTTATAGCGGCAGGCGTTCCTGCACACTGTATTTAATGTCATCGATGAAGTGGACGGATAAGGGAAGCTGCTCGATCTTCTCCTTAGTCCAGGACTTGAGCACGGCCTTGAAATCAGCACGGCGGTCAATTGCGACAATCCCGCAGTCTCCGCCGCCGGCACCAGAAGTCTTAGCGGCGCCCCCGAAGTGTTCTGCAATCTGACAGAGCCGGTTGAGGACTGGAGTTTCAATGTTGACGCCGGAGTTAGTGCCGAGCTGTTTGAGCAAGTGCCGGTTGAAGCGGATCTCCCGCTTGATAATATCGAGGTTTTGCTGGTGGAAGCCTTCGACCATCCGCTGGATGCAGGCCCGACTGTCCTCTAAGAAGCGGTGGTAGTCATCCTGCTGCCGAGCCTTGAAGAGGGAGATCTTGTCAACCAGTTGGGAGGTAGAGGCTGGCTTCCCGGTCCAGCCGATCAGGAGCTCCAGGTTCTCGGGTGCCTTGAGCGGTTCAATCATGAGGTCCGGCCAAGGCAGGTCGATCAGACTCTTTAAGTCCAAGTACTTACGCTGCTGGGCCAGCCATTGCCGGTCGAAGGAGTGGTAGGAAATCCAGCCGCCGTAAACCGACGCCGCTACGTCACCCAGGGAACCGTTGCCCTGGACTTCGAAGTGAGCGATCGCCGCCAGCTTGAAGATCTCGTCCTTGGTGACGGGGAGGTGGTAGTAGTGGCAGAGGGCCTTGACGGTGGCCACCGTAACCGCCGCCGAGGAGCCGAGGCCGTACTTGCGACCATTGGCACTGTCCAGCTGGCTATCGATCTGCATGTCGTAGATCCGTAGCTCACGTGCGAAGCTCCGGGCGTATTCTTCCGTGATGCGGATCGCCGAGAGAATGTATGAGAACGGATTGTCCCGTTTGTCGACCACCATCTGGTCGCCCATCCGCCGCCAGCTCAGTTGGTCATTGGTGTATTGCTGGCTGATGATCTGGCCGACTTCCCGAGCACTGTCCTTAATCGTGCAGGTGACAAATTGGTCCAGGGCCACCAGAATGGCCGGATAGCCATTCTCGACGACCGCATATTCACCAGCAATATATAACTTCCCAGGCGCTTTTTCAGTAATCAAAGTTCAAATGTCCCCCTAATATAATCAGTTATTTTCATCCCAAATTTCAATTCCCGGACCGGCCGTTGAAACTACCAGGCGGTCTGGAGCAAAGGTTTGCGCAAGCCCATTGACGATTTGGTCACGATCGCGCTGGTCGTAGATGACCTTGACGTTCGGACCCGCGTCCATCGTGAAGTAGCAGTTGATCCCCTGGTCGCGCAGGCGGTGAACAGCCTGGATGGCGGTCAGAGTTTCATTGTTAAAGTAGGTATAGCCCGGATCCGCGGAAAGAGTCAGGGCGTGCATCCGCAGGGCATTCTCCTCAGCAATGTGACCGATGGCGGGGATGTCCTTGGCCTGAATGGCGGCCTTCATGGCTTCCATGTCATTGGCTACGACTTCCTTCCAGCGATCATAATACGGTGAGCTGATCACGCTAGACTGCATCCCATACCGGCTGGAGATCTTTTTGCGGTTCGTGTTGATCATGATGGCCAGCATCTCCAGGCCGAAGTCGAGCTTTTCCATGATCGGTTCGGCATAGGAAGTGGCGTCATCGTGCCCCCGGTGCCATTCGACTAGGCCACCGTAGATTGACCGGGTGGCAGAACCGGATCCGCGGCGGGCGAGCCGGGAGAGGTCACGCCGGGAAAGCTCCAGCCCAGCAGCCCGGCTCGCAGCCCCGGCCAGGGCTGCAAAGGCGGAAGCCGATGAGGCCAAGCCGGCTGCGGTGGGCACGTGGTTATGCGAGTCCACCAGGGCAAAGTCGTGCCGGCCGCTTAATTGGCGAACAATGTCCAAAAAGCTGGTGATCCGTTCGGCTCCCTTGCCGGTTACCGGTTGGTCATTGACGCTGATTTGGTCAGCGGTGAGGGTTGGATCAAAGACGACGCGGGTCGTGGTATAAAACTCATCAAGGGTCATCGAGAGACTATCCGTCTGCGGAATAATCAGATCTTGGTCCTTCTTACCCCAGTACTTGACCAGGGCAATATTGGTATGTGCTTTGGCCGTTGCCATTAATTTTCACCTCGCGTTGTATCTAGCGGTTGAATCCAGGTTTGCCGCGCCCCATTATCCTTCAGAATGGCGGCCAGCTTACGGGCCCCCAGGGCGGTCCGAGTGATGGCAAACATGCAGCCACCCCGACCACCGCCAGTCAGCTTGGCCCCCAGGGCGCCATGGTGGATCGCCACGTTAATCAGGTGGTCAAGCTCCTGATTACTAACTTGCAGGGCGTGCAGGTCCTGCTGGGCGGCGTTTAACGCTGTACCTAATTTGAAAACTTCACCCTCGGCCAGGAATTGCCGAGTATCGTCTACCAGCTTTCCCAGGTGCTCAATGTGGGTTTGGGCATGCTGGCGGTCCGTCTTCAGCAGGTCAGCCACCGCTGTAATAGCTTCCTTAGTGGCACCCTTGACACCAGTGTCGGCGACAACCATTGTGGCCTGCAGGTTCATCGGGATCGGTGTCCCTTCATGGCCCTTGATGTAGTAGAGTGGGGTCTTAGAACTGACCGTTGCCGCATCCAAACCGGATGGGCTGCGGTGGGTGATCTGCTCTTCGACGTCGGCCAATTCCAACAATTGGTGACGGCTAAGCGGGGCCGCGTAGTAATTGAAAAAGGCGCGGACGATGGCCACAGCGGTTGCCGCTGAGGAACCCATTCCACGCTCGGCGGGAAGCTGGCTGTCGATGGTCATTTTCCAGTGGTCGTCGTTTCTGTCGAAGTGTTTTATCAGTGTGGCGATCAACTGTCGCACCCCTTGCATGACTGGAGGAAGGTCGTGCCAATCACCAGTAAAGTAGCGACTTTCGACCGTCTGTCCCTGGTCGCTAGGTGTCAGGGTGACCGTCAGCTTAACATCGGGAAGGGGCAGGGCAATTGCGGGTTGTCCGTACACAACGCTGTGCTCCCCCATTAAGATGATTTTCGCATGGCTAGTGCCAATCCCTTGTTTTTTCACCATCGTAACCTACTTTCTTCTAAAAAATTCCATCCTTCATCATAACTTAAAATTGATTATTAGGAAAGGGGCGACCCCTACTTGTTACTAAATCTAAATATTTTGGTAATTATTTCCCTGACTGCCGTCAAAGACAAATGTTTGGTGAATGGTGTATCATATAGGAAACAAATTATTGAAGAGATTCGGTGATAATGTGAGTAGAAATAACCAAACGCGCCGCAAGAAACGCGATAAGCAGGCGCCAATCTATGCCGTGGTGGACCTGGAGACAACCGGGACCAATGTTAACCATGGCGATCGGATCATCCAGATCGGCTGTGTGCTGGTTCAGGATGGTCAGATTATCAATCATTTTGAGACCAAGGTCAATCCGCGGGAGAAGATCCCGCATGCGATTGTCCAGCTGACCGGGATTCATAACCAAGATGTCCGCCGGGCCCCACTTTTTGAGGACGTGGCGGGGACGATTTATAGCCTGCTGTCAGGGACGATCTTCGTGGCCCACAACGTCAACTTTGATTTTCCGTTCCTAAACGCGGAATTGGAGCGGGCAGGTTACCCGCAGCTGACCATTCCAGCGATCGATACGGTGACGATGAGTCAAATCCTGCTGCCGACCGCCCAGAGTTTCCGTTTGCGGGACCTGACCGGTTCGTTGAAGATTGAACACGATCACCCGCACAGTGCGGTGTCCGATGCAGAAGCAACCGCCCAGCTGCTGATCGACCTCCTCGACAGGGTTCATCGTCTGCCAACCTTGACCCTGGAAAGAATCGTGGAGCTGAAACTAGCCTTGCCGCAACGGACTGCCGCGGTCTTTGAAAACGAACTGGAACGCCGGGTCGACCATCCCCAGCCGCTACTGGAAGACCTCTACGTCAGTCACGGCCTGGTCCTGCATAAGCAGCGTCCGCTGACGGTGGACAAGACGACAACCACACCGCGCTATCCTTCGACCAAGCGGGGGAAGGCAAAGCTCTACGGCGATCACCTGACCGTTCGCCCGGTTCAATCGAAGATGATGAATAGCATCTATAATAACTACACCCATGATGAACCCAAGAACATGATCGTGGAAGCGGGGACGGGGAGCGGTAAGACCCTGGGCTATCTATTGCCACTAAGCTATGTTGCTTATCCTGACCGGCGGATTGTCATCAGTACCGCTACCAACCTTCTCCAGCAACAGATCGCCCAGCAGGCCGTCCAACAGCTCAACACAGTTCTACCGTTTAACATGAACGCCGTGGTCGTGAAGGGAAACGATCATTACCTGGACCTGGCTAAATTTGCCCACTCCTTAAGTGTGGTCGAGGATTCCAAATTAGTACAGCTCCTTAAGGCTCGGATCCTGGTCTGGCTTTTGACGACGACCAGCGGCGACTTGGACGAACTCAACCTGACTAGTCAGCAGTCGCCGTACTTTACCGAAATTCGCCATCACGGGGTTAAAAGTCTTAATCCCACCAGCGGTCTCTACAGCGACGACTTCCTGGTGCGCCGCAACAAGCGTTTGAAGCAGGCTAATATCGTGATCACTAACCATGCCTACCTTGTCGCTCATGCCCAGGAGTTAGGGGATGGGACTAGGCGGCCATACCTGGTGGTTGACGAGGCCCAGCACCTCAGCGAAAGCATCCTGCGGCGTTCCCGGCGCAGTTTTGACTTTCCCCACTTGCGGACGGCTATCCACGTCCTCGTTGGCCTGGTCGGTAATGGAGAGGAACGCAACTTGAACGATATCTTTCAGGATCACGCCCTTGCCAGTTACAATGTTGAGCTTCTGCGCGGGGACCTCACCAATCTTGAGACGGCCCTCAATCATTTCCAGCAGGCCCTCTATCGGCAATTCATTCAACAGTCGACGGCCGGCGGGGAAAACGAGCTGATTGAACAGGAACTGGACAACCAGCAGCTGCAACAGCTCTTAGACGTCAGTGGACCGGTGATGATGGAGCTGGAGCAAGCCCTGGGCAGTGTGCAGCTGCACTTTTCCGCGCTCCAGCACATCTTCACCCAGCAGGCGGAACGGTGGCTGCCGAGTGACCGCTACCTGATGAGCCAGTTCCAGAGCCAGATGGCAAAGCTGACCGCAGCTGATGCCACTTTGAATAAGTACAGCGAGGCCCTGCGTAACCGGGGAGATTCGGCGGCCTTCTGGCTTACCATCCACCAGTCTAGTGAGTATAGCGCAATGACATTACGGGGCGGGCTCCTTGAGGCCAACCACTACCTGACGGAGAACGTGTATCCGTACTTTGCCCAACCGTTGTTCGTGGGAGCCACCCTCTTTTCTTCGAGTCGGTCCCACTACCTTTACCAGCAGTTGGACTTAGAGCGGCGGTCAACCCTGGCTAAGCGCTTTGCCTCGCCGTTTGACTACCAGCGGCACGCCCGGGTATTGATTGCCAAGGACGCGCCGGTACCTAATTCAAAGAATAACGCCGAGTACGTTCGCTATCTGAGCCAAACGATTTACCGGCTGACCAAGCAGACCAACTGTCAGACGATGATCCTCTTCAATTCACTAGTGATGATCGAGCAGGTATACAGTCAGCTGCGGGAGACCGACCTTTTCGATCAGCGCGATATCTTGGCCCAGGGAATCACCGGCGGCCGGGAGAAGTTGCTGAAGCAATTTGCTAACGGGAAGAATGCGGTCCTGCTCGGGGCCTCCAGTTTCTGGGAGGGGGTTGATCTCCCGAAGACCGCCCTGGAGCTCTTGATCATCACCCGGCTGCCGTTTGATGCCCCGGACGAGGTCATGACCCGGGCCTATAACGACCTGCTCAAACGCCAGGGACGCAATCCCTTTTATAGTGCGGCCCTGCCAAAGGCGACGATGCGCTTGCGTCAGGGAATCGGCCGGCTGATTCGGACGGCGGATGATTACGGGGTTGCGGCCATTTTAGATTCCCGTCTGGACAACCGGCGCTATGGGGAGACGATTTTAAAGAGTTTTCCAAAAGACCTGCCAACTAAGGTTCTACCGACGGACCAGCTGGTGGAAGAGGCAAATAATTTCATAAAAAAGAATCATCAAGACCCGCAAAGTTAAATTTTTTGGTATAATCAAAAAGATTAACATGATTGTTGACGAATCGTTCGTCAGACGTAAGAAGGGAATAATTACATGCAAAGTCGACGCGAAGTGCAGCGCGAACAGAACCGTGGCTCGGTGCTGCGCACGATTCGAAATGTTTTACTTACTATCTTGGTACTGCTCCTGTTAGGCTGGAGTGTCTATGCCGTTGCTAACCAGCCCCGGGCAGCTGCTCGGCGGCAGACGATCTCGATGGCCGAGAAGTATGCGCATCTGCATAATCCAGGACGCTTCTACATTTTCAACCGGGAGAGCACCTACTATACGGTTGCCGGGGAAAACCAGGATAATCAGCCAATCCTCGTGATTGTTCCGCAACACGGCGGAAACATCCGAGTGGTTAAACAGCACTCGGGCGTCAGTGAACAGCAGGTGAAAACGATGGTAAAGTCGACCCGTCATCCAGCCGAGATCCTGAAGGTGGCGCCCGGCGTCTTCAATGATAAGGTGGTGTGGGAGGTTACCTACCGCAACCACAAGGGCAGTCTGTGTTACGACCTGATTAATTTCAAGAATGGCCGCTATATTCAAAATATCAATAACCTGTAATTTCAAGATAGAGGAGTTGTAACCGTGGTTATGATTCCTCTCTTAGTTTGCCAAGAAGGGAATGGTGATGAAGTGTGACCGAAGAAAACGCCCTGCAGCGATACATCCGTGCGGGACAAACGACAATCAGCAACCTGTTGGTGCACCACTATAAACAGATCGGCCTCACGACGGCTCAGTTGGTCTTGTATTTGCAGTTCAAGTCTTACCAGGACCGGGGGACGATGAACCCGGATGTCCGGGTGATCGCCAAAAACCTCGGGACTTCGGAAACTCAGGTTTTCAACCAGCTTCACCAGATGATGACTAATAAGCTGGTGAAGCAGGGGATGAGGAAGCTGCCGGACGGCAAGGAGGACGCCATCTATGACTTTACCCCCTTGCTCAACAAGCTGGCCCTCCTTGAGGATCAGACGACAGCCACGGTACAGGAGAAAGAGGTCCAGAACAATCGTCAGCAGGTCTTTGCCAAGCTGGAGAGCGAGTTCGGCCGCCCCTTGTCGTCAATGGAACTGCAGATTGTCAATGATTGGCTGGATAAGGATGATTATTCGGCGGCCATGGTCGAACTGGCCCTCCGTCAGGCGGTGATGAATAGCGCACTGAACTTGCAATATATGGAACGGATCCTGCAGAGTTGGGCTCATCAGGGACTGCGGACTAAGCGCGACATTGAGGAACACGAGCGGCAGTTTGAGAACCGTCGCGAGGGGCAGTCAAACACTCGCCATGATAGTCAGTCGCGGCCAGCTGGCCCGAAAATCCCCATCTATAAGCTGGGGGAGTAATTGGAAAGGAATGATATAAATGGATAATACTTCGTCTCAACATGTCATGAAGGGGATTGGGATTGCTGCCCTGGCTTCGACCATGTGGGGGATCTCTGGAACCGTCCTCCAGCTGATCTCGCAAAACCTGGCGATTCCCGCGACCTGGATGCTTTCTGTTCGGACGCTGGTTACTGGGGTGATCCTGCTGGTGATCAGTGCCTTCATGTATGGTAAACGCATCTTTAACGTCTTTAAGACCCGGGCCACGACCATCTCAGTAGTGACCTATGCAGTCTTTGGCCTGATGGCGAACCTCCTGACCTTCTACTATGCCATTCAGCGGGGGAACGCTTCAGCGGCAACCATCCTGCAATACTTATCGCCGCTGTTTATTGTCTTCGGCGGGATTGTTTTCCTTCACCGGCGGCCGTTTAGAAGTGATATTATCGCCTTTGTTATTGCATTGATTGGGGTAGTGCTGAGTATCACTCGGGGGAACATCACTAAGCTGGCGATCCCGGTCGACTCCCTCCTCTGGGGGATCGGTTCCGGGATCACGGCCGCTTTCTACGTGGTCCTGCCCCAGAAAGCCGCGGAGAAGAATCCACCGATTGTTGTCCTGGGGTGGGGAACCATGATTGCAGGGATTCTCTTCAACCTCTACCGGCCGTTCTGGGTAAACCCGCCGCAGATTTCAACGACCCTGGTAGCCTCGGTCAGCACGGTAGTCCTGTTTGGGACGATTTTGCCATTCGGCCTTTTGATGGAAGCTACTAAGTTTGCCCCATCAGATGTCGTCAGCATCATGGACGCCCTTCAGCCAATTGTTACCTCGATTCTGAGTGTGATCTTCTTCCACCTGGTCCTGAACTGGGTGGAGATCTTGGGGATCATCCTGGTCATCCTGGCCATCTACATCCTTCAAGAAGGTCGTCGCCGGAAGCTCAAGGGAGTTTGATTAACTAATCAAATATTACAAATAAACGCTGGATCTCATTCGTTGGTGAATAGGATTCAGCGTTTTTGTGTACTTCAACTAAGAGTGTATAAGAAAAGGCCGCTCACGTTGCGTGAACGGCCTTTTAGTGGCGCTTATTACTGACCATTATTATCATTGCCAGCTGGCTGGGTAGCAGCGGGCGCGGAGCTTGAAGAAGCGGCCGGTGCGCTAGAACTGCTTGCCGCTGACGAGGAAGCAGAGGAAGTACTCCGGGATGAGGAAGATTCCGTAGCACCGCTGTTGCTGCTCTCACTGCTCCGCTCGCTGCTGGATTCGCTCCGGCTAGAGCTGGAAGCAGAGGAGCTGCTGTTAGTATCCTGATCGCTGTCGTCATCGCTATCGTCCGCGGCGTATTCGAGCGCCCACTTGGAATCCTTGATGACGAACTGCCGCTTGCCGTTGACCCGGACGGCTTCCACCGTGTCGGGCATTGACCAGTTGCTTGCGTGGTTTTGGCTATCAAGGTATTCCATCAGGTCCCGGTACAAGAGAATAGCGGACTTGGTACCCTGGTCGCTGAGTCCTGGAGACTGCATTGGGTGATCGTACCCGGTCCAAACGGCGATCGAGTAGTTTTTGGTGTAACCAGCCATCCATGAGTCCATGGCGCCGGAGTGACCAGTGCCGGATGGATAGTTGGTCGTCCCGGTCTTCCCGGCCTGGTTGACCCCGTCGAGCTTGGCATCGGTGGCACTACCTTGTTCAGAGGAGTTGAAGACCCCCTTGAGCATTTCGGTGATCATGTAGGCCGTTGCCTTGCTCATTGCCCGTTTACCCTTAGGGTTGAACTGCTTGACGGTCCCATCCTGGGTAGTGATGGAACTGATGTAGTACGGCTTGTAGTAGGTCCCGCCGTTAGCGAAGGCCCCATAGGCAGCCGAAATCTGCAGTGGAGAGATGTAGAGGGCAATCCCGCTTTGCAGGGTGTAAGGATCCTTTTGGGAGATCCCGAGACCGTTGACAAATTCGGTAGCCCGCTTGATCCCGACTTCTTGAAGGGTCCGGATGGCTGGCACGTTCCGTGATTGAACGAGGGCTTCGCGCATGGTCATGGTACCTTTGTACTTGTTATCGAAGTCCCGCAGAACTTTATTGGTACCTGGGTAGACGAAGCGGGTATCCTGAACCTGTTTGAAGGTTGGCCATTGCAGGTATTCGATGGCCGGGCCGTAGTCCATCAGTGGCTTGGCCGTGGAACCGGAACTCCGGTTGGTCTGGACGGCCCGGTTAAGGCCATAGACAACATTACCGGTGTGCCGACCACCAAGCATGGCAACCACTTGACCGTTGTGTGGGTCAGTGACGGCCACCCCGGTCTGCATCTGATCACTTTGGAAGGAAACAGTGTTGTTAGCAGCGTTGTAAAGGTGTTCCTGGGCGTCAAGATCAAGGTTGGTGTGGACCTTCAGGCCGTCATTATACGGGTTGTAGCCCTTGGCTTCCAGATCGGCCAGGACCTGCTTGACGTAGGAATCAATCACCTTTTCCTTGACCCCGGTTCCATTGTTAGAAGTGTTTCCGTGGTCCGGGTCAAGGCCGTCGGTAACACTCTCGCTGGCGGCTTGGTTGGCCTGGGCTTGGCTGATGTACTTGCTACGGACCATGGCGTTCAGCACTTCGTTTCGCCGTTGGGTGGCGTACTTAGTGGTGCTGGCCAGTGGGTTGTAGTAGGTCGGTGACTGCGGCATCCCGGCGAGTAGGGCCAGCTGGGCGAGGTCCAATTCATCCAGGTCCTTACCATAGTAGTATTGGGCAGCGGTCTGCATTCCGTAGACCCCGTTACCCATGTAGACCTTATTAATGTAGAAGTTGAGGATCTGATTCTTGCTGAAGTGTCGCTCAACGTTGATGGCGAGCCAGGCTTCCTGGGCCTTACGCTTAAAGGTCCGGTCAGAGGCCGCGGTTGAAAAGACCGACAGCTTGACCAGCTGCTGGGTCAGGGTACTACCACCCTGCATGCCGGCAGAACGACCGAAGATGTTGGCCGTGGCCGCCCCCATGATCCGAATTGGGTCGACCCCGTGGTGCTTGTAGAAACGACGGTCTTCAATTGCGACGACCGCGTGCTTGAGGTTTTCGGGTACTTGATCGCTCTTAGCGTATTCACGTTTCTGTGCTCCGAGCCGTGAAATGACCCGGTTTTGGTCGTCGTAGATCGTCGTGGTGTTCTGCCCGGCTAATTCGCTCCGGCTGATCCGTGGCGCGCTGGAAGCATAGTAGAAAAAGAGGGCGGTTCCTGCAACGAACAGTAGGACGATGATACCGAGAACCCAGAGGAGGATTCGTTTAAAAAGTCCTCCGTGGCGTGGTTCATCATCGTCATAATCGTCGTAGTCGGCCCTGTGACGGTCACTACGAGTTGGTTGATCATTACTTGTCATGATAAACTCCTTTGCGTTCGGCAGCGATAATCTGATCGACTGCCTTTAAGTATGGTAGGCGGGGGTTAAGCTGGTATTCGATTTTGAATCCCCATCGTTGAATATCAGTTAACGAAATTGATTTGCGGCCACCCTGATCGCGCTCGTCCCAATAATGAAATAGAATTGTTGCAGGTAATAGATAGACGAGGTCCAGATCGGTAAACTTGATGAAGGCAAAACAAATCCCGCCCTGTTTGACACACTCCCGCATGTGATTGATCTGGTGGGGATGAAAGTTCTTGAGGGGGAAGGAACGGCGGTTGCGCGTTTCCTTGGCATCGAAGTCGATGTAGCGTCCCTTATAGATTCCGTTGTAATCAGTCGTCGAAGGGCGTCGGAAGTAGGCCTCTCGGATCACCGCCGCGCTTCGCTTGGGGTAATCGACCTTAACCAACTGGATGGGGGTTGGCTTCTTGTGGATTACCGCAATGTGGCGGGCCAGGTAATATTGATTACTATGGTTAATTTCATCCTCCAGCGACATTCCCCGCCGCGCATAGATCGATTGGTGGGGAGTCGGCAAATCACGGTTGGCATGGTATACTTGCCGCGGGTGCTGGCCATTGGGATAGTGAATATTCATTTTTGCATCACTCTCCTAACTAGCCTTATATTATACCAGAATGTCGGTTAAAATAATGATACAGAAATGTTACGGAGGTGGCACGCGTGCGACGTCTATGGGTAACCGGCTATCGCGGCTATGAATTGAATGTATTTAAGGACAGCGACCCTAAGGTCAAGGTCATCAAAAAAGTTCTGGCCGAGCATTTGAAGAATTATCTTGAGAAAGACGCTGAAGAGTGCTGGCTGATCTCGGGCCCGCAGATGGGGGTTGAGCGATGGGCCTTGGAGTGTGGCTTGGCATTAAAGGAAGATTATTCCCAGCTCAGGTTGGCTTTGATGGAGCCATATACGGCCTTTGACCAGCGGTGGAACGAAGCCAACCAGGAAAAACTGGCGGTGATTAAAACTAAGGTTGACTTTTCTGCACCGGTGACGGAGCATCCCTACCAGTCACCGCAGCAGTTGCGGAACTACCAGCACTTCATGCTGACCCATACGGATTCCTTGCTGATGGTGTATGATCCGGAATATGAGGGTAAGCCGAAGTACGACTACCGGCAAGCGCAACGTTACCAAGAACAGGCGGATTATTCTATCAGCTTGATTGATTTTGACGAGCTTCAGGAGGCCGCTGTTGAGTACCAAGAAGAACAACACGAAGAAAATCAGAAATGACCCTTGAATTTATGCCTGGATTTGGTAAAATAATTGTTGTGTCACGGATAGCTAAATGATTGAGGTGTTTAAGTTGGATAGCATAAAGTTTACGCCGCAAGATATCTTGCATAAGCAGTTTAAGGAAAAGAACATTGGTAAGGGCTATGATGAGGCTGATGTTGATGCCTTCCTAGACGATGTTATCAAAGACTACGACACTTATAACAAAGAGCTTGACCGCTTAAACAACGAAAATGAACGTTTACGGACCAAGGTTGACGAATTGAATCGTCAAGTTGAGGTGGGTTCTACGATGAATGCTCACACTAGCAACCAACAGCCAGTTTCAAATGCTACTAACATGGATATTTTGAAGCGACTGTCCAACCTTGAACGACGGGTCTTCGGCTCTCAGATTAATGAGGGCAACGGTCAAGACGACTCTCATCTGCTATAAGATACACCTAAAATTGAATAAATTTGCAAGCTTTGGGTAATTGAGCACAGCTTTTGTTGTGTTAGGAAGGTCCATGCTCGCACAGGCTGCGATGCCTGTAGTGTTTGTGCTCGCTGAAAAAATAAGGCGGGGCACCGATTCTTCGGTGACGGCGGAAAAAACGGCTAATGCTTCGGCGATGCCCGAGTATTCCTGAAAAGTGCCACAGTGACGATACAGGTCGGGAAACTGATCTGGTGGAACGCGGTAAACCCCTCAAGCGGTAAACCCAAACTACGGTAGGGGAGCTTTGGATAACGAATTTGAAGTGATTCCAGGGGAGAGTTTTTACTCTGAGATAGATGATTACCTCGGGGCCATCATTACCTGGTGGTGGTTCTACGACAAAACATGGCCTACAGATGCTTGCAAACAGGTACCCGGATTCGTCCGGGTTTTTTTATTTTAAAAATTAAAATAGGAGTATAATAAAGCTATCAATGACGATCAAGGACGTGATGATGGATGAATACTGTACATTTGAATAATGACGTGGTTATGCCGATGGTGGGCTACGGAACCTACCAGGTGGCGCCTGACCAGACCCGGGACAACGTTCTCCAGGCCCTGCGTACCGGTTACCGGCTGATCGATACGGCCCAATACTATGGTAACGAGGACGGGGTTGGAGCGGCCCTGCAGGAGAGCGGGCTTGCTCGCGAACAAGTCTTCGTGACCACCAAGGTGCAGACCAGCGGCTACGCGGAAACCAAGCGGGGACTGGATGAGTCCTTGCGTCGGTTCAACAACGACTACTTTGATCTGGTCCTGATCCACTGGCCAACTGGCAATGACCTGGAGACATACCGTGCTCTGGAAGAGGCCTACCAGGACGGTAAAGTGCGCTCAATCGGCTTGAGCAACTTTAACGCGGCCCAGGTCCAGCAGATCATTGATAACTCGACGGTGGTGCCGATGGTCGACCAGATCGAGACGCACCTGCGTTGGCAACAGAAGCGGATGCACGCCTTCCTGGCCAGTCGGGGAATTGTTCACGAATCCTACGCTCCATTGGGTGAGGGCCAACCGGGCTTCATGGACGCCCCGGAGCTGCTTAAAATTGCCGATAAGTACCACCGGACCCCAGCCCAGGTTGTTTTGCGTTTTCTTAACCAGGAACAGGTCGTGGTGATTCCAAAGTCTTTGAACCCTAAGCACATGGCGGAGAACCTAGACCTCTTTGACTTTGAATTGGACAGCGGCGACCTGCGGGTTTTGGAGGGGTTAGACGTTAAACAGGCCCTCGACGGCTGGCCGGAATCAATGCAAGAAGATAACTATTAATTCTAATGGCGGGAACGTGGCGGCTGATCACGTTGCCGTTTTATTATGGTAAAATATTTGATAGTAATGTGAATTAAAGGGGAAATTAAATTTGGAAAAGTATCAATTGATCGCCACGGCGGCGGCCGGCATCGAGGCCCTGGTTGGCAAGGAGTTGCGACGGCTAGGCTATGATACCCAGGTCGAGAACGGCCGGGTCCGCTACCAGGGGGATATGAAGGACGTCCTGCGCACCAACCTCTGGCTCCGGACTGCCGACCGGGTCAAGATTGTGGTCGGCGAGTTCGATGCGCGGAGCTTTGAAGAGCTATTTGACCGGACCAATGATCTGCCTTGGGAGGACCTCCTTCCGGTCGATGCCCAGTTCCCAGTCGAAGGGAAGAGCCACCACTCTCAGCTGCACAACGTTCCGAGTGTTCAGGCGATCGTGAAGAAGGCCATCGTACAACGGTTAAGCCACTTCTACCACCGGCGGAGTCGCCTTCCGGAAACGGGGGCCCTGTACCCACTAGAGGTGGCCATCAACAAGGACCACGTGATGCTGACCCTGGACACTACCGGCGAGGGACTGTTTAAGCGTGGCTATCGGAAGAACAAGGGTGGCGCGCCGCTCAAGGAAAATATGGCGGCGGCCCTGGTGATGCTGGCTCACTGGTTCCCGGACAACCCGTTCGTCGACCCGGTCTGCGGTTCGGGAACAATCCCGATCGAGGCAGCCTTGTACGGGCACAATATTGCGCCGGGGATCAACCGCTCCTTCATCTGTGAGCAGTGGACCAACCTGACCCCGGACGGTCTGTCTGACGAGGTTCGTGATGAGGCGGACGCCGAAGCCGACTACGATGTTGAACTGGAGATTCATGGTTACGATATTGACCAGAACATGATTGACATCGCCAACGAGAATTGCCGGGCGGCGGGGCTGACGCATGACATCACGTTCAAGCAGCTGGCCGCCAAAGACTGGCGGACCGACGAGATCAATGGAGTCATCGTGGCCAACCCGCCATACGGGGAGCGACTGAGCGACCACGAAGCCGTCCACGAGCTGTACCGGCAGATGGGGGACCTCTACCGGCCGCTGACGACCTGGAGCAAGTACATCCTGACCGCTGACATGGAGTTTGAGAAGTACTATGGTGCCAAGGCTACCAAGCGGCGCAAGCTTTACAACGGGGCCCTGCGGACGGACCTCTTCCAATACTGGGGCAAAAAGAAACGCTAAAATGATAAATCCCTTGCTACGGCTGACGTGGCAGGGGATTTTTTCGTTTTAAAACATGACAGAAGGAACATAAAAGTTACTTGTAGAGCAGAAACAGAACGATTAGTCTAACTGAATGCTTATCCTTTAGTAAGGGCTCTTATCCCATGATATAATTCATACGGTAACATACCTAACCAAAAAGGGGGGCGTGGGGATGCTAGACATTTTAGATTACACCAGGCAAACACTGGTGACCGATGCCGATTTCTGGAAGTTTACGGATGAACATATTAAAGATGCAACCGAGTTCCGGGGAGTATCGTTTGTTTCCTCAATCAAATTCATTGAAAAGTACTTGTTGCCCCGCTACCAATCAGTAACCCTCATTCTGGGTCTGAGTGACAACGGGACTGCCTCGATCGGCCAGCAATTGGCCCAGCTGATGGACCGGAACCAGTTTGTCCAGTATGGCTACGAGCACCAGCAGAGCGAATTTACCAAACGTATCCTGGACGGAACCCTCAAGCTGTACTTCACCAAGCGCGAATTGATTCACACCAAGATGTACCTATTGACCAACGACCACGACTACCTGGCCCTGTCCGGGTCGATGAACCTTACCGAAGCTGCTCTGCATCACAACGTCGAACAGCTGGCCGGTGACTATGGCAGTCAGAAAGATCCGCTCTATCAGTGTCACCAACAGATGTTTGACGATAACTTCGCCCGGGCCGCCACCTACCTGGACGCCAAGAAGATGGCCGGCTTCATCCAGGCCAAGAACACGGAGCAACTGCAGGTCAGCGTCTATACCGATGCTGCCAATATGCTGAAGAATAAGGATGATGGTGACAAGAATGTCGTCGTCCTGCCGGCAGAAGAAATTAAGAAATATCGGGACGAATATAATTCCGATGAGGAACTAAAAAAGTTATCCGAACGGGAACGGCTAAGTGTCACCCAGGTTGTCCAGCTTTTTGGGAATGCCGGATACAAGAAACGCCAGCTGGATAACATCGGGCAAAGTCTATATGAACTGACCCAGGTCGTAAGGCACGTTTCAAAGAATAACGCCACTGCTGGAAAGATCAAGCACGAGGAAGACCTCTATCCGAAGCCGGTGCTTTTCTATAACAATGGGCAACTGTTCGAGGCACCCCGGATCGGGGATCAGGTTAAGTCGGCAGTGATCAAGTCAGACCTCGCCGGTGAAAATCTCAAGAAGCAACTGCAACTGTTTTCTGATATTGCCCACGAGTACGATAACTATAAGGAGGTCGGCGAGGGCTGGCAGGCCTGCGACTTCATGTGCTTCCTGTTCGAGGCACCGTGGCTGTGGAAGATCCGGAATATGTATGAGCTGTCGCCGAGCGCCCGGTCGCGGGAGGATGTTCCCCTAGGGGTTGCTCTGATTGGGCAGGGGCGAACCGGTAAGTCGACGCTGGGGAAACGTTTGGCGGCCAAACTGACCGGAAGCGGCAACTTCCTGGACGGCGGGGTGTTTGATCCCAAAAACTACGCACTGGGGAAGTCCAACATCAACATGACGATTACCAACGTTTTAAACGATTATATGTACAGCGGTCCGGTTAACCCGATGATGATCGACGACATCAGTCCCGACCTGACGACGCGGCCGTACTTTGACCGCTTCATTAAGGAAACCACTAACAACCGTAATCTGACTCAACCTTTGCCGTCGTTTATCTTCACGATGAACCGCCGTGAGGGTGACACCAGATCACAATTTTCCCTGAAGGCTGAGATAATGCGGCGCCTCTGGTACCTCAGCTTTGAGTCGACGTTTGCTGGGGAAGAGAGTGAACGGGAGAAGAAACTTAATGAACTGCTCGGCCGGGCTAATGATCAGCTTTATCGCTATTGCCAGGTGGAATTGGCCAAGTTCTTTGCGGATGTCTCGCCAGCCACGGAGAAACAAATCGAACGCGATTTCCTATACCCGATCAAGTACGTCCTGAAGCAGGCGATGGACCAGTTTGGAATGTTTGACCAGGTCCAGGACTACTTCAAGGACAATTACGACTACTCCTTGTTTGTCGGCCGCAACGACTGGACGATGCTGATCAACCAGGCGGAGGTCGGGACGGACATCATGTTTGTCCAGCAGGACGGTCGCTTGAAGGCTCAGATCAACAAGCAACTGTTCAACAAGGTTTCGGACAACACGGCTCGGAACAGCGGGTCGATGCTGATGGACCGGTATTTCCAATACCTGCCGCGGAAGTACCGGATCAGCTACCAGCATACTAGTACCGGCTTTATCGTTGATGTAAAGAACTTCGACCGGTGGCTGAATAGTGATACCTTGGAGCAACGCTATAACGACAGTCAGGTGGCTCGTGATGCCCGTAAGGTTGATACCGAGGCCCGGATGAGCGAGGCGATCACTAAGCTGACTGAGATGCAGGAAAGACAGAACCAGCGTCACCGGCTCTTTGGCTGGTTGCGCCGGAAAGAATAGCAGTTAAGTGGTATTGATGAGAATCAATGCCATTTTTAAGTTGACGCCGGGGTAACAAAAAACTCCCACATTTCTGTGAGAGATCTTCTACTTGTTCTATTGAATGCTCTTTCCTAATTGGTATGCTTCATCGGCGTGCTGAGCCAGTTTTTCAGTGTTCCATGAGTCGGCAGCGAGGACGCTCCCAATTTGTTCCCAGCGCATATAATTGAAGAGCTGCTTGAAATAGAGGTTCATGGAAGCAAAGGCATCCTCTTGCCCATAGCCGGATACCAGGGTGATGACCTTCTTGCCGCCGTGCAGCTCGTGATTATAGCTGTAGAAGCGATCGATGACTGCCTTCAGTGCCGCATTGATCCCGTAGTAGTAGAGTGAACTGACGAGAACGACGATGTCTGCATCGAGCAGCTTCGGCATCACTTCGTTTTTGATCACGTCATCCGGTTCGACCTCGACTTCTGCACCAGGTTGGTTATCC
This sequence comes from Limosilactobacillus sp., assembly GCF_051873075.1. Taxonomy (GTDB): domain Bacteria; phylum Bacillota; class Bacilli; order Lactobacillales; family Lactobacillaceae; genus Limosilactobacillus. The sequence goes on along the minus strand of NZ_JBJEEM010000005.1, from coordinate 9,913 downwards.
TGAAGCTGGATTAATGAGAATTCATTGATTCGGCGACCAGCATCGAACCGGTAAACCTCGTTTCCGGCTTCCCGGGCGCCCTTGACAAAGGCATCGGCTAACTTTTCTGAGGTCCCTGGATGGTGGGGACTACCGGTTAAAACAACGATTTTCTTCATGGAATCGCTTCCTTCCTAAGATACTTCTATTGTAACTTGAACCATGACAAAGGTAAAAGAGTTAGATTGAATAGTGATCGATGCTTAAACTTGATAGTTTAAATCGAGATTTAGTAAGAGACATAAAAAGCGGCCAGGAGGGTTTTCCTGGTCACTTTTCAACATAATCTAAGCAAATTTATGGTCCAGCCAGTCAACGATATCGTGCTTAACTACCATTGACTTGTCCTCAAATAAGATTTCATGTCGCATTCGTGGGTAGTGGTGCTTGGTTAAATCGTGGTAGCCGGCCTTAACCAGCGTTTTTAGTGTCTCTTGGACTTGGCCCTTGTTGCCGGCACAGGGATCGTCGCGTCCGGTCAAAAACAGGATGGGGACCGGGTGCTGGCTGCGGAAGTGGCGCAAGTGCCCGACCTCGCGCATCCCCTCGTACAGGTCGTTGTAACCCTGGCTGGTGAACGAGAAGCCGCAATCGGGATCATCAGCATATTTCTGGACGTTCTTCGGGTTATGACTGAGCCAGTCTAGCTTGGTTCGGGGATGGGGGATGCTTTTGATAAAGCCGCCGGTGGTCAGCTTGTCCAACAAGCGGCTTTTGCTTCTGGCACCCTTGATCCGCACAATGCCGGCGCTGAGCATTTTACCCGCGGCCCACAAGGGATTGTAAAAGGGGGCTCCCGATAGGATTAGGCCGTCGAAGTTGCTGTATTTCTGGATGTAGCTGCGGATGATGATGGTTCCCATCGAGTGACCGAAAAGAATGACCGGCTGGCCCGGGAAGCGGGTGTGGGCTAGCCGAACATAGTGGCGCAGCTGCGTGATGAAATTATGCCAGCCCTTGAAGCCAAAGTAACCCTTGAGCTTTGCCGGGAGGTGCTGCCCGTGACCGATCAGGTCGTAACGAATCGTGCTGTAGCCATGATTATTTAAGTAGTCGCAAAAGACTTGATAGCGATTGCTGTATTCCTGCATCCCGTGGACAAGGACGACCACGGCCTTGGAATGGGGAACTGCGGTGATTGAATCCATGTTGCTCATCCGTTTCTTCTTTAGTAACTGAGTGCGTTTGTTCTTACCTTATTTTAAGGCGCGGCTGCGAGAATGTCACCTTTCCATTATTAAGGAAGTGGCACGGTTTCAATCATGATGAAATTTTGCTGGCAATAGTTTGACCTTGTTGCCGTGAACTTCGATTTCGTGATGCGCTCTCATCCTGCTGATGGCTCGTGCCAGTGCGCTACGGTTAACACCCAGAAAGGCCGCTAACCCGGTTTGACTAAGCGGCAAGTGCTGGTAGCCATCGGGAGCGCTGGGGAGGTGGCGCAGGTAAACAATCAGCTTATCGTGAATTGTTTTCTGGTTAGCAATGTGCAAGCGAATGGTGTCATGGATGTTCTGCCGGGCCAAGAGGCGGGTTAGATTTTGCATTAGCTGGTGGTAAAAGGCGGGCAGCGGTTCCCTGGGGTTAAACAGGGCTCGTAAGTCAAGCGTAACGACGTCGCAGTCACTCTGGGCGATCAGTTGGATCGGGCTGGCAACGTGCTCAATGGCAAAGGCGGCCCCGTACAGTTCACCCGCAAAGAATTGGTGAAGACGGATTTTGTTAAAGTCTTCGATGATGCAGGATTCTTCAACCTGGCCTTTGTTGATGATTCCGGCAGAACGAAAGGGTGCACCGATCGTCTGCAGTGCCTCTCCCTTGACGTAGTGTCTGTTGTGCGCGTGGAGAAACTGCAGGGCCACCGGGATTTCAGCGGGCCCGAGATTGTTGAAGAGGTCGTTGTTTTGCCAAAGGGTGGTCATCACTAGCCACCTCCTTTTTTAATTCTTGTTGCCGTGGCAACAGGTATTTTACCATTGATCATATATAATTTTTGGTGACAAGACAAACGAGGAGGTTTTATTATGACAATTCCAGCAGGAACCGTCACGGACCTGGTTAAGGATAATCCGGTTGTCAAGGGCTGTACGATTTCTAACCAGCTATTTAATGATCAGGTGACGAGTACCACGTTTTCACTGGCGGCCAACACCAGCATCAGCGCGGCCCGCTATGCCAGCTATCAACTAATTACCGTTGAAGAAGGGCGTTTGACCGTCACGATTGCCGACGACCAGCACGAACTTCAGCAGGGGGACAGTTTAGTGACCCCTAAAGACACGCCGGTGGCCCTTGCAGCAGCCAAGGACTGTATCTACACGGAAATCAGCTTCACGCAAGATGCCGTGTTGAGTTCGCTCATCCAACCTGGCAAGGTCTTTAAGGTGGCCGACCTCATTCCATACCAGCAGGGGAAAATTATTAACTGCGACCTGGTTACTGGGCAGGCGTTCAAACTGGCCTTGATGGCGTTAGGCGCCGGTACCAAGCTGGCTGAACACTCGGCCCCCGGAAACGCGCTGATCTTTGCGCTGGCTGGGCAGGGAACGGTCAACTACGAAGGAACCCCCAAAGTCTTACGCACCAATGCGGCACTGAAAATGGCGCAGGGAGCCCGGCACGCGGTGAAAGCGGACCAGGACTATAAGATGGCCCTGCTGGTGATGACCCCGGCAGAGGCATAAGGCTGAGTACTGACATCCAGATAATGCCTCATATGATTACCCTTCCCGCCTCAACGTGGGCAACAGGAAGAAATAAGGGAGCACGACAAGCAAAATTGCCGTACTCCCTTATTTTGGTGATTATCGATGGCTGCTGAACAAGGGACAGAAATGATATAATGTAATGGGTTTTGCCATGTGATGTTAATGGCACTATTTTACGTATATAATCAGTAGAACCTATTCGAGTGACCGTAGCGCCTGGTTAGCTAAGTGATGGGCCCCATGATTCTGCTGGTCAGGGATCCATTGGGTGATCACGGTGGTGAACTGGCCGATGAGCTCGTTGAGAGTGGCTAGTTCAGCTTGGTAATGTTTTGTATAATTTTTCCCGATTGCGTCACTAAGCACCCGGCTGTCGGTGTAGAATAGTACCGTTTGCTGTGGACCAAAGTGCTCCAATAGGTATTGAAAGCCAAACTTTGCGGCCGCGAATTCACCGTGGTGGTTGTCGGCACACGCCAGGGTAGCAGTCAATTGGTACTGCTGGTGGTCAGCGATGACCAAGGCGCCGAGACCAGTTGGGCCGGGATTGCCCTTGCTGGCGGCGTCAGTGTATAGTTTTAACATTAAGATTACCTCGCTTTGAAAGGAAGAGTTTATTTTATGGAAGAAGAGACCCGTTATTTTTATCAGCCGGACCTGACCGGGACCATCATCAGTTGGTGCTGGACCTTCCTGTTGTTCTTGGCCGGCCTGATTATCTGGCTTGAGATTACCCATTTCCAATGGATATCAGCAGCCTTCTTTGTGGTCTTTGCTATTTTAACATTTTTGGAGATCAAGCGGCGGACCGTGCTGATCACCCCGACTAAGCTGGTGTTCAGCCGGCTATTGCAACGCGACTACCTGATGATCCCGCTGGCTGACATTCGCCAGCCCCGGTTCACTAAGCACACGGTGACGATGACGGTTAACGGCGAGGTTTTGAACTTCACCTTTACCGAGAAGGCCATCAAGCGTCTGCAACTGGCCCTCAAGAATCAGATGGAGGGGAATGCTCGTGACCATTAGTCTCAGCCTGATTTTAGTCGTGGCCCTGGTGGCCATTGACCAGCTGGTAAAGCATTGGGTGACGGCCACGATTACCCTGGGAGCCAGTCACGTCGTTGCGCCCGGACTCTTGGCCATTACCAACCTCCACAATAATGGGGCGGCCTGGAGCATCCTTCAGGGGCAGCAGTGGTTCTTTGCCATCATCTCCGTGGTGGCAATCCTGATCGTCGTCTACCTAATGGTCCGCTGGCGGCACCAGGTCCCCCTGATGGTTGGCTTGGCCCTGATCCTTGCCGGAACCCTGGGGAACTTCATTGACCGCCTAGTGAACGGGTATGTCGTCGATATGTTTGAACTGCTCTTTATCAACTTCCCGGTCTTTAACGTGGCGGACTCCTGCCTGACCATCGGGGTATTGATTTTAATTATTGCAATTTTACGGGAGGATGATGAATAAAATGACTGAACCAGTACGACTGGTAATCACAGATGAGCTGACGGGGAGAATTGACAAGCAGCTCGGTCACCACTTCACCCAGTTTTCCCGTTCGCAGATTCAACGCTGGATTGAGGATGGGCACGTCAAGGTCAACGACCGGGCGGTTAAGCCCAAGTATAAGCTGGCGGTGGGGGACGTGGTTACCATCACCCCAGAGCAGCCGAAGAAGATCGATCTGGTACCGGAGGACATCCCCTTAGACATTGTTTACGAAGACGATGACGTGATCGTCGTCAACAAGCCTCAGGGAATGGTCGTCCATCCTGCGCCGGGACACCCCGATCACACCCTGGTCAATGCCCTCCTGTACCATTCGCCGCTGTCGACCATCAACGGGGAATTCCGGCCGGGAATTGTTCACCGGATCGATAAGGACACCTCGGGCTTATTGATGGTGGCGAAAAACGACATGGCCCACCGTTCCCTGGCTGCTCAGCTTAAGGCCAAGACCAATGAACGTGAATACGTGGCCCTGGTCCACGGGGTAATCAAGGAGGAGCAGGGGACGATTGACGCACCGCTGGGCCGCTCCCTAAAGGATCGCAAGAAGCAGGCGGTAGTCGCTGATGGGCGTCACGCGGTTACGCATTTTAAGGTCCTCAAGCGTTACCGTCACTATACCCTGGTGTCTTGTCGCTTAGAGACGGGGCGGACCCACCAGATTCGGGTCCATATGAAGTATATCGGCCACCCATTGGCCGGGGACCCACTCTATGGCCCTCGGAAGACGCTGCCGGGCAACGGCCAGTACCTGCACGCCCGTCTGCTGGGTTTCAAACACCCCCGGACCGGCAAGCAGCTGACGTTTACCGCTCCCCTGCCGGCATACTTCCGAGAAATGCTAGACAAGCTTGATAAAATTGATAATTAAATTCTTGAAATTGTGCCGGGGTACGGCATAATAGGACATGGAAACGCTATTTGGGGTGAGTGATAAAGTGACAGCACGATACCTAATATTTGAAGATGGAACAACATTTGCCGGGGAGGGCTTCGGGGCCCCCGCGGTTACCTTTGGCGAGGTAGTTTTCAACACCAGCATGACTGGTTATCAGGAGATCATTACTAACCAGATCTACAATAACCAGATCGTGGTGTTTTCCCAGCCGAACATCGGGAGTTATGGCATCCAACGCAATATCTACGAGACGATTGTACCAACAATCAAGGGGGTTATTGTGCGTTCACTGTCAAATGTCGGCGCCGATAATCCCCAGCAACAGACCCTTGACCGCTACCTTAAGCAGATGAATATTCCGGGAATCATCAATATCGATACCCGGGCGGTCATTCATAAGCTGCGCGACGCCGGGAAGCCTTTGAAAGGGAGCATTGTGCCGGTTCCCGACGACCACGCCTTCGACCAACTCCATGCGACAGTGCTGACTAACCAGCAGGTCGCGCAGGTAGCTACACCGAAGCCCTACCCGAACCCTGGGGTGGGGATGAGCGTCGTGGTTGTTGACTTTGGCTTGAAAAACGGGGTTTTGCGGGAGCTCAGCCGGCGGAAGTGTAACGTTACGGTCCTGCCATATACTGCCAGCGCGGAGGAGATCTTGCGCCTGGATCCAGACGGGGTCGTCTTGTCTAGTGGTCCTGGCAATCCGAACAGCATTAAACGCTCGGTTCTGGAGATGATCCAAAAGATTCAGACCAAGGTGCCGCTTTTTGCGATCGGCCTGGGTCACGAATTGTTTGCGATTGCCAATGGAGCGAAGGTTCAACGCGATCCGGTCGAACATCACGGGATGAACCACCCGTTGAAGGAGATCATCACCGACCATATCGTCTACGCTAACCAGGGCGAGGGCTACCACATCGACCCGCAGACGGTTGACCGTTCTCAGCTGTTCATCACTTACGTCGACTTGATCGACAACAGTATTCAGGGCCTTCGTCACCGGCATTACCCAGCCTTCTCGGTCCAATTCTTCCCCGATGGCGCACCGGGTCCGGACGAGACGGATGGCCTGTTCGACGAGTTTCTTGATATGATGAAGCGAAAGGAGATGCGTCATTAATGCCAACGCCAGCAATCAAATCGGTCCTGGTGATCGGTGCCGGGGCTAACGACGTCCAGCACGGTGATGAGCTTGATGCTGCGACCTACCAGATCACGACCACCTTTAAGCATCTTGGCATCACGACCATCCTCGCCGATGACAACCCGTTTTCGGTCAGCCTGGAGAACCGGGCGGCGGTTGATCACGCCTGTATCGGTCCGCTAAACGTGGAAAACCTGGTCACGCTGATCAACCGTTACCACCCGCAGGCCATCCTGCCGACCCTGGGTAACCAGCGGGCTTTTGAACTGACCCAGGAGCTCTTGGAGAAGGGGATTATCCAGAAACTGGACATCAAGTTGCTGGGGGTCCCCGAGGCGACAATCCGCCAGGTCAATAACCCGGTCCTGCTCAGTCGGACCCTTCACAAGATGGACGCACCCATGAAGTCGGTGGTGACGGTCAGCAACTACCAGGATGCCCTCGAGGAGGCCCGCAAACTGGGCTACCCGGTGATCATCCGGTCTGTTTTGCCAAAGAGCAACAGTACTCGGCGAATCGTCCACGACCAGCGGGAACTGGCGGCGGCCGTCCAGAGCTGCCTCAGCCAATCCCGGGCCGAACAAGTCCTGGTCCAGCAGAGCCTGGCGGGGTATAAGGAAATTGAAGTAATCGTCCAGCGCGATGCCTCAGGCACGCTGATGATGCTTTCAATGATTGAGGACATGGATCCGATTGGAATTCACGCCGGTGATTCAGTGGCCTTTAATCCGCCGCAAACCCTCCTCGATCGCCAGATTCAGGACATGCGGGACACCGCCTTTGCGATTACCCGAAAACTGCGGATCGTCGGCATCAACCACGTGCAGTTTGCCCTGAACCCCGAAAATGATAAGTTTTACGTCATCAAGAACAGTCCCTACTTTGACCGGATGACTTCCTTCGTCGAGCAGTCGACCGGTTACCCGATTGCCAAGGTTTGTGCCCAGCTCTACGCCGGTAAACTGTTGCGGGACATTGACTTAGGACCTAACTACGTCCACCATGCCGCCCTGATTGAGCCGACAATGGACCACATCGCCGCCCGGGTGCCGGTTTGGGGATTTGATGAGATTCCCGAGGCCAGTCGTCTGCTAGGAACCGAGAAGAAGTCGGTCGGAACCGTCTTCGGGGTTGGTCGGAGTACGATCGAGGCGCTTTTTAAGGCCATCGAGTCCCGTTACCGCGAACCCGCTGACTTCCACCTGGCGGCCCAGAAGAAGCTTTCAGATGACGAATTAATCGTCAAACTGGTACACCCCGAGGCTGGCCGCCTGTTTGTCCTGATCGAAGCGATGGATCGGGGATATTCCGTCGATGAACTGACGGAGATGACCAAGATCGATCCCTTCTACTTCGACCAGATTAACCAGATGCGGCTTCTGATCAGGGAGATTATTGACAATCCAAATAAGGAGCCGGTCTTGATCAAGGCCAAGGGATACGGGCTGAGCAATCAGCTGATCGCGCGGCTGTGGAAGACCACGCCGCACCGGATCTACCAGATGCTGGTGGATCACCAGCTGACGACCAAGTACAAGGAAATTGAGCCCTCTGCAGGCGAGCTGGACCAGCACACCAGCAGTTTTTATTCGGCCTTGGAAGATGAAAATGAAGGGACCAAGACGGCCCAGCCAAGTGCCCTGGTGATTGGAACCGGCGGCTTGCGGCTGGGGCTCAGCAATGCCGGGGACTATTTTGTCGCCTCCATGATGAAACAGCTGCGTGAGGAAGGGTACCATACGGTGATCGTTGACACTAACCCGAGCTCGGTGGCCCTGGTGGGGGAATTGAGCGACAAACGCTACCTGGAACCGCCGACTCCGGAAAATATCCTCCAGCTCTTGAAGGTGGAGCAGCCGCAACTACTGTTTGTGCCAGCCTCATATACTCAACTTTTAGCTAGTCTAACCCAGACGGAACTCGACAGCCGGTTGATTATTCTTCCTGATGATCGATTGCCGCAGCTGGATAGCCGGGCGGCCAAGCTGGTGGCCTTTAACTACATTTTCGATGGCGAGTATGCCTACCCGCTCGGGACGACGACCAACCTGCTTTCTCCTGAACAGCTTAACTACCAGTCGACGGCGATCCGCTATCCTGCCGAGCTGCCGGACTATGAATTCCAGTCAGTAAGTGACCAAGCTAGCAACGCCGTGATGGAGCAAGGCAATCCTGGCTTGTACCAGGTCGTCTTTGTGAAGGCTGGCAACGAGTTTCATCAGGTTGGGGTCCAGCCCTTGCCGCTACCTGAGTTGGCCTTCTTATCCAAAGTCCTTCAAGTTAACCTGCCAGGTGTCTTCACCCAACTGGTGACGGGCTCAACAGCCACTGAGGCAGTGATTGATTCGCTGAAAAAGGCCGTGGATCCCGGGGTAGTAACCTATCGGGCAACCTTCCCATTCAAGGCCCTCCACGTCAAGGATGGGGTACCAGCCGTAAATAAGATCATCGGGGCCCGAATGCAATTCTTGACGCGTTAATTGAAGTTGGTAGAATGAAAAGCATTCCAAGTCTGGGATGCTTTCTTTGTTTGGAGAGGAAACGAAAATGGTACGAATTGCAATCAGCAGTGACAATCATCTCGACGTCAATCAGGTCGAGCCACAAAAGGCACTGGCGATGCAGGTCCAATACCTGCAAGCACGCGGGGTCCAGTACTACTTTTACGCCGGAGACCTGTTTAATGATTTTGATCAAACCCGGCGCTACATGACGGCGCTTCGTACCCGGCTGGCCAACCGGGTACAGGTTTACTACATTGCGGGCAACCATGACCTTCTCCAACACGCGCCCTTTGAATTGACCGAACACTTGGCTGATCCCGGTTATCTGCACCGGCGCTCCGTCGATTTAGCGGGGACGGACTGGCGGGTGGTCGGCAATAACGGCTGGTATGATTACTCCTTTTCTGCTTATCGTGACGATCCGGCCGCCGTTCGTCAGTGGAAGCGGGTCTACTGGCTAGATAGCGAGATCGACCAGCCAGGGGACGACCAAGAGCGAATGCAGGGCGTCCTTGACCAGGTGGCGGATCAGCTGGTCACCGCTAAAGATGCGGGGAAACGGGTGCTCTTTTTGACCCACTTTGCCCCTCAACATGAATTGCTAGCGCCACGTCCGGCGGCGGTGCAAACGCCCCGGCGAGAACGTTTCTACCAGATGATCAACGCCATGATGGGCAGTGACCGGCTAGGCGAGCTCCTGGAGTCGATGGGCAACGTCAAGGATGTTTTCTATGGCCACCTTCACGGGAGCCATCCACCGCTAAAGCGCAACGGCGTTACCTACTTCAACCAGGCGGTGGGGGTCAGAAACAAGCGGATCAACGAGTAGCAGCGAGCCGACTTTACCGCCCAATGGCAGGCTAGTCTGCGAATTATGGACTTCTAGCCGAAAAGCGGTGACACTGTCTTGATCGGATGAAAATGAAGGCGCCCGGAAATCGTGTGCTGCCGGAGGTTGTCGAGGCTTTTAGAATTTAGTTTAATTTTTTTGCAAAAAGTCCTTGCCATTTAGCAGAAATCTTGATATTATTATTTCTGTTGTCAAGGACGACATGCGGAAGTAGTTCAGTGGTAGAACATCACCTTGCCATGGTGGGGGTCGCGGGT
>NZ_JBJEEM010000004.1:0-22815 GCF_051873075.1 Limosilactobacillus sp. | reverse complement strand
ATTGGTTATCCGGGTTTAGTTTTTTTAAAGCAACGCCCAAACTAGGATCATCAGGCCCCGCAAAACAATTTGCGGGGCTTTTTTATTAGGGAGGTAGATCAGATGCAGGTTGATGAGCAATGGATGCGGCTGGCAATCAACCAGGCTGCCAAGGCCGACTACACGACCTGGCAGAATCCGCGCGTCGGGGCCGTGATCGAAAAGGACGGCCGGCTGCTCGCGGCGGGCTATACCCACGCGTTTGGCGGGGTTCATGCGGAAAGAGACGCCATCAGCAAACTACCGGCAAAGGAGCTGCAGGGCGCGAGCCTGTACGTAACCCTCGAGCCCTGCAGCCATTACGGGAAGCAGCCGCCGTGCGCGGACCTGATCGTATCCGTGGGGATTCGCCGGGTCGTGATTGCCGCCACCGATCCCCACGCCCTGGTGACCGGTAAGGGGATCCGGCGACTGCAGGCTGGCGGGGTGGCCGTCGAAACGGGGGTCCTGACCCAACAAGCCGTGGCGGTGAATCCGCACTACCACTTTTACTTTCGCCACCACCGGCCGTGGGTGACCCTGAAACAGGCCATTTCAGCTGATGGCAAGGTTGCCGCGGCGCCCGGTGAGCGGACCGCCATCACCAACGTGGCGGTTTACGACCGGGTTCACCAGGAACGAGCGTGGTTTCACGGGATCGTGGTCGGCAGCCAAACGGCGATTGTCGATGATCCGGCCCTGCTGACCACGGCGAAGACTAGCACGCCCCCGGTACGGATCATCCTCGACCGGCGGGGCCGGCTCGCCCAGCACCCGACATTGCGGGTACTCCAAGATGGGGCCGCCCCGACCTGGATCTTCACCAGTAATCCCTGCTTGGCGACGCAGCTGGCAGCTAGCAAGGCGACGGTGATCTGCCGAGAGGACAGCAGTATCCCGGCGGTCGTGGCGGAGTGCGGTCGGCGGGGATTGCAGGCGCTCTATGTCGAAGGCGGGCCAACGGTGCACCGGGCGTTTCTGCAAAGCGGTCTGGTGAACGAGCGCTTAACCTACCAGGGGGCACCCCGACTTGGTAAAACCGGGGTGCCGGGGGCCTGGTGCCCCCAGCCCGATCGTGCGTTAGTTGAAGAGCTTGGTGACAACGTCAGAATAAGTGAAGGAGTGATGACAGATGTTTAGTGGATTAGTTGGGACGACGGGTCGGATCCGGCACCTGGAGCGTGCTGGGGAGACAATGCGGTTGACGGTGGTTCCGCAGGCGGCAGACTTCTTAACGGGGGCGATCGTGGGTGATTCGATCGCCATCGACGGGACCTGCCTGACGATCGAACAGGTTGCAGCGGGGGGCTTCACCGTCACCCTGATGCCGCAGAGCGTTGAAAAGACCATCTTTAAGTTCCGTCAGGTCAATGACCGGGTGAACCTGGAGCGTTCGTTGCGTGTTGGCACCCGGCTGGAGGGCCATATCGTGACGGGCCATGTGGATGAGGTGACCCGAGTGGTTGACCGGCGGGAAAACGAGAACGCCATTGAACTGACCTTTGCGTTGCCGTCCCGCCTGCGCGCTCAGGTGGTTGATCAGGGAAGCGTCGCTATCAACGGGGTCAGCCTGACGGTCATGCAGGCCACGGCCAGCCACTTTAGTGTCGGCCTGATTCCGCACACGCAGACGGTGACCAACCTGGATGAACTGCAGGTCGGCAGCCGGGTGAACATGGAAGCGGATATCTTAGGAAAGTATGTTGCCAGAAATTTGAAAGTGGGGTTGGAATAATGGATGTTAAAAAGATTCAAGCGGCACTGACGCAGCTTAAAAACGGTGGATTGGTGATCGTAATGGATGATCAGGATCGCGAAGCCGAGGGCGACATGATCGGCCTCGCCAGCAAGGCCACCCCGGCCAAGGTCAACTTCATGACCAAGTATGCCCGGGGGCTGATGTGTGTGCCAATGGCGCCGCAAGTGGCCGAGCGCTTGCAACTGCCGCAGATGACGGTGGATAATACGGATCCGTTCGGCACTGCCTTTACCATCAGTGTTGACCACCACTCGACGACGACCGGGATTTCGGCCTTTGACCGCTGGCGGACGATCACTCATCTGGCGGATCCGCAATCGACCGGCCAGGACTTTTACAAGCCCGGCCACATCTTTCCCCTCGTTGCCAAGGCGGGCGGGGTCCTGGAACGTAATGGCCACACTGAAGCCGCGGTTGACCTGGCTGGACTGGCCGGGGAGGAGCCGGTTGCGTACATCTGTGAGATCCTGAAAGCCAACGGTGAGATGGCCCGGTCAAAGGAGCTCCATGAGATGGCGAGTGAGTATAGCCTGCCGATCATCACCATTAAGGAACTCCAGGAGTACCGCCGAAATGAGGTGAGTAAACCGGTCGCGGAGGTAAAGCTGCCCAGTGCTTACGGAGACTTTCGCCTGCACTACTTTGCTGACGGGAACCTAGCTCTGATAAAGGGCGACCTGACCGGGGAAGAACCGGTGATGGTCCGGGTTCATTCCGAGTGCTTTACGGGCGATGTCCTGGGGTCCTTGCGCTGTGACTGCGGTCCACAGCTCCACATGGCCATGCGCCGGATTGAGGAGAATGGCCGGGGAGTCATCCTCTACCTGCGTCAGGAGGGCCGGGGAATCGGTCTACGCAACAAACTCAAAGCCTACCGCCTGCAAGAGGAGGGGTATGACACCGTGGAGGCCAACGAACACCTGGGCTTTGCTCCCGATGAGCGTGACTATGCCGCGGCGGCGCAGATGCTGAAGACCCTCGGGGTCAAGAAGATCGACCTCTTGACCAACAACCCTGACAAGATTGACCAGTTGCGCCTTGACGGCATCACGATCAACCGGCGCCTGGCACTGGAGATCCAGCCGAACGAACACAACCACCAGTACCTGGTAACTAAGAAGCACAAGTTTCATCACTTATTGAATTTGGAGGCATAGATAATGAACGAATTTAGCGGTAAGTTTGACCAGCAGAACCTCAAGATTGCAATTGTCGTGGCCGATTTTAACACGACCGTCACCCGGCAGCTCAAGGAGGGGGCCGTGGCGACCCTGGAGAAGTTTGGGGTGCCAACCGACCAGATCGACGTCTATCACGTGCCGGGGGCGTTTGAGATCCCGTTTGTTAGCCGGAAGCTCCTGGCAAGCGGGCGGTTTGATGGGATCATGACTCTGGGGGCGGTGATCAAGGGGGAGACGGACCACTATGACCTGATCTGCCAAAACGTTGCCCGCGGGATCATGGACTTGAACACGCAGGGAAAGATCCCGGTAACCTTCGGCATCCTGACGACCGATAACGTCGAACAGGCGATGCAGCGGGCGGGGCTGAAGATGGGCAACGAGGGGGCCAGCACGGCGGAAAGCCTGCTGGAGATGATTTCCCTTAGTCGGCAGTTTTGATCCCAAAACAAAAAAGACCCCACGGGGTCTTTTTTAGTCGGGTTATTATAAAGTTAGGACCACCACAGCTTGATCAGCGCCTGGGTGCCGTCGTTGCCCAGGCCGCGGTCGTCAACCAATTCTGTGTAGAGCCGCTTGGCCTGAGCGGTTGCCGGCAGGTCGAGTCCCATGGCATCGGCTTCTTCCAGAGCGATCCGCAGGTCCTTGAGGAAGTGCTTGGCAAAGAAGCCGGGGGTATAGTCGCCCTGGAGGATCCGGGGCCCATAAGTCCCCAGGCTGAAGTTTTCGGCGGCCCCTCCCTGGAGGGTGGCGATGACCTGTTTGAGGTCAAGGTGGGCCGCCTTGGCGTAGACGAGGGCCTCGGTCAGGCCGGTCATCGTTCCGGCGATCATGATCTGATTGGCCATCTTGGCGTGCTGGCCGCTCCCGGCGGGCCCATAGTGGGTGACGGTCGCACTGAACTGGTCGAAGAGGGGGCGCAGGTGGGCGAGATCGGCCGGGTCACCGCCGACCATCACCGTCAGGGTACCGTTCTTGGCGCCGATGTCCCCGCCGGAAACCGGGGCGTCGAGGATGTGGAGCCCGGCCGCGGTACCGGTCCGGCTGATCTTCTGGGCGAGGGCCGGCTTGCTGGTGGTCATGTCGATCAGGTACTGCCCGGCCGTGGCGGCGGCCAGGATCCCGGCGGGGCCAAAGTAAGCCTGCTCAACATCCTGCGGAAAGCCGACCATGGTGAAGACCACGCTGGCCTGCCGGGTGACTTCTGCTGGCGAGGTGGCCCACTGGGCACCGTTATCAAGGACCGGCTGCGCATGGGCCTTGGTCCGGTTATAAACCACCACTTCGTTGCCGTGCTTGAGGAGGTTGTTAATGATCCCGGTACCCATGACTCCGGTACCGATAAAGCCAATTTTTGTCATTGCTTGTCGCTTCCTTTTTCTTACTATGATATTAATTATAGCGGATGCCGGAGTGGGTGGTAAGTGGGGCCTGTGATATAATCACGTTAAAACCGGAAAGGAAGCAAAACCAGTGAAGAACCTTTTTAAGAATCAACGCTTGACGGCCGGGACCGCTCTGATCAGCTTGGCCCTGCTGGTCATCACTGCCCTGCCGAGTCTTCACGCGCCCAAGTGGTTGCAGATCGTCTTTCTGCTCATTTTCTTAATATGTGCGGTTGTGTTTACGGTCACCTCAGGGTGGGAAAGGCTCAAAAATCGCCAATAAAATAGAACGGCTCCTGGACAGCAGTTTTGCTGTCCAGGAGCCGTTTTTTAATCAAGGGTAACTTCACCAGCCACGTCGGTCTCAAAGAAATCGGCGATCTCCTTGACCCCCATGCCTTGGCCAAGTCCCCACATCAGCTTGGTGATGGCGCTCTCGGAAGTCATATCGTGGGCACTGATGGCGCCCTCGACCAGAGCCTGCCGTCCGACCTCGTATTTAGTCAGGTCGCTACGTTCGTAGAGGCACTGGCTGGTGGCGATGACCGGAATGCCGCGCTTGATTAGCTCACCGACCGCCGCCGCGATGTTGCGCCGGATGTAGGTCATCCCACCGAGACCATAGGCTTCGATGACGATGCCGTGGCAGTCGTGTTCGGCCAGCGCCATCAGTAGCCGTGGGTCGAAGCCAGGGAAGAGCTTGAATAAGAAGACGTTGGTGTCAATCTTGGTGTTTAACACGCATTTCTCAGTGCTCCGGGGACGTTGGGTTTTGATGGTGAACCCGTCGGAGGTTACCTCGGCCACTGGCGGGACGTTGACACTCTCGAAGGCGTCGAAGGCCGTGGTCCGCACCTTGACGCTTCGGCAGCCCCGCATGATCTTGCGGTTAAAGGCCAGGTAAATGTTCGGCTGCAGGTTGGCGGCCGCCGCAAAGGCCAGCTGGAGGTTGTCCGGGGCGTCGCTTAAGATGACGTTCATCGGGACCTGACTCCCGGTGAAGACTACCGGGATATTGATGTGTTGGAGCATGAAGGTCATCATGGAGGCGGTGTAGGCCATGGTGTCTGTTCCATGTGAAACAACGATCCCGTCATAGTCGTTGCGGTAGCGGTAGATGGCCTCGGCGATCACCTTCCACTCTTCCGGCTGAATATTAGAGGAGTCGAGCTGGAGGATATCCTTAACGGTGACGTCGTAGGGAATGTTACCTAGTGTCTGGATGAGCTGCTCGCCGCTTTCGCCCGGGACAAGGCCCTGGTCAGAGACGACCGAGGCAATCGTGCCCCCGGTGGAGAGCAGGAGGATTTTCTTTTGTGTCATTTGTATTCCACCCGTTTTTGTTACATATTCTAGTTGGCTAAAATTGAAATGACAAGCCCCGACAAGTATTAGCGCGGCCAGCCGGCAGTAAGATCTTTAATAAGGGGTTGGAGCCGCGTTCGCTGGCCCTTCAGGTAGGTCGCGTAGAAATCCATCGTGGCGGCCGAGTCGGTAATCGGGAGAGTGACTCGGTCGCCCTGGTGATAGGCTTCGCGAGTATTTTCGTCGGTGATATTCGTAGTGAAGAAAGGAAAGTTGGTGTACTGGGTTAATTCTTTGAGGGCGTCGTAGTCTGCTTGGTAGAGGAAACGCGCGTCTGGAATCTGATCTTGAACCACTTGCTTCCAGGGGCCAATATCGCTGAGGACCACGAAACTGATGCTCCGCAGTTCGAGGAAGGTCACCGACTGCTGGTTGGCCAGGTACATAAACTGGTCAAGGTTGACGAACAGGTGCTCCTGGCCGAGAAAAATCGATTCCACCTGGTCGTCTTGGACCTCGCGGTTACTGATAATCATGGAGAACTGGCGATTATACAGGTTTTTCAAAAGCTGGTCGGTGGGTAGCAACTGGGACCAGACCTCGAGTGGATGTGCAGGATGCTGCGGCAATTGGTTGGCCAGGATCTGTGGCCCGGGAGCGTTGCAGGCGATCCGAATGACCTGGCTGGCCTGGTCATAGTTGCGTACGGTGGTAAGCATGTTTTGGTTGGCTAAAAGCAGCTGGCGGGACAATTTGGCGGCTAGCTTGCCCGTATCAGTAAGGGTGATCCGGTTAGGCTGGCGATCGAAGAGCTTTACGCCGAATTCTTCTTCTAGCCGCTGCATGCCCCGGGTGACCGTTGGTTGGGTGATGTTGAGCTTGGCGGCCGTCTTGGCGAGGGTCTGCGTTTCGGTGAAGGTGACGAGGTATTCCAATAGGTAGTTATCAATCATGTTGCCACTCCTTTCAGTATACGTCTCATCTATACTACCATTGAATTTTGGTAATTTTCAAATCCTGCCCGGGCGGTTAAGATAATGACAATGAATGAAACGAAAGGGAGTTATCTCATGACAGATGTAAATGTACCAACGGTAAAATTAAACGACGGTGTCGAAATGCCAACCCTGGGTTTTGGGGTCTTCCAGGTTCCGGACCTCAGCCAGGCCGAACAAGCCGTTACCGACGCCCTGAACACCGGTTACCGCTTGATCGATACGGCGGCAGCCTACCAAAATGAAGAGGCTGTTGGTAATGCCATCGCCAAGAGCAGCGTGAAGCGCGAAGACATCTTCGTAACGTCCAAGCTCTGGGTATCCGACTTTAACTACGAGCGTGCCAAGAAGGGGATCGACACTTCACTTCAAAAGCTGGGACTGGATTACATCGACCTCTACCTCCTGCACCAACCATACGGTGACACGATGGGTGCTTGGCGGGCCTTAGAAGAAGCCCAAAAGGCTGGGAAGATTCGTTCCATCGGGGTTTCCAACTTCTACGCTGATCAATTGAAGGACCTCGAATTGACGGAACCAGTTAAGCCGGCCGTCAACCAAATCGAAGTCAACCCATGGTACCAGCAAGATCAAGAAGTTAAGTTCGCTCAGGGCGAAGACATCCGGGTTGAAGCTTGGGCACCGTTCGCCGAAGGGAAGCACGATATCTTCACCAACGAAACGATTGCCAAGATTGCGGCCAAGTACGGCAAGTCCAATGGTCAAGTGATCTTGCGCTGGCTTTTGCAACGGGGAATCACGGTAATTCCGAAGTCCGTTCACCAAAAGCGGATGGCCGAAAACATCGACGTCTTCGACTTTGAACTGTCCGCTGATGACATGAAGGCGATGGCTAGTCTGGACAAGAATGAGAGTCAATTCTTTGACCACCGTGATCCGGTCACGATTGAACAGATCTTCGGCTCCAGTCTGCGGGCCGTTCAAGACAGCGAAAAGAACCAGTTCTAAGGAGGAAAATTCAGAATGGCTAAAATTCCAACCTTTAAGTTAAACGATGGCAACGAGATCCCGTCCTTTGGTTTCGGGGTCTTCCAGATTCCGGCCGACGGTTCCACCTACCGGGCGGTTGCCGATGCCCTGAAGCTCGGCTACCGGCACATTGACACTGCGGCTGCCTACTTCAACGAACAGGAAGTCGGCAAAGCGATCAAGGACAGTGGGATTCCGCGCGATCAGATCTGGGTAACCTCCAAGATGTGGCTCCAGGACTATGCTTACGAAGACGCCAAGAAGGCGATTGACACTTCCCTGAACAAGCTGGGTCTGGACTACATCGACCTCTACCTGCTTCACCAGCCATACGGCAAGGTAGACGAGGCCTGGCGGGCATTGGAGGAAGCCCAGCAGGCGGGCAAGATCCGCTCGATCGGGGTTTCTAACATGACGCCCAAGCTCTGGAAGAAGTGGGTCCCGAACTTCACGGTCACGCCGGCCGTTAACCAGGTTGAATTCAATCCTTACTTCCAACAGCAAGAACTGCGGGACGTCCTGGCTGACAGTCACGTGGCCCTGGAGGCCTGGGCACCGCTGGGCGAGGGCAACAAGGACCTCTTCGCCGAACCGGTCTTGAATGCCCTGGCCAAGAAGTACGGCAAGAACGTGGGGCAGATCATCCTGCGCTACGAACACCAGCTGGGGGTCATCGTCTTTCCGAAGTCCGTCCATGAAGAGCGGATCAAGTCCAATGCTGAGATCTTTGACTTTGAACTGACTTCCGATGAGCTGGACGCTATCCGCAAGCTCGACCATGGCAAGGGGATGCACGATCCCGATGCCCCGGGCGTGGCAGATGCGCTGCTTAGTGCCTTTGATATTCACGCCAACGACTAACTGAAAATACTCTCCCAAAAGACCCACATTAGCGCATCAGCCGCCTCCTTAGCTGAATGCTAATGGCAGGGTCTTTTTTAGTCGATGTGTTGTTTTTGACAGGAGGTCACTTATAATAAATGTAAGCGATTAACAACAAAGGAGTGATGGCGATGTCAATGGGAACGTATCAACAAGTCAAGGATGAGCTCAAGAAGCTGGGAATCGATGACTATGACGTGGTTGACCACCCAGCGGCCCACACCACCGCGGAGGCTGACGAATACATTGCCGGTCGGCCCGGCGTACGGACCAAGACCATGTTTCTGCGGGGTAAGAAAAAGAAAAAATTCTACATGGTGATCATGGACGATAAGAAGCCGATGGACTTCCACAAGTTCCAGGACCTGACCGGGGCCAAGCGGGTCTCGATGGCGCACCCTGAGGACCTCGAAGAACAGCTCGGCCTGGCACCGGGAATCGTGTCGCCGTTCGGTCTGCTTAACAACACGGCCCACAACGTCCAAGTCTACATTGACCAAGACATCGTCGACGAGCCGATCCAGACCTTCCATCCTAACGAGAATACTCACACTATCTTCATCCAGACCCCGGACCTCATCAAGTTCCTCAAGGAAGAGGACTTTGCGCCGGAAATCATTGACCTGTAAACAGCAGACATCCCTGCCACCGGGATTTCCCGGCAACAGGGGCGTCTCTTTAATTCGTATTAGTGGTCGCTGATGATGTCCTTGGTAAGAGCGTTGATCTTGACCTCGGTGGTGTGGGTTCCGTTGGCCACGTCAACTTCCCAGACCTGCTGGCCATCGTCGTTTTCGAGCTTCCACTCCCGGGCCTGTCCGTTCTTGGCCGTCTGTTCGGCTAATTTGGTGGCACTTTGGCGACTGATCGTCTTGCCCAGGTCGAGGGCGTGGAATTCGTCGTCCTGGTCGCGCTTGGTGGAGTGACTCCAGACGACCTTGCCTGACTTGGCGTTGATTGATGCGGTGTACTCTTGGTCCTTATCGAAGCCGTCGATCTGGTAGCGGTAGCCCTTGCCCTTGGGCTCCAGGGTGATCTCCGTTACCTTGGCATCTTTGAACTGCTGGTTGAACTTCTTGACCGCCTGTTTTTGATTAAGCTTGATGTTGGCGGTGTCGGCCTGCGCCGCGTTGATAATGGTGGGGGCGATGGCGAAACTAGCCCCGGCAATGGCGCCGGTGGTCAGAACGGTAACGGCCATCATGCGCACGAGGCGCGACTTCAGTGAACTTGGTTTCGTCATAAACAATCCTCCTGTAAAATTCGTGTTTCTTTAGTATTAATTATATCAGGTCCCCAACTGGCGCGTCGCTATGAGCCGGTTAAGAATAACGTAAGAATGGGCATATAAAAATTCCCCGCGCGACGGGCCGCGTGGGGAATTGACATTTACTAACTTAGTTTATTATGGGCGCAGGCGGTTGAGCATCCGTGGGAACGGAATGTTTTCCCGAATGTGGTCCTGCAGGGTGATCCAGGCCAGGAACCGTTCCAGTCCCATCCCGAAACCGGAGTGCGGCACGGAACCGTACTTGCGCAGGTCATCGTACCAGCCGTAGTCTTCCTTGTTCAAGCCATTTTCTTCCAGCTTGTTGGTGATGTATTCGTAATCGTAGGAACGTTCGGAACCACCGATGATTTCACCGTAACCTTCTGGAGCGAGCAGGTCGGCACAGATAACTTGCCGGTCGTCCGTTGGGTCAGTTGGCATGTAGAAGGCCTTGATTGCCCGTGGGTAGTTCATGATGAAGACTGGCTTCTTGAATTGGTCAGCCAGGTAGGTTTCTTCTGGAGAACCGAAGTCGTCGCCGTACTTGGAGTCGAAGCCGCCCTTTTGCAGCATTTCGATGGCTTCCTTGTAGGTGATCCGTGGGTATGGCAACTCAGTGAATGGCTTCAGACTGTCCACTGAACGACCAACCATCTCCAATTCGGTTGCACAGTGGTCAATCAGGTCTTGAACCAGGTAGGCAACGTATTCTTCCTGGATCTTCAAACTTTCGTCCTGGTGCATCCAGGCCATTTCTGGTTCGATCATCCAGAATTCGGTCATGTGACGCCGAGTCTTGGACTTTTCAGCCCGGAAAGTCGGGCCCATCGTGTAGACCCGACCGAGGGCCATCGCACCGGCTTCGGCATAGAGCTGACCGGATTGTGACAGGTAGGCGTCATCGTCGAAGTACTTGACGTCGAAAAGTTCCGTCGTCCCTTCAGGAGCACTGGCCGTCAGTTCAGGAGCATCGAACTGGGTGAAGCCGTGCTTGTCGAAGAATTCCATCGTGGCGAGCTTAACCCGGCTCCGGATCCGCATTAATGCCCATGGCTTGCGGGAACGCAGCCACAGATGACGATGGTCGAGCAGGAAGTCGATCCCGTGTTCCTTGTTACCAATCGGGTATTCGTCACTGGCACCGACGACATCGATATCCTTGATGTGGATCTCGTAGCCGAACTTGGACCGCTTATCTTCGGCGATCTCACCGGTAACGTAGAAGCTGGTTTCCTGGTGCAGGTCGTGCTTAGCCAGGTCAAAGGTTGCTTCGTCGACATCGTTCTTCCGGATGATTCCCTGGAAGAAGCCGGTGCCGTCCCGCAGTTGCAGGAAGGCGATCTTACCACTGGACCGCTTGTCCGTCAGCCAAACACCGATTTTAACGGTTTCGCCAACATGCTTAGGTGATTCACTAATCGTAATTGTTTCCACTGTTGAATACTCTCCCAACCTAGTTTATTTTTACAGAATTTGAATATGTGCTGCTTCACACTTCTTCAGCATATCTGCTGGCCAAACGCTGGCTTGTACTTCCCCAACGTGAGCCTTGCCCAACAGGAGCATGCAAAGCCGTGATTGACCAATTCCTCCACCAATTGTATATGGTAATTCGCCGTTGAGCAACATTTTATGGAATGGCAGTTTGGCCCGGTCTTCGGCACCGGCCTTCTTCAACTGTTCACGCATGGACTCTTCGCTGACCCGGATCCCCATGCTGGAGATTTCCAGCTTGCACTGCAGAGGTTCGTACCAGAAGATGATGTCTCCGTTGAGCTGCCAGTCATCGTAGTCGGGTGCCCGGCCGTCGTGCGGCTTGCCGGAGCGCTTGAGCTTGTCCCCAATCTTCATGAGGAAGACGGCGCCCATCTCCTTGGCGATCTTGTCTTCCCGTTCCATCGGACTCAGTTCTGGCCAGCGGTCTTCCAGTTCTTGGGTGGTGACGAAGTGGATCTCGTCAGGCAGCTGGTAAACGGCGTCCGGATAGAGCTCCCAGAGTTCACGTTCAATCCGCTTGATAACCTTGAAGATCTGCCGAACCGTAGCCTTCAGCGTTGTTTCTGTCCGTTCTTCCTTGGCGATGATCTTTTCCCAGTCCCACTGGTCAACGTAGATGGAGTGGAAGTTGTCGACGTCTTCGTCCTTTCTGATGGCGTTCATGTTGGTGTAGAGGCCTTCGTGCATTCCGAAGCCGTACTTCTTGAGGGCCAGCCGCTTCCACTTGGCGAGGGAGTGGACAACTTCGATCGTTTCGCCAGGAATAGACTGCATGGAGAAGGAGACCGGCGTTTCAACCCCGTTCAGGTTGTCGTTTAACCCGGTGCCCTTTTCGACGAACATCGGGGCCGACATCCGTTGCAGGTGGAGTTCGTGGCCAAACTCATCTTGGAAGTTTTCCCGGATGAACCGGATTGCTGCTTCAGTATCACGAATTGACAACTTTGGATCGTAGTCCTTTGGAATAATTAAACTCATAAATAACACTCCTTAATTTCTTATTTGGGAGCAAATAAAAAAGCCCTTCGTTCCCACTAACTAAGGGACGAAAGGCTTTATTCCGCGGTACCACCCAAGTTGTCTGGACAAATCCAGGCCACTCTTTTCAAACACATATATGTTCTACCGGCGAGGTAACGTACCGGGGACGGCTGAGCCTACTCTGCAAAGCGCATTTGGGTCAGCGGCATTGCGAGAAAGTGTTTTTCAATCGTCCAGGGTCGGCCAGCTTCTCACTAGCGCTGGCTCACTTGACGAATGCGGCGATTTACTCTTCTTTCTCATCGCTTTTGTAATCTTTAATGGTATTCTAACCTATTTCTAAGAAAATGCAAGTCTTTTTTAAATTTTTTTATCTGGTCGTGTGTAGATCAATCTTGGCAACCTGACGGAGGATAACGAAGACGACCAGGGCTTCAATCGGCCAAGTAATGATTTCCTTGGGGAGCCGAATCGTCAGCAGGGCCATGAACGTCCGACCGGTGCTGGATGAGCTGAGACTCATCAGGTAGATCCAGAGGGTCGTGAAGATAACGTTGGTCACGAGGATCTGGAAGAATTCGTAGACCAGGGCCCGTTGCCAGGTGATCTTCTGGTTGTAGAGAAACATCCCCGCGATCACCCCGGAGATAAATGCCGATAGGGTAAAGCCGGGGAAGAATAGGGTGCCCGAGCTCAGGATCGTGTTGGAGATCAGATCATTGATCACCATCGCCATTCCGCCGATCCAGGGGCCGAGGAAATAGCCGATCAGGGCGGTGGCGATGAAGCCGAGCCCGACCTTGACGACGGCGGGATCACCGACCGACAGCTTTCCCAAGACGACCTGAAGGGCAATCAACATTGAAGCCAGGGTCATTTGACGAGTTGTGAAACGAGGACCAGAAAAAGATAGAATTGACATTGTCAAAACCTCCCTAAATATTATTTTGTTAGGGACGACATTGACCAGTGTCCAATGTGGTGAATGCGGAAAAACCAAGCGGCCACTGTGGCCTCCTTTCGACGTTCACATTCCGTTCCGTCGAACAATTACCCGGCAGTTCCTACCCCAACAGTGGGTAGTATACGATATATCCGGATGTTATTCAATAGTTTTGCTTCTGATGATGGCAAAAAAGGAACTATCAAAGAATATACTACCTTGATAGTTCACAAATATACAAAGGATTTTGCCTTTCGACGCTGATTTTCGTATGATAAGAATAATAAAATTCGAAAGAAGGGGCCGCAATGCGGAAACGACAACTGATGTTAATCTTGGCCTGTATCGCCACCACGCTGGCAATTATTATGCTGGCGATCCTGATGATCCCGGGCAAGGGTGTTCACTACGTTTCGTCTTCGACCCTCCGGCAACCCTTCTTCCTGCACAACGGTTGGTATTACGATGGCCGGGACTGGGCGTTTGTTCAGGGCGGCCACAAGGTGACTGGGACCCGGCAGATCAACGGGGTCACCTACCGCTTTGCCAAAGATGGCAAGCAGATTTTACCTTATAAGATCAGCTACCAGTACCAGCTTTCCTCTAGGCAGGGGAGTAGCCAGGTGGCCGCTTCAAAGTACATTATCCTGCACGATGTCGGCAGTCGAGCTAATGGCCGGCAGGCGGCCAGCTTCATGCGGCGGACGGCCAACAGCAACCAGGCCTACACCAACTTCATTGTCGGCGATGGCGGGACGGTCTACCAGATGAAGCGCCCGGGGACCGTTTCCTGGGGGGCGGGGACGACCGCCAACCAGAACGCCCCGGTGCAGATCGAGCTCGGGCACGCCAGCAGCCAGAGCACGTTTCAGGCCGACTACCGGGCTTACGTTGCTTTGGCCCGGGACATGGCTGGCAAGTACGGGATCCCGTTGAAACTTGATAAGGGTAGCTCGGGCACCAAGGGAATCAAGAGCCACTACTGGGTTAGCCAGCATATCTGGGGTGATCACCAGGATCCCTATGAGTACCTCACTCGCTACGGTGTTAGCAAGCAGGACCTGGCCAGCGACTTGGCGGGAAGATAGCTCATAAGGATTAAAATAATCTTAATAGAGATAAAATAATTCCTATAAACAGTTAAGCGCTTTCATGTATTTGTGATACAATAAACATTACAGAGGTCGCTAAGCATTTATAGGAGATGTTAGTTATGAAAATCAAAGCTGCGATTGTTGACAAGAAGGGTGCAAAGTTTGATATTCGTGACGATGTCGAGTTGGCAGAACTACAGCCAGATGATCTTCAAATTCATATGGTTGCGACAGGTATCTGCCACTCCGATGAAGCTATCCGAAAAGGCGATGCAGAAATTGGTTATCCCGTTATTCTTGGCCATGAAGGATCAGGAATAGTTGAAAAGGTCGGCTCAGAAGTAAAGAACTTTAAGCCGGGTGACCATGTTGTTTTGTCTTTCTATGGCTGTGGTAATTGTATTAACTGTTTGAAGGGCAAGCCGACAAAGTGCTTGAATTACGCTGCTAATAACCTATCTGGTGTCCGTCCAGACGGCAGTGCGCACTTTACAGAAAACGGTCATAAAATTGACGATATGTTTGACCAATCATCATTTACCACGACAACGGTTGTTCGTGAGCGGAATGCAGTTAAGGTGCCGAAAGAACTTGATTTGCGGAAGCTCGGGCCGCTTGGCTGTGGTTATGTTACCGGTTCGGGTACTGTATTCAATACATTAAAGCCCGAACCAGGATCAACGATTGCCGTCATTGGGACTGGTGCGGTTGGCTTAGCAGCAATGATGGCTGGTAAAATTTCCGGATGTACGACAGTCATTGCGGTTGACCGCCATGATTCACGGCTTGAATTAGCTAAGGAATTGGGTGCCACGGACACGATTAATACTAATGATGAAGATATGGTCAAGAAGATTAAGGAATTGACAGACGGCAAGGGTGTTGACTACGCTGTTGATACGACTGGGGTTACTGCTGTTATGGAAGCAGCAATTCAATCGTTGGCACAGGGAGGCACGCTGGCGCCAATTGCCGTTACTGCCAACCATATCGATGTTGATACTTGGAATGACCTTTGCCCAAGCGATCGGACCATTGTTGGTGTTAACATGGGTGATTCAATTCCTCAAGTTGACATTCCACGACTTATTAAGTTCTATCAATTAGGAATGTTTGACTTCGATAAGACTGAAAAGTTCTATGACTTTGACCAAATTAACGAAGCCAATGCTGATTCCGTATCTGGCAAGACAATTAAGCCGGTACTAATCATTGATAAGGATTATCAGCCGGCAAAATAATTGATATGTTTACTAATAATGAATGAGGCTGGGAGAAAACATTGTTTTCTCCCAGCCTCAATTAGTTTAACGAACAAAAGGTAACGTGGAAAGCCTAATGGACTGGCTGGCGTCTAAGAAAGCGATGACCTGTTAATCATCGTTTTCGCTTAACGGCCTGCCGAAAGGTTAATAGCCACTTCCCCTTTAATTTGACAGAATCGCATTAATGACAAGCGGGCTTGCACTGGTGAGTAGCCAGGTAGTCCTTGGTGTAGGAGTCAACGGCCCGGAAAGCCTGGGCAACGTCGTCGGGCTCAATCTTGAACGGCAGCCGGCTGATGGTGTCGTTTTCGGAGCAAGCCGCCTTGGCAGCGGATAGCAATTCCTCATCGGAAGCGTCTGCTAAGTGGAGGTCGTCAAGGGTGGTTGGCAGACCCAAGGAGAGGATCAGCTTGAAGTACTTGTCGTAGCGTTCCTGGCTGGCCCCTTCGAGCATCAGCTGGGTCAAGGTCCCGTAAGCCACCTTTTGCCCGTGTGACAGGGAGTGGGTTTCTTCAAGCGTGGTCAGGCCATCGTGAATGGCGTGGGCACCGGAAAGACCACCACTTTCGAAGCCGAGACCACTCATTAGGGTGTTGGCCTCGATGATCTTTTCCAGAGCGCTGGTAACCACGTGCTTCTTAACGTCAGCCACGGCCAGGTGAGCATACTTGAAGAGTGTATCTTCACACTTCTGGGCGATGGCGTTGCCGACCAGGGTCTGCTTTTCGTTCAGCATCGTGTCGGCACCGGCCTGGGCAACCGCCTGCGCCTCAACGTTGGTGGCCAGGGCGTCAGCAATCCCGGCGATCAGCAGGTTGGCAGGGGCGTTGGCGATCACTTGGCTATCGACCAGGACCAGGTTCGGGTTGTGGGAGTAGAAGCGGTAGTGATCGAAGCTGCCGTCATCGGTGTAGATTACTGACAACCGTGAGCACGGGGCATCGGTTGAGGCCAGGGTTGGCATGATGACGACCGGCAGCCCCAGGTTGTCTGCGATGGCCTTGGCGGAGTCGCTGGTCTTTCCGCCACCGAGACCGTAGATGACGGAAACCCCGTCTTTCTTACCGATTTCGGTGATCCGGTTGATCTCGTTGGTCGAAGACTCACCGTTGAACTTGACCAGGTCGACGTCATAACCGTTGTCCTTCAGGTAGCCTTCCAGTTTTTGGCCGACAATCTTGTAGACACTGTCGTCCGTCAGCAACAGCGGTTTCTTGCCAAAGTCCTTCAGGTACGGGTCGCTCTTTAAGAGCACCCCTTTGCCTTGAACGTATGACGATGGTGAAGCAAATTCCTTAATCATAACAACAGACCTCCAATATGTTAATTTTGTAAGCGCTAACCTTACAAAAAATATTATACATCAGGAAACCGGTTGCCGTACAAGTCATTAACCATTTCTTCGCCAATTTAGGTCAAACTTAATCTTTCCTCTAGCAGGCTACTGCCGGATCAAGTCGAGGTGCTGAGGGTCCGGGCGATGCCGTTTTAGTGATAATCGAGTTTCGTCATGGCACTGGCGATCCGCTTGCCAAGGGCTTCGCTGACGCAGCCGTGCTTGGTAATGTATTTCAAGAAGGTTGACGAGAAACAGCCGACCGCGCGGGCAATGTCATAGATTGATGTCATCTTATTTCTTCCACTGAAACCAAAGCATTTTCACAACTTAATTCTACGGCCGCAAGTGCAAAAATAATATCCCCAAAACAGCATGAGTGCTCTTTGGGGATATTATTCAGTTATTAGCGACAGTTTTGGGCAACCGTGGCGTTGACGGCGGCCTTCTCCGCATCGATCAGGGCAACCTTGCTCTCGATGATCTTGATGTCCATCTTGATCTCCCGAGTCAGTCCTGGCGTATTGATCTTCGGTTCAAAGAAGGCCTTGAATTCCTCCAGCCGTTCTGGCGTATGGAAGACGCCGGCGGTAACGGTGATGAAGGTAGCAAACTCCATGTCGCCGCCGACCGTGTCGTTGAGCCACTGCCAGTCGGTCCGCAGCCAGTCCCAGGCCGCTTGCTGACCGGCATCGTTGGCTAAGACGCCCCGGTACCAGGCCCGCAGATCCTGTGGCTTGATGACACTGGCGTCCTTGTAGAGGGCGATGATCTTCTTGATCGTCGCCGGGTCGGTCGCATTTGGCAATGCCCCGCGGATGTCCTGCTTGAAGCTGGCGTCGGCGGTGTCCTGGTAAGCCTTGATCAGCTTGGCGAACAGGTCGTCATTGCCGTAGTTTTGGACCTCGTTTTTGAGGACCAGGCCCCGCACGTCGGCGGATAGCTGTTCCAGGCGATCTTGGTAATCGCCGAAGATCTGGTGGGCCGCCGCAATTGAATCGGCGTTGCGGGCGTACAGGGAGGCGTTGAGCACGTATGGCCGGGTCAGCTGGTCATCGTTGCTCTCGCCGGCCTTAGGCAGCCAGCCCAGCCGGGCCACCTGCTGGCTGCTCAACTGATCGAAGAACTCACGCAGCTCTTGTTCCTCGACGCTCCCGGGCTGCACGAACATCTTCAGGTTGTTGGCGATGTGGTAGAGCTCGGCGTTGACGATAGCCGATGGGCTGTTGGCAAACCGCTTCAGGAGGGGAACTAGGTCCGCGTAGGAAACCTGTTGGCCCTCGGCGAGCAGACGCAGGTCCTGGAGCAATTGCCGCTGGCTGATCGGGTCTAAGTCGTTGGCGTGATCGAGGATGTCGGCCAGGAGGGTGTCATCGTACTTAACGATGAAGTGCGAGTTGTTGCCGACGTTGAGCCGGAACGGCTGGCCGTTTTGGTCCCGCAGGTCTTGGTAGTTGCCGAGGATCACTTGTTTGTCAGTCATGATCTGCGGAGCGGCATCATAGTTGCTGTTCAACGGAATCTGCCAGGTCCGTCCCTGGTCGACCCCGTTACCGATGAAGAACTGCTGCTGGCTGAGGACGAGCTGTCCCTGGTCGTTGACCGTGGCCGTAACCACTGGGTAGCCGGGTTGTTCCAGCCAGGAGTTCATGATCTTGCCGATGTCCAGGCCGGAAGCTTCGCCGAGGGCCTGCCAGAGGTCGCTCCCCTTGGCGTTGTGGTACTTGTGGGCAGCAAAGTAGTTCTTCAACCCCTTCCGCAGGGCATCGTCACCGAGCAGGGCCCGGACCATTACCAGCATCCGGGAACCCTTGGCGTAGACGATCGCGGAGTCGAAGATGGAGTCAATTTCGGCCGGGTTGTTGACCGCCACGTGAACCGGCTGCACACCGTCCGTGGCATCCCGTTGCAGGGCCATCGGGGCTTCGGAAGTCTGGAAGAGCTCCCAGATGTGCCAGTCAGGGTGGATGGCGTCGACGGAGACGTATTCCATCATGTTGGCAAAGCTCTCGTTGAGCCAGAGGTCGTCCCACCAGTTCATCGTGACCAGGTCACCAAACCATTGGTGGGCCAGCTCGTGGGTGATCACGGTGGCGACCAGCTGCTTCATGTCCAGGGAGGTGTTATCGGGGTCGAGCAGGAGGTATGCTTCCCGGTAGGTGACCAGTCCCCAGTTCTCCATGGCCCCAGCGGAGAAGTCCGGCAGTGCCAGTTGCCATGAGTGCGGCAACGGGTACGGGGTCTGGTAGAAGTCTTCGTAGAATTCAATGGCCCGCTTGGCGATGTTGAGGGCGAAGTCAAGTTCCTTCGGCTGGTGGGCCTTCGTGGCAAAGACGCCGACCTTGACACCGGACTTAGTCTCCGTCAGCTTACTTTGCATTTCACCGAAGGCAAAGGCCACCAGGTAGGTGGACATCCGAACCGTTTCCTGGAAGTAGTGGACGCCGTTTTCGACGTGGTCCTCCGGCATGTTGGCAATGATCGTCTCGCCGGGGTGCTCGTCGTACTTGATGGCCAGGCTGAAGGTTGCCTTGGCCGCCGGTTCGTCGACACTGGGGAAGGCCTGCCGGGCCGCGGTGGTCTCAAACTGGGTGCCGATCAGCTGCTTCTTGACGCCGTCGACCTCGTAGTAGGATGGGTAGATCCCCATCATGGTGTCGGTCAGAGGAGCGGTGTAGTTAATAGTCAGGGTAACCGCGCCGGCTGCCGGCAGGGTGATGTTGATCGTTTCGGCCTGGTCATCGGTGGTAAACGGCACGTCCTGGCCCGCCACCTTGACGCTGGCCACCTGCAGGTACTTCTGGTTGACGGCGATCTGTGCCTGACTGGCGTGGCCGGTGATGGTGGTCCGGCCGGTGATCGTCTTATGACCCCGGTCGATGTCGAGGTAGAGGTCATAGTGTTCTGGTTGGAAAGTTTCCAACAAGCGTTTATTTGCTGTCATTAAAAAACTCACTTCTTATTTTTAGGATAGTTTAATTATACGGCGAAAATAAGGTGGGGCAAAGGAATTACTCCGGCCGGGATTCGGTACCGATTTGGCTAGTTGGAAGCTGCGGCAACCGATATAATAAAAACGAGGTGATTATCTATGGAAATTACGATTGAACGCGACGGTCTCCAGCTCTACGGCCTGCTCGAGGGTACGGATACCCTACAAAATGATACCGTGGCGATCCTGATGCACGGCTTCAAAGGGGACCTCGGCTATGACGAGACCAAGATCTTGCCGACCCTGGCCCACGCCCTCAATCAGGCGGGTCTGGCGACGCTGCGCTTTGACTTTGCCGGTTGCGGGAAGAGCGACGGCCGATTTGAGGACATGACCGTACTGAGTGAGCTGCTCGACGGGATGAAGGTCATTGACTTTGTCCGGCAGAAGGTCCAGGCCAAGCATATCTACCTGGTTGGGCACTCTCAGGGTGGGGTGGTGGCCTCGATGCTGGCCGCCTACTACCGGGACGTGATTGACAAACTGGTCCTTCTGGCGCCGGCGGCTACCCTGAAGGACGATGCCTTGGTCGGCAAGTGCCAGGGGAGCACCTACGACCCCAACCACATTCCGGACCACGTGATGGTGACTGGCTTCAAGGTCGGCGGTGACTACTTCCGGACCGCCCAGCTATTACCGATCTATGAAACTGCCCAGCACTTTGGCGGACCAGCTCTGCTGATTCACGGCACGGCCGACCAGGTTGTTTCACCGGAAGCCAGCCGGAAATACCACGTCATCATGCCCCAGAGTGTGCTCCACCTGATTGATGGGGAGGGCCACATGTTTAATGGCGAACGGCGCGCGGAAATCGTTTCGCTGGTGACCGATTTTCTAGCTAAATAAGTAAAAGGGATTGTGATAAATTCTGTGTTATCACAATCCCTTATTTTAGTTTTCGCTAACACCCTTGACCCGGAAGTTGTGGGTCAGGCCATGCCAGACGTGGCGGTCGAAGAAGCCGATCAACGGGCCGTTGGCGACCAGGGCGAACAGGGTCCCGATGTTGATCGCGTAGAGGTGCCCGCTGATCAGGAAGGTGACGGCCATGATGACGATCGGGGGGACGAAGTTGAGCAGCTGGGCCACGACGACCCGGTTGTGACAGTAGAGGAAACGCAGGATATTGGTCGTGTCGTCGTTGGGGTGCATGATCAGGTTGGCCCGCTGGTAGATGGAGATGGCGCAGCAGAAGGTGGCGATCCCGGCAAAACACAGGATGGTCCGGACGAGAAACGGCAGACAGGGCACCCCTAAGCGAGTGAACAGAGCGACAAAGACGTCGACGAAGTAGCTAAAGCAGGCGATGAAGCCAACCTCGCCGAAGAAGCGCCACTTATCCCACTGGTGGATCAGGAGCTGGTTGGCAGTGGCCACAGCGACGCCGACGACAAACATTGGGAGTCCAACGGAGGTATGAACTAGGTTAGCGATGTTGACCTCGGAGGCGGTCCAGGGACTGGTCCCAACGTTGGTGGCGACGGTGAGGCCGTTGCCGAGGGCGTTTAGGACCAGGCCGATGATCAATGCCAGGATACGGATAGACATGGGATTATTGTGCTTTTGAATGAGGGTTGCCTTCTTTTCGTTTAGTATTGGTGATTATAATAATGCATCTTTTGGGCCAAAAATAAAAGTTATCAGTTGGCGCGCTGATAACTTTATTGAGGATTACGAGAGCAGCTTTGGGTCAATCTGCATCTGACCATGGTAGTACTTGCGGTCACGGTCGCTGATCGGGCGGAGAACTTTGGCGGGAACCCCGACGGCGACCACATTGGCGGGCAGGTCCTTAGTGACCACCGCTCCGGCCCCGACCACAGTGTTGTCACCGATTGTGACGCCTGGAACGACGATCACCCCGGCGCCGAGCCAGCAGTTTTTGCCGATGTGGATCGGCAGGTTGTACTGGTAGCCCTTCTCGCGGAGCTCGGGGAGGACCGGGTGGCCGGCGGAGGCCAGGGTGACGTTGGGGCCAATCATGGTGTGGTCGTCGATATAGACGTAGGTGTCATCGACCACGGTCAAGTTAAAGTTGGCGTAGACGTGGTCGCCGAGCATCACGTGCTGACCACCAAAGTTAGCGTGGAAGGGCGGCTCAAGGTAACAGCCGTTTCCAACCTTGCCCAGCATCTCCTTCATTAACTGCTGCCGTTTATCGCCCTCGGTCGGCAGGGTCCGGTTGTATTCGTACATCTTCAGTTGGGCCTGCTGCTGGTGCTTGAGAATGGCCGGATCATCCGGGTTGTAAATTTGCTGATCGTGAAGTCCCATAGTTAAATTTCCCTGCTATATAAAATACCAACAAACGTAATCAAAGCTCAGCAATGATTACATTTGAAAAGGATTATATAGTTTTTCCTTTCCTAGATTTTATTTACCACCGTCAACATTGGTATTCCCATATCCGAACTAGCGGGTAATGACATTGACCAACTCTGATGGCATCAGGGTGTAGCCCACCCCGTTAAATTCATTATACTAATTGTAATAGGTTTTGGACCGCATTTTCATCACGGTCCATTACTGCACCACACCGATAGCACACATATTCATTATGCTTGGTGTGGTATTTTGAATTGCCTTGAAGAGTAATTTTATCTTTCCCCGTCTTAACGTAACCGCATTGAGAACAGCGTTGGGTACTCGGGTAGTGTCGATCGGCCAGGATTAATTTTCTGCCGTACCAAGTACACTTATAGGTTAATACTTGCCTAAAATAACCAAACATTGAACGGTGCAACCCTTTTGAGGCCACGTGGCTCATCTGCATTTGTTTAATGGCCAAGTCCTCAATTACGATTACGTCATTGTTATCAACTAATTGAGTCGTAAACTTCTGAACCAGGTCGTGTTGGATATTAGCTACCCGTCGATAATCACGTTGTAACTTGGCTTTCGTTTTAACGTAATTATTCGATT
>NZ_JBJEEM010000003.1:2132-22932 GCF_051873075.1 Limosilactobacillus sp. | reverse complement strand
GCAAGCTTACATTGCATTTTCATAAATCTGCGGTGGGATCACAATGAAAATGATTACAATTATTTTTGATAAACGTTTGACATTTTAAAACGGTCATAGTATATTATTCACGTAGCCAAATGGTAAACGTTTAACATTTTCGCAGTAATCCTATAGAAAGCAAACCTGATACTTATGAGCAATAAACATTCCATGATTACCAAACTAGCATTCTTATCGGTATCGTTCATGGTCACCAGTGCTTACGCCATCCAGGGATCCCTTCCCCAGTTGAAGGCCGCCCTGGGGGTTACTCAAACCCAAGCTGAGTACCTGGTAACCACCCCGTCCTTTGCCGTCATGATCTTCGTGGTTCTCTCCCCACTCATTCAAGAGTGGTTCCACATCTCAGACAAGAAGATCATCATGGCCGGGGTTACGATCGTCGGTCTCGCCGGTCTGGTTCCCCTGTTCGTCGATAATTATCTGACCATCTTGATCTCACGGCTGATCTTGGGAGCCGGCTACGGCCTCTACAATTCCCAAGCCATTTCATTGATCTCTGTCTGGTATGAAGGCAGTGAGCGCGCCCAAATGCTTGGTTGGCGTGCCGCCGCAGAGCAAATTGGTCAGGCCACCACTTTGACCGTGGCTGGTTTGATCCTGAGCTACGCTGGCTGGCACCAATCATTTGCAGTCTACGCCCTGGCCTTCGTTGTCCTCATCTTCTTCGCCTTACGGGTTCCTGATGACAGTCAGGCCCAGGACGACGAGGTTGAAGAAGACACCATGGCCGAAGACCTTGGCGAGGACGAAACAAAGAAGATCACCAAGATCAGTCCAGTGGTCTACCTGCTCGTTCTCTTTGCATTCCTGCTGGTCGTGGACTATGTTGGAATGGAGAACCGCTTCCCTGGATTGGCTGTTACTATCAAGGGCAGCCACTACACCGGTTCCTCAATGTTCTTGTCACTGATGCTGATCGGAGCAACCCTTGGTGGGATCTTTTACGGGTCCATCCAAAAGCGGCTGGGCTTCGGGACCGTCTACCTGGGCTTAGGACTGATGGCCCTGTCCAACTTCCTGTTCGGCTTTGCCGGTCACAACTATATCATGATGGTTATCGGCCTGCTGCTGATTGGGTTCCCACTCCAATTAGTGTCTCCACTGATCTTTAACCTCTTGCCGGACTTGGCACCAGCTAACCGTCAGCCCCTGGTTACTTCCCTGTGCTTGATTGGGTTCAACTTCGGTTCATTCTTCTCTCCAACGATTGCCGAATGGACGAACCATTTACTGGGCCAGCCACTGTCCGGGATGGGCCTGGCCGCACCATTCCCGATTTACGGAGTGGCCCTGATCCTTATCGCCCTGATCATTTTCTTTGCTACCCGTCGCAACGCTAAAACTAACTAATTAATTTGGAGGTCTTTATTATGCCTATTCAAAACAAAGCAATGTTAATCACCTATTCTGACTCCATGGCTAAGAACATCAAGGAAACCCACGAAGTCCTGAAGGAATACATCGGCGATGCCATCGGCGGTGTCCACCTGCTGCCATTCTTCCCATCCACCGGTGACCGTGGTTTCGCACCATACCGTTACGACGTGGTTGATTCCGCATTCGGTGACTGGGACGATGTCGAAGCCCTCGGCAAGGACTACTACCTAATGTTTGACTTCATGATCAACCACATCTCCAAGAAGTCCGTAATGTACCAAGACTTCAAGAAGAACCACGATGCTTCCAAGTACAGCGACTTCTTCATCCGTTGGGAGAAGTTCTGGGAAGCTGCCGGCAAGGGTCGCCCAACCCAAAAAGACATTGACATGATCTACAAGCGTAAAGACCGGGCTCCTGAACAAGAAATCGAATTCGATGATGGCACTAAGGAACACCTCTGGAACACCTTTGGCGAAGAACAAATCGACATCAACGTCAAGAGCAAGGTTGCTAACGAATTCTTCAAGCAAACCCTGACCAGCATGGTTAAGCATGGTGCTGACCTGATCCGGTTGGATGCCTTTGCCTACGCCATTAAGAAGGCCGACACCAATGACTTTTTCGTTGAACCAGAAATCTGGGACCTGCTGGAAGAAGTTCGTAAGATCCTGGCCCCTTACCAAGCCGAGATCCTACCAGAAATCCACGAACACTACACCATGCCAAAGAAGATCTCCGAGCATGACTACTTCATCTACGACTTCGTGCTGCCGATGACCACCCTCTACACCCTGTACTCCGGCAAGACCAACCGGCTGGCCAACTGGCTGAAGGTGAGCCCAATGAAGCAGTTCACCACCCTGGACACCCACGATGGGATCGGGGTGGTCGACGCCAAGGACATCCTGTCCGACGACGAAATCGACTACACTTCCAAGGAACTCTACAAGGTCGGTGCCAACGTCAAGAAGAAGTACTCCAGTGCTGAATACCACAACCTGGACATCTACCAAATCAACACGACCTTCTACTCCGCTCTCGGTGACAACGACAAGGCTTACCTGATGGCTCGGGCATTCCAAATCTTCGCCCCTGGGATTCCAATGGTTTACTACGTTGGTCTGCTGGCTGGTTCAAACGACCTGGAACTCCTCGAAAAGACCAAGGAAGGCCGGAACATCAACCGTCACTACTACACCAAGGAAGAAGTTGCCAAGGAAGTGCAACGGCCAGTTGTTAAGAACCTCTTGGCACTGCTCTCCTGGCGGAACAAGTTCGCCGCCTTTGACCTTGACGGTTCCATTGACGTTCAGACCCCAACTGACACCACGATCAAGATCACTCGTAAGGACAAGGACGGTGCCAACGTGGCTGTCTTAGACGCCGACGCTGCCAACAAGACCTTCAAGATTACCGCCAATGGCGAAACGGTAATGGAACAAAAGTAACGCCAAAACAGCTTTCCATAACAAGCACTTACAATCTCTCAAATCATTCACTTACAATCGCTTGTTAAAATACAAAATACCGGTCAGAATCATTTCTGGTTCTGACCGGTATTTTCATATTCTAAAAATTATTTGGCTTTTTATCAATCAACACAAAGCTTCTTGATGGCCTGAGCGTAAATCTCCATCGCCTTAAACATGTCCGGCAGCGGCCATTGTTCATTGGCTTGGTGCATATAGTCCGGCGTCGTCGGTAGCATCCCGCCAAAGGCCACACAATTGTGCATTGTCCGGGCAAAGGTCGCCCCACCGGAAATTTGCGGAGTGGCATCAGCATCGCCCGTTTGTTCCTTGTAGACTGCCATCAGAGTTTGAATGAGCTTGCTGTCCTTTGGAACATAGAGTGGGGCAACGTAGTCAAACGGTGCGTACTTCAGTTCGTACGGTGCAACGTTTTGATTGAGCTTTTTAAGCAGCTGATCCCGGTCAACCGTAACTGGGATCCGCAGGTCAATCTGCATCCGGGTCTCCTTCTCGTTAATTTCTAAGCTGGAAATGTTAAAGGTCAGGTGACCGGATTCATCCTCGACATCGCCAAGCACGTTGGTCCCGGTAGCGTCTTCCTTGAAGAGCTTACCGATAAAGTCCAGCGGCTTGAAGTCAAAGACCTCGTCTAAGGCGATCGCCAGCCGCAGAACCGCGTTAGTTCCCTCAGGCGCCAGCATTGCGTGAACCGACTTGCCGAGGACGGTGATACTGTGGTCGTCACTGGTGTATTTGAAACCGTGCCGATCAAGTGCGACCTTAACCTCGTCCTGCTTTGGCCCATCATAAACGGCCTTGTCAGGAACCGCGTTGAAGGCATTCTTGAGGCTGATGTTGAGCTTGTCTGTACCCGGACCAACCAGGTAGGCCTGCTCCAGTCCCTTCTCAGCGTAGATCAACGGGAACTCGGCATCTGGTGAAATCCCGCTGTCGATCGGCGCTTCCTTCTTGTTGTACTGAGCGATTCCCCGCCAGAGAATCTCCTCATCGGTCCCGTAGATGAACCGGATCCGTTGGTTGAAGTGGTAACCAGCGTCCATCAAGGCCTTAACCGCGAACAAGGCGGCAATCCCGGGCCCCTTGTCATCTTGGGAACCCCGGCCATAGACGGCGTTATTGATGACGGTACCCTTGAACGGGTCGTGTTCCCAATTCTTGAGGTCCCCAGCTGGTACCGTATCAAGGTGGCAGATTACCCCAAAGACCTTGTCACCCTCGCCAACTTCAGCATAGCCATAGTAGCCGTCCGGGTCTTCATAGGTCTTAAAGCCTAACTCGTCGCAGATCTTCATCATTTCGTCCAGGGCGTTGCGAATCTTGCGGCCAAATGGCGCCCCATCTTCGGCTGGCCCGTTGTATGACGGTACCGAAATCAGCCGTTCCAGAGTCTTAACTGCTTCTTGTTGTTCCTTCTCGTTTACTAATTGTGCCATAAATACTCATCCCTTTTACAATACGGCAGCAACACCTAAGAATACACAGGTAACAATAAACAGGTAGATCATCAACTTGAGCATCCACTTCCACCAAACACTGACGTTGACATGGGCAATTGCCAAGGCCCCCATCACAATTCCGGAGGTTGGCGTAATCAGGTTGACCCAGCCGGAAGCAGCCTGGTAAGCCGTGATGACCAAACTACCGGAGACGTGGGCAAAGTGACCCAGCGGGCCGATAATCCCCATCGTCGCCGCAGCCAGTCCGGAGGTCGACGGAATCAAGAATGACATTGGAATGTAGAAGATGTAGGTCAGGATAATGAAGACACTCTGGGAAAGCCCGTGCAGGCCCATTTCACCCCAGTGCAGGACGGTCCCGGTGATCATCCCGTTATTCATTACAACCTGGATCCCACGAGCAACCGCCACGATAATAGCAACACTCAGGAAGTCCGCCATTCCCTTCATGAAGGCGTCCATGAATTCGCCTTCCTTCATGTGGTAGACCCACATGATCAAAACGGACATAAAGAGGAACAACATCGTGATTTCGTTGAAGTACCAGGTTCCCAGCGGCGCCATGTCATGTCCCAAGAGGGTACCCAAGAACGGGATCCCGGTCAGCCACTTGGTAAAACTGTCGAAGAATGTCCAGTGGCTGTTCAGGTTTGTCCACGGAATCAGCCCGAGGATCATGATGACAAAGGTCAATCCGAAGAGCCAGATCACTGCCTTCTGCCGGCCGGTCATCTGGTGCTCATCATCGGTCCGGGTCTTGATGGCAAACCGCTTCTCGTCCTCGGCCCGCTGACTGTAAACCAGTGACTTTGTCGGGTCCTTCTGGATGACTGAAGCGTAGTGGTAGACGTAGAAGATGCTGACGGCAGTGGTGATGACCAGCAAAAGCAGCCGTGAACCGAGCCCGTCACCAGGGGAGATGTTCAATGTCTGGGAGGCAACCCCAGTAGCAAATGGGTTAACGGTCGAGGCCAGGCACCCGACCTGGGTCCCGACCAGCGCAATGGCGACCGCAACCAGGGAGTCGAAACCAACCCCCATCATAACCGGGATCAGCAGTGGGTAGAAGGCGATCGTCTCTTCACCCATCCCGTAGGTGGAACCACCGATGGCAAACAAGATCATCAGAATTGGAATCAGTTGCTTTTCGCGGCCCTTGTAACGCCGAACGATCGAGCTAATCCCTTCGTTGAGGGCATCGGTCTTGTTAACGACCCCCAAGAAGCCCCCAATAACCAGAATGAACAGGGAAACGGAGATCGCACCCTCCGTGTTTTTATCCCCGACCATCCCGATGACCGGTGCCATGAAGACATCCCAAATCCCCTGCGGCTTGCTGGAAACCGCCTTGTAGGTCCCGGAGATGATGTTACCGGCCTTATCAGTCGCGTAGGTCCCAGCTGGAATAATCCAGGTCAGGATCGCGATGATGACGATAATAATGAATAAGATCGTATAAGCAGACGGCATATGGAACCGGTGCTTTTTCTTTGTTTCTTGCAAATTACTCACCCCAAATCAAAATAAAAACGCTAATATACGATCAAAATATCGTAAAATATTTCACATTTTCATTGTATCCTTTATTGTAAACGGCTTCAATATCAAATAGACAGATTGGATAAGACGTTTCAATAGTTGAGCAGAGAATAAATGTTATAATGAATTTGTTGACAGCAATTGATTTTCGAGAGGGGATTTTAGTATGACAATGAACCCAAATCAAGCGCAAGACGTTTGGAAGGATGCCGGTGAGCATGTTCAATTCACCGTATTGGAACTGAAGCGTGAGGATCAGGCAAAGGAACAGGCCGCCATCGAAGAGTTTGTCGACCGTTACCAGGCCATCATTCGTTCACTTCGCATCCGTGACAACAAGGGTGAGTTAAAGGCTTCCCTAGGTTTCAGCAATGCCGCCTGGGACTACCTCTTCCCAAACGCACCAAAGCCGAAGGAACTGGAGACGTATGAGACGATCAGCGGAGACAAGTACTCCATGCCGGCCACCAAGGGTGACATCTTCCTCCACATTCGGGCCAATGACGAGGCGGTCGTCTACGAGATGGTCACCCAGTGCATGCTCTTCCTGAAGGATTACACCACCGTCGTTGACGAAACCAAGGGCTTCCGTTACTTTGAAGGCCGGGCCATCATCGGCTTCATCGACGGGACCGAGGCTCCACAGGTCGAGGACGCTGCTGACTACGCCATTGTCGGTGATGAAGATCCGTTCTTTGAGAACGGCTCCTACGCCTTTGCCCAGAAGTGGCGTCACCACATGGATATCTGGAACAAGCTGACGACCGAGGACCAGGAAAAGGCGGTCGGCCGTAAGAAGTTCAGCGACCTGGAGCTAGAAGACCAGGAGAAGTTCAAGAACGCCCACAACGTTGCCTCCCAGGCCAAGATCAATGGGGTCGAACAGAAGATTGTACGGATGAACGTGCCTTACTCCGACCCAGCTTCCGGAATCACCGGGACCTACTTCATTGGCTACTCACGGTACTGGAAGGTCACGAAGAAGATGCTGGAGAACATGGTCGAAAAGCACGACTACCTGCTCTCCTTCTCCGACATCTTGAGCGGCCAGCTCTTCTTCATCCCGTCCCGGCCGTTGCTTGACAAGATTGCCGATGGCGAACTGAGC
Organism: Limosilactobacillus sp.; assembly: GCF_051873075.1. Taxonomy (GTDB): domain Bacteria; phylum Bacillota; class Bacilli; order Lactobacillales; family Lactobacillaceae; genus Limosilactobacillus. The sequence continues at coordinate 15,910 of NZ_JBJEEM010000003.1, read as the reverse complement.
AAGTAGTTGACAGCCAGTTTGCGGCTTGATACACTATGGTCAATTAATTTTACGGAGGGATCAACCATTGAAGTTCTAATTCTACACAAGTTAACGCATCGTTTGTTCACCAGCATGACAAGGGGTGCCCGGGTAGAATTAGAGTTTAATCATTGATCACTAATGGCGGTAAATAATGCTGTTTGCCCATTTTTAAAGGTCTACCCGGGGCGGTAGGCCTTTTTTCATGTCCGAATATCGAAAGGAACGTGATTTTTAAATGGGAAACATCACAATCAAGAACCTCACCTTCGCCTACCCAGGTCAAGATCCCCTCTTCGACCACTGTCAGCTCAGCATCGACGGCAGCTGGAAGCTCGGTCTCTTGGGGCGCAACGGTCGAGGAAAAACCACCCTAATGAAGATCCTGCTTGGCCAGCGCGAATTCCAGGGACAGGTACAGAGCAACCTGCCGTTCACCTACTTCCCTCAACCACTCAGCGACCCCACTGACCTGGCCTGGGAAGCCCTCAGCAATGCTAATCCCCAGCTTGAACAGTGGCAAGTAGAGCGCGAACTCCGCTTGATGGCTGTCGATCCAGCACTTCTCTGGCAACCATTTGCCACCCTGAGCGGTGGCGAACAGACCAAGCTCTTGCTGGCAGCTCTCTTCGCTATCCCCGGGTATTTCCCCCTGTTGGACGAACCAACCAACCACCTCGACCGGCGGGGGCGGCGGCAGGTTGCCGCCTACCTGCAGGCCAAGCGCCAGGGCTTTATCATCACCAGCCATGACCAGGCGTTTCTCGACCAGGTGATCGACCACACCCTGGTAATCGAACGCCACCAGCTGGTCCTCGAGCGGGGCAACTACTCCACCTACTTTGCCCAGAAGAATCGCCGGGACCAAGCGGCGATCAACCAAAACGAACACTTACGCGCTGATATCAAACGGCTGCAGTCTGCCAAGCAGCAACGCCTCCAGTGGGCCCAGCATGCAGAACGCGAGAAGCAAAACAACGCTCACGCCGATAAAGGATTCATCGGTGCCAAGGCCGCCAAGATGATGAAGAAGTCCCTGACGATGGCCCAGCGGCTCGAACGGACAGTGGACGCTAAGGAGGGACTGCTCCAAGAGGTCGAAGAGATTGCTCCCCTGACCATCAACCAGCTGCCCAGCACGCACCCCACCCTTTTGAGTCTGGATCGGGTGGGCTTGTCGATTGGCGGCCGCCGATTGTTCGACCAGCTCAGCTTCAAGGTAAACACGAACGACTGCGTCCTGCTCACCGGTGACAACGGCAGCGGCAAGTCGAGCCTTGTCAAGGCGGTCATGGGTCAATTCGACGGCCAGACTACCGGGACCATTAAGATCGCCCACGGGGCCACCATCAGTCTGGTCCGCCAGCAATCTAATGACCAGCACGGCAGCCTCACCACCTTTGCCCAGCGTCACCAGCTTCAGGTTGGCCAACTGCTGAACATGCTGCGCAAGCTCGGCATGGAGCGGGCCAGCTTCACCACCCCGATCGAGCAGATGAGCATGGGCCAGCAGAAGAAGGTCGAGCTCGCCCGGTCGCTGCTCACCCCCGCCCAGCTCTACATCTGGGACGAGCCCCTCAACTACCTGGACACCTATAATCAAGACCAGTTAGTCCAGCTGATCAAGCATGAGCGCCCCACCATGCTGGTTATTGAGCACGACCAGCACTTTATTGACGAAGTGGCGACAAAACGCGTTACAATTTAGGTAATCTCTAAATCAAGGAAGGCAAATAACATGTGGCAAAGACGGGCATTTGATGACTTATCAACGATGAAACTATTCGAGATCTACAAGCTCCGCGATGAGGTTTTCACCGTTGAGCAACAACGAATCCACAATGATATTGACGACAACGACCTCAAGGCGATCCACGTCTACGATGAATTAGACGGGCAGATCGCTGCCTACGCCCGGGTCTTTCTGAAGCAGCCTGGGCTGGTCACCTTTGGCCGAGTCGTTACCGCACCAAACTTCCGCGGTCGGGGGCTGGGCAATGAACTTCTTCCCCAAATCATGGACACCATCAAGGACTATTTCCCGGGAAATAAGATCGAGATCGACGCTCAAGTTCAAGTGGAAGGCTATTACGAGAAGTTTGGCTTCCACAGCGAGGGTGAGCAATATATTCACGTCTCGACACCCCACATCAAGATGGTCCACGCGGCCCTTTAAAACATCAAGACCGACCAGCGGGTTTAATCCCTCCCTGATCGGTCTTTTTTTATTCCATTACTTCGGCAAACCATTCCAGAAACAGTGGGAACCACCGGCTCATGTGGCGATCAACCCGATCCCGGTTGACAATTCCCGTGTACTTGTTAGCCAAGGCAATGCCGTGATTGCCAGTACCAAATTCGTGCAACTCAAACGGCACCCCGTGCTTGGCCAGCATCATCGTGTAGGCGTTGATGTGCTCCAGGTAGGGAGTTAATTCATCGTTGACGGATCCCCAGATAAAGGTGGCCGGCGTTTCGTCCGTTACCAGCTGGCTGACGTCCTCGGTCGTTACCCCCATTCGGTCATCAATGGTCGGCTTGATCACTGGGTAGCCCAAGGCCGCAAATTTGGCCTTGCCATTAGGCTGGTTGCTATAAGCGGCGGCTAGCTGTCCGCCAGCTGAAAAGCCAACAACGCCTAACCGCTCAGGATCAACCCCCAGCTTCTCGGCATGGGCCACGATGTAGTCAAAGGCTTGAGCAATCGCTAGTTTGGCTTGCTGGTAATTCCGGTGTTCCAGCACTGGATAACGTACCACAAAGGCCTGAAAGGCGTGGGTGGCAAAAGTGAGCGCCACCCGTTCGGAATCCCGCTCCTTGATCTGCTGGTAACTTCCTCCTGGAATGATCACTACTGCTGGCAGAGCCACATCGCTTTCACTATGGTAGATGTCCAGTGACGAATAATCCTGAGTCAGTTGCACGTTTCTAATCTGCATTTTTGAATCCCCCTCGGCAAAATACTAACCATCATTTTACCCCTACCCCAAAGAAAATGCCCATCAGAAAGGGATTACATGGCATTTTTTGCCAATTTCCCCTTGTTTCTGGAAAGATCTTTGGTACAGTTAGACAGGTATTGTCACTTTTTAAGGGGGTAATGGAAAACAATGTCAATTATGAAAACTAAGTCATTTTGGCTGGCAACCATTATGACACTAATCTGTTCCGTCGCGGGAATCCTGCTGGCTAAGCTGCCCTATGTCAACCTGATTGGGGCCTTGGTACTGGCACTCCTGTTGGGGATCGCAATGCAGCTGACCCCAGCCAGCCTGCGGACAGAGGCCAAGTCCGGGGTTGGTTTCATCTCGAACAAGTTTCTTCGTTTGGGGATCATCCTGCTTGGCTTCCGGCTGAACCTGCAACAGCTTGCTGACTCAGGGGTCAAGACGATTCTGGTGGCCATCGTGGCCGTTACCGGAACCATCCTGTTGACCTACTACCTCAGTCGCAAATTTGGGGCCAGCGAGGAGTTATCAATTCTCAGCGCCTGTGGTTGTGGTGTCTGCGGTGCTGCCGCTGTCATGGGGGTCTCACCACAGCTGGAAACGACCGATGAGGAACGCAAGCGTGAAGACGAGGTCCTGGCCGTCGCGGTTGTCTGTGTGATGGGAACCGTCTTCACCCTGATCGAAATTGGGATTAAGCCACTGCTTCACCTGACCGACCCACAATTTGGGATCGTGGCTGGGGGATCACTTCACGAAATCGCCCACGCCGTTGCGGCTGGTGGTGCTTTCGGCGAGAGCAGCTTAAGCAATGCCTTAATCATGAAGCTGTCCCGGGTTCTCCTGCTTGCACCGGTTGCCTTGATCGTCGGTTACTGGTACCAACACCGTCTGGTTGTGGAGAGCAAGGAGGAACACACCGCCGCACCAAAGAAGCTGCCAATCCCGTGGTTCCTCGGGGGCTTCATCCTCACCAGTATTCTAGGAACCTTCCTGCCATTCTCCACGACAGCCCTGGACGTATTGGTCCAAGCTGCCTACGTCTTCTTGGGGATGGCAATGGCCGCCCTTGGTTTGTCGGTTAACTTCCGGGTGATCTTCAAGCGTGGTGGCGCGGTCTTCGGTGCCGCCGCCATCAGCTCCACCTGCCTGTTGATCTTCATGATCATCATGAGCAAGTTATTCTTCTAAATCATATTGAAAGACCAGTCAGTGGTTATCCAAAATCACTAACTGGTCTTTTTGCTTGTCTAAATTTTCTCCAGCGGAACCTTCTTCGTCGGGGCTGGGTACTCCCGGTCAATCATCGCCAGTTCCTCCTCGGTTAGCTTGATGTCCATCGCCGCAATGTTGGCCTTGACGTGGTCGACCGTCGCCGCCTTGGGCAGGGTCACCAGGTTATTGTTCCGGGTAATCCAAGCCAACATTACCGGATACGGTTCGGTATTATGAGCCGCCGCGATATCACGCAAAACCTTCGTCGGGTGCAGGTAGTTCCAACCGACCGCGTGGAATGGCGAATAGCCCAAGAAGCCAATCTGGTGACTAGCCTGCCACGGCAGAAGGTCATACTCGACGCCCCGGCTGGTCAGGTTGTAGAGGTCTTCGTTGGCAAAGACCTGGTCGCCATCCGGCACCTTGAGGAGGTCCTCCATGTCCTTGACATCGAAGTTGGAAACACCCCAGTGGCGGATCAAGCCCTCTTGCTTGAGCTGTTCCAGCCCTGCCACCGCCTGGGCCAGGTCGGCTCCTGCGCGCCAGTGAAGCAGGTAGAGGTCCAGGTAGTCGGTCCCTAGCCGCTTCAAGCTTCCTTCCAGGCTGCGGCGTTCCATGTCAGGGGTAGCATGGCTCGGCAACACCTTCGAGATCAAGAAGACCTTTTGCCGGTCAATATCGGTCAGCGCCCACTTGATCAGTGCCTCGCTTCCCGGATAGCTCTCCGCCGTGTCAACCACATTAATCCCGTGTTCCAGGCCATAGTGAATGGCTTGAACCTCATCAATGGGCCGCCGACCGAGGTCCGCCCCGCCAATTCCAATTTGACTCAAACGTTCACCATCAATTGTTAGATACTTCATATCGATTACTTCCTTTGCCGAAAATGCCGTGCGATTATCATTTTAGTCGTCGTCCACGGACCACCCCACCAGCCGTCAAAACCGGTATTGACCACTCGAATGTCATCGAAACCAAGGTTGGCCAGCATCTGCTGATACTCATCGCTATGTTCAAAATCGACAATTGCCATGGTTCCATCGGCCTTTAGGACCCGAGCCGCTTCCTGAACCGCCCGGTTGCGTTTGATCGCCGGACTGATGTTATGAAAGGCCAGGTCAACTAAGACATTGTCAAAACTGCGGTCTGGAAAGTTCATGTTGAAGACGTCGGTATCCACTAATCGGACCCGGTCAGCAACCCCGGCCGCGTTAATTTGGGCCTGGACTCCCCGGCGGTCCTGGCGCCACTCACCGGTGCCGATCACCTTGGCCGGGGCCTGGAGGTTCTTAGCCAGCAAAAGCAGGTCGTTCAACCGACTGGCACTGAGGTCCAGAATCTGAGCGTGCTCGCCAAATTCCATCCGGTCCACCAACTTCTGCCAAATCTTCAGGTGGCCCTGGGTCAGGGTGTGGAGCAGGATCAGTGTCCAGGCCAGCAGCAGGATTATCCAGATCAGATTCCAGTACTGATGACTAGCAAAGGTTCCAACCAGTCCAAATACGATCACAAAGAAGACCACTGCCAAGATGGTCACAACATTTAATCCCCGTAGTTTCATTTTCTCTTCCCCTAATTAACAATATCGTTGAGTTTCTGAATGTCGGTGATGTTCCCCACCACCGTCACCTTGTCGTGCAGCTGGATGACGTCATTCGCCTGCGGCATTTGGTTAACTTGATCATCGGCTCCGACAATGATGATCACGTTGACGTGGTACTTGTTGCGAAAGTCGAGCTCATCTAACGTCTTCCCCGCAAACTTAGGATTGTCGATGCTGATCTCGGCCAGGGTGGTCTCCTTGCTCAGGGTCACATAGTCGACCACGCTGGGATTGAGCTGCTGGAAGATCAACCGCTGGGCCAGGTCGTGCTCAGGCCGGACAACCCGGTCCGCCCCGACCCGCTCCAGGACCCGGGCATGGTTGGCATTCTCCGCTCGGCAGGTCACGTCCGCAGCCCCGAGATCTTTGGCAATCAGGGTTGCCATGATGCTGGCCTCGATGTTTTGCCCGATTGAAATATAAACGTGATCGAAGCTGCCGATGTCGAGCTCTCGCAAGGCATCCTCGTCCTGGGCATCCGCCACGACCGCCCGCATCACTGAATTGGCCAGCTCGTTGATCACATCCTCATTAATGTCAATCGCCAGGACCTCCTGACCAGCACGCACCAGGGATTCGCAAATAGAGGCCCCAAACTGGCCGATTCCGATCACGGCATAGCTTTCCTTTTTAGCCAATTAAAACACTCTCCTCTGGGTAATGATAACTCTTCGTCTTCGGCTGGGCGTTGAAGATCGAGAACATGACCGTGTAAATGCCGACCCGTCCGATGAACATTAAAAACATGATGATAACCTGACCGACAAAGTTCAGTTGCGGGGTAATCCCCAACGAGATCCCAGTCGTCCCAAACGCCGCCACCGCCTCAAAGGTCACGTATGACAGAGAGTCGTGCTTGGGCAAAGCCTGGGTTTCAACCAGGAGCAGGATCGATACCAACAAGATGATCAGGGCCACGAACATGAGGGTCAAGGCCCGGTAGATGTTCTCCTGGGTAAAGCGCCGGTGAGCAAATTCGGTATCCTTTTGTCCCCGTAGCGTGGCGATGCTCTGGATAGTCAACAGACCGATCGTGGTGGTCTTAACTCCCCCGGCCGTTGATCCTGGCGTCCCCCCGATGAACATCAAGATGATCGTAAAGCTCAACCCCGCCGCGCTCAGCTTATTGTACGGGAAGGTGATCAGCCCCGCCGTCCGCGGCGTCACCGCCATGAAGAGCGTATTCAACAAGCGCTTAGGAAATGACAGGGTACTACTGAACTGGGCCAGGTTATGCTCGGTGATCAGGTAGACGAGAAACGACAAAACGAGCAGGACTAAGCCCGTCCGCAAGGCCAATTGGGTATGCAGGGACAGGTGGTGGTACTTGTGGTAGCCCAGAATATCCTTCCAGACCAAGAAGCCAAAAGAACCCGCCACGATCAATACCATCAGCACGCAGAGCATGTACGGATCATTGGCGTAGTTCTCCATACTGTTACCGAACAGGTCAAAGCCGGCGTTACAGAAGGCCGAGATTGCATGAAAAATGCTGTACCAGATCCCCCGTTTCAGTCCGTAGCGCGGGTAAAAGTCGCAAAAGAGGAGGACCGCCCCGACCAGCTGGATCAGGATTGACAACCGGATAATCAGGTAGACCACGCTCAGTTGGGAAAGGTGGTCAAGGTTTAGGGCCTCCTGGGTCAGCAGACGGGTAGACATCCGCATTCGCCGGCGAATCATCAGCGACATCATGACGGCAAAGGTCATGAAGCCCAGACCGCCAATCTCCATCAAGACGGCGATCACGACCTGGCCAAAGGGAGTCCAATGCCCCGCAGTGCTTACCAGGGTCAGACCGGTCACGCAGGTGGCACTGGTCGACGTAAAGAGGGCCGTCATGAAGCTGGTATGGAGGCCGGGGCGGGTCGCAAACGGCATCAGCAGGAAGATGGTTCCCAAAATAATCATCATCAGGAAGCCCAGCGTTAGAATTTTTGGAAACGAGTATCGTCGTCCATTAATCTCAATCATAATTTCACCCACACTTCTTAGTCATCATCATTATAAGCGTTTTGCTCCATAATTACTCCCCTTTCTTGAAGACAAATTGACACTTAAAACCGCTTACAATACAATTAAGTTGTTAGTTGTTGTGTCATGACAGAAAGGGGCAATACCGGATGTATTATTCTAACGGAAACTATGAAGCCTTTGCCCGGCCACGCAAGCCAGAAGGGGCTGATAAGAAGCACGCCTACATCGTCGGTGCGGGATTAGCAGGACTATCTGCCGCGGTCTTTTTGATCCGTGACGGGCAGGTCCCCGGTGACCAGATCCATATCATGGAAGAATTGCCAATCGCTGGCGGTTCCCTTGATGGTCAGGATCGGCCAGGGGTCGGCTTCGTAACCCGGGGCGGCCGGGAAATGGAAAACCACTTTGAATGCATGTGGGACATGTACCGTTCCATCCCATCCCTGGAGATTCCCGGTGCATCCTACCTGGACGAGTACTACTGGCTCGACAAGGATGACCCGAACAGTTCCAATTGTCGGTTGACCTACAACCGCGGCAACGAGGTCCCATCGGACGGGAAGTACCTCCTGTCAAAGAAGTCGATTAAGGAACTCACCAAGCTGGTATTAACTCCAGAAGAGCAGCTTGGCGACAAGACGATTGGTGACTACTTCTCTGATGAATTCTTCGAGAGCAACTTCTGGACGTACTGGTCCACCATGTTTGCCTTTGAGAAGTGGCACTCCCTGGCCGAAATGCGGCGTTACATGATGCGGTTTATCCACCATATCGATGGCCTACCGGACTTTACCGCTTTGAAATTCAATAAGTACAACCAGTACGAGTCCATGACCAAGCCCCTGTTGGCCTACCTCAAGGACCACGGGGTACACTTCGACTACGATACTCGGGTCGAAAACGTCCTGGTCGATACCAAAGACAACGAGAAACATGCTAAACGGATCGTCATGACCCAGCAGGGCAAGCACAAGGAGATCGAGTTAACCGATGATGACCTGGTCTTTGTCACCAACGGGTCCATCACCGAAAGCTCCACGTACGGCAGTCACCACGAGGTTGCCAAACCAACCCGGGCCCTTGGCGGCAGCTGGAAGCTCTGGGAAAACATTGCCAAGCAATCACCCGCCTTCGGACACCCTGACGTCTTCTGCAAGAACCTTCCAGAACGGTCATGGTTCATCTCCGCAACCGCCACCGTCAAGAACCCGCAGGTGGAACCATACATTGAGCGGCTGACCAAGCGGGACCTTCACGATGGCAAGGTCAATACCGGTGGAATCATCACGGTCACCGACTCCAACTGGATGCTTTCATGGACGATTCACCGTCAACCGCATTTTAAGAAGCAGAAACCAAACGAAACCATCGTCTGGATCTATGGTCTCTACTCCGACACCAAGGGAAATTACATCAAAAAGCGGATCGTGGACTGTACCGGGGAAGAGATCACTAAGGAGTGGCTCTATCACCTCGGCGTGCCGACCGCACTGATTGACAAACTAGCTGATGAGTCCTCGATCAACACCGTGCCCGTTTACATGCCGTTTGTCACCGCCTACTTTATGCCACGGGTCAAGGGCGACCGGCCAGCCGTAGTCCCAAGTGGCTCGGCCAACCTAGCGTTCATTGGTAACTTTGCCGAATCACCGAGCCGCGATACCGTCTTCACCACTGAGTACTCCGTGCGGACCGCCATGGAGGCTGTCTACACCCTGCTGGACGTCGACCGTGGTGTTCCAGAGGTCTTCAACTCCATCTACGACATTCGAGACCTATTCCGGGCAATGTACTACATGAATGACAAGAAACCGCTCCAAGACATCGACCTACCAATCCCTAAGGTAGTTGAGAAGCCACTGCTAAATAAGCTCCAGCACAACTGGATCGGCCAGTTGATGAAAGAACAACACCTTCTCTAATGCAAAAAAAAGATAACCCGCGCTTACCACAACACAGGTTATCTTTTTTCTTTATCTGCACATTTTTAGTACGAACCACGCTCGGTTGTTGATGTTAATTGGATAAAAAGGATGTGTGGTTTGTCTTAGTACTAAAAAGGCATTTGTTCTTAAAATAAGAGCAAATCATTCATTTGCTAAAAAGCATTATAATCGTTTAGCAATGTGAAGTAAAGCACAAAGTACCATTAATTTTTATTTTTTTCTTTACAATTCGGTTACAGAACCGTTCTGGTACCCCGTCAACGTGCATATTACGATTTGTGAATCCGTTAACATTAATGATTTTATAACTTAGATCAGCAATTCTCACCATATAAGAAGCGAATCAGGTAAAAATCAACCTTTTTATTATTATGCAACCCACTGTGGTCCGCATGTTCTCCCGTGATTCGAACCTCCTGGTATGAGCGGGCCCGCTTGGCGACCAGGTAACGCATCGCCCGTGAGGAATTGTTCTCAACCCGGCCATCGGAATTACTGCCATCCTGAAGATCACCGAAGATATTGAGGACCCGGATATGGTGTGGGAAACTGTCGTGCAGCGGAAGAAGCTCCCGGTACTCCTTGACCTGGCGGGTCAGCGGGAGACCAGCCGGGGACAGCTCGATCGAATTCGGTTGAGATCGCTTGCCAAGGGCACCATTGAAGGCCCCACCGAGGGAAACCAGGTGACTCACCCGGGGCAGGTCGGGGTCGTTGGCGTTATCCATGATGTAGCAAAGGATCAGCAGGGGCCCGCTGGAATGTCCGACAAAGTTGACCTGCTTGAAGTGGTACTGCTGTTGTAGGTCGACTACGACCGCCTTCAACCACGCCGCTGCTATATGGTCATCTCGCTCGTGACTGTTCTCAAGGTCCACCTCGATGAGCGGGTTATGTGGCCGAGCTGGCAGCTTGCGGTCGAAAGTCACCTTCCCCTGAGGAGAAACCGTCGCCCGGACGATGTTATCCGGCGTTGTTATCCCGGCATAGACCAATGCGTGGACCATCTTGACCTCGGAATGGTAGCTGCTGGGCATCCCGTGGACAAAAATGGTCGGGGTACTATCTTCAATGGGTTGCGAATTCCGGATGGCCCCCCAGTTTTGTTGAATAGTCCCACCAAGCGCCGCACCGGCCATTAGCAGGCAGCACAGGGCTGCTTTCAATCCCCTACTCATTTTCTTCACCCTGCCACCAAGCTGGAAGGTTAACCTTCACCAACGCTGGGGTCTCGCCAAAAATGCAGAGTTCCGCCTGGCCAACTGGTAACTGGACTGCCTGAGCCAGTCCCACACTCGGCAGACTGGCAATCTCCTCTTGGTCCAACAGTCGATGAACCAAAAGATTGCCAAACTGGGAACGTAGGCGTGCCGGCAGGTCAAGCGGGGATTGGGTCGTCAGGATCATCTTCAAGGCCAGTTTCCGCCCTTCCCGAACCAGTTGAAAGATCCCGTTATCGGCAAGGCGCTGTTCGTCTTGCGGCAAGTACCGGTGGGCCTCATCGATGATAATGTTAACCGGAAAACCGGCATTGTCGCGCAGCCGCAAGCGAAGGATCTCCTTCAAGAGCAATGAAAGAATCAATCGCTGGCTCTCCTCGTAGTCCTTCAAGAGCGATAAATCGACCACTAGGGTCCGGTGACTGCTCTGGTGATAAAGGAACATTTTGAGAATGAAATTGAGCTCGCTCTTCATTGTCCCCGCGTGTTCGTCTGTGTCGAAGAGTGCCCGAAAGGCCGGGTTCGCCAGCTGATCCTGGATCGCGGCCAGGACAGGCCAGTAATGATTGATAGCGGCACGGTCGTACTGCTGACCGAGGCGGGTATAGTCTGCTCGGTCATCGGCATACGGGACCACGAATTCCTCGATCAGCTGGGCAAAGAGGTCCGTAAGCAAGAAGTCGCTTGCCCAAGCGCCCAGCCCCTGCTCATCATGCTGGTGGTCAGCTAAGGGGCGGTTCAGCCGCCGGTACGGTCCCTGCTCGTCCTTGATATTATGCTGGATTTGCAAATCAGTCACCGCCTGTTGGAGTTTGGTCCGCAATGGGTGGTCACCCTGGACTTGCAGGGTGGCCAGCAACTGGTCGGCCGTTAGCTTCCCCGCTTCCAGGTAACAGTTATCGCCCAGCCGGTACGTAATCGCATTCGGCAGCCTGGTGTACTCACCGGTGGGATCAAAGATAATCGCCGTCTGGTTCAACTGTTGAAGCTGCCCCAGCAATGACAATGTCGTGGTCGTCTTGCCGCTCCCAGTCTGACCGACGATTAAGAGATGATGGCCAAACGCGGCGTTGGTAAGCCGGTCGATCGTGGTACGGTTGGTTAACGTTAAAAAATCCAGTGCTTCCTGCATGCTGATGCCCCCTTCTTCCTGTATTATCACCCGAATCAGGCTATTTTTCCAGGACAGAAAATAGGTAGGGCCCAATACCCTACCTACCAGATTTAGTGACAACTATTTACCCTTTTTCTTCATCATTTCCCGATACTCGGCCCTAGTCATATGAACTTCGGCTGCCGAACTTTCGGGAGTTCCTTCCGTTGGCATCGTTACTTGGGGAGCCTGGCTCTCTGCGGGTGTTGCTAGTGCTTGCTCGTTTACCGTCAGCCCATCCGTTGCTTTCGGCGGAATTACCTGGAAAGAATGATCAACGTGCCGGGTAACGTTAATCGTTTGATCTTCTTCTGGTTCGTCTTGGGCAACTGCAGTGTCATTCTTGTGAGCGGGTTGAACCGCTGCCGTCGCCTCAACTCCGTTAATCTTCTCGAGAATCCGCAACGTCCCCTTGGCCCGTTCATAGTTATCCTGAACGGCAGCCATCAGGTGGCGATCCGGCGCTGGTTCCTGCTCCATCTCTTCAAGCTGGGCCCGTGTTGTCTCAATAACCGCTTTGACAGAAGCGATCGTGTTTCTCATATTTTCATCCATGTCATAAACCCCTCAATATGTAGCTACAAGTCATTATAAGATAATTTTTGAGCTAAAACAAAAACCGGCAAGAGACAAACGCCCTCGCCGGTTTTACTAATCCCATGCTAAATACATAGATGGGTTTAATAGTACGAACATAATTTTTAATCTACTGGATTACAATTCTAAATTAGTTTAATTAGAATTCACGCTTCTTAGCAGCTAAGCCAAGACCGAACATAGCAGCAGCGGCACCAAGAGCAACAACTGCGGCACTGTTTTCGTTACCAGTTTGTGGCAGAGCAGCTGCTTCGTTAGCGTTGTTGCTGTTTTCGTTGCTCTTAGTAGCAGTTGCAACAGCAGCAGTGTTGTTAGTTACACCTGCAGGAGTAGTTGCACCATTGTTGCCGTTTACAGCTGAACCACCGTTGTTGGTAGTGTTGTTAGCAGTGTTACCACCGTTGTTTACATTACCGTTGTTGGTGTTAGTGTTAGAACCGTTATTAGTGTTGCTACCGTTGTTGGTGTTACCGTTGTTGGTATTGTTACCACCGTTATTGGTGTTGTTACCATTGTTGGTGTTGTTTTGGCTCCAGTCGATGTTCTTCAACAGGTTTTGTGCTTGTTCAAGAAGTTGTGAAGCCTTAGCAGCATTAGCAGCAGCTTCGTTAACAACCTTTTGGGCAGCAGCAGCGTTGTCTTGAGCATCCTTCAGGTTTTGGTTAGCGTTCAGAACGTCTTGATGAGCAACTTCAACAGCGTCGTCAGCCTTAGTCAGAGCATTTTCAGCTTCGTCGTAAGCCTTAGTTGCGTCAGCAAGCTTGTCGTTAGCGGCCTTAGCAGCGTCGTCAGCCTTAGTTTCAGCGTTGCGTGCTTCGTCAAAGGCAGCTTGAGCTTGGTTGAAGGCTTCTTGAGCAGGAGCCAGTGCATCATCGGCCTTAGTTTCAGCATTCCGAGCAGCATCGAAGGCGTTTTGAGCGTCCTTAAGAGCTTGGGCAGCCTTGCTTACGTTAGTAGTAGCGGAAGCAACGTTGTTTTCCCAGTTCTCTACGGAACCAGCCTTAGTAGCGGCTTCTTCAGCAGAAGTTTCTTCGTTCCGGGCTGCATCGAAGGCGTTTTGAGCGTCCTTAAGAGCTTGGGCAGCCTTGCTTACGTTAG
>NZ_JBJEEM010000003.1:0-2032 GCF_051873075.1 Limosilactobacillus sp. | reverse complement strand
CGGAACCAGCCTTAGTAGCGGCTTCTTCAGCAGAAGTTTCTTCGTTCCGGGCTGCGTCCAAAGCAGTCTTAGCGTTGTTCAGGTTAGTAGTTACCGTGTTGAAGTCAGCAAGTGCCTGCTTAGCAGCATCAGCCTTTGCGGAAGCCTTGTCCCAAGCATCCTTAGCTTGTTGTTGAGCTTCATCGTTCCATTCGTTTGGTTCGTTTACGTAGTCTTGGTATGCTTTATCAAAGGCATCCTTAGCAGCACTTTCAGCCTTAACAGCTTCATCAGCTGCAGATTGAGCAGCGTTCTTAGCGGTAGCTAATGCAGCTTGAGCAGCACTGTTAGCAGTAGCAGCACTGTCCCAGGCAGCCTTAGCTTGTTGTTGAGCTGCGTCGTTCCATTCGTTTGGCTCATTCAGGTAAGTCTGGTATGCGTCATCGAAGGAATCCTTAGCAGCACTTTCAACAGCAGCAGCACTGTCAGCAGCAGCTTGGGCACTGTTAATAGCAGCACCAAAGGAGTTAGCGTTGTAAGCTTCTTGAGCCTTGTTCAGGTCGTCGCCAGCCTTGTTTACTGCAGCTTGAGCAGCTTCGTATGCAGCAGCAGCGCTCTTGGCGTTGTCAAGACCTGCTTGAGCTTCGTTCAGGGCGTTGTTAGCTTCATCAGCTGCGGACTTTGCAACGTTCAGGTCATTACCAGCCTTGTTTACTGCAGCTTGAGCTTCGTCGTATGCAGCAGCAGCGCTCTTAGCGTTGTCGAGACCTGCTTGAGCTTCGTTCAGGGCGTTGTTGGCTTCGTCAGCTGCAGACTTTGCAACGTTAGCGTCACTACCAGCCTTGTTAGTTGCAGCTTGAGCGGCTTCGTATGCAGCAGATGCACTCTTAGCGTTGTCAAGACCTGCTTGGGCTTCGTTCAGGGCGTTGTTGGCTTCGTCAGCTGCGGACTTTGCAACGTTGGCGTCACTACCAGCCTTGTTAGCTGCAGCTTGAGCAGCTTCATATGCAGCGGCAGCGCTCTTGGCGTTGTCGAGACCTGCTTGGGCTTCGTTCAGGGCGTTGTTAGCTTCGTTAGCTGCGGCTTGAGCAACGTTCAGGTCGTTACCAGCCTTGTTTACTGCAGCTTGGGCGTCTGAAGCAGCCTTCTTAGCTGCTGCCAGGGCATCTGAAGCTGAACCGTAAGTTTGGCCAGCAGCATTAGCCTTTTCTTGGGCAGCAACGGCAGCAGAGTTTGCAACTTCGGCAGCGCTCTTAGCAGCAGTGTAAGCAGCAGCAGCGGCGTTAGCGTTTGATGATGCAGCGTCAGCAGCAGACTTAGCAGCACTGTATGCAGCGGAAGCACTAGCAACATTAGCAGAAGCACTAGCAACAGTTGCGTTTGCGCTACTCAAGTTTTGAGAAGCAGTGTTAGTGTTGTCAGTAATTTCCTTAGCTTGGCTAGTCAATTGGCTAGCTTCAGAAACAGCGGCCTTTGGTTCAGTGGTCGTGCTTGAAGCTGGGACTTGCTTTTCAGCGTCGCTCTTAACAGCAGCAGAGTTAGAAGCGATAGCGCTGGAGTTTGCAGTGTTAGCACTTGCAACAGCTGAGTTAGCTTCGGCAAGTGCGTCAGAAGCAACAGCAGAACTAGCAGCTGAATCACTAGTAGCTGATGATGCAGCTGATGAAGTAGCGTCTGAAGTTGCTGATGATGCAGCAGAGCCGCTAGTAGCGTTTGAAGTAGCGTCACTAGTTACTTGAGCAGAAGCTGGTGCAGCAGAAGTCGTTGCAGCAGAAGCAGTGTTGTTGACGTTGGAAAGCGTCAACCCTGCTAAAACAGCGGTAGTAGCAAGGCCAGCAAAGACGATATTTTTCTTTGCTTTGTACATCTTGTAATGCATTGCATTATTTTTCATAAGAAAGTTTCCTCCTACAATAAATAAACTAAATTTAGTAAATTAACCCAGAGATGTAATTATGTCCGATAATAATAGCTCTCCCTAGATCATTCTCATTATATGTGTTATTAACGACTAATAACACTTCTTGAGTGCGGCAGTGAAAACGGTTGCGTG
>NZ_JBJEEM010000002.1:7297-78501 GCF_051873075.1 Limosilactobacillus sp. | reverse complement strand
CTTCCTGCTTAATTTACGTCATTAAATTCGTTCAAGTTATTTCTTGCAATCTGCCATCATATTATTATCGCTAAGAAATTAACAAAAGGTACTACACAATTTGAATTTGCGTAGTACCTTTTGCCGTATTATCTGTTGGTAATTTTGGTAGACTTTTTGGTAGACAACTTGCGTTTAACTGCCTTTTCTACCAAATTTGAACCTCTACAAATGCCGTTATCTTAGGCTTCCCTCTTCATATTGTCCTATAATATCACTCGTACTCAATCGTCGAAGGCGGCTTACTCGTGACATCGTAAAGGATCCGGTTGACGTGGTCGACTTCGTTTACGATCCGGACTGAGATCTTCTGCAGAACATCCCATGGAATCTTGGCAAAGTCGGCGGTCATCCCGTCGATCGAGGTCACGGCCCGAATGGCAACCGCGTAGTCGTAGGTCCGGCCATCACCCATGACCCCGACGGAACGGATGCCCGGCAGGACGGTGAAGTATTGCCAGATCTTCTCGTCCAGGCCAGCCTTCTTGATCTCGTCCCGCAGGATGGCGTCAGATTCACGCACGATTTCCAGCTTTTCAGGCGTGATTTCGCCGATCACCCGAATTCCCAGGCCGGGACCAGGGAATGGCTGCCGCCAAACCAGTTCGTGCGGAATCCCCAGCTTTTCACCCAGTTCACGGGTTTCATCCTTGAAGAGCTTCCGCAGTGGTTCGATCAGCTTGAAGCCGAGCTTCTTTGGCAAGCCCCCAACGTTGTGGTGGGACTTGATCGTTTGGGCCGTGTCCGTCCCGGATTCGATCACGTCGGTGTACAGGGTCCCCTGGGCCAGGAAGTCGGCATCCGGAATCTTCTTGGCTTCTTCATTGAAGACCTCGATGAATTCCTTACCGATGATCTTCCGCTTCTTTTCGGGATCAGTAACGCCCTTCAGCTTACCCAGGAAGCGGTCGGCCGCGTCAACCTTGATGATGTTAACCCCCAGGTCCCGGTTCAGGGCGTTCATGACCTGGTCGGCCTCGTTCTTCCGCAACAGGCCGTGGTCCACGAAGATGCAGGTCAGCTGGTCGCCGATCGCCTTGTGGATCAGCACCGCCGTGACACTGGAGTCGACCCCACCGGAGAGGCCGAGGATGACCTTCTTGTCGCCGACTTCTTTACGAATATGTTCGATCTGCAGGTCGATGAAGTCATCCATCGTCCAGTTATCGTTGGCGCCACAAACGTCAAAGGCAAAGCGCCGTAGGATGTCGAGCCCGTATTCGGAGTTGCGGACCTCGGCATGGAACTGAATCCCATAGAACTTCCGCTCATCGTCGGCAATGGAAGAAATTGGGCAGTTCTTGCTGGTGGCCGTCACCTTGAAACCATCCGGAGCCTTGGTAACCAGGTCACCGTGACTCATCCATACATACTGCTTCTTTGGCAGGCCCTTGAAAAGGACTGCATCGTCATCGAGCACCTCGATGTCGGCCCGACCATACTCGGAGTTTTCGGCCTTTTCGACCTTGCCACCGAGATCATAGGACATCAGTTGCATCCCGTAGCAGATTCCCAGGATTGGAATCCCTAACTTGAAAATTTCTGGATCAACCTTGAATGCATCTGGATCATACACACTGTTTGGCCCACCGGAGAAAATGATCCCCTTAAGGTTCTTGATCTTCTTGACCTCGGCGGCCGTAATCTTATGCGACAGCAGTTCGGAGTACACCCCAAAGTCTCGTAGCCGGCGGGTAATCAGCTGGTTATACTGGCTCCCGAAATCAAGCACGATGATCTTATCGAATGCATCTAAATTGACGTTTGCCACAATGCCACTTCCTTTGATTGAAATTTTATTCTTAGAGGCTAGTTTACAGGCTAGAAGCCGGACGGTCAACCACATTTGGTGATTAATTGTTGTGTTTTTGCCGTCATTCTTATTATATCCACAAGCCGGGCGAATGTTCATCCCCAAATAGCGAAAATCAGCTTAAAAAACGGACCAGCCGGTCGCTGATCCGTTGCAAAGGAATGTTTATGTGTAAATTGATGGATAATTTTAGTCAGATTAATCGTTCAAAGCTGCCGCCAGAAGTGCTAGTTCCTGAGTCCCTGCCTGCTCATCAAGCTGGTTGTGCTCTGTGTCAACAACTGTAATCATTTTTCATCCTCCTTTCGGTTCATCGCTAAAAAGCGTTCAACAACATTATCAACGGTGAAGCCGTACCGGGCAGTGATCGTTTGGCCATCCCCACTCTGGCCAAACTGGTCGACCCCGATCACGTCACCGTCAATCCCCACATACTGGCGCCACATGACCGGTGACGCCATCTCGACGGCTAACCGGGTACGGATATTATCCGGCAACACCTGCTCGCGGTAGGCCGCTGGTTGCTGGTTAAAGCGTTCCATGCTGACCATCGACACGACCCGGACCTTGATCCCGTGTTGCTTTGCTAGACGTTCCCGTGCGGCCAGGGCCAAGGATAGTTCCGACCCACTCGCCATGATGATTCCTTCTGGCTTATGGGTGTCGGCCACCACGTAGGCGCCCCGTTCGCCCAGCGCCCCAACGGTTTCATCGAGGACGGGCAGGCCCTGGCGGGAAGCAATGATCACGCTTGGCCGGTCGGTCGTCTTGGCGATCGTCTGCCAAACGGCAACCATTTCGTTGGCGTCGGCCGGCCGGAAGACCTGGACATTCGGAATCGTCCGCAGCATTGCCAGTTGTTCAACCGGCTCATGGGTTGGGCCGTCTTCCCCCACCGCCAAGGAGTCATGGGTCAGAATGAAGATTGACGGCACCCTTTGCAGTGCAGCCAGGCGGATCGCGGCTTTCAGGTAATCGCTGAACACCATAAAGGTT
The DNA here is from genome assembly GCF_051873075.1 of Limosilactobacillus sp. Classification (GTDB taxonomy): domain Bacteria; phylum Bacillota; class Bacilli; order Lactobacillales; family Lactobacillaceae; genus Limosilactobacillus. The sequence goes on along the minus strand of NZ_JBJEEM010000002.1, from coordinate 75,653 downwards.
GAGCAATAGGCCCGACTGCCGCCATGAAGGTTAATCCCGTTGGTGATCGCCGCCATCGCAAACTCCCGAACACCAAAGTAGATATTCCGGCCCCCGTAGTTAGCTGGCTTGAAGGTGTCATAGTCCTTCAAGAGGGTCTTGTTGGACGAGAAGAGGTCCGCCGAACCGCCCCAGAGCTGCGGGTTCCGCTTGGCAAGATCCTGCATCGCCTCGGAATTGGCCACCCGGGTCGAGACCTGCTCCCCAGACTGGTGATGGTTAGTCAGGTCCCGAATGTCCAGGCGCTGATTCGTCAGTTGAGCAGCTTCGGCAGGAAATTCCCGCTGGTAATCGGCGAAGAGGCCCTGCCACTCGTTGTAGCGTTTCTTCTTGTCAAACACGTACTCGGCAAATTGCTGATATACAGCATCCGGGTATTCAAACGGCGGATACTCCCAGCCGTAGTTTTCCCGGGTAATGGCCAGGTTGGCGGCCCCCAGCGGTGAACCGTGGACCTTGCTGGTTCCCTCATCTGGTGAGTTATAACCGATTGTCGTTTTGACCTCAATCAGGGACGGTTGGGCTGATTTCTGAGCCCGGATGATCGCCTTGGCGATGGCATCCAAGTCACCACCATCTGGAACCAACTGGTAGTCCCAGTGGGCGGCCATGAAGCGTTCCCCGACCTGCTCACTGCAGCTGAGATTTAGCGGGCCATCCAGCGAAACGTCGTTGGAATCGTAGAGCACGATCAGCCGGCCCAACCGGTTCTTCCCGGCCAGCGCCATCGCTTCACTGGCGATCCCCTCCATCAGGTCGCCATCCCCGACGATCGAGTAGGTATAGTGGTCAATGATCGGATAGCCGGGCTTATTGTACAAAAGTGCCAGGTGCCGCTCGGCCATCGCCATCCCCACCGCCATCGCGAATCCCTGACCCAGGGGACCAGTGGAGGCATCCACTCCCGGTGTCAACCGATATTCGGGGTGGCCTGGAGTCCGGGAGTCAAGCTGCCGAAAGTCCTTGAGGTCGTCGATCGACAGGTCAAAGCCGTTGAAATGCAGAAGACTGTACAGAAGCGACGAACAGTGTCCACCGGAGAGAACAAAGCGGTCACGGTTCAGCCACTGGGGATCAGTCGGGTTGAAGTGCATGAACTTCTCCCAAAGGGTGTACGCCAGCGGGGCCATTCCCATCGGCGAACCAGGGTGGCCACTATGGGCCCGTTCGATCATATCAATACTCATAAAGCGCAGGGCGTCCACCGCCTGCTGGTCTTGTTCAGTGAACTGCGACTGCGGAGCCAGCAGTACTGACGCGTTTCGACTAGTAATCATTTTCTTACCTCATTTTCTTCGTGTCGTTTGAAAAATGGATCGCAGAGCAACCCATCCACGTTAATGTCATTCATTACCTGGTTTTGAGCCGTTTCGAGCAGCTGGCCGCCATAGACGATTGCCACCTGACGCGCTTTCTGAAGGCCATATCGGCCGGCAAGGAGGTCGCGGATTTGGCGGTGGGCAATTCGAATACGTTGGGCGTCCGCGGGAAGCCAGCAATCAAAAGACCACTGCGGCCGATAAACGATGGTCACTTGATTAATCGAGGACGCAGTCACATTGCGGAACAGCCCCGCAAGCTGGGCCAGAATCTCCTCGAAGAATTGCATAGGCTGCAAGCGCTGATCACCTTCATCGAGGCAAATAAACAGCCGGCGATGGGCAGTAAGCGCCCGGCAAATATTGCGACCGGCCAACCCGCTCCCCTCGCTGTGACATTCGATCCAGGCATAGTCGTTGATCGTAATCACACTATTTTTCGTGATAATCTCCAGCGGCAATTGCCGGGAACCTTGTGATGGCAAAACACTCTTTAGCATCCTAATCACCATTCACCTTTCTATTTTTTATTTCTGCAAGCGTTCAAACTCCGCCCAATCCTTCTCAAAGGCTGCCAAGCCCTGATCCGTCAATGGATGCTTCCATAGCTTAACCAGGATCTTGGCCGGGATCGTCGCGATGTCGCAACCGGCCAGGGCGACCTGCTCGACATGCTGGTAGTGACGGATCGACGCCGCGATGATCTCCGTTTGGTAGCCGTAGTTATCAAAAATCTGACGAAGCTTTTGGACCAGTTCGACCCCGTCCGCCCCAATGTCGTCAAGGCGGCCAAGGAACGGACTGACGTAGGTGGCACCAGCCTTAGCCGCCAGCAGCCCCTGCATGGCTGAGAAAATCAGGGTGACATTGGTCTTGATCCCCTCTTGGGCCAGGACCTTAACCGCCTTGAGACCCGAAGCAGTCATCGGGATCTTAACCACGATGTTGTCCGCCCACTTGCTCAGCTCCCGGGCCTGTTCAATCATCGCCGGGGCCTCTTCGGCAGTCACTTCCGCGCTGACCGGGCCGTCGACAATGGCACAGATCTGCTTTTCGACGCTCTCCCAGTCTTTCCCTTCCCGGGCAATCAGGGTAGGGTTTGTGGTGACCCCATCGATGATCCCGAGTTCGTTAATCTTTTTGATATCTTCGACATTTGCCGTATCTGCAAAAATCTTCATCGTCATATCTCCTTAGTCATTTTTCCGCTCGTTAAAGCATGCCTAATTTCTTAAGCGGTCTGTGATGGAGTGTCAAGCAGATTTCTTTGATCAATTTTTGCGCAACCGTTCGCCCTTCAGTCCCCACGCCAATTGTTTTTACTAAAATTTACCAATTTTACCAGATAATATGCACCAATATTGGTAATGAATTTGGAATTAATTCCAAATTTGCCGGATAGTCCAATTACTGTTAAAATGGTCCGATAGGTTATATCAGAACGGAGAAATCAAAGATGTTTATCAGATCAATTCAGCTAGACCAATTAGAGAAGTGCACCGACATCCAGTGCATTAAAGTCATTATCGGCGTTCGACGGTGCGGGAAGACAATTTTACTAAGACAAGTAAAAGATTCGCTGCGCCGGCACGGGATTGCCAATAACCAGATTCACTTCTTCAATTTCGGCCAGCTTCACCGGCGGCAACTGGTCGATTGGCACCCGCTCGCTGCTTCAATAAGTAAAAAGCTCATCGAGAAAAAGAAAAACTACCTCTTTCTCGATGAGCTCGACCAGCTTGACCATGTCCTGCCCTTCTTGCAGGAGATTATCAAGCACCGTAATGTTAGCCTTTACGTGACCGCCGCTTCACAATCTTTTTTAGACCGGCTGGCTCCCCTTCAGGCCCGGCTGCTTATTATCCCGGTGTTGCCGCTGGGCTTTGCCGAATTCTGCCAGCACCAGCATCAGCCGGCCAACCAGCAGGGTCTCTATCAATACCTTAACATTGGCGGTTTTCCCTTTGCCCAGGACGTCCGTGACCAGCTCACCCGGGAAAGCTACCTGGACGGGGTGTTAAACACCATCCTTGTCAATGGCTTTACCAAACACAGCACCCTGTGCAACCCATTTCTGACCAAGCAGCTGGCTATTTTCGTCGCCGGCCAACTGGGTGCGCCCCTTAACGCCTCCCGGGCCGTCAGCGGCTTAAAGGAATTCGGCATTCCCGCGTCAAGCAAGACCCTGAGCACCTATCTCTCCGTGCTTGCCGATACCTACCTTTTCTATCCCTGCCACGAACTCGACCTCGCTACCAACCAGGTCAAACCAACCAACGCCAAGTACTACCCGGTCGACCCCGGCCTGCGCAACTACCTAACCAATCAAAAAGGAGCACTCTCCCAGCCAAATCTGGAGGCACTCCTCTTTATTGAACTCATCCGTCGGGGCTATTTAGTCTACTCCAACAAACGGTTCACCTTCATTGCCGATCGTCATCAGCAACGCACATATATTCAATTCGCATATTCAGTCCGCAACCAGCGCGAGTATGACCGGGCGACCGCCAGCTTACGCACGCTCCCGGCTGACTGCCAAAAGCTCCTGATCGTCTTCCGGGCCGCCGACATTTTGTCCCAGGACCCGGCAATACCAATAACCCTCTTGACCGACTGGCTCATCAATAGGTACGGCTAATCTCGCCGCAAGTAAACCCGATCAACTATGTGGCCCACTGTCTTATGCAGGATCACGTTGGCTCGATTCTTCGTCGGCAGGATGAACTCCTCTAAGTTCGGCAAGTCGACTCGCTGCCAGACGTCCCGGGCCATCTTAAAAGCCTCATCCCGGTCTCCCTGGGAGTATGGGTAGTAGTAGTTGGATGGATCAGTGAAGGCCGTATCCAGCAGCATCCCAAAGCGTTGCAGGTACCACTGCTCGACCAGGTCCGGATCGGCATCGACGTACAGTGACAGGTCAAAGTAGTCACTGACATAGAGGCGTTGGTTCGTCGGCAGCTGGAGGGTGTTGATCCCTTCGACGATCAGGATATCGGGCTGCTCAATCAGCTGCGGCCGGTCTAGCTGAACGTCGTAGACCTGATGGGAATACGTTGGCGCCTTTAGTTCCGGTTCTCCCGCCTTGACGTCATTTAAGAACTTCAGGAGTCGCTCCATGTCATAGGATTCCGGAAATCCCTTCCGGTCCATGATCCCCCGCCGTTCCAGTTCCGCGTTAGGGTAAAGGAAACCGTCCGTGGTCATCAATTCGACCCGTTTATCCGGTAGGAGCTTATTAAGCAGGATACTGAGCAGGCGGGCAATCGTACTCTTCCCAACCGCCACCGAACCAGCGATCCCGATGATGTAGGGAACGCGGTGGACTGGTTGGCGAAGAAAGTTGGCCTTTTGCATCTGCCACTCCAAAAAGTTCTGGTAGCGCAGCTGGATCAGTTTGATCAAGGGGAGGTAAATATCTTGAACATCCTGAATCGAGATCCGGTCATTCAGGGACTTGATGTCTTCCAAGTTGTCCTGACTTAAGCGGACCTTATTGGTCGGGAAAAAGCTGTGCCAGGTTTGCCGGTCAAATTGTTCATAATTCATCCATTCATCCATTAGTCATGTTTCCTTAGTCTAATTTTTCGTAAGCGTTTACTAGTAGTATCTTACCACATCGCTTCCCGCTTGGCACTTGACTAACCCCCGGCTACAGCTGGGCCAGGATCTCCTGCTGGGTCTGCTTGCCCAACTGGACAAACTTTTTCTTCTTCTCCTCGGTGATCCGGTACTGGGGGGTACTGATACTGAAGGCCCCATAGATATGGCCCTGTGAAACCAGGGGGAAACCGATGCAGTAGACCCCTGGCTGGTTTTCAATGTTATCAATTGAATACCCGCGCTGCCGGGTTGCCGCCAGATCCCGAATTAGAGTTTCGCGGTCAGTAATGGTGTTTTCGGTCAGCTTCTGCGGCTTAACCGTCGCCAAGTACTTGTCCAATTGGCGGTCCGAGTATTCTGCCAGCAGCGCCTTCCCCATTGAGGAGGAATACATATTCATCTTGCCGCCGACAATCGACACCAGCTTAATACTGTGCGTACTCTCCAGCTTGGAAAGGAGGATAATGCTGTTATCCTGAACCATCCCCAGGTTAATTGTCTCCCCCGTGGCGTCCCGCAGCTTGCGCAAGGCTGGCCGCGCAATCTCAATAATATTGATTGAGCGGTTGACCGATTCGGCGTAGTGCAAGAAGACCGTCCCGAGGCGGTAACGCTTATCGTCACCCTCCGCCCGAACGTAGCCACAATATTCAAGCGTTTTTAATATCTTATAGATCGTCGGCTTAGAAATGGCAATGTTTTTGCTTAGGTCGTTGAGGGTCGGAGCCTCCGCCGCTTCAGCAATGTAATCAAGGATCTGTTTAGCTTTTAATAAGACAGTTCCATAGAGTTTGTTTTCCATTATTTCACCCACTTTACATACTCACTCAGCATTTTACCATATTAAAAAACTAAAGCAGCTAGATCCAGAAGGAGGTGTGGACCCAACTACTTTAGCCAGATTAATGTATGTATGTTTTGCTACCGGACGAGGTAACCGCCGTCAACCGGCATGATCGTACCGTTGACGTAGTTGGCAGCATCGCTCGCCAGGAATACTGCAACCCCCATCAACTCATGCGGTTCGGCCCAGTGTCCGGCAGGAATCCGATCGAGGATTTCTTGATTGCGGGCCTTATCAGCCCGGATTGGTGCCGTGTTCGCCGTTTTAATGTAGCCGGGGGCGATGGCGTTGACTTGAACACCATAAGCACCCATTTCACTGGCAAACGCTTTGGTCAGTCCGGCAACCCCATGCTTTGACGCCGTGTATGATGGGATAAACTTACCGCCCTGGAATGACAGCATTGAACCAATGTTGATAATCTTACCGTGGCCCTGCTTAGCAAAGACCTTCGCTACGGCCATTGACATGTGGTAGACAGCGTTCAGGTTGATATTGATTACCGCGTCCCAGTCCTTATCCTTTGATTCGAGGATTGGGTTCCGCTTGATCATCCCCGCGTTGTTGATCAGGATGTCAATGTGGCCAAAAGTCTCGATTGCCCGGTCGACAACTTCCTGAGCAATGCCCTTTTTGGTCAAATCCACGTCCATGAATTCAACCTTGCGGCCACGCTTTTCGATCATTTCCCGTGTATCGTCCCAGCCTTGAGTCCCGTAGGTTGGGATAAAGATATCGGCGCCGGCCTCGGCTAATGCTACCGCATAGCCTTGGCCCAGCCCGGTATTCCCACCGGTGATGATGGCCACCTTACCGGAAAGGTCAAAGGCCGACATCTTGAACTTGTCGAGGGCCGCCTCGTTTTGCTTAATTTCTTCTTGTGATTGTGGCATTTAAATCCTCCTTACTTCAAATCGTGCATGTCGACCATGTCCATGTCGTCGTAGGTCTGGTTTTCACCGCACATTGCCCAGATGAAGGAGTAGTTGGTTGTCCCAACCCCACAGTGAATTGACCAGCTTGGGTTGACAACTGCTTGTTCCGGTTCCATGACGATGTGCTTGGATTCATCGGGCTTCCCCATAAAGTGGAAGACCCGAGTATCCTTGTCGCCAAATTCGCAGTACATGTAGGTTTCCATCCGCCGCGCGTGGGTGTGGCAAGGCATGGTGTTCCATGAGTTCCCAGGTTCAAGCACCGTGTACCCCATCTGCAGCTGGCAGGTGTCCATGCTTGAGGCATCGATGTACTTGTAAATCGTCCGCTTGTTCATGTGCTCCTGGTCGCCCATCGGCATTGCGATCGCATCCTTGAATGGCAGCTTCTTGTTAGGATACGTTTTGTGTGCTGGGGTAGAAACAACATAGAACTTGGCCGGATCATTATCATCATCCGAAGCGAAGACAACGTGCTTAGCACCCATTCCAATATAGTAACCATCGTGGGCCACAATCTTCTCTTCTTGACCATCGATCGTCACGGAGCCGTTCCCACCGATGTTGATGAAGCCCAGTTCACGCCGTTGCAGGAAGTAATCTACTCCCAAATCCTTATCAAGCTTGATTTCCAGCGGTTCGCCAGCCTTTGGCGTTACCCCGCCGAAGATCATCCGATCGTTGTACGTGTAGGTAAGAAGAATGTCACCCAATGAAAAAATCTTTTCCATTAAAAATTCTTGTCGTAATTGTTTAGTATCATAATGTTGAATATCTTTTGGACTATGAGCATAGCGCGTTACCATCTTAAAGCTCATTTGTTAATTCCTCCGTTTCCTAAAAAGAAATACCATTTCCTTATTCGAGTATTATTATAAACCATAATATTTATATTGCAAGCGTTATCAAAAAATATTTTATAAACTATTTAACTGGAATAATTAATTTATTGAATTTTAATTGGCTAAATTTGACATTTGTTAATTAGACGTTTCTAATAAGGAAAATATATTTCTTTTATCTTTGAAAGTGCTATCATAAAATAAAAATATTAATTTTTATAAATTCAAGAATGAGGTGTTCTAAATATGAGTATTAATCTTGGTCTGCGGGCCCACGACACGAGCGTGCATACCTTCGCGCATTTGTTTGCGGTCACCAGCAACTATGGTCTTAACAACGTTCAATTTGCACCATTTAAGTTCTTACCCCCCGAGGTGATCAACAGTACCGACTTATATTCGCCCGGAATGTTGACGATGATCGCCGACAAGTTCAAGCGGGCCCACGTCAAGATCTCCGTTCTCGGCAATTACGTCAACATCATCGAATACGATCGGGCCAAGCAGCAGCAAAACCTGCAGTCCTTCTACGATAGCCTGGTTGCCGAGAAATTCTTGCCGGCGGCCGTGGTGGGAACGGAAACGGGGAGTGTTCTTTCTCCCCTCGGCTACACCAAGGACAACTACACCGAAAGCGCCTTGCAGCGGGTGGTCAGTGCCGTCACGAAGATGAGCCGGACTGCTGAAAAGCTGGGCAGCCTCCTGGCGATCGAACCGGGCGTCAACCACCCCCTCTATGACAACTACACTGTTCGGCGGGTTCTGGACGCGGTTAACAGCCCCAACCTCTTTGTGATTTTTGACCTAGCCAACTTGATTTCGGTCGAGAATCAAGGCCAGCAGGAGCAGATCCTCGAAACCGCCGCCCGGCTGTACGGAGACCGTATCTGTACGTTCCACCTCAAGGATGTCCAATTCGTCAACGGTCACAAGGAAACCGTTCCGTTTGGCACCGGGGTTGTCGATGCCGAGCGCTACATCGCCTTCATCAACCGCCTCAAGCCATTCACCTACGCGACCTTTGAGGCCACCAAGGAAAAGGACCTCGACTCTGCCGTCCAGCTGGTTCGCCGGCTAGATCAAAAGTACGCCCTCCAGCTTAAATAACCCCGTCACCATCGTATTAAAAACGGCATCATGCGTTCGAAGCACGATGCCGTTTTTGAATTATTCAATTCTAGCGGTCCAGACCGAAATAATCGTTAAGCTGCTTTTGAAGTGCAGCCGGCACCTCATCCCCAGCGCGGGTCCACGACTGCTGTCTCACCGCTGGCGTACAGCCGTACGTCCGAAAGTCACAATCGGTCGTGGAATCCGGATCGCCTGCCCAATCATGCCAGCCGCTGTGCGCCAAACTTGGTGCGAGTTGGCAGTCAAGATAATAAGCTTTGGCATAGCGGCGCCACGGCCGTCCCAGGTAATGGCCGTCGGCACCGCGATCGGCCACAATCTGGCACTGGTTGAAGACAAAGCCAAACGGCCGCTGCTTTTCCGTGCAGGGCGCACAGATATAGCCATCGTCAAAACGGCCATTTGGCGTACTGCTGATTCGGCAGTGTTCAAAGAGGGCCGACCCACCGCCAAAGATGTAGTCCACGTTTCCCTGGATAAAGCACTCCGTCAGCACATATCGCGCCGTTAGCAATTCTCTTGCCTTCACCGGTGTCTCTGTAGTACTGCCATCACGATTCTGCTGAATAATCGGCCCCAGACACAGGGTATCCTGATTGCCCAGAAACGCACAGTCATGCAGCTTAAAACGGTCGCCATTGCCATAAAACGCGACGGCCTGCCCCACGTTTTCACCCAGGCCGGCACTATTTACGATTGTCAGGCCAGTCAGGGAAATGTTTTGTCCCTCACACAAGAAGGTTGCCGTAAAGAAGGTTTTATTATGCCCCAGGGCCAGCGCTCCCAGCCCGTTAGTAATGATGACCGGCGGCTGCCCGATCACCGTCACGTTGTTTCCGTACAGGTGGACGCGTTCGCGGTAAATCCCCGGTTCAATCACAATCGAAGTCGGGTGGGCCGCCAGTAATTCTTCCTGGTGGTCATCCAGCACTTCTTGGATCTGATCATTATTAGTAATTTTAATCTTCATTATCCTGTTCCCCACTAAAAAAGGAGCCGTTACAGCTCCCAAAATTCCTTAGTTAGTCATTTGTCGTTTCCACTTGGGCCTCAGCTTGCGGCTTCGTGTGGAAACCAACATTGTTGTTACCATAGCATTGATCGTACTTAAAGCCGGTCAGATCTTCGACAACGGCCTTGGTCTTCGGATCAACGTCTTCTGGTCTACCACCTTGGTGACGACGCTTCGTTTCCGCGTTCAGGATCTTCAGCGTATCACGGGTGACGTGCATGTGCTTAGAACTCCAGATACCCAGCAGTTCAAGACCACAGACACCGATCAGCAGAATCATGACAATCCCCCATTGAGCACTCAGTGGTTGAGTTGGACGACCCTTAACGAAGCCAGTCTCAGAAAGAACAACCCCTAAGACAAGCATGATCGTAGCACGCATGATCTTACCCATCATCGTCATGGCACCGGAGTAAATCCCTTCACGACGACGGTTGGTAATGGCTTCATCGACATCGGCCATGTATGCGTAGTTAGCCCATGGAATGTAGTAAACGGCACCAGTACCCAGGCCGTAAACAACACTGATGGCAAAGATCAACCAGGTCATTGACGTTGCGCCGGCAAACCAGACACAGCACCATGCAACCATGGAGAAGATAACCGTTCCCAGAGCAATCATGTATGGCTTAGAAGCCTTACCATACTTGGCAAAGACCCACATGATGAAGAAGGTTGAGATCAGTTGCAGAATGTTATTCAAGGAGTTAATCCCGGAAACAAAGACGTTGCTTTGGGCCAAAACAAAGATGAAGAAGTAGGTGTTGGTAGCGGCCCACAGCCATTCACCACCGAAACCAAAGGCGTACATCCCGATGTGCCAACGGAAGCTCTTGTTACGCATCGTTGAAACAATATCGATGAACATCTTTTCGAAACCACGCCAGAAGCCGCCGACCTTTTCAGTCTTAACTTCAGAAACGGGCATTTCCCAAGAAACAAGGTAAACACACAGGGCAGCCAAAGCCATGCAGGCAGCGTAAGTCAAAACTGCCATCTGGTATGAACGAGGGTTGTTCTTCCCCAACAGGACAAAGAAGACCCCTGGCAATGCTGAAGTAACAAATCCGGCAATCTTGCCAAAGACTGACATGAACCCACTCAGTTGAGAACGTTGCGTGTAGTCCTTCGTCATTTCAACAGGTAAGCACTTGTATGGAACGTTGAACATAGTGTAGAACCACTCGTAAATCAGGTACGTTACCAGGTAGTAAGTGAATGAGTGGCCGACCTGCCAAAGCATTGGGTACCAGAACATCAGCGGCACTGTCAACAGAATGAAGAAACGCCGCCGACCGAACTTACGCCCGATGCGAGTGTTATTGAAGTTATCCGTGATGAACCCCATCAACGGGTTTTCAATAACATCCAGGTATGTCCCAATGGTAAAGATCAATGTCCCTTGCCAAACTGGCAGGTTACAGAACGTGGTGTAGAAGAAGAGCAGCCATGCAGATGAAATTGACAGCGCCCCACCACCAATGAAGTTACCAAAACCATAACCCAGCTTGGTGATAATCGTAATCTTGTGTTTCTTACGATTACCGGCTGGTAAACCAGCAGTTGAACTATTTGCAGTCATTATTTAGACCTCCAAACAAAACACTAATAATAGCAGAGTTTGAATAAGGAATTGGTATTGTTAGCGTTTCCATTCAACGAGGTTAATTATACACCGGTTTGCTTGTTAATCAATGAATTTTTGAAAGCGTTTTCGATTTTTTGTCAATAAATGCTTTAATATCAACGTTTAGAGCGTCAAAAAATATTATATTTGGTGATTTATAATATGATTTTGCGTAGGTATTAACAATTTCATTGACTAAATATCCTTAAATGACTTAGAATGTTTGTAAGCGCTTAATACGATTTTTGCAAAAAAATGTTCACGATAAAATTGCAATTGGGAAGGAAGCTCTTTATGCAAGCGGAAGATAGTGTGGTTACTTTATCGGCGCAAGAACTTGCCGGTAAGGAAACCACCACAATTCAAAAGACAATTGATGACCTGGCCCGCTCCGGTGGTGGTCACCTCATCCTTACCGGTGGTCAGTTCACCGTCAGTTCATTACAACTGAGAAGCAACCTGCACTTCACGGTTGATAGCAGTGCCGTCCTCTTTTTTACCAATGATCGCGCTGCGTATCCCGTCATCCGGTCACGCTGGGAGGGTCGGGAATGCGATATTTACCGGGCCTGCCTGTACGCCGACCACGCGCACAACCTGATCATCGACGGTCATGGGACCATCGACGGCAACGGCAGTGATTGGTGGCATGAATTTCGGCTCAAGAAGAAACAGGTCCCCGTCGCCCGGCCCTACCTGCTGTCGATTGAACACTCGCAACGAGTGCAGATCCGGGACCTGCGCTTTACCAACTCGCCATCATGGACCCTGCACCCTTACGACTGTGATGACGTGCTGATCGATAGCATCTCCGTCAAGAACCCCGCCGATTCGCCAAACACCGACGGGACCGATCCGGAATCATGCCGCAACCTGCGGATCATCAACAGTAAGTATGACGTCGGCGACGACTGCATTGCCGTCAAAGCCGGGACCGAGGATGCCGACCAGGCCATTCCCTGCGAAAACATCATCATCGCTAACTGTCACATGCTCCACGGTCACGGCGGGGTGGTCTTAGGCAGTGAGATGAGCGGCAATATCCGTAACGTTGCCATCAACAACTGCACCTTCACCAACACGGACCGGGGTATTCGCTTCAAGACCAGGCGGGGACGCGGCGGCATCATCGAAAACATCATCATTTCAAACATTGTGATGGACCGGGTCCTTGCTCCCGTGGTCATGAATCTCTACTACTTCTGCGGTGACAAGGGCAAGGAGAAGCTGGTCTGGGACAAGCACCCGTACCCGGTCAGTGAAATCACCCCGGCAATCAAGCACGTCCGCATTTCAAACATCAATGCCCAGAACGTTCGGTCCTGTGCCGGGCTAATCTACGGGCTGCCTGAGATGCCGATCGAGGATGTCCACATCACCAGCAGTTCATTCTACCTGGATCCCGCTGCCACCCCCGCGGCACCGGACATGTTCGCCGATGCACCAGAACTGGCCCAGTGCGGCTTCTTCATCGAAAACACCAAGAATTGTGAGCTAAGAGACCTCCTTGTCGTTGGCAACCAGGAGGACATCCTTTTCCACAATCAAAACAACCAGAACTTAACAACCAATATCTGAGGAGTGAAACTATGACTAAACAATATGGAACACCCGCCGACGACTGGGCCGGCAAAGCCGTCGAAACAATGCTCAAACGCGAACCCGAGGTTAACCTCAAGGGTAAGTGGGAATACGAGGATGGCCTGATGCTGAACGGGGTAATGGACGTCTACGAACGGACCAAGGACCAGCGCTACCTGGAATACATCAAGCACTTCTTCGACACCTACATTGATGATGACGGCAACGTTAAGGGTTACGACCCAGAGCTCTTCCGGCTTGATGACATCAACAACGGTAAGGTCCTCTTAAAGCTCTACTTCATCACCAAGGATCCCAAGTACAAGCTCGTCCTCGACCGGCTGTTTGACCAGTTGCAAAAGCAGCCCCGCACCCCGAGCGACCTCTTCTGGCACAAGAAGAGCTACCCTAACCAAGTCTGGCTCGATGGGATCTACATGGGTGACGTCTTCTACGCCGAATACCTTCATTACTTCGTCCAGGGCCCTGATTTCACTGACGTCATCCACCAGTTTACGAAGTCCTACGACATCGCCCTCGACAAGCATACCGGGCTCTGCTACCACGCGGTCGACGAGTCCAAGGAGATGTACTGGGCAAACAAGGAAAATGGCCACTCACCGCACTTCTGGCTCCGGAGTATTGGCTGGTACGTAATGGCCATGACGGACGTCCTGGAATACCTCCCCGAAGATAACCCTGGCCGCCAGCAGATCCTCACCAACCTGCGGAACCTGTTGGACGCCTTGAGAAAGGTTGCGGACCCCGCCACTAACCTCTGGTACCAGATTCCAGACGAAGGGGACCGGCCAATGAACTACCTTGAATCATCCGGGAGCCTGATGATCCTAAATGCCATCGCCAAGTCACTGCGGATGGGCTACCTCGAAAACCAAGAAGACTGGCAGGCCTTCCTCAAGAAGGGCTGGGAAAACGCCCTTCAACAGTTCATCTCAATCACCAACGAGGGCTACGTCAACGTCAATAAGATTGCCCACGTCGGCGGCCTCGGCGGCCCGAACCACCGGGACGGCTCCTTTGCCTACTACATGAGTGAGCCGATTGTGGTTAACGACCATAAGGGAACGGGCCCGTTCATTATGCTCGCTAACGAGATGCGTGCATACTACTAAACACCACTAAAAAGGACCATGACAAATTCTGCCATGGTCCTTTTTGTGTTCACCGTGAATGCATTATTATTCCATCGGTGCCTTACTCATCTGCTGCTGAATGCCGATCATGTTGCTGACAAAGGTACTGGTTGGCGCTTGTCCCTGCTGGGAATGCACAACACTGGCACTAGCGGCGACACTTCCCATGAATACGACGACCATCACTAACACAACCGCAATTACTTTTCCAATTCTCATTATCTATCCTCTTCTTATAATTTTTATTTATTGTTCACGTTAACATGTATGGTTAATGATTATACTATTCATTGGTGCAAAATAAAAGCCCCGAACACCGACTTTGCACCCGGCGCGGGACTTTACCGGTGAGAAACCGGTCAGGAGAACTTCTTAATTTATTAGTGACTGGTAACCACCTGGCCACTCGCGGCGCTTCCACCAATCTTGGCACGGTTGAGCAACAGCGACGAGGTTACCACAGAAACGGAACTGAATGCCATCGCCAGGGCGGCAAACTCAGGACTGAGCTGCAGACCGAAGCCGACAAAGACTCCGGCTGCAATCGGCACCCCGATGACGTTGTAGATCAGGGCCCAGAAGAGGTTGAGCTTGATCCGGTTGAAGGTCTTCTTGCTAATGTCGATAGCCTTAACCACGCCACGCAGGTCGTTTTGTACCAGGACAATACTCCCGGATTCAATTGCAATGTCAGTACCAGAACCCATGGCAATGCCGACGTTGGCCGTTGTCAGTGCTGGGGCGTCGTTGATCCCGTCACCGACAAAGGCAACCTTGCCATCCTGCTCTAAGGCCTTGACGTGGTCCGCCTTTTCATTTGGCAAAACGTTGGCAATTACCCGGTCGATCCCGACCTCCTTGGCAATCGCACTGGCAACTCGTTCGTTGTCCCCCGTCAACATGACGGTCTTCAAGCCCCGTGCTTTCAATTCAGCAATTGCCGAAGCCGAACTTAGCTTTGGAGCATCTTGAATAGCGATCAGGCCGATCACTTGTTTAGCCAGGCCAACGAGGACCACCGTCTTGGCCTCATCCTGCAAAGCAATCATCTGTTGCTTCATTTCTGCGGTGATCTGATAATCCGCTAAGAGCTTGTCATTGCCGATAAAAGCTGGCTGGCCAGCGATCACGGCCCGGACGCCCTTACCCTCAACCGCCGCAAAGTCGGTAACCGGTTGAACCTCAACTTGGTCTTCTTTGGCAGCGTTCATGACCGCCTTGGCCAGCGGGTGCTCAGATGCCGCTTCCAAGCTAGCGGCCACCGTAAGAACCCGTTGCCGGTCACCCACGACATCCGTGACCATTGGCTTGCCGACCGTGATGGTCCCGGTCTTGTCGAAGACCACGGTCTGAACATCGTTGATCTCTTCCAGAGCCTGACCATCCTTGATCAGCACCCCCATCTTAGCGGCCCGACCAGTACCAACCATCAACGCCGTTGGGGTGGCGAGCCCGAGGGCACATGGGCAGGCAATCACGATAACTGCGACCGCAAATAGCATGGCCTGCACCAGGGTGGCCCCCAGGAAGCTGTACCAGATTACAAAGGTGACGATGGCGATAATCAGCACTGTCGGAACAAAAATTCCCGAGATCTTGTCGGTCAGATTTTGAATTGGGGCGTGACTGGTCTGCGCTTTCTTCACCATCTCAACGATCTGAGAAAGCATCGTGTCCTTACCGACCTTGGTTGCCCGAAACTGGATGGCCCCGTCACCATTGATCGTTGAACCAACCACACTATCGCCGGCTTTCTTGGTGACCGGCATGGATTCACCGGTAATCATCGACTCGTCTACAGTTGTTTTCCCGCTGGTGATGACCCCATCAACGGGCACCTTTTGCCCTGGCTTGACCTGAATGATGTCGCCAACCTGGACCTGGTCGAGGGGAACCTGGACGAACTTGCCACCACGCAAGACTTCGGCACTCTTGACCTGGAGATCCAACAGCTTTTTAAGGGCGTTGGAGGCGTTGTTGTGCATCCGTTCTTCCATTGTATCGCCTAACAGGACAAAGACCGCGATGAAGGCCGCACTCTCGAAATAGACCGGCCGATTGGTGATCATCGCAAATAGGCTGTAGAAGTAGGCAATCGAGGTCCCAATCGCTACCAAGGTATTCATGTTGGCATTGTGGTGTTTGAAAGCTGCCCAGGCACTGGTCCAGTACGGCAAGGCCGCCACCAGCATGATCAGCGTGGTGGTGACAAAGGCAACCCAGTTGTATCCCGGCATGTGCCAGTGAAACGGCATCGCCAGCATTTGAATCAACATTGGAATTACCAGGACAAACGAAATCCAGAAACGTTGGATACTTGTCAGGTGTTTCATCACTTTACAACCACCTTTCCGTGGAACATCCCCATCCCGCAGGAATACTCGTATTCACCAGCATGTTCAGGGGTGATTGCAATTGCGACATCCTCCCCCAGCGGCAAGTCCTGTGCAAAGTTCAGGTCCGTGGACTGTACCTGCTCCAGGCACGCGGACGGATTGGCCCGGTTGAATACCAGCTTAGTGGTAACACCCTTTGATACTTCCACCGTCTGTGGTTCATAACCATTCTTAACATCAATTCTGACTGATTTTTCCATCCTCATCGCTCCCCTTTATCACCGCTTACTTAACAATTACCTTCCCGTGGAACATGTCCATTCCGCAGGCAAAGTCGTATTCACCGCTCTTATCGGTTGGAATATCCACCGTCGTCACGGGACGCTTGGTCAAGTCCTCATCGACCCCCAGCTTGGAGAAGACAACGTGAGAGAGGCAGGCAGTGGAGTCCTTCATGTCGAAGTTAACCTTACCGGGAACCCCCTTCTTCAGGACAACCGTTGAAGGGGAGTAACCACCCTTGACGACCACCGTGGCCTCCTGAACCTGGCCGTTAACACTCGCATTGCCAGTCTCTTCGGTATGCTTGCCAAAGAACCACCATAGAATCGCAACAATTAAAACTACTCCAATAATTAATGCTAACATTTGTCCCATTATTTCCACCTCGTCCGAATTAGTTTACATTTGTAATTTCAATTATTACCCTACACCTGTCGTTTACATATGTCAACAAGAATATATAAAAAACAGCGAACCGGTTTTTCAACCTTGTTCGCTGTGTAATCGCTGAAAAAAACATTCCAGCATAAACGTTTACGGCTTCGGGAAATTCAACTTTGGATAATCCTTCAGCTCTGGTGCATTAGTCGTGTAGTCATCAAAGGTACTCTGATTATTATTTTCAGTCTTCAGACTGGTCTTTTCCTTCTTCTGCTGCTTCTTCAGATTTTGCAGGCTCTTCTTCAGATTGTAGGTATACTGCTTTTTATCAACCTTCTTAAAGCCCGGTAGCTTGTAGAAGCGCAGCAGGTCGCCGTTAACCACCTTGTCGGACAAACCGAGGTCCGTCGTGACGTACTTCTGAATCTTGCTGAACTCAGCCTTCTGCTTGGCCGTGGCCTTAGTGATCTGCTTACCGTTCTTGGTGTAGAAGTAGTCACCATTGTACTTGGTGTACTTTGGCGTTACCCAGTCCCCGTCACGGAACGGCACGATCTGGTTGCGTTCCGGCGACAGGAGATCTTGGCCAAACTGGATGTAGTTCTTGGAACTGATCCCCAGCAGGTCCTCCAGGGTTGGCAGGACGTCGATTTCCCCACCATAAGTGTGGTCGATGCCCCCCTTGAGGCCCGGCATGTTAATCATGAACGGTACCTTCTGGAACATGGCCAGGTCGTAGTTGGTCAGCTTCTTCTTGTGCAGGATCTGGGCAATCGCCGGCTGGTGGTTATTAGAGATCCCATAGTGGTCCCCATACAGGATCAGGACACTGTTCTGGCGCAGGCCGGACTTGTCGAGGTAGTCCAAGAATTCACCCAGGGCCTCATCCAAGTAGCGCGCGGTCTGGACGTATGGGTCCACCGTATCGTCCCCGGTCTTCCAAGCCTCAATATCCTTGTTCTGCTTATCCAGGATGTACGGGTAGTGGTTGGTAACCGTGATGATCTTGGCATAGAACGGTTGCGGCAGCTGCTCGATGTAGTGGGCCGACTCCTTCATGAAGATCTTGTCCTTCATCCCGTAACCGGCATCGTAGTCCTTGGTCTTCGGGAAGTACTGCTTGCTGAAGAAGTACTGGTAGCCGAATGACTTGTAGGCGTTGTCCCGGTTCCAGAAACTCGGTACGTCCCCGTGGAACGAGGCCGTCGTGTAGCCCAGTTTCTGGTGCAGGAGGGCCGGAGCGGACTGGAAGGTGTTGGTGGTCCCGTCGGTTACCATCGCGGACCCCTCGGGCAGACCAAAGAGGGAGTTTTCCAGCATCGTTTCGGCATCGGCAGTCTTTCCTTGACCAACCTGGTGGAAGAAGTTATCAAAGGCCAGGGTATCGCTGGCATGGTAAAGCTTGTCCAGGTTCGGCATGACCTCTTGGCCGTCCTGCTTGTAGTCGATCATGAACTGCTGGAGACTTTCCAGGTGGATCACAAAGATGTTCTTCCCCTTGGCAACCCCCTCGTACTGAACATTTGGTCCGGCATAGTTGTGATGGATGAAGTTCAGCACTGGCTTCAGCTGATCCTGGTTGGCCCGGGCCTTGACGACGCTGTTGTGAGTCGTCTTCACCCCGTCATAGATCGTGTAAGCCTGCAGTCCCAGGTACTTGACGATGTAATTGTTATCAAAGGTCCGGGTCAAAAGCTGCGACCGGTCCTTCTCAGCCATCCCCAGGTTGGCGCCGAACAGCACCAGCCCGAGCATTGTGATCGTCATCGCATAGCGAACCTTGAAGTACCGCATATCGACTCTAATAATGTGGAACAGCAGGATCAGGGCAAGGATGATCACGTCGGCATACACGAGGAAGTCCTCGGGCCGCATGATCCCCATCAGGCTCTTCCCTAAGTTATTGGAAGCCGCCCCCGATCCCTTGATCACGTTAAAGGTGATGAAGTCGGAAAATTCACGGTAGTATAAGATGTTTGAAAAGAGCCAGGTTGATAGCAAGGCGTTGATGATGATCATCAGCCAATACGACAGCCGGCCCCGGAAGTACAGCGCAATTCCTAGGAAGACTAAGGCACCCGGAATTGTATTGAACGCGAGCAGGAAGTGTTGCATTCTCCCCTTAACACCAAGGTTAAACTCATTTTGATATGCCCAATAGCTCTTGATACAGAACAAGAGCACCACGAGCAGAAAGAACCCGAGCTTGGTGTTCAAGCCGCGTCGTAGCTTCTGCAACGCTGTTTTCATGTTTGTTCCTCCAGTAAAAAAGATCAATACTAACAATAATACACTATTACCCGCGATAGCAATCATAATTGGTTTATTTTTCAAAAAAGTTTAGAAATTGCTTTAGAAACTTTTCCCCGTTACCGTGCCGGAGCTGAATAAGCAAAGATGCCCAGCACCGCAAAGGGTGCTGGGCATCTTACATTACTTAATGTTTAATTAACTCGTACTCGTCCTTAGGCACCCCGTCCAAGAGCGCGGTCGGCGTACCGGTCACCGTCAGGGTCAAGGCATGCATGGCCCGGGAACAAATCGTGTAGAGTAACTGACGCTCATCGTCGCCATGGTACTCTTCATCATTAGCATTCCACACGATCACCGCGTCGAATTCCAGCCCCTTGGCCAAGAAGGACGGCACAATGATTGGGCCCTTGACCAGGCGCTGGTTTTCTGTCCGAATCAGGGTCGTCTTAACATTTCGCCGCTCCAATTCCTGGTATAAACTCTCACAGTCAGCAAGATTCTTACCAATAATGGCCACCGCATCGTGCTCATCTTGGTACTTCTTCAGTGTAGCCGCCACGGTGTCGACACTCTTATCCAGTGTGGAATCGACCACCACCTGGGGCAGGTCGCCGTTGCGGTCAAAGGCCTCGATGGCTTCCCCGTCGACCAGCAGGTGCTTGGTAAAGTCAGTGATCTGCTTAGTTGACCGGTAGGACTTGGTTAATTGGACCACCTTGGTCTTCTCCGGATCAAACATCGTTCCCAACTGTTTCAAGAGGGAGTGACTGTTGGCATGGGTGAAAATTGCCTGGTTGAGGTCCCCCAGCAGGGTGTACTTAGCCTTCGGGAAACGGTACTTCAGGTAGGCAAGCTGGTAGGCATCGTAGTCCTGGACCTCATCCACGAAGACGTAGCGAATGTCCCTTTGCCCCTTGCGCCCGGTGATCAGGTCGTAAAGGTAGAGATAGATTGTGATGTTGCTGGCGCTGATTTCGCCCTTCTTCAGATCCTCTTTTACCTGGTCAGCGTATTCCTGCCACTGGTCGCCGGTCAGGCCGTACTCACTGAGATCGAGCAACTTCGGGGTAACCCGCAGGAGGTGGAGGAACTGGCCGTTGATGTTGAGCCACTGATTATGATTGATGGCCCGCTTGATCGGTTCAAAGGCCCGCATCACAATCTTCCGGGCCAGGAAACGGTACTCCTTATCGTCACTTTCAAATTCCCGCGGCTCGTTTGCAAAGAGGTCGTCGATCTCCTCCTTGCTCAGGTCCTGGATCCGCTGTTCTACCCACTTGCTGCGCATCTCGCTGGACACCCGGTGGTTCAGGTACTTGATCAGGGCTTCCTTCGTCCCGTCCAGACGATTGCCGAGGTTATAGTTATTGTTGAAGGAGTAATAGATCTCCTTAATTTTATCCTTACTGATGAAGACCTTGCCGTTAAACATGATGTTACGGAAGCGCATGTTGGCATGACCCAGGTGCTGGGCATAGCGGCCCGTCAGCTTGAAGTAGGTCAGGCTGGTGACCAGGCGCTGAATCTTCTGGGCCGTAGCCGTCTGGTTGGCCGCAAACCGTTGGGCCAGGGTTTGCACATGGAGGCGTGGGACCCGCCGATTAGCAAACTGGAAGTAGGTCATCTGGACCATGTTGTGCTCCCCCAGTTCGGGCAGCACCTGGTCGATGTAGTCGTTGAATAATTGGTTTGGCGAGAAGAGGACTACCTGTGACGAAGTCAGGTTGCCCCGGTAACGGTAAAGCAGCCAGGCAACCCGCTGCAGGACCGCCGCCGTCTTCCCGGAACCGGCCGCCCCCTGGACGAAGAGCAGGTCATCTTTGGTGTCCCGGATGATTTCGTTCTGGGTCCGCTGAATCGTCGTCACGATGCTCTTCATCTTGGTGCTGGAGTGGTTGCCCAACGCTTCTAAGAGCATCTGGTCACCGACCTGTTCGTCCGTATCGAAGATGGTGACGATCGTTCCATCCTTGATCTGGAACTGCCGCTTCAAGGTCAGATCCACCTCCTGCTTGCCCACAGGAGTATCGTAGCTGACCTTACCTAACTTACCCTCGTAGTAGACAGAAGAAATCGGGGCCCGCCAGTCGTACACTAGGAAGTGGTCGGGCTGGTCCGAAAATGAAGCCAGGCCGATGTAGATCGACTCCGGCTTCGCGGCCCCCTTCTCCAGGAAGTCAATCCGGGCAAAGTAGGGCTTCTTCTCCAACCGTTGCAGGGTGGCCAGGTGGTCGGCCGCGTGTTGCCAGCTGTTCTGCCGCTCATCCAGCATCTGTTGCTGGGCACGGAACGACATCGCCGTATCCATCATTCCCGAATAGGTCGTCGTGTTGAGGTGAATGTCGTCGATCTGTTTATTGATCCCCTTGATGTCGTGCTTGGCAGTACTGATCTTCTGTTCAGCCTTGCCCTCGGCCTTCTTGATCTCCGTCACCACGTGGTCTAAGTGTTTCTGTTCATACTTTCTTACTGAATCTTCAACCACAGATATCTTCCTTTCTGCTTAAGGGATGTTTCCCGTTAAAATCGTCTTACTATTATATCATCATCGCCAGGGCGACCGTTAACGTTTCGCCGGGTGGTTAAAGGATTGCTTAATTTTTAGCAGCAATGCTAGGCAACTGCGGGCCAAACAGCCTACAATAAGTAGTAGTATCTTTTGTTCGAAAGGAGGGGTTGGATGGCCCACATCTTTTATATTCTGACCCATATTGCGGAAACCCTGATTCCGATGTTTCAATGGCTGGGACCGTGGAGCTATGTCATCCTCTTCACCCTCGTGTTTATGGAAACTGGACTAGTGGTCTTTCCCTGGCTTCCGGGCGGATCACTAGTTTTTTTAACCAGTTCCTTCATCGCGGTCAAACCCGTCCTCAAGATGGAAATCGTGATCCCGGTCTTCTTCTTTGCCGCCTTTATCGGTGATTCCGTCAACTATTACATCGGTCACCGCCTCTCCCATTGGCGCTGGCTCAAACGTCGCCTGGAAGGCCCCCGCATGGTTGAGGCCGGAAACTTCCTCGACCGATACGGTTTCTGGGCGGTCGCCTTTGGCCGCTTTGTTCCCTTCATCCGGTCATTTATCCCCTTAATCTCCGGCATCATGGGTTACAGTTTCCACCGCTTCACCATTGCCAACATGGTCGGGGTAGCCTCCTGGGTTGCCCTGGGATGTGGATTTGGCTATTTCTTCGGTACGATCCCATTTGTCCGCGACCACTTCTCGCTGCTCATCTTGCTCTTTATCCTGGCTGCCCTCGCGTTTGCCGGGTTTACCTTCCTCATCAAAATAATCCGACAAAAGATCATCCGGAAAAACCGCATGCTGTAGGGAACGTGTTTGCTACTATTTGCGCGGCATTTCATGTTAAAATAGGTTCAGGATTTTATTAAGTTTAACTAAAGGAGTTTTGGTACCATGGCAATTCATGTTTACTTTGTTCGTCACGGTCAGACCTACTTGAACCGCTATAACCGCATCCAAGGCTGGTCTGACGCCCCACTCACCGAAAAGGGTGAAGAGGATGCTAAGCGGGCCGGCAGGATGCTTTCCAAGGTTCATTTCGATTACCTCTTCAGCAGCGACCTGCCACGAACACTGGCAACCTCCCGCCTGCTCCTGGCTGCTGACCCGAACACCGACATCACGGAACCGATTCCCGAACCGGCCTTCCGTGAAGAGTTCTTCGGTTCATTCGAAGGCCAAAACGGTCCATCATTTGCCGACTTTCTGGGTGGT
This sequence comes from Limosilactobacillus sp., assembly GCF_051873075.1. GTDB lineage: Bacteria > Bacillota > Bacilli > Lactobacillales > Lactobacillaceae > Limosilactobacillus. Next base: position 52,578 of record NZ_JBJEEM010000002.1, on the reverse strand, counting down.
GCCGAGGGCTACCACACCTTTGCGGCCATGGTCGGCGGCTGGGGTCCTGACAAGTTGAAGGACAAGATTGCTGCGGCCGACCAATATGGCGATGCCGAAGACCACGTTCAATTCTGGAACCGGATCAACAAGGGCTTTGACCGGCTGCGGGCCCTCCCCGATGATTCAACCGTCGTCGTCGTTTCCCACGGCGCCACGATCCGTTCCATCGCCGCCCATTACTCTAGTGAAATAGATCCTGGTGAGTCACCACGCAACGGGAGCATCACCAAGCTAACCTTGGACGGTGATACCACCCACGTTGATTTTTACAACAAACTTGAAATACCTGAATAATTAATCCACAAAGGGGGAAAATACTCTTCAATGGATACCAACATACAATCCGATGAATTAGTAATCATCACGGGCCTGAATACCGGCCAGGAAGACTATGACTACTCCATGGTTGAGCTGGCTGAACTGGCCCAAGCCAACCACATGGACGTTGTTCAACAAGTCGATCAGGTTATCGACCGGCCCAACCCCGCAACCTACTTTGGCAAAGGTAAGGTTCAAGAAATTAGTGACGTGGCTGCCGCCAATCACGCCACCACAATCATCACTAACGATGAACTGACCCCGAGCCAGCTGCGGAACCTCGAAGAAGAGACTGGCTGCCGGATCCTGGACCGGACGGCTTTGATTCTGGAAATCTTCGCTACCCGGGCCAAGACCAAGGAAGCTAAGCTCCAGGTCCAAATTGCTGAGCTCCAGTACCGTCTGCCACGGCTGCAGACCAGCGCCAGTCAACGGCTGGACCAGCAGACCGGTGGCGGGAGCGGCTTCACTAACCGTGGGGCCGGAGAAACTAAGCTGGAAATGGATCGGCGGACGATCCAACACCAGATTACCCACCTGCGTCACGAGCTGGCCGCGATTAACAAGTCGGAGCAAACGAAGCGCAAACAGCGGGCCAAGAGTGAGATTCCGACGGCCGCCCTGGTGGGTTACACCAACTCCGGCAAGTCCACCATCATGAATGGCCTGGTGAAACGCTATGGTACGGTGGAGGACAAAACCGTCTTCGAAAAGGATATGCTCTTCGCCACTTTGGACACCAGCGTGCGGCGAATGACCCTGCCCGACCAGAAGGAGTTCCTGCTCAGTGATACCGTCGGCTTCGTCAGCAAGTTGCCGACCCAGCTGGTAGAATCATTCAAGTCGACCTTGGCCGAAGCCGCGAACGCCGACCTCCTCATCCAGGTGATCGACTATTCCGATCCCCACTACGAGGAAATGATGGAGACGACAAAAAAGACCTTGAAGCAGATCGGCATCCATGACATTCCGATGGTCAACGTCTTCAACAAGGCCGATAAGACGGAGATCGAGTTCCCTGTCTTAGAGGGTGATGACCAGATCGTCATTTCAGCCAAGCAGGGCGCCTCTTTAGAGCTCTTGGTGGACATCATCCGCAAACACCTCTTCAAAGACTACGTCCAGGCCAAGCTCCTGATCCCGTTTGCCGATGGGCAGGTGGTCTCCTACCTCAACGAGCATTCCAACATTCTGGACACCGAATACCAAAATGACGGTACCTTGTTGACGGTCGAGGCGGCCCCGCAGGACTACCAGCGGTTTGCCAAGTACGAGGTCAAATCATAGTTATGATAAAATGAAGCTGCGAAGGATGTACTCATCTTCCGCAGCTTTTCTTATTTTTGATAACACTATTCCTGTTAAAGAGGGTCCTACTACTATGACAGACATTCCATTTCAAGCAGACAGTTTTGTCCAATTTACCACCGGCCGGGTGCGGCTGGAAGACATTCATGCAATCTTTAAGGCCATGCCCTACGAGCTCGATTACGTTAACGCCGACGATCAATACATCTGGTACTCACCAAATCCCTGGCGTGATGACGACCGTCTGCAACAGCGGCTCACCCATTCGGTTCTTGGCTGTCATCCCCAGCGGGTGGTTCCAATGGTCAAGAAGGTTATCAGCCTTCTCCGGAGCGGAGAAAAAGATATGGTTGAATCGCCACAGGTGATGAATGGTCACCGGACCCTCATCCGCTACTACGCTATCCGCAACACGGTGGGTGACTACCTTGGCACCCTGCAGGTAACCGAGGATGTTGAACACATCTGCCAACTTGGGGAGCAACACGCCTTTGAACACGGAATTGTAGAAGGCGTCCCGGTCGCTGACGGGATTACCACCGCCTCAATCAATGGTCATCAGGACAAATAACCTTCAAAAAATAGCCGGTTATGAAATGGATCGTTAACCATTTCATAACCGGCTTTCCTATTCTAAATCCGCACTTCATTGCGGGAATGTTGCCCGTTGACCACCCTGACAACGTCATTCAGACTGATCTCGACCATGTTGCGGATCGAGGTCTGAGTAAAGAAGGCCACGTGCGGCGTGATTAGCACGTTTGGCATGGCCTGGAGCTGCTGGTAATCGCTTGGCAGGCTGTCAACTGCGACCTTCTGGTTGAAGAAGCCGGTTTCGTCCGCCAGGGTATCGAGGCCGGCCCCCGCGATCTCCTTATTCTCAAGGGCCTCAATCAGGTCGGCGGTGTTGATCAGGCCACCCCGGGCCATGTTGATGATGATCGCATTTTTCTTCATCGCCGCAAACTGCGGTGCCGCTAGCATGTTCTGCGTACTTGGGAGCAGTGGGGTGTGCAGGGAGATGATATCGGCAGTCTTGATGATCGTATCGAGGTCGGTGTATTCCACAAATGGCGCATCTTCAACGTTCTTATTAGGATCATAGGCCAGTACCCGGGCACCCAAGGCCTTGTAGATTTGAGCGGTTGCCCCGCCGATGTTGCCCAGACCGATGATGCCGACCGTTTGGTTATAGATCTCATTGCTGATCAGCTCAGGGTTCCAGCGAAAGTCCCCCTGCTCCATCCGACTGGTGTACTCACCGATGTGGCGCAGGAGGTACATTGCGTGCGTCAGGCCCATTTCCGCGATGGCCCGTGGTGAGTAGACGGCTACGTTGGTAACAACGAGGCCATTGTCCCGGCACGCTGCCAGGTCAATCATGTCAAAACCGGCCGTCCGCGTCGCCAGCTGCTTGATCCCCATCGTAGCCAGTTTCTGGTACAAGGCCGGATCCCCAAGCGGCTTCGTCTGCTGGATTGAAATTCCCGCAAAGCCCTGGGCCAGGTCGATCGTCTGGGCGTTGAGCTGCTCAGTCACCATCTTGACCTCGTTGCCAGTCTGCTCCATCCATTCCTTAACATACTCACGCTCGGCGTTTCCGGTGCCATACATGATAATTTTCATAAAACTCATTCCTTTTCTGAAAGCTCTTTCATTATATAGGATAACACCGAACTTATCAGGCGTCACCCAGTATTGCATCTAGAATAATGGTAATTCCTTGGCACTAAGCACGAGAAAGGCTATTTATAACTGAAGAACCGTTTAGGATTTTAAAGTCCCAAACGGTTCTTTTCTTTAATTACTTGTTTTCCTTATCGGATTGGATACCACCATCATTTTCCATCTTATCGAGGAACTTCTGGTTCTTGTCCAGCCGCGGGAAAAGGTTGAATGTATGAGAACGAATCCCAATCATCGAAGCCCACAGCAGGAGGAAGAAGACTACAGCGATCCCTAACAGGACGGAGTTGCAGAACAATGCGTAGTGCGCTCCCAAGCCACTGCTGATGGCCTGCCGTAACCCCTGAATGGAGTAGGTCATTGGCAGGAACCAGTGGATCACGTTGTAGAACTTCATGGTAACTTCCATTGGGAAGGTCCCACCCGATCCACCGAGTTGCAGCATCAGCAGAACCATGGCCAGGAAACGACCAGGGTTATCGAAGGTCATCGACAGGAACATCACAATCGCCATCGAGGCTAGCCCGAAGCAGATCGTGGTCAGGAAGAAGGTCGGTACGTGGTCAATGGTCAATCCACAGGCCATCATAATCGCATCTTCGACCACGGCCATGGCGGTCGCTACCGTGCAGCCGATGACAACCTTGCTACCCCACCAAGCGGTTGCCGACTTGCCTGGTGCCGCGATCCGCCGAATTGGGTAGACGAAGTTGAAGACCAGCATCCCAACGTAGAGGGCAACAGACAGAACGTAAGGAGCCAGGGCGTGACCGTAGTTTGGTACGTAGCTGTAGTTCTTGTGCTGGAGCTGGGTTGGTTCGGCAAACATCTTGGCCGTCCGGGCAGTTGGCTTGATCCCATTAATGGTCTTAGCCCCCTTGCCTAGTGAGGAAGCCAGCTTACCAGCACCGGCGTTTAACCGGGCGATTCCGGAGATCAGGGCTGGTGAGTTGTCCTGAAGCTGCTGGGTTCCGGCAGCTAACTGGTTGACCCCAGCAACCAGGGTTGGAATCTGGTTGTTGAGCTGACCGAGCGCACTGGCTAATTGCATTGCACCGGAATTCAGCTGGCCGCTATTCGCGTTGAGCTGGCCGATCCCGCTGCCCAGTTGACCGACCCCAGCCGTGTACTGACGGACACCGCCGGCGAGCTGGTTGGCACCGGATTGCAGAGCTCCGGTGTTGGCAGCTAATTGACCGGCACCGGCTGCGGCAGTGTGCACGCCGGCCGTGTACTGGTTGATCCCGGCCTGGGCACTTTGCGCACCAGATTGCAGCTGGCTAGCACCGGTGTTCAATTGGCTGGCACCGGCAGTTGCCTTGCTATTGAGCTCGTTAGCACCAGCAGCCAACTTCGCGGTGCCTTCCCGCAGAGCGTTGATGTTAGTTGAAAGGCCGCTAACCGTTCCCTTGTAGCCATCCAGCTGACCGAGCAGCTGGTTGGCCTGGTTCATCACCGTCGTGGCTTGGTCGATGGTGCCTGACATGTTACTCAGGTTACCGAGTTGCGATTGCAGATCTTTCAGACTGCCACTGAGGGCATTCATTTGTTGCAGGGCGCCTGACATCCCCTGAATAGTCTCGGCGTTGGACTTAGCCATCCCTGCAATTTCGTTCAGTTGGCCCTTAATCTTATCGTCACTCGTGCTCTGGGCCAGGGCGCCAGCCGTAGCGGCAATCTTGGCATCGTTGCCGGCAACCCCGCTCAGCTTGCCGAGTTCGCCTTGAGCACTGCTAATGGCACCGCTGGCCTGGTTAAGCTTACCGGCAGCGGCAGAAGCCTGAGTCAGTGACGTCTTGGCCTGACCAAGAGCCGTGTTCAGCTGGGCAATGCTGCCCTTCATCTGGTCGGCCTGGTTCAAGGCACTCATAATTCCATCAGTATTGATTCCACTAAGGGAACTGGTTACTTGACTGTTAATCTGGTTAGCACCGTTGGCCAGCTGGGTAGTACCACCAGCAACTCCATTGGCTAAGCTATTAGCACCACTTGCTAATTGGCCAGCACCACCGGCGAGCTGGGCACCACCCTTTTGCAGAGCGGCACTGTTGCTATCCAGCGTCCCCAGGCCGGCATTCAGCTGGTTAACCCCGCCGGCAAACTGACCAACCCCAGATTGAAGTTGGGCGGCACCGCTGTTCAAGGCCCCGGAGTTAGCAACTAACTGGCTGACCCCAGCGCCGAGCATACCAACCCCGCCAGTGTACTGTTGGATTCCGTTGGCGAGCGTTTGGCTACCGCTGGCCAGCTGGGCGGCACCCGCAGTCAGCGGGGCAACCTTAACCCGCATCTCCTGGACACCGTTGTTGACCTGGCTGACCCCGGCCACGTATTGGTTAACCCCGTTGTTTAACGTGACAATTCCACTATCGAGCTGCTTGGCACCATTGGCGGCTTTGGTCATCCCCGCGCCAACGACGTGCAACTCCTTGAACATGGCAGAAGCGTAGGCGTTGGTAACCGACGCCCGGATCTTGGTGTTCAGCTTTTGCATCCCCATCTGGGAGATAACCTCACCGATCATGTTCAGAGAGTCGTTGGTCTCGTACTTGAGCTTCATCGTCTTCGGATGCTTGTCCAGCACCGTCGTCGCGTTCTTAGAGAAGTCCTTTGGGATAGTGACAACCGTGTAGTATTTCCGTCCCTTCAGGCCATCCTGCGCCTTTTTGGCGGAAACAAATTCCCACTTCAGGGCGTGGTTGGTCTTCAGATTCTTGATTGTCTGATCCCCAACATCCATCTTGCGTCCTTGATATTCAACCGGGATGTCCTTGTTGACAACCGCAACTGGCAAGTCCTGCGTGTTCCCATAGGGGTCCCATACCGACTTCAGGAAGAAGATACTGTACAGGAAGGGGATAACACAGATTACCAGGGTCGAAATCAGCAGGATTTTATTATGGTAGATGTTCCTAAACTCCTGCTTGATCATTTCCCACATTTTCTCTTTTCACCTCTAATTAACTAGTTGTTTATTGACGCTCGGAAAGCGTATGAACGGTCTCCCGGACAAAATTAGTGACCTCTTCAACTGGTACGTCGTAGTTCTTACTCTGCCACCATTGAAAGCCGCCTAAGATTGAGCCGCTCATCGTGTAAGCCAGCAATTCCGGATTATCCGACTTCCGCAAGGCCTGGATGACCGGGTCCTTGCTATCCTGTTCGCGCCGTTCCAAAAAAATCTGCGTCAAGATCTGCAGCAGTTCGGAGTAAAGTGAACTGCGTGAATCACTGGCCGCCAGGTGCCGGACTACATTCCGATGTTGATCAATATAAAGAATAAAGTGCTGAAGAATGTCGTCCTCTGAGTCCCCGCTGTCAACAATCTGCACAACCTTGGTTTTCAGTGTTTGTTCCAACAGGTCGTACTTATCATTGAAGTAGCGGTAAAAACTGCTACGGTGCAGCAGGGCCTCCTTACAGATCTGGTCAACCGTCAGGTGATCAAAGGCGTTGTTTTCCAGTAAAACCAACAGTGCATTCTGGAAATCCCGAACTGTCCGTGTAACGCGCATCAACTATTCCTCCCTTCTGTTGCTTTTTTGTCATAAATACTATATAACGTTCTAATATTAAACAACAGAGTTTTTTAAGAATGTTTGTATTTGTATAAGACACTTGTTCAGGATTGTGTCAGACTGCAAGATATCGTTTACTACAATGAGGAACTGGCCATTTTGTCGCAATATGCATGAAAATCCTATATTTAGATTAGAATTGGCTAAATTGCAATGGATATCCCGGGGAATATGCTACAATCGCAAGTGAAAGCAAATATGCAGGAGGCGTTTGATCATGAAGATTGCAACGGAAAAATTCGGTGAATACCGCAACCAGGATGTCATGAAGTACACCCTGACCAACGATAACAATGTTAGCATCAGTGTCCTCAACTTCGCGGGGATTTGGCAGGCCTACATGGTTCCTAACACGCGGGGCGGCCGCGTCAACCTCCTTCTGGCCGCCGACACCTTTGATCCATACATCGAGCACGGCAGCCTCTATGCCGGGCGGATCATCGGGCGGGTTGCCGGCCGGATCGCCGACGGTAAGTTCGACATCGACGGTCAATCATACAGCGTCCCCACCAACGAGGCTGACAACCTCCTCCATGGGGGCGCCAACGGGCTTTCCCAGCAGTTCTACCAGGTAGAAACTAAACAGGACGGGGACAAGCTGCAGGCCATCCTGACCACCAGCATTGACACAACCACCGACCACTTCCCAGGCAAGGAAGATGTCAAAATCACTTACACCCTGGCCAACGATAACAGCGTCACGATCGACTTTGATGGTCAGACCGATGAAAAGACCCTCTTTAACCCCACTAGCCACACCTACTGGAACCTGTCCGGCGAGGCCAAGACAATCCAGGGCCACGTTCTGAGTCTCAATTCTACCTACCACCTACAATTAGATGACAATAAGATTCCAACCGGTAAGAAAATTCTGAACAAGAACACCCCGTTTGACTTCCGTTACCCAACCGTCCTCGGGACCGCCCTCCAACACCTGCAAGAGGAACACAATCCGGAAGGCGGCTTCGACGACGCCTTTGTGGTCCTGCCAAGCAACCGGCTGGCGCACGAACCCGTCGCCGTACTGATGGACGCCGCCACGGGCCGCAAGATCAAGATGTACTCTGATCGCAACGGCTTGGTAATTTACACCGCCAACGGACTTAAGGTCAGCGACTACAACCGTCCTGCCGGAAGCTGGTTCGCCATCGCACTTGAGGGGCAGACCCTGCCAGATGCCCCCCACCACTCACAGTTTGGTGACATTGCCTTGCGTCCTGGTCACCCTGAACACTACCAGTTGCGTTACGAGTACTTCGCCTAAAGAAATGGTATAATTAAAGTAGTTATTGATACCGTCTGGATTGGAGGTTTTGACTATGAAAAAGAAATTAACCAAGTCTAAGAACAAGGTCTTCCTCGGGGTCTGTGGCGGTCTTGCCAACTACTTCCACGTTGACCCCACCATCGTTCGACTGATCGCCCTCGTCCTCCTGGTCATGACCGGGTTCTTCCCAGTCGGCCTGATCTACCTGGTTGCCGGGCTGATCATGCCTGATGCCGATGCCAAGGATGATGACAATGTCGTTGAGGGCGAATTCAAGGAACGCAAGTAACCAAATATAAAATTGCAAAAAAGAACACTGCTCTGGGGAGGGAAATCTTCCAGAACAGTGTTTTTTAGTGTATTTTTGATTAAATCTTATTCACCATCGTGAACTTCGTTAGGGTGCTGCATTTCCCAACGGTGCTCCGTCCAGAAGTAAATAGTGATCAGGGCAAAGCAGATTGCTGGCACGATGAATGAGAACTGCATGGAGCCGCTCAGGTCAGATACCCGTCCCTGAACAGCAGGGATGATGGCCCCACCGATCAGCGACATCACGATGAAGGCACCACCGGTTTCGGTGTACTTCTTTTCGTGAATTTGATCCAGGGTGTGAGCGTAAATCGTTGGCCATTCTGGACCGAAGAAGAAACTAGTCGTGATGGCAGCGATAACGGCCGTCATGTTTGGCACCGTGAAGGTTACGACCAGAGAAATCGTCCCCAACAGGGAGAACCAAGTCAGCACCTTGGTGATGGAGTAGCGGTCCAAGAACCAGTTGGCAACCAGCTTACCGAAGAACCAAGCAATGTAGCTGTAGATCATGAAGGTTGAAGCTGCGGAGTCGGAGATGTGAGAATCAAGCCGCAAAGCCAGCCGAATGGTGAAGGACCAAACCGTGGTCTGCATTCCGGCGTAGATGAACTGGCACAGAACCCCCTTCATGTACCGCTTGTTGTGGAAGAGGTAGTTGAAGGTCTCACCCAGCTTTGGTTGAGCTTCTGCTGAGCCGGTTGAGAGGGCCTTAGCCCGTGGCATCTTAGTTACGGCCAGGACAATGAAGATGATGATCAAAACGATCAGGATGTACTTGTATGGCCGCAGGGTCAGTTGCAACAGATGCTGGTTGTAGGCTTCTGCCTCAGCCTTGGACATCTTAGCAACCTTGTCGGCAATGTTACCACCCTCACCGAAGATCAGGTACTTACCGAGGACGATCCCCATGATATCCCCAAGCGGGATCAAGACGTTAGCAATGTTCAGCCGCTTGTTAGCAGTGGCCTGTGGGCCGAACATTGTGGCGTAGGTATCACAACTGGTTTCCAAGAAACTCAGACCGATCGCGATGGCGAAGATAGCAGCCAGAAACATGCTGTAAGTGGCCACGTGTGAAGCCGGGAAGAACATCCCACAACCGATGATGTAGAATAACAAACCAGTTAAAATTGCAAGCTTGTAGGATGTCTTCTTGATCAAGATTGAGGCTGGAATAGCCATCAGGAAATAACCACCGTAGAAGGCACTCTGCACGAAGGCCGTGGCCGTATCGTTCAGAGTGAAGACCGTCTTGAACTGCGTGATCAGGATATCGTTCAGACTGGCAGCCGCTCCCCATAACGGGAAGATTAAGCATAAGATAACGAATTGAAACATTGGCGTCCGGCTAAGGTAACCGTTCGGCAGCTGTTCCCAGCTTTGCTTTTTAGCTTTATCCATGATTGACCTCCTAGAAAGTTACGCCGGATTCCAAGATGATGTTGGAGTATGGTGTCATTTCACCAGTCCGAATGAAGGCATGGGTCTTGGCCAGGTCCTTCTTCAGCTGGCTGTGGGGAACAAAGGCAACTTCGACGTCCGGCAGAATTTCCTTAATGGCTGCCAATTGTTCAGGATTTTGGTCCTTGATCTCTTCAGCAAGGTAGATCTTTTGAACCTTCATTTCCTTCAAAACGTTCTTCAACACATCGATGAAACTTGGCAGTTCCTTGTCGAGTGCCAAGTCGATCTTCTTAGTTCCGAATGGTACCGGCATTCCGGCGTCACCGATTGAAAGCCAGTCCATGTGGCCCATGTTGGCAACAACAGCGGAAATTTCTGAATTAATAATTCCAGTCTTTTTCATTGCAAATCAATCCTCCATATTTTTTGCGGTTTAACGTTTTAGTAAACCGCTTTACCAAAACAACGATGTGTATAATACCACATTGCGAAAACGATTACAAAGGATTTTCTTATTTCCAGCCATTCAATATAATTATTTTTATAAATTAAAAGTGAATTCTTTAACATTCCTCGTTAAAGAATTCACTTTGCAATTTTATATTATTCTTTTTGGCGCTCACGATAAGCGACCTGAGCATTCAACCCGTAATCAGCCGTCGTCATAATAGTCGACCCCCGGCGGCCCGGGATCTTGTTCGGGCCGCCAACTACGGCTAGATTTGCTAGATAGATCTGATAGCGGTGATGGGCCGTTGCCGCATCAGTCAGCCCGATCTTGACAATATGGCCAACCGCCCGGCGTTCCATCTGGTTCATCCCGATGTAGATTTCCAGTCGGTGCCGGAGCGGATCATGGACCAGCTCAAAGTACGGCGGCACCGAGCCAGCGTTTAGGGCTGGGATCGGCTGGTTGGTCTGGGCGTATTGTTCAACAATCTCCTGATCACTGAGCCCGCTGTAGTTGTTGACGAAGATCCCCTGTTCCAAGAGGCTGTCAACGACTTCCTGGAGATTACGCTGCTCATGGTCATCAATCGCCACTACCGCCGGAATGGTATCCGCACCATTGAACACCCCGTTAGAGTTATTAGCTAAATCCCGGGCAAGCTGCTGCTGGGCCTTGAAGGACGGCTGAGTGGTGTTGCCTGAGGTTTCAAACTTCTGGCCAGTGATCTTGGCAAAGCGTGGTGACAAGAAGTCCAGTTGCGAAGTCTTGCCAAGAAAGTAGAAGACGAAGTTGAGGTAGAGAAAGTAAGTGATTGCGAGGACTGCCAGCAGATAGAGGAACCCCCGTAACCAGACGTGGTTCATGAACAGCCGGAAGGTAACGTACACCAGGTAGATGTCCCCCAGGCTCGCAATTCCGATATATATCCGGCTCTTCAGCTTGGCGTCCAAGTTGAAGTAGCTCAGTGATGAATTAATCATATCAAGGAAACTAAACATATTAATTCAACACCTCCTATTGGTTGTTGCTCTGCGTAGTCGTAGTACCGCCAGTGGTTCCAGTTTCCTGGCTGGTATTGCTACCGCCAGTATTGCTTTGCGTGCCGCCGGTGGTTCCAGTCGTTTGGTTGCTCTTAGTAGTCTGGCTGCTACCCTGATTGGTATTGCCAGTCGACCGGTTAGTATTTTCGTTAGTCTGTGTGTTGTCTTCGTCGTTATCGTTGTTGGAGTTGCTCGTTTTTGTAGTCTGATTATTATCGTTATTGCTACGTTGCTGAGCAGAACTGCTGTTAGCATCGTCATCGTCATCGCGACTGGAATTTTTTGAAAATTTCTGACTGTCACCTGACACGGATTCGTCCGTTCGTTGCGAAGAAACCCGGCTAACCTTGGCCCCTTCGTTGGTATGAGTGGTCTTGTTTACAACCACGTTGGTTGCCCCCAGTGCCAAAACTAGTGATACCAGGGCAAAGGGGGTTACTAAAGGTGGAATTTTTCCTGCCATATTGCTATTCTCCTTTTCTCAGCTAATATCATACACTCTTTTGTAGTAAAAAGTGTTAAGGAAAATTGAAGATTATTTGTTGGTCAATTCCTTTGCACGGCACTGGGCACAGATCCCATGCAACTCAAAGCTGTGACCGGTAATCTTGATTCCTGGCAGCTGACGCTCAAAAAAGGCGTCATCAATGGGCATCATCTTGATTTCCTGAACCCGGCCGCACCGGTCACAGATGAAATGGTGGTGGTGGACCGAATCACAACAGTACTTGACCTGCATCTGGTCATCATGCTGGCGCAACTCAACGATTCCCAGTTCCTCAAACTCTTTAAAATTACGGTAGATCGTGTTGTGGCTGAGTCCCGGGTAGGCACGCCGCAGGTACTGGTCGACACTAGTGATGTCAACATAGCGAGTCGGGTCCTCGGCCACCGCCGTAATCATCATCTTGCGCTGTTTGGTCCAGCGCAGGTGATGCTTTTTTAAGACCTCCTGAGCCCGTTCAACCAATTCCTGCACAATCACTCCTCCTATCTAGTCGTTTTATTCTAATTACTGTCTGGACCCGCCATTATTTTGCCGACCAACTGATCGATTTTCTGACAGGTCGCATTCCACTGGTCGTTGGTAATCACGTGGGCAATTCCGGCTAGTTCCGTCGGCAAATTAAGGTCCCGCCGGTATTCCTTGCTGCTCAAGCGTGACTCGATAGCACTGCGCTGGTCGCCACGCTGGGTCATCCGCTTAGCTAATACAGTCATTTTCGAAACCGTCAGGAAGACGATCACCGCCTGGCTGCCCAGTTCTCGGTGGTAGGTCAGTGCCCCAGCCGTATCCAGGACGATCACGCAGTCTTGACCGTTCTGCCAGCCTTCTTCCAGGCCCTCGTAGGATGAACCATACTGGGCGCCGTCGTAGGTTACCTTTTCCAATAAATGGCGGCGGGCCATTGAAGCATCGTCTTCGAAATGGTAGTCAACCCCATCCTGCTCACCCGGCCGCGGCGCACGGGTCGTGTGGGTAATCACCCGGTGCATATTGTAATGTTCACGCAGGTAGTTGGCCACCGTTGTCTTCCCGGAGCCGGCCGCCCCACAAATAATAAAAACGTGTTTTTTATCCATTATTACTTAACTACTTCGTCAGATGGTCGTTAACCTGATCAAGCAGCTGCTTGAGGTTATCGTAGGTCAGGCGTTCCCGGGCATCTTGGTAGTTAAACCAGCCGCAGTTCTTGATCTCTTCAGCCTGGAGGTGAATATCCTCATGATCGGTTAAGTTAGCGGTATAGAGGGTCATCTGCTTTCGGTTGCCGTTTGGTAGGTCGTACTCGGTGTAGACGTGGAAGCTCGTATCGATCGGTAATACCAGCTGGGTCTCTTCACGGATCTCCCGTTCAGCGGTTTCCTTTAAGCTTTCGTTTCCCTCGACGTGCCCCTTGGGGAAACCCCAGAAGTGGCCCTTGTTCTGACTCTCCAGTAGGAGGTATTCGATGCCACAGTCCGTGCGCCGGTATACTACTGCACCACTCGTTACTTCGATTGCCATAACTAATCCTCTCCTTAAGCAATATGGTTAATATTATTAAGTTAGTCTTAATTTTCTCATTGACTTTTAATCTAATTGCTGGTTATTATTAATAGATAAATAGTGCACTCAGGCACTACGTTTTATTATAACAAAGAAAGGTGGTTTAGCGATGGGCTTAAACATTCTCCGTAAGGAAAGTCTTGACCGTTACTTGGGGGCGGACCAGAAGTTCGTTAAGTCAATGACCGCTAAAGATTTAATGGCGATCGGCATTGGAGCGGTGATTGGGACGGGGATCTTCATCCTTCCCGGAACAATCGCCGCGCAATCAGCTGGTCCAGGAGTAACCTTATCATTTTTCCTCTCCGCGATCGTCTGTGCCCTCGCTGCGATGTGTTATGCGGAGTTCTCTTCAGCACTTCCCGTCGCCGGGAGTGCCTACTCATACGGTAACATTGTCTTCGGTGAATTCTTCGGCTGGCTATTGGGCTGGGCCCTGGTCCTGGAATACATGCTCGCGGTGGCGACCGTTTCTACCGGGTGGGCGGCCTACTTTAATTCGCTGATTAATTCGTTTGGTCTTAAGTTGCCCAAGGCCTTAAGCGGTCCCTTCGATCCGGCTCACGGCACCTACGTCAACATCGTGGCAGTGGCGATTGTCCTGCTGATCGCGCTGATGCTCGCTCACGGGATGCAATCATCGATGCGGATCAATGACTTTGCCGTGGTATTGAAACTAGCAATTATTCTGATCTTTATTGGGGTGGGCCTGTTCTTCATCAAGCCAAGCAATTACCACCCATTCATGCCCTACCACTTCAAGGGTGTCATTCACGGGGCCACGCTCGGTTTCTTTGCCTACCTGGGCTTCGACGTGGTTTCCAGTTCAGCCGCTGAAGTCAAAAATCCAAAGAAAAACATGCCGATCGGGATCATTGGGACATTGGTGATCGCTACCATTCTCTACATGGGTGTGGCCGCCGTCCTTACCGGGATGGTTAAGTACACTAAGCTAAACGTCGCTAACCCGGTCGCCTACGCCCTGCAGCTGGTCCACCACGGTTGGCTGGCCGACCTCTTGTCCATCGGGGCCCTCGTGGGGATGTTCACCATGATGATCTCCATGATCTACTCCAGCTCCCGGTTGGTTTACGCGATTGGTCGTGACGGGCTATTACCTTCCAAGCTAGCCCAGTTCGATGAAAAACACCACTCACCACAGATTGCCCTCTGGGTAGTCTCAATTATCATTGCCATCATGGGTGGCCTGGTGCCACTGGATGAATTGACCAGTCTGGTCAACATCGGGACCCTGTTTGCCTTCACCCTGGTATCGTTCGGGATCATCCCCCTGCGCCGCCGGAAGGATATCGGCAACCGGGGCGGCTTCAAGGTGCCGCTCTACCCAGTCCTGCCAATCCTCTCTGGTTTGGCCTGCCTGGGAATGATGACCCAGCTGTCCAAGACCACCTACATCGGTGCGGGAATCTGGTTCACCATCGGAATCATTATCTACTTTGCCTACGGTTACCGGCACAGTAAATTGAATAAGAATAACTAAGCAAAAGGCTTCGGGAAATCCTCGAAGCCTTTTTTATTAGTCCTCAATTAGGTGCAACGCTACGTTAGCATCGGTCACCAGGACGTTAGCATATCGGCCAGCCAATGCAGCCCGGATTGCCGGCAATTTTGCCATTCCGCCGGCGATCAGTACGGCCTGGCGTTTTTCCTTCATCTGCTCGATCGGCAGGGCCACCGTCCGAGCGGTCAACGCCGGATCAACAATTTTACCGCCAGCGTCAACAAATTGGGAAACAATGTCCCCGACCGACTCTTTTTGCAACTCAGCGATTTCTTTTTTAGTCAAGTAGCCGAGTTCAAACAGGGTGGCATCCGGCGCGGTCGTTCCTACCGTAAAGAGGGCGACCTGAGCCTGCTGGGCAGCGGTCAGGATGCTATGAATGAAGCGATCCTGGACGACCATTTTCTTGATTTCCTCATTATCGAAGATTACGGGCAGCGGCAGAATTTCCGCCTGGGTATGATAGCAGGCGTTGAAGTGCTTAGTTACCTCAACGACGAAGTTATTATGGGTCGAGTTGGCGACCGTTCCCTTCAGGTAGACCACCTGCACGTTTTTGCGTTCGCTTGGCTGAAGGTGGCGGGCCACGGAAGCCAGAGTGCGGCCCCAGCTGATTCCAATCGTATCGTTATCTTGAATGATCTGCGGCAAATAAGAAGCGGCGGCCTGCCCCAGCAGGTCGAGGTCTTCTTGATAATTACCCGCCGGCCCTACGTCGGCGATCACAACATCATCAAGCCGGTATTTACGTTGCAGTTGCGCCTTGAGGTCATCAGCATTGCTCAAGGGATCGGTCACCTGAATGTTTACGATGTTGTTGTCCCGGGCATACTGGAGGGCCCGCGAGATGGTCGGCCGCGAGAGGTTCAGCTTCTTGGCGATCTGCGCCTGGGTCGCCCCTTCCAGGTAGTAGAGACGGCTGATCGCTACCGCCTGCTTAATTTGATGCTTTGTATCCATCTAATACCTCGTTCTTAAATTAAAAAGTGGTTGGCAATCCAACCACTTTTCCCAGCTTCTTACTTAATTATTCCTTACCGATAACCTTCATACTGTGGCTAACCCCAAGACGGGTAGCACCAGCATCAATCATTGCTTGTGCCTCTTCAGCAGAGTGGATACCACCGGAAGCCTTAACTGCCGTGTTCGTACCCTTCGTTGCAGCAGCCATCAGTTCAACGGCGTGAACCGTTGCCCCTTCAGTAGAGAAACCAGTGGAAGTCTTGACAAAGTCAGCACCAGTCTTGGCAACAATCTGAGAAGCCTTGGTAATCTCATCATCAGTCAACAGGCAGCTTTCGATGATGACCTTAACAACCTTGCCCGCCTTGTGACCAGCGTCAACAACGGCTTGGATGTCTTCTTCAACCTTGTCGTAGTGCTTGGACTTCATTTCACCGATGTTCATCACCATATCGAGTTCATCAACCCCATTTTCAATGGCATCTTCGGACTCGGCAACCTTGATCTTAGTGGTGTTGGCCCCGAGTGGGAAACCAATCACGCATGCCGTAACAACATCAGTGCCGGCCAGCGCCTTATGAACCTTGGCAACCCAGTATGGGTTAACCATTACCGTGTGGAAGTGGTTGTCGATGGCCTGCTTGATGACCGTGTCGATCTGTTCTTCAGTTGCGTCGGGTGCTAATAAGGTGTGGTCGATGTACTTGTTAAATTCCATGATTAATTCCTCCTCTTTGTTTACAAAATGATTGTAGCACTCGTTTTACATTTGTTCAAGTCTTTTTGAAATATTGTAAAACAGGCAGTGAAAAAAGTGGCCCCGCATCCAAAGAAGTTGGATATGGGGCCACTTAAATAGCTTCAGGTCACTTGGCAAACATCTTAAACTCAAGGAAGAGGTCATTGTACTCGCCCAACACGTGCAGCGGCAGGTCGCGATACGTCTGCAGGTGCTTCATCGTGCTTTGTGGCGGGTAGAACGCCCGATTTTCAGTCACGCTCTTAGGCAGCAATTGCTTGGCCTTTCGGTTAGGGGTCGCATAGCCAACATAACGGGCATTTTGCGCCGCGTTGGCAGGCTGTAGCATGAAGTTGATAAACTGGTAGGCAGCTTTCTTATTCCGGGCAGATTTTGGAATCACCATGTTGTCAAACCAGATGTTGCTTCCCTCACTCGGTACGACGTAGTGAAGGTGGTGGTTGACACTCATCATCTCGCGGGCATCCCCCGAGTAGGTCACCCCGACCGCCGCCTCGTTTTGTTCCATATACATCTTCATCTCGTCGGCAATGACCGCCTTGACGTTGGGAGTCAATTGCTTGAGGTGGCGTTGGGCTCGCCGGAGCTGGTGATAGTTGGTAGTGTTGACCGAGTCCCCCTGGGTGATCAGGGCCATAGCGAAGACGTCCCGGGCGCTGTCGATCAGCATCACGTTGTTCTTCAATCGCGGGTTCCACAGCTGGGCCCAGTGCTGGACGTCGCGCCCGTCCACCATCTGGTCGTTATAGATGATCCCGAGCGTCCCCCAGAAATACGGCACCGAGTAGCGGTTGCCCGGATCAAAGGACCGGTTCAAGAATTGGGGATCGATGTAGCGCAGGTTCGGCAACTTCCGGTGGTCTAGGGGCGCAATCAGGTGCTCCTTTTTCATCCGCTGAACCGTGTACTCGCTGGGAATCACCAGGTCATAGTTGGTCCCACCCTGGCGAATCTTAGTCAGCATCGACTCGTTACTGTCGAAGGTCTCGTAATCGACGTGGTAGCCGGTCTGGTGTTCAAACTTGGTGATCAAGGCCGGATCAACGTAGTCCCCCCAGTTGTAGATGGTAACCGTGCGCCGGCCGGCCTGGTCAGTCCGCCGGTTCAAGGCGTATTCGCCAAAGGCCAGCAGCAGGCAGAGGGCCAGGATCCCCGCCATGGCAGCAAACAGCTTTTTCATTGGGCATCCCCCTCCTTTACGGCCACGATCCGATTGCGGCGGCCACTATGCTTGCTGATGAAGTAGTAACCGACTACCAGCATTAGCGAGACGATGAACATCAGGGTTGACAGGGCGTTAATCTCCAGGTTGATTCCCTGCCGCGCCCGGGAGTAGATCTCCACCGACAAAGTTGAGAAGCCATTCCCAGTGACAAAGAAGGTCACGGCAAAATCATCCAGCGAATAGGTCAGGGCCATAAAGTAGCCGGCGAAAATCCCCGGCGCAATGGCCGGCAGAACGACCCGGGAGAGGGCCTGCCAACGCGAAGCCCCCAGGTCATAGGCGGCATCGACTAGGGTCGGCGACAACTCGTTGAGCTTGGGCAGCACCATCAGCACTACGATCGGGATACAAAAGGCGATGTGGCTGAGCAGGACCGACATGAAGCCCAGCCGAATGCCGAGGACAGTGAAGAAGATCAGAAAACTGGCCCCGATGATGACGTCTGGTGAAACCATCAGGACGTTGTTCAAGGACATGAGACTATTACGCCAGGTTCCCCGGCTATTCTTGATCATCAGTGCTCCTATCGTACCGATGATGGTCGCAATCAGCGACGCCAGCAGGGCCACGATCAGGGTATTGATAACAATCGTGATCATTCGCCCGTCGGCAAAGAGGTCCGCGTAGTGCTGGAAGGAGAAGCCGTGATACTTCTCCATCGTCTTGCCGGCACTGAAGGAAAAAATCATTAGATACAGGATCGGGGCATACAGGATCACAAAAACCAGGGCCAGGTACAGGCCGCCCCAGGTAAAACGGTGCTTTTTCATCCGCGGTGACCTCCTTTCTGCCGGCCCTCACCGGTGACAAACATGACCAGAAACATTGCCAAGATCAAGATCACCCCGATGGTCGAGCCCATTCCCCAATTCTGGGTGGTCAAAAAGTGCTCCTCGATCGCGGTCCCCAGGGTGATGACCCGGTTTCCGCCGATCAGCCGGGTGATCATGAAGAGGGAGAGCGACGGGATGAAGACGGCCTGAATCCCGGCCTTGACCCCCGGTAAAGACAGCGGCCAGACAACCTTGGTAAAGGTCTGCCACTGGCTCGCCCCGAGGTCCTTGCTGGCATTGATCAGTGACGGGCTGATCTCAGCCAGTGAGTTAAAGATCGGCAGGACCATAAAGGGGATCTCAATGTAGGCCGCCACAAACATGAAGCTGGCATCGGTGAACAACAACTGATGGCTGCCCAGGCCGACAAAGCGCAGGAACTGGTTGACCGTCCCCGTCTGACTGAAGAGGCCGATGAAGGCGTAGGTCTTCAGTAGGAGGTTGATCCAGGTTGGCAGGATCACCAAGAGAAGCCAGAACTGCTTGTTCGGCAACCGATTCAAGACGTAGGCGGTCGGGTAGCTGATCACCAGCGTTACCAGGGTAATCAAAAAGGCGTACCAGACCGAGTTGAGGGTCATCTTGAGATAGACCCGCGAGGTCAGGTAGGTCGCGTAATTGCTCAGGGTCGCCTGACCATCAATGTTGAAGAACGATTGGTAGAAGATCAGCACGAGCGGGGCGATCACAAAGAGCAATATCCAGAGCGTATAAGGAAGGGTGAAGAGTACTTTCTGCCGCATCAGTCGTCCTCCTCATAGCTATCCAGGCGGGCGTCAAAGTCCTCCTCGCTTTCGTTGTAACGCATCACATGGATGTCTTCTGGGTCAAAGGCCAGACCAACCTGGGCCCCCACCGTGGTCTTGTGGATGGAGTTGATCCGCCATTCGTGGTTGCGCTGGTCGTGGGCGGTGATCTGGTAATCGACGCCCCGGAAGAGCTGCGTGTCGACGGTGACCGTCAGCTTGCCCTGATCAACCGTGGTGATGTCCAGGTCCTCAGGCCGGATCACCACCTCGACGCGTTCATTAGGCCGCATCCCGGCGTCGACGCACTCGAAGTCCTGGCCATCGATCGTCACCAGGTAGTCTTCCTTCATCACGCCGGGGACAATGTTGCTCTCCCCGATAAAGTCGGCGACAAAGTGGTTCAAGGGCTCATCATAAATGTCGACCGGGGTTCCGCTCTGTTGGATCGTCCCGTCGTTGATAATCATGATCTGGTCACTCATCGCCAGCGCCTCTTCCTGATCGTGGGTGACGAAGATAAAGGTGATTCCTAGTTGCCGTTGAAGCTGTCGCAATTCAGTCTGCATCTGTACCCGCAGCTTGTGGTCCAAGGCGGACAGGGCTTCATCTAAGAGCAGGAGTTTTGGCCGGTTGACGATCGCTCGGGCAATCGCTACCCGTTGCCTTTGTCCACCGGACATGGCAGTGATCTCCCGCTGGCCGTAACCATCCAGTTGAACTAGGTGGAGGGCCTCCTTCACCCGCTGGTCAATCTCACCTTTCTTAACCCCCTTGATCTGCAGGCCGAACGCCACGTTTTCCGCCACGTTCATGTGCGGAAAAAGAGCATAGTCCTGAAAGACCGTGTTGACCTGGCGGCGGTTGGCCGGGACGTCATTGATCCGCCGCCCGTCGAAGTAAATATCACCGCTGGTCGGCTGGTCAAAGCCGGCAATCAGGCGCAGAATTGTGGTTTTCCCGGAGCCGGATGGACCCAGCAGGGTGTAGAATTTGCCGGCCTCAATCTCAAAGTCAATGTCGCGCAGGACCACGTTATCGCCGAACTGCTGAGAGACATGCCGAAACTCCATGATGTTATTGCTCATTGCTGCTCACCATCTTTCCTATCTAAAACTTTGCAAACAGATAAATTATACCCTTTCTGGGCCGGAAAAGCGCCCGCCAAAACTGATTAATTTCGCCATCAGTGCGATAATAAGGATAGAAAACTTTGCGAGGTGTTTATTATGAAAATCAACCAATTCAGTATCGCACCAACCAGCCCCGCCCAGCGGCAGGCCGAGCTCAAAGAACTCCGCCTGCTCAAAGGTGATGAGCAGGCCACAATGGGCGCTAAGGAACTGCTTGAAACACTCCTGGTCCGCACCCACCTCTCCTGTGCCATGCCACTAACCGGCAAGGAGTGGCTCCATGACCTGTTGGCTACCCCGACCGTCGCCCTCGATGACTGGTTTACCAGTGACCAAGCACTGACGAATGCGGTCTTCTACCGACTTGCCCTCCAGCTGTTAGGCTTTGAACCCGGCGTCGACTTCCAACTCGCCGACCCGCTAGCGGCCTGGCACAAGTTTGGTCTCCCAGCGGAAGAACATGATCAGTGGACCGCACGGGACGTCGCCAGTGCCTACTACCTCCTCTTAAACACCCGTGGGAAGGGTGGGCAGATCTTCGTTGACCAGCTGACCGCGGATGGTTTTCTGGCCTGGTCCTACCAGCTGCCGGCCGACCAAAAGCCGCTCTTCTTCAACGGTAAACCTTTGGCCAGTTTCGACCCCGCTCAGTTCATCCGGGAGGTCGTCTACGTTGAGACCGACATGGACACCGACTTCGATGGCCAAGCCGACCTCGTCAAGGCGGAGATCATCCGGCCGATTGAATCCAGCCATGGCCTGCGAGTTCCCGCCATCTTTACCGCCAGCCCGTACAACCAGGGTACCAACGACGAGTGGGGCGACCAGGCCACCCACAAGGTTAACCACCCGATCACCCACAAAGAAGCAGGACAAACCGAACCAGTTGAAATGACCTTCCCAACCGAATTTAGTCACCGGACCGTGACGGGACACGCCCAGCAGGCAACCCAGCACTTCAGTGACAGCCCCGCCTACACTCTCAACAACTACCTGGCCGTCCGCGGTTACGCGATTGTCTACGCCGCCGGCATCGGGACGAAGGATTCCGACGGCCTGCAGACCTGCGGCTCCCCAGAGCAGACGGACTCGATGAAGGCCGTTGTAGAATGGCTCCACGGCGACCGGCGGGCCTTCACTGACCGGACCGGCGGGATCACCGTCGATGCCGACTGGTGCAACGGCAACGTCGCCATGACCGGCCGTTCATACCTCGGGACCCTGGCCACCGCCGTTGCCACTACGGGCGTTCCTGGATTGCGGGCCATCATCAGTGAGGCCGCCATTTCCAGCTGGTACGACTACTACCGGGAAAACGGCCTAGTCCGGGCCGCCGGGGGATTCCAAGGTGAAGACGCCGATACCCTAGCCGACGAGACCTTCAGCCGAACCAAGCGCCCCGCTGACTTTGCCCGGATCAAGCCAACCTATGATAAATACATTCACCAGCTGGCTCAAGCCATGGACCGGCAGACGGGAAACTACAACGCCTTCTGGGACCGGCGCAACTACCGCAAGGACATCAAGGGGATCAAGGCGGCCGTGATGATGGTCCACGGCTTAAACGACACCAACGTTAAGCCTAGCAACGTTAAGGCCCTGTACGATGCCCTACAAGAACTGCCCGTCACCAGCAAATTAGTCCTCCACCAGGGACAGCACATCTACATCAACGCCTTCCAGTCACTCGACTTCTCTGAGATGGTTAACCTCTGGCTAGCTAACAAGCTCTGGGATATCGACAACCAAGCTGACCAGGTTCTCCCAAAGGTCCTCGTCCAAGACAATGCCCAGCCCGAGACCTGGACGGCTTATGACCACTGGACGGCTGGCCAAGCCCTGACCCTTCACATGGATGAAAATAGCCTGATCGATGGCAATGTCCACGTCGCCAAGGACGTCATCTTCAATGACCACCACGATGACGCTACCTATCAGGCATGGTGCAAGGATCCGGCTAAGTGGCAGGCAGCCCTGTTCGCCGATCCAGGCCGCTTCAGCCACCGCTTCACCTCCCAGGCGGTCGAACACGATCTCCTACTGCGGGGAACCCCACGGGTCAGTCTAGCCGTTGCCAGTTCCAGCGACCACGGCCTGCTCAGTGCGGAACTCATCGACTTAGGAACAGACCGGCGACTCACCGCCAGCCCCGTGATCATCAACCGCGGTGGACTCCGGCTGGGCTACCACTGGGCAAGCGACGACCTCCGCGAGTTCCGTTTAGAAAAGAAGCCTACCGACTACAAGGTGATCGCCCGAGGCCACATCAACCTGCAAAATCGGCACGACCCGGCAACAGTTGATCCCTTGAATCCCCACGAATTGGTTAACGTTTCCTTTGATCTTCAACCAATCTTCCACCGGCTGGTTGCTGGCCACCGCTTGGGACTGATTATTTATGCAACCGATTATGCATTTACCCTGCAGGGCAACGAGGATATCAACTACCAAATTAGCCTTGAAAACGCTATTTTAACGGTCCCCGGCGTTAATCACTTGAACTAAGTTGCGGATCTGCGTTAGAATAATCTTAATATTCGCTTAGTAAATATTAAGGAGAGAATGAGATTTGAAACAAGGAACCAAGATTTTAACGCTGGATAACGGCTACCACCTCTGGACCAACACCCAGGGCGAAGGGGATATCCACCTGCTCGCCCTGCACGGCGGTCCCGGCGGCAACCACGAATACTGGGAAGATGCTGCTGAGCAATTGGCTAAGCAAGGACTCAATGTCCAGGTCACGATGTACGACCAATTGGGTTCCCTCTACTCCGACCAGCCCGACTACTCCGACCCCGCCATCGCCAAGAAGTACCTCACCTATGACTACTTCCTAGACGAGGTCGAAGAAGTTCGGCAAAAGCTCGGTCTGGATAACTTCTACCTGATCGGCCAGAGCTGGGGTGGCCTGCTGGTTCAGGAGTACGCCGTCAAGTACGGTCAACACCTCAAGGGTGCCATCATTTCATCAATGGTCGATGAGATCGACGAATACGTCGACCACATCAACGCCTTACGCGAGAAGACCCTCTCTCCACAGGCCGTGGCCTTCATGAAGCAGTGCGAGGCTAATAACGACTACAGCAACCCAAAGTACCAGGAATACGTCCAGGTCATGAACGAAAACTACATTGACCGGCGCCAGCCATCAAAGCTCTACCACTTAAAGGACCTCGGCGGCGACGCGGTCTACAACGTCTTCCAGGGCGACAACGAATTCGTCATCACCGGGAAGCTGAAGGACTGGCACTTCCGCGACCAGCTGAAGAAGATCAAGACGCCAACCCTGATCACCTTTGGGGAACACGAATCGATGCCCCTGGCTACCGGAAAGAAGATGGCCGAACTGATTCCTAACGCTAAGTTCGTCACCACGCCAGAAGGTGGTCACCACCACATGGTCGACAACCCAGACGTTTACTACAAGCACCTCGCCGACTTCATCCGGCAGGTGGAAAATAATACCTTCAACAAGTAATTTTTAACGGCTTCTTTTCCTGCAGAAAAGAAGCTGTTTTATTTTTAAAACGCTTGTGAATTAATTCTTAAAAATACCTTAACTTCGCTATTTCAGCATGTGAAATATGGTATGATATTCTTACGAAAAATAAGAAGGACTGATTAAAGTAAAAAACAATTTGGCTTCACTGATGACGGTTCCTGATGGGGTATTAGTTTCAGGAACCTGGCTCTATTACTACTAAGGATTTTTTGGAAAAAGGGTGAAAAATGAGACAAGATTACCAATTAACAAAGGACGAGATAAAGCAACAATACGGCCTGACAAAGTTCACAGCTGGACTAAGTCAACAGGAGGCCCAGGCGCGGCTACAAAAGAACGGCCCCAATGTCTTGGAGGTCAAGCCCACGCCAAAGTGGAAGATCTTCCTGCGGCAGTTCAACAACATCGTGATTTATATCTTACTGGTGGCAACGGTCTTGACCATTCTAATCGGTCACTACACCGATGCTATCGTTATCGCCGCCGTTGTGGTCCTGAACTCGCTGATCGGCTACTTCCAGGAAACCAGCGCGGCCAACGCCTTGGCAAAGATCAAGGAGATGATGGCTCCGCGGGCGACCGTCTACCGTGACGGTCAGCGACAGGACATCGATGCCGCCAACCTGGTGGTGGGAGATGTCGTCTTCCTTGAAGCCGGGGACAATGTGCCGGCTGACCTGCGGATCGTTTCGGCCGACAATCTCCGAATCGAGGAATCGGCCCTGACCGGGGAAACCAACTCGGTGATCAAAACCGACACGGCCCTCACTGACGACAACGTGCCGTTGGCCGACCGAGTCAACATGGCTTACGCCTCAACCATGGTTACCAGTGGTAGTGGAATCGGGGTTGTGATAGCCACTGCCGAGAACACCGAGATTGGGAAGATCTCCCAGGAAGTGGCTCACATCAAGCAGAAGAAGACGCCGCTGACACAGGAAATTGACCATGTTGGTAAGGTGGTTTCCTACATCACCATCACTGGTTCCGTGATCGTCTTCATCGTCGGCTTCATTCTCCAGATCTACTCCCTGCCTGCCCTGGCGCTGGCCGTGGTTGCCATGCTAGTGGGTTCAATCCCAGAAGGTTTACCAGCCACGACTTCCGTGATTTTGGCGTTTGGGGTTAGCAAGATGGCCAAGAAGTATAAGACCATCATCAAGTCAATGCCGGCCGTGGAAACACTGGGTTCCGTCGACGTCATTGCGACCGACAAGACCGGGACCCTGACCAAGAACGAGATGACCGCGATCGAGCTTTGGGTTGGCGACAATCACTACACGGTTACCGGAACCGGGTACGCCCCAGATGGCCAGATTTTGAAGGACGGTCAACCGGCCGAACTGACGGACCAGCTCAAGCTCTTTGTGGAGGCCGGCTACCAGGCTAACGATACGGTCTTAAGCCAGGAGGATGGCAAGTGGCACATCAACGGGGAACCAACCGATGGGGCCTTCCTGACCCTCTACCACAAGGCCTTTGGTGCCGATTTCAAATCCCCGTACAAGGCCATCGACCTCCTGCCGTTTGATTCCGACTACCGCTACATTGCGGAGCTGACGGCGGATTCTCAGACCGGTCAGCAGGTGATCTTCGTTAAGGGGTCGCCGGACAAACTCTTCGAAATGGCTGCCAAGGAAGACCCGCACTTCGACCTCAAGAAGTGGGAAGGCCGAGTTGACCAATGGTCCAAGCAGGGTAAGCGGGTCATCGCCGTCGGTTACCAGCCAGTGAAGGGTAAGAACCTGATGGAGGTTGAACATGACCACCTCTACCAGGGAATTCACCTCCTCGGGCTGGCTGCCCTGCAGGATGCCCCGCGTGAGGAAGTCATTGCGGCCCTCAAGCAAATGAACCAGGCGGGCGTTTCCGTCAAGATGATCACGGGTGATGACCCACAGACCGCGCGGGCAATCGGTAAGCAGCTCGGCTTGACGAACGGCCCAATCCACGCCATCACCGGCGCTGAGTGGGACGCCTTAGACGAGAAGGACCGGGGTGACGTCGCCATGAATACCCAGGTCTTTGCCCGGACGACGCCGCAGAACAAGCTCGAGATCATCGAGGCCCTGCAGAACAAGCAGCAGGTGACCGCCATGGTCGGGGACGGGGTCAACGATGCTCCCGCTCTGAAGCGTGCCGACATTGGGGTTGCCATGGGAATCAAGGGGACCGACGTGGCCAAGGATGCCGCGGACATGATCCTCGGTGACGACAACTTTGCGACGATGTCTGCCGTTATCAAGGAAGGGCGGCGGATCTATGATAACATCAAGAAGAGTATCCTCTTCCTTCTGCCAACCTCATTCTCCGAAGGGCTGGTGGTGGCCTTCTCCATTCTGACTGGACAGGAAGTGCCATTAATGCCGGTGCAGCTGTTATGGATCAACCTGATCGCTGCCATCACGATCCAGTTTGCCTTCGTCTTCGAACGGGCCGAAAAGGGGATCATGGAGCGTGCACCGCGGCCGGTTACCCAACGGCTGATGAACCGGCACGACCTGATTCAGATGGGGTACGTATCCGCCTTGATCGCGATCTTCTCGCTGATCGGTTACGAGTGGTTCGTGGGCTCCGGTTCTAGTATCACTAACGCTACCACCATGATGATCAACACCATCGTTATCAGCAAGATCTTCTACTTCTTCTCTATCCGGACCGACCAGTACGGTCTGGGCCAGATCAAGTCAATCAGCGGTAAGGCCTGGGGAGTAATCGCCCTCTTGATTGTCTTCCAGTTGATTTTCACTTACGTGCCGTTCATGCAGGAAGCCTTCCACGTTGCGGGGATCAGCCCGCTCGAATGGCTGGCAGTGATTATCATTTCAGCCTTGATCATGTTGTGTACGGAATTTGACAAGCTGATCCGTTTCCAGCGGCAACGCACGACGAATGCGAAATCTAACTAAACTAAAAACGTGGCAGCTCAGCCTTGAGCCACCACGTTTTTTTGCTACAATTGACTTAATAATGTTCATTGAACGAAAGGAAGCTCCCTAATGACGAAGAAAATGCAAAACTTTATTTTTGATATCGACGGTACCCTGATCGACACCCTCGACATGTATATGCCAGCAATGATCCAGACGCTCCGCAAGCACGGCTACCACGTCGCTCCCGAAGACGAAGAAGAAACCATGCACCGCCTGTTCGGGATCACCGGGGTCGACGCCCTGCGAATTTTCGGGGTCAAGGAAGAGGACATTGCTCCAATGGTCAAGGAATGGTTTGCCCTCTCCTACCAGCGTGAGGACCGGACGAAGATCCTGCCCGGCATCCCGGAGGCCTTGCAAGCGCTGGCCGACCAGGGCAAAAATCTGGCGGTTGCCACATCCAAGCTCCAGTCGGAGTACGATCACTTCAAGCAGCAGTTTGCCTTTGCCAAGCTCTTTGATACCGTAATCACCTCGGACGATACCAGCAAGCACAAGCCGGATCCGGAACCGATCCTGGCAGCAATTGACAAAATGGGCGCTGATCCAGAAACCTCTGTCTACGTCGGTGACACCATCAATGACCTCAAGGCTGCCAAGGCCGCTGGGATCAAGTTTGCCGGGGCCCTCTACGGTTCCGCCAATCCGGATGCCATCAAAAACGCGGACTTCCCATTGACCACCCCTGCCGACCTGCTGAAGATCTAGTACTATGACCTTCTACACTGATCACTACCTGGCCACCCACCAGCAGTTTGACACCCTGATCAATTACACGATCATTCTGACCCTCCTCGTCCTTCTGCTCGGGACCCTCCTCTACTACTTCCACCACCAGCTGCAGACTAAGTACCGCGACCTGGGGATCATCATCCTCTTGCTTTTGCTCATCTTCTGCGGCCTCCAGGTGACCAACATGGAAAAGAGCCAGGCGCAGTACTTTCAGTCGACGCAGATGCGCCCCTTCATCCGGGCGGTTGCCCGCGACCACCATCTCAAGCCCAGCCAGGTGCTGGTCAACTCAACGACCCTAAACGATGGGATCATCGTCCGCTTTAAGAAGCAGGACTACCGAGTCAACTTCAGCCCCAATGAGGATAACTATACCCTCACCAGGACCCACGTCGTCGATCATCGCGTCAACATTCAAGACTAGGGAGGCATCCAGATGGATTACGGTTTAATCACAATCAAGTTTATTCTCGGGATGCTCTGTCTAATCCTGCAAATTAACATTCTGGGCAAGGGTCCCCTGGCACCCACCTCCCCGATCGACCAGGTCCAAAACTACGTCCTCGGGGGAATCATCGGCGGGATTATCTACAACAGCAACATCACCGTCCTACAGTTCATCATGGTCCTGCTGATCTGGACGTTGATTGTCTTCGTGGTGAAGTTTGCTAAGGAGCATAATTCTCTGGTCCAGCGGGTCGTCGATGGGCAACCTAAGCTGCTGATCCGCAACGGTCAGGTCCTGGTCAACAACTGCATCCGCGCCGGAATTTCGGCCAACGACCTGATGTTCCAGCTCCGTAGCCGGGGAATCTACGAGGTCAGCCGGGTCAAAAGCGGAGTCTTAGAACAAAACGGTCAGCTCGTGGTAATCGAGAACGATGAGGAAAATATCCGTTTCCCGCTGATCAATGACGGGCGGATCAACCAGGACGTCCTCGAACTGATCCACCATGATGAAGAGTGGGTCAGAAACCAGGTCGCCCAAGCCGGCTATAATGATGTTCGAGACATCTTCTTGGGGGAGTACATCCACGGCCGGTTGCACCTGGTTCCCTACCCCATGAACTGATGCTCCTTCCCAATGAAAAAGGTGTCATTCAGGATTTTAGTTGTCCTGAATGGCACCTTCTTGCGTTTAAAATTACTAATCCTGCTTCTTAAACAGGGCCGCCATCTTGGCAGCCACTTCGGGATCGAGATTATCAGCCAGCGTACTCTCCGTGGACTCTTGCTCTTCTTGTTGGTTCTTGATCGTCTGAGTAAGGTCGTCAATTACGGCCTGCTCCCCAACTTGAACCGGATTGACGGTTAACCGACCACCGGCAGCATCGGCGTGACCACCACCGTTAAAGTACTTTTCGGCAAACTTAGCAACATCCAACTTTCCGTTGCTCCGCAGGGAAACACTGACCGGACTCACAACCAAAGCAGCATCTACATCGGGATTCTGTTCCAACAATTCATGGGCAATCTCGGACTTGTAATCGTCGGCGTAGACCACCCCAAACTTATGCCCCGCAATCGTCGTTTTGATCAGATCCTTGAGGTGACTCTTCAAGTACTTCGTCCGCCGCTCATTTAAGGTATGAATCAACAACTGGTTAGCCTGCTGGTACTTCGGCCAGCCCGCTGCTAAAACATCCTGAACAAACGATTCTGAATCCTGAAGTGGGTAGAACCAAAACAGCTGGTCAAGGTTATCAGCCGCTGTCCGTTCCTCAGCACTCATATCCGGATCATTCTGCCAATCCCAGGTATCATAGGCCCGAATCAGTTCAACCAGGTAAGCCAACTCATCCTGCCGTGAACTCGGCAGGTCATTAAAGTGCAGCTGCTTTTTTAGCCAGTCCCAGACCAGGCTGGTGGCACTCGGGTTGATTTTGTCATCGGCCGCCGTCACACTGTTAGCAGCGTATTTATTACGCAATGCCTCCTCGCTCTCATGGTGGTCAAATACCAGCCAGTGATTGGCGAAGTTGGCGTTGAGCTGCTGGAAGGTGTACTCGCTGTCGGGCGTCATGTCCATGATGTAAACATCCGTGAAGCGACTGGCCTCAGGGGTCCGCATCCAGCGAGCAAACTCATCGTCAATCCGCCCGGCCCCGCAGTTGGTCATGTCAAATTCAACATCGTCAAACATGATCGGCTGGACGGTTTTCAGCAACAGAGGGGCACCGAAGCCATCCAGGTCATTATGGGAAAATAATTTTATCGTTCGTCTTGCCATTCTACTCGCCTCATCCTTATCAAAAGTTTATCCTACAGCCATTATACAGGATTTTTCCGTCGTTTCACTGCCCGGATGACCGTTTGAACTGACATCTAGTGGACATCTTGGTATTATTGAGATAGTCATGAATTGAAAGGAATCGATCAGTATGAAGATTTACGATTATCGGCAAGAATTAATCACCTTGCTTGAAAATACCGGTGCCGACCAGCACAGTCTCCAACAGACCCTGCGCAGTCTCTCCACCGTCATCAATATTCTTAATCACTACGACGAGCCGGTCGCAACCCCTGCTCCCCAGCACGACGAGAAGAAACCCGTTCACCGGCGCTACCAAGCTCGCCAACGCAATGAGCAGCCGATCTCACCCGCGGCGCGCCGGACGCTCCACTCCCTGCTGACGGGGCCATCCAACCAGCCTGGTGAAACTGACGTTCCGCAAAAAACGCCGCGGGTCCATGTTTCAGCGGAACCAGAAGCCCCCAAAGAAATCAGTGCTGAGGAACGGTTAGCGGCCGACAACCTGTACCTGGTTCACCGGAAGCTGAGCGGGGCCGAGATTAACCACCGCTACTACTCAGAGGCCATCCTGCACCAGCTCCACTTCCCCGTTGAAGATGGTGACATCGTTGAACTCGACCCCCACCAGCTGGTCCGCGGGCTGCCTAGCATTCGCCGGGTAACCAGTGACCGCCTCGACGACTACGAACCAGTTAAAATCAACGTGATCGAGTACGCCGAACTGCGGCCGGTGCCCGGCTCCGACGTTCTCCAAATCGCCAACACCATGAAGGGCGACTCCATCCTGGACCAGGCCCCAGCCAACACTGTGGTGGTTGATCCATTCAAGTACCCAGGCCGTGACCTGAAAGCCGGCATGGTTATCGACTTCGCCTACTTCGACCACGGCAACGGCCTCAAGGATGCCAACGCCGGCAGCATCCGCTGGATTCATGAAAAGCAGGATTACGACACCACCCGGCAACCGGCCAAGCCTAAGACCGTCAAGAAAGTTTCCAACACAAAACACGACTACGAAAAGAAGCTTGATTACGACCTCAAGCAGCGGACTGTCCTGGTGATCACCGGGGTGCGTGACAAGGTCCAAGGGCTCAAGCCCGTCATCGCCAAGCACCACGGGGTCTTCCATGGTCTCGATGCTTCAGCTGAAGAGAAGGTTTCCAGCAGCAAACTCAAGCGGGAGATCCGCGATGCCGACTTCGTCATCGTCTGCATCGACGCTATCCACCATCGAATCAGTCAGCTGGCTAACCACCATGCTAAGCGCTACGAAAAACCGCTGGCCATCGCCAACGTGACCTCCAATACCGCAGTAGAACGTGCCGTGGCCCGGGCCCTTAATGGCGACCCGGCCTACGCTGCTTCCAGTGAGAAAATTAGCCAAAATTAAAAAATTCAAATTTCATGTTGACTTTTCTGAGTAAATCATTAGAATAATAAACAACAATTTAATTATTCGATCGCAATGAGAAAGAAGAGTAGCCCAGCAAGCAGCTTCAGCGAGTCCCGTTTTTCGGTGTGAGGGGACAGTTCAGCTTGCCCGGTGAAAATCACTTTCGAGTCCGGTTCTTAAATCCAGTAAGTTCCGGTGGTTACACCCATTATCGTGTCAGCGTATCGCCGAAGATCGGCCGTACGTGGAAGGTACTGTCAGCGATGACGGTACGAACATAGGGTGGTACCACGCTAAGGCGTCCCTTAACCAAAGTAATTTTGGTTAAGGGACTTTTTTGTTGTGATCAAGCAATTATTTCTAATTTTCTATTCTTAGGAGGAAGAGTCTTATGCAAGATCTCACATCACGAAAATTAACGTGGAAACAGTATCTCGTCGTCGCTTCACTGCTCTTTGGTTTGTTCTTCGGAGCCGGGAACTTGATTTTCCCGCTCCACCTGGGTCAACTGGCTGGTGCCCACTGGGGAACCGCCGCCTTGGGCTTCTTAGTCACTGGGGTCCTGCTTCCCCTGCTGTCTGTTCTCGCCGTCGCCGTTACCCGGGCCGAGGGGGTCTATGACATCGGCCGACCGCTCGGTGCTGGCTTTGCCCTGGTATTTATGGTCCTCATCCATGCCACCATCGGTCCCCTCTTCGGGACGCCCCGGACCGCAACGGTATCCTTCACGGTCGGGGTGGCACCGTTTTTGCCTAAGCAATACACGACGGTTGCCCTCTTTGTCTTCTCGGCTTTATTCTTCTTGGCTGCCTTTGCCTTCTCTTACCGTGAAAACAACATCCTGGCCAATGTCGGCAAGGTCTTGAATCCCGTCTTCTTAGCCCTGTTATTCCTGGTTTTCGTAGTTGCTTTTGCTAGCCCGCTTGGTAACCCTGCTGTGGCACCAGTAACGACTACCTACGTCCACCACGCTCTGGTCAACGGCTTCCTTGAAGGTTACAACACGATGGATGCCCTAGCCGGATTGGCATTTGGGGTCACCGTCGTTACGGCGGTTCGCTCTATGGGCCAGCGCCGGGCCAGTGACGTCTCCCGTGTCGTCGCCAAGTCCGGGGTCCTCGCCGTCGCTGCCATCGCCGTTATCTACGTCCTGCTGATCGTCCTCGGGGCAATGTCCCTCGGCCGGTTCAAGGTCTCCGCAGATGGCGGGGTGGCCTTCACCCAACTGGTTAATGCCTACGCCGGTGCCTTCGGTCAGGTCGTCTTAGCCTTCCTGCTGACGGTTACCTGCCTGACGACCGCGGTTGGTCTGGTTGCCGCCTTTGCCCAAGACTTCCACAAGCACTTCCCAAAGGTTAGCTACCACACCTGGTTAGCGCTCAGTTGCCTGGCCTCATTCTTGACCGCCAACTTCGGCCTTGACCAGATCATCGCTTGGTCAACGCCAATGCTGATGTTCCTCTACCCACTGGCAATGGTCCTGATCCTCTTGTCCGTCGCTTCACCGCTTTTCCATCGCGATGGCGTTGTCTACCTCTTTGTGGTCCTGTTCACGGTCGTACCGGCACTCGGTGACATGGTGGTGGCCTTCCCAGCTGTCGTTAGCCAAAGTCAATTTGGCCTCACCGTCGCTGCTTGGCGTGCCCACCTGCCGCTTGCCGCAATGGGACTGTCATGGCTGGTGCCAGCACTTGTCGGTGCGGTGGTTGGCCTGCTCTTCCACTGGTTCCGCCGTCAACGGGTGTCCTCTCCACAGACGGATCTCAACTAAATACTAAAAATGACGATCATCATTTCGGTGATCGTCATTTTTTAGTATTTATCATACTTATTGAGGTCAAACTTTTGAATCGCATAGATCAGCTTGCTTGCATAGTCTGGGTCAGTCGCATACCCATTCTTTTGAAGCTCATAGGCCGCCTGTTTGTAGTTTTTAGCCTTCTGCACCCCGCGGAAGCGCCGGTGATTATCGGCGGTACCGCGTACGATCAGGTAGGTGTGTGACTTGATCGAAGCGCTCCAGCTATCGTAAACCTGAAAGTATTGCTTAACCTCCTTGTTCTTACCGTTGATGTTTTCGGTCGTGTACATCCGCACCCGATTTTTCTTCGAGTTAGCCTTGATTCCAAAGAGATTATTGTACTTGTATGCTAGCTTGCTCCGTCCCCAATTGGACTCGATGCCGGCCTGGGCGATCGTAATGCTGGCCGGGATGTGGTACTTTTGCTGCTCCTGCTGGGCGGCAGGGGCCACCTGCTTGACGAACTGCTTGACAGTGATCTTAGACGAGTGGGTCTCGCGGTGGTGGGTAGTCGTCGGCCGCTCGTTAAATTCAAAGGCTCCCAAGGTGAGGGTAACAACGAGGATGATGCCAAGGGCTGCAGCAATAATTATTGATCGGCGTTTTTTCAAATAAATTCGCCTCCATTCGTTTGGTTCCCTCATTATAATTTTTTCCCAGCAAAAAAGCGAAGTTTTGGTGAGATCTTCACGAAAACTTCGCTTTTTAATCATTAACTATTCTTTCTTCAGCAGGTCCTTCTTCAGTTCATCAAAGTGCTTAGCGTCCAGCACCTTAAGTCTTGGGAAGCTCTTAACCAGCCGCCGTTCATTCCAGTTCAGCCGGTGCAGGTGCAACTCCTCACGTCGCTTTACCAGGTCTGTATGCCAGTTATCCAATTGTTGGATCAGGCCTGGCCGCTCATCAGGCAGGGCACTGGCCAATCGTTGCTTAAGCTTCTCCCGGTAGGCCACCGACCGTTGCTCCCATTGCTGAGTAGTCGTGTGGAAGTGGCGAACGCTGATGATCGTCAGAATCGTATCGGTTCCCATCACTAGGACAACCAAGAGCGCCAGCATTCCGTGCGTATGAGCCTCTTCCCAGTTGATCACCCGTTGGATGAAGGGTTGGATAAACCGGACCAGCAGAACTATCCCGATTCCCCAGAAAAGCGAGATCGCCGGTGCCACCCGACCTTGCAAGTTACCCCAAAGTTTGGAGTAGTCCCAAAGTTTCATGTGAAACACCTTTTCCAAAAACAGGCTCGCCACATATTCAAAGATGGTGGCAACAACAATTCCGACCAAGAATAAGAGTACCAGACTATTTTGAACCCGGTAGGTCGCAATCAGGATCGTGGTCACCGCAAACCCGTACACCGGGCAATAAGGGCCAAATAAAAAGCCCCGGTAGGCGAAGTGATGATCCTTGATTGAGCAATAGAACGTTTCCCATAACCACCCCACTACCGAGTAGGTGAAGAACAGGACAATGATTTCCGAAATAGTATAGGGCATGGTTCCCTCCCGTTATGACTTCAGGCTCAGCTTCTCGACGTTTAAGATCTTGTCCAGCCATCCGGTGTAGAAACTCTCCTCGTGGCTGACCAAGATTAAGTTACCAGGGAATTCTTGAAGGGCCTTCTTCAGCCCTTCCTTAGTTTCATCGTCCAGGTGGTTGGTCGGCTCGTCCATGATTAAGAAATTACATGGGGTCAACTCCAGAATGGCCAGCTTGACCTTCGTCTGTTCACCCCCGGAAAGCAATTGAAGGGGCTTCATCGTATTAGCAGCATTGATTCCTGCCCGGGCCAGCTTCGTCCGGATCGTCCGCGGCTGCATGGTTGGGAACATGTTCTGGATGGTCTGCAACGGTGTCAGCGACGGATCGTCCCAGACCAGGTCCTGATCGAAGTAATTGATCCTAGCCGATGGTGAAAAGGTCGCCGTCCCAGCCAGGGCGGGAATCTTCTTCAAAATCGACTTGATCAAAGTGGACTTTCCAACCCCGTTGAACCCGGTGAAGAGGAGCTTTTCGCCCATCGTCATCGAGAAGGTCACGGGAGCCAGCAGCGGCCGACCGTAGCCGACGGACAGCTTCTCAACCCGCAGCGCGTTGGCCGAACCAGTATTTTCGTACGGGAAATGGAAGGTCGCCTTCAGGTTGTCGGCCGGCGGATCGATCTTCTTCATCCGGGCCAGCATCTTCTCCCGGGACTTCGCCATGGTCGACTTAGATCCCGCCTTGTTCTTGCGAATAAAGCGTTCCGCCTTTTCGATTACGACCTGTTGCTTTTCGTACTCCCGTTCCTGGGCCTCCTTACGTTCTTCCTTCTGGCGCATTGCCTGCTGGAAGCTTCCCCGATACTTGGTGATCTTACCAAATGAAACGTCACAGATGGTGTTCGTAACCTTCTCCAAGAAATCGTAGTCGTGGGAGATGATCATCGCTGCCCCATCGAAGTCGTTGAGGTAGTCGATCAGCCACTCGATATGGGCAGTATCTAAGTAGTTGGTCGGTTCGTCGAGCAGGATGACATCCGGATTTTCCAAAAGCATCTTAGCCAGGATGATCTTGGAACGCTGACCGCCACTCATCTCAGAGACAACATGGTCCTTGCCAATATCAGTCAGGCCCAGCCCGTTCATTACCCGCTCAATCCGGGTCTCAATCTCATAAAAGTTGTTAGCGTCGAGCTTTTCCTGGATCCGTCCCGCCTTGGTCAGCAAGTCATCATCCATCTTGTCGGCGTACTCGGCGTAGTACTTGTTCATCTGGTCGTTTAGCTGGTAGAGTTCCCGAAAGGCCGTGTGCAGGAACTCGATTAGGGTCATCCCCGCCGGAATATCGACGTACTGGTCGAGGTAGCCGATCTTGACACCCTTTTGCCACTTAACGCTGCCGTCGACCGGCAGGACCTTGCTGATCAGAATCTTGATCAGGGTACTTTTGCCGGCCCCGTTTTGGCCAACGATCCCCATATGTTCGTGTTTTTCCAATTGAAAGCTGGCGTCTTCGTAGAGTTTTTTGTCGGCGTAGCTCATCGTCAGGCCTTCAACATCTAACACTGCCATTATTTTCACCTCATCTTATATAAATAAACTGTGATCAATGGTATCACAAAGCGCACCATTCCAGCAATCGGTACTCTTTGTTACAATCTGCTGACAATTTTCATCGTTGTTCTTTCAGATTCTCTTCATATTATTTTCATATTATCCCCATATAGTTAAGATTGTACTAAAAAGATGTACAACGTATTTTAGGAGTGAATTATTATCAAAAAAGCAATTGTATCGAAAACATTAATCGCAACCCTTGGTGCTGCCGGTGCCCTGGCCATCGCTACCGGTGCTAGTGCCGACACCCAGGTGCAGGTCCAATCAGGTGACACCGTTTGGAATTTTGCCCAACAGTACAATTCCACTGTTGACGCTATCGCCCAGCGCAACCAGCTGGCTGACCCTAACTTCATTCAGGTCGGCCAACAGCTGATCATCCCTGACTCCGCTACCAGCGCCGTCAGCCAGGTAACCGGTGATACCGCCGCCGTTGCGGACAACACCGCGGCCGCTAGTGCCACCAGTACGGTTGCCAGTGTTTCTTCAGCAAGCCTGACGAGCACTGTTGCCGCCAGTGATGCTACGGCTGCCAGCGACAGCTCGGTATCCCCGCTAAGTGCTAATTCGATCAACCTGACGAGCGGTAGCACCAGTTCAGTCGACCTCGACCTGGCTACGCCACTGAGTGCGACTATCACCAGCAACCTCGCTGCTGCGACTGCAACCAACACCACCAGTGCAGCCACGAGTCAAACCAGCTACGAAGCCAACTCTGCCGCTGCCCTTCAATCCATGAGCAGCTACGCTATTTCATACGGAACGGTGGAAGAAACGGCAGCCAGCTACAACACCACCGACCAATCAAGCGCGCAACCAGCCCAGACTGCTACTAACAGTGCCAGCGATACTACAAGTGCCAACACTTCAAGCGCCGTGGCCACTGCGAAATCAATGATCGGGGTTCCTTACGTCTGGGGCGGTAACACGCCAAGCGGTTTTGACTGCTCCGGCCTGGTTCAATATTCCTACAACTTAGGCTCAGACTACCGGACCACCTACCAACAGACCAATCTGGGGCAGCACAAGTACGACGTTGAAAACGCCCAGAGCGGGGACCTCTACTTCTGGGGAACGGAAAGTGCTCCATACCACGTCGCCATCGCGGAAGGTAACGGTAACTACATCCAGGCACCAACTCCGGGTCAGAATGTTCAGGAAGGTAATATTCAGTACTACCGGCCAAACTTCTACATCAGCATGAACCAGTAATCATTAGAAAATTTTAATAAAAGCATTGACAGTCTCCCTGTCCTTGGTTATACTAGGTGCAACAAATGACAAGGGAGCAAGTACAATGAACCAATTTCAACTTCACAACGTTAACACTCGTTGGCAAAGCCGGTAATTCGGGTTGTTTCGGCATCGATGCAACCTGAGAGCAGATTGCATCTGTGCCGGCTGAAGTTGGAATGGCATTCAGTCCGCATGGATCCACATGCGGACTTTTTATTTGGCTGACCAAAGCGAGAGTCCTAATGTGGGCCCCCGCTTTTTTGTTTGGAAAGGTGTGAAAACTTTAAGATGAAAAGAATGTATACCTTTATTGCTATTATTTTTGTTTTTCTCGGGGTTGCCTTCTTCACCGAGAACAACCAGCTTAGCCGCCAGCGCATCCCCAAGGTCGGGGTGCTGACGCTGATGCACCACCCGGCCCTCGATCAGATCTACAAGGGTTACGTCGATGAGCTGGCCCGGGAAGGTTACCACAACGGCAAAAATATCAAGATCGAGTATCAAAACGCCAATGGTGATCAGAGCAACCTCAAGACGATGGCCGCCAAGCTCGTGGACGATAACTCCAGCGTAATCTTTGGGATCACAACCCCGGCAGCGCAGGCGGTTGCCAACTCCACCAGCCGCACGCCGATCGTCCTCGGGGCAGTAACGGATCCTAAGGGGGCGGGACTGGTCAAGAACAATCAGCATCCCGGCGGCAATATCACCGGGGTCTCCGATCAGGCGCCGATCAACGAACAGCTCCAGTTGATTAAGGAGTTCATGCCCAACCTCAAGACCCTCGGGGTGATCTACACCTCCAGCGATTCCTCGGCGGTTGCTGGCTACCACCAGATCGTCCGGGAATGCAAGAAGATGGGCATCAGCCTCAAGGCCTACTCCATTGCCAATAGCAACGACCTCAACCAGGTTTCCGAGCAGATGCTCAGTCAGGTCGACGCTGTCATCGTCCCAACCGATAACACGATTGCCGGCGCCATGCAAACCCTCGTCAAGAACGCCAACGCCGCCAATAAGCCGGTCTTCCCGGCGGCCGGTACGATGGTCAAGCAGGGTGGGGTCGCCACTTACAGCGTTAACCAATATGATCTTGGGGTCCGCGGCGCCAAGATGACCGTCGCGATCCTGAAGGGCAAGAAGCCGGGTAACATGCCAATTCAGTTTGTCCACCACGGTGAGCCGGTCTTAAATCTCAAGCAGGCCCGCAAGCTTGGCCTCAACGTTCCTAAGCACTTTGAACACGAAGCAAAAACTGAAGGAGTGATCTACAAATGAATCTCGTCGTTTCCGCAATCGGTCAGGGGCTCTTATGGGCACTCCTGGGCCTGGGCC
Source organism: Limosilactobacillus sp. (assembly GCF_051873075.1). Classification (GTDB taxonomy): domain Bacteria; phylum Bacillota; class Bacilli; order Lactobacillales; family Lactobacillaceae; genus Limosilactobacillus. The sequence goes on along the minus strand of NZ_JBJEEM010000002.1, from coordinate 13,650 downwards.
TCTACCTGACCTTCCGTATCCTCGATTTCTGTGACATGACGGTTGAAGGGACCTTCCCCCTGGGGGCCGCCACCGCGGTGACCGCCATCACCAACGGGGTAAATCCGCTGCTGGCCACCCTGCTCGCCGTCGTGGCCGGGATGGTTGCTGGGTTGATCACCGGCCTGCTTTACACTAAGGGAAAGATCCCCAGCTTGTTGGCTGGGATTCTGACCATGACCGCGATCTACTCCGTTAATCTGCGGATCATGGGCAAGTCCAACATCTCCCTGCTGGGCCAGCCGACCCTCTTTAACGGCGCTCTCCGCAATCTTCCCCAGTATTTTGACAGCGTGACCCTTGGCCTGATCGTCATCGTGATTGTCACCATCCTGATGGTCCTATTCTTGGCCACCGATTATGGTCAAGCCTTCATTGCCACCGGGGACAACCCAACGATGGCCAAGTCTCTGGGAATTCACACCGATAAGATGGTAATCATCGGGCTGATGATCTCCAACGGGATGGTCGGTCTCTGCGGGGCATTGATCGCGCAAAACAACGGTTACGCCGACATCAACATGGGGATTGGGACCATCGTCATCGCCCTGGCATCAATCATCATCGGTGAAGTGGCTTTCGGCGAACTGACCTTGAACCAGCGGCTGGTGGCCGTGACCCTCGGCAGTATCATCTATCGGATTATCCTGCTGGCAGTGCTCCAGCTCGGCTTCTCCGCAAACGATCTCAACCTGATTTCATCCATTGTCCTCGCCATCTGCATGATGATCCCGCAGTTTGAACAGCGGCTCAACATCAAGAAACCTATTCTGAAGGGAGTCCGGCCACATGAATAAACCAATTTTGGAACTTAAAAACGTACAGACCCTAGTAAATAAAGGGACTGCCAACGAAACAATGATCTTAAAGGGGATCAACCTCCAGATCAACGCCGGGGACTTCATCACGATTGTCGGAACTAACGGGGCTGGGAAGTCGACCCTCTTCAACGTAATTGGCGGGAACCTGCGGGCCGACAACGGCCAAATTCTCCACAACGGCCAGGACATTACCCGAACCAGCGAGGAAGACCGGACGGCCTTCCTCGCCCGGGTCTTTCAAGACCCCAAACTCGGCACCGCCCCCCGGATGACCGTTGCCGAAAACATGTTCCTGGCCACCAAGCGTGGTGAACGCCGGCACCTGGTCCTCCGGAAGCTCAAGTCCAACATGGCCCGCTTCACTAAGCTGGCCGCGACAATGAACAACGGGCTGGAAAACCGGATGACTACTGCGACCGGAGCCCTCTCCGGTGGGCAGCGGCAGGCGCTCAGCTTTTTGATGGCCACCCTGAAGCGGCCGGACATCCTGCTCTTGGATGAACACACGGCGGCACTGGACCCGCACACCAGTCTGAACCTCCTGCACGCTACCAATGAACGGATCACCCACGACCACCTGACCGCCCTGATGATCACCCACCACCTGGAAGATGCCCTCACCTACGGCAACCGGCTGATCGTCCTCAAGGATGGTCAGATTAAGGCGGACTTCTCGGGAGCAGAAAAGCAGGCCCTGACCGTCGACCGGCTGTACCAATACTTTGAGGATTAATCAGAAAAGGCCCGCGCTGAGTAATTTCCAGCGCGGGTCTTTTCTATCATTTAGTGCATTATTTTAATTCAAATCAGGCCACCTGCCACTTATCAAGGCGGCGAAGGTTGGTCCGAAAGCCTTCCGCAGCCCGGTGGATCCACCTGCCAAAGAACGTCTTTCCCAGGCTTAACGGCCGCGACTTCTCCTCCCCGTACTCGTTGAGGTAGAGGTTGCCGTACCGGTCCAGGTAACCAAACCGGTGGTGATCGATCTCAAAAACGTCGGCACACTCCCCGGTCTTCTCCTGGTCAATCTTGACGTGGTTGTTCTTCATGATGGTCATCAAATCCTTGCTTGTCATTACTTCACCGCTCCCTTCTTATTTCTATTGTAGGTCGCAATTTGATAAACGTTAAATAATTCAATTCTCAAAATAACACAAAAAGCCTTCAGTAGCACACTACCGCTGAAGGCTTTTCATTAATATTCAAAACAATTATTCCGCAATTTTACGCTCAAAGTAGTGGGCCAGCTTGGCTTCCGGGTAGACCCCCGTCACCTTTTCCTTGGCCTGCCCGTTGCGGAACAGGACCAGGCTCGGGACACTCATGACGTGGTAACGCTGGGCAATCTCCTGGTTGCCATCCACGTTGAACCGGACAAACTTGATCCGGTCACCGTATGTCTGCTCGAGCTTCTCCATGATGGGATCCATCATCTTGCAGGGACCACACCACGGGGCCCAGAAGTCAACGACCGTCAGCGGGCCGATCACCTGCTGGTCAAAGTCGGTCGCCGTCGCCTCAATTGCCATCCGTTATTCCCCCTTCTGCTTAGGCTTACGCCGAACAAAGTGGATAATAATTGTCAAGACGAATACTGCCAGCATGAACATCCCGAAGATGTCGGCCGGAATCTCAACGTCAATGGCCGGAATCGTCAGGAACAGCTTGATTGCAATGATAAAGATCAGCACGTAAGCCATCGGTTCCAGCTCCGGAATCTTGCGCATCAAACGCATGATAATCTCCGCGACCCCTCGCATGCAGGCAATCCCGATCAGGCCCCCAATCAAGACAATCACCGGATTCGGTGAAATTGCCAGTGAGGCCAGTACGGAGTCCACGGAGAAAATGATGTCCATGAATTCGATCTGGGCCACAACCGACCAAAAGCGTTTCCGCCCCGTCAGGCTGGTGGCCCGGTTGCGGACCTTACGCATCGGTCGCTTGCCAAAGAATTTATTGTGGAAGAAGCGGTAGACCAGATACATCAGGTAGGCAGCCCCGATGACCTTGATCTCCCAGAAGTTGATCAGGTAGGTCCCCACCCCAATGATCAGGAAACGAAAGAGGTAGGACCCCCAGATTCCGTAGAACAATGATTCTTCTTGTTCCTTTAACGTCGGTAGTACTCGTGTTTGGGCAGCTAAAACGACCGCATTATCGACCGACAGCAGACATTCAATCATTACCAGTGAAAAAATAATGAGCCAGTCCTGGCCGGATGTGATGACAGTTGCCCAGTTATGTGGATCAAAGAACGGTCCATATAACTTCTCTAAAAGTGACAATTAGTGTCCCCCTTTGAATAAATTTTTATCTACCTAACTCAACTTGTATTTTACCAGATATTTTTCGAAATATGTTGGTCGAGGGGCCACTATTTTTAGTTTTTGAAAAGTGAACGGGACTACCAACCGCTGGCATTCCCCATGAAGGAGCATCTGTTCAGCAGAAGCCCGGTTGTAAATCGGGTCCCCGACGATCGGGTGCCCACTGTGGGCAAGGTGAACCCGGAGTTGGTGGGTCCGCCCCGTTGCCAGTCGCAACTGAACCAAAGAACGTTGGTCGTTCGCAGCCAGGCTCCGGTAATAGGTTCGAGCCGGCTGGGCATGCAGACCATTCACCGCCCGCCACCGCGGATCCTCGGGGTCCCGTCCAATCGGCCAGTCCCAGCATCCGGTCCCTTCCAGGCGCCCTTCGACCACCGCTACGTATTCCCGGTGAATCCGGCCATCGGCAATCAGCCGGTTCAGGACCGGAACGACAATCGGGTTTTTGGCAACAATCATGGCGCCGCTGGTCTGGAGGTCTAGGCGGTGCACCATGTAGGCCCCGTCGTTGCTCCCAGCCAAGTAGCCAGCCACGTCGTTCATCACCGTCCCGGTTTCCCCTTCCTCGTTGGGGTGGCTCTTCTGCCCCTGCGGCTTGTTGACTACCAAGAGGTCCCGATTCTCAAACAGGACGGTCAGGTGGGGATCTTCGGTGGGGCGGTAATCGTTGGCAGCCGGGGTGCGTACCTCATCCCCGACGAAGAACATCTCCACCCGGTCCCCAGCAGCAACCGGCTCATTAACCGGCTGGTAGCGGCCATTTACTAAGACGTGCTGACGCCGACGCAGATAATGAATCAGCCGGTCGGGTAGCAGCCACTGTTGATGCAACAGGTCCCGTAGCGAACACGTTATTTGATCTTCCGGCAGTGTTTCGGTGAGGTGCCAGCGAATCGTTTCAGACATCTACTTCACCTCCCGGACAGTCAGCCGATCCGGCACGTGATAGACCTTAGGCTTGGTCCACTCGAGCATGTCGTCGGTCAGCTGGAGTTTGGTGATATCACCCCGGTGGTAGGACTGGAAGTAGTAGCTACGACTCTCTGCTACCGTTACGGCCCGATAAACGGAGTAGGTCCGCTGGTGGCGCCGATTCTGCGGGACAGTCACACTGTCCAGCAGGTGCCATTCGCTAATCAGGCCGGTTGCCTCATCGGCCGGGACGTCAGACCGTTCCTTCAGGTAGGCCGCCCGGACGAAGCGGGCGCTTGGTGAGTAGTAACCAGGCGGGTTGGTCTTCCCCGAAAGCCGACCAGTCGTTACCCGGGGGGTATTGAGCGGTACCCGACCGTGCTCAAATTCTGGGGTGAATTCCACGTAACGTTCCATCTGGGCTAGCTGTCGGTCAAAATCTGGACTATTGGTCACCACTCCGAGGGGATTGTCGATCACCTTCAGCGGGGTCTGACTCGGCTCAACCACCACAATCCGGCCGGTGCGATCGGCCAGGGCAAAGTGGAGCTCCGGGTTCCCGTACTTGGTATCACTATTCTGCTCACTCATCAGTTCCACCTCATCCAGGTGGTTAATTAGATCTTGCACCGACCGGAAGTTGCCGAGCACCCAGAAGATGAATTCGTAAGCGGCCAGCTGCACCTTACCGGCCCGACGCGCATCCTGGTAGCGGGCCCCGTTGTCAAAGGTCAGTTTCTGCGCCATCAGGCCGTGCTCATTAACCCCGTCCGAGACGTCAATCCGGTCGGCAGACAGACTGCCCCCGCCGACCATCGCATATCGGTTCTCATACACCCGGTGGTCGAAGGCGGTCGCCCAGCGAAAGTGGCGCGGTACGAAGAGGGGCGAGACGGCCAGGACCGGCCAGTCCATGGTACGGGCCAACAGATGCGTGTGGTCGCGGGTCACTTGATAGATACTGGTACACATTACAGCTCATTCCTCCCATCAAATATTTTCTCTATTCTAATTTATTTCCCGGGAAATACGCCAGCATTTTACCTTGCCTTGCTAGGCCGCCTTTACTTTTCCGGGCAAAAAGAGTTGAATAGTAAGTATAAGATTGTGAAAGAAGAAGGTGAATTGCGTTGTTGAGTACCGAAGAAATTAACGACCGCAGTAAATGGATCAGTGTTTTCGAACCACTCCCCCGTGAGCGTGAAGACCTGATCAAGAAGTATGAGGTTACCAAGGAACTGCTTGACTACGCAATTGACCCCTACGAAAAGGCGCGGGTCGAAGTTGACCCGGACGCTGGGGTAACCCTGCTGATCTTTGACGTCTACGTGCCCACCCACGCCGTCACCGCTCCACAGACCGCTCCGATCGGGATCATGCTGACGACAAACAACATCATCACCTTCACCAACGCTAAGACCAACTTCGTCAACGGAATCATTGCGAACCAATTGCGGATCCTGAAGCGGCGGGCTCCGATCACCGACAAACTCAACCTGGTCTTCCCGATTCTTTACCGTCTGTCCACCAACTACTTTGGTCCCCTGCGACGGGTGGACCAGCAACGGCAGCAGATTCAGCGCAACCTGCAACGGCGAACGGGACGCAAGGCGATCAGTGAGTTCATGGAAATTGAAACCGGCTTGGTCTATATTCTGACCTCGCTCAAGGGGAATGTCTCCCTGCTGGAGGAATTCAAGCGTCGCTATGCTCCCAAGATGTCGACCCGGCAGAATAACGACCTTGATGACGTCATTGTCGAAGCACAGCAGGGGCTGGAAATGGCCCAGATGACCTCGGATGTTTCTGAACGGGTCTCCAATGCCTACAGTAAGGTGATCGACAGTGACCTGAACCAGACGATGAAGTATCTGACCATCTACTCCATTGTCCTCTCGGTCCCGACTATCGTCTCTGGCTTCTATGGGGAAAACGTCAAACTCCCCCTCGCCAATGGCCAGTATTCATGGGTGTTCACCATCATCATCACCCTCATTTTGATGGCAATCTCAGCCATCTTCATGGTCAGCCGGCATTGGTGGAAATAAAACAAAAAGCTGGGAAAAGCAGCGCACTCCGACTTAGGCACTAGGAGCGTGATTGCTCTATGAAAAGTTAAGAACAAACGAGGGGCTGAGAAAAAGCAAAAGTTTTTCTCAGCCCCTCGTTTGTTCTAGACAATTAAATTAAAAATGACCGCTGACGTCGTGATCAGAGAACGAATGGGGATCCGGCATAAACGAAATATCGA
>NZ_JBJEEM010000002.1:0-7197 GCF_051873075.1 Limosilactobacillus sp. | reverse complement strand
CCGCTGACGTCGTGATCAGAGAACGAATGGGGATCCGGCATAAACGAAATATCGACATCAATGATCCCAAACTGCTTGCGAAGCATCCGCTCAATCTTCTCCGACAGCTGATAGCTTTCCAGCACCGTCATCTTACCGTTGACGATCAACGTGGCGTCCAGTGAGACGACGTTTCCGTTATAGTGAGCCTTGAGCTCCACGATTCCGTGAACCTTCTTCACTTTCAGAATAGCGTCGTGATACTGTTTTTCTGCCTTGGGGTCGAAGTAGTCCGCCAGGTTCAAACTGGTTTCAAAGAAGATCTTCAATCCGGAATAGAGAATGAAGAAGCCAACTACGATACTGGTGACTCCATCTAGCCAGGTCAGGTGGAAGAGCAGGGCCCCAGCAATTGCCACCATGGTCCCGATACTGGTAAAGGCGTCACTCAAACTGTCCTGGGCCGAGGCTAGCAGGGCGGCGTTGGACAACTTGCGCCCCGTCCGCCGGTTCATGTACCAGACGACCAGCATGATCACGGAGGCAATTCCGGCTCCGATGATGGCCACCGGGTCGGGAACAACCCGCTTGTCCGGGGTAAGCAGCCCCTTAATGCCGTCACCGATAACGCTCAGGGCAATTGAGATCATCACCACCGCCGTGACCAGTGAGAAGACCGTTTCGTAGCGCCACCGGACAAACTGGATCCGCTGGTCGCCCCCGAGCACTTTCTGGTACTTGCTGTCGGGGAGCTTGACCCCGGCAATGTCATCATCGTTAATGTCCTGGGCGATGTGCAGGCCCATCATCAACAGGACCGTCGAGATGATCCCGGACAGGTTGTTGAAGGCATCCGCACGCAGGGTCTGTGATTGACTAATGGCGGCCAGCCAGTATTCCAGAATCGAGATTGCAAAGTAGGCCACGACGTTGTAGATCAGGTGACGCTGAGCGGCCCGAATCTTGGTTAGTTCATCGGCCTGACTCTGCTCCCACTGCTTCATTTCTCGTGTAACGTGTTTCTTTAGCTTGCTCAATTTCACTACTCCCCAATGAAAAGTCTGCCCTCAATTTTAACACTAAAAAAGCCCGGCCGTGCGTGATCCCAAAAATCAATGGGAGATCACGCCCAACCGGACTTCTTTTGGTTCGATTATCTAACCATTAGAGATTGTCGCCCCGTTCGAATTGGAACTTGGAATTCAAGAGGGCCTGGTGAATCAGGCTGCTCATCAACTGATGAGTCGCCGCCGTTACGTGGGCCGCCGATTCCTTGTTGGCCGCAGTCAGGTAATCGGTCAGTTCTTCACCGTGCTTGCCAGCCGCCCCCGCAGTAATTGCATCCACGCGGCCGACGCCATAGCTCTGACAGCCATCGCGGAAGTCGTTTACCTCGTTGATGAATTCGTGGTAGCGCGGTTCCACGATTACCTCAAGCAGCTTGTGCATCCAGTAGGCACTCTTGTCAGGATCAGCATCATTGGTTGCCACCTGGTAGTTAGCCGGGGTGTCGTTGATGTTGGTAAAGAATGGCACGTATGGGCTGTAGCAGTAAAAGCCAAAGTTGATCCATTGAATAGCGGCGTATTCTGCCGGAACATCATTGCGGATCTGCAGGATACAGGAGCTCTGGTTCCGGTCGAGGGCAATTGAACGGAACTTCCGCTGTTCTTCAGGCGTTCCGGAGGCATAAGTGCCCATTGGATCGTATGGAGTGCCATTATAGTGTGATGACAAGAACTGTTCGACATCTTCAACCGCGATCTTCTTCTCCGCATGCTGGATGAACGGAATGTTCTGGCTGGTAGGATCCTGTTCTAGCGATGGGGTGAAGAGCTTCTGACCATACCAGGAACGCGGTGTGTTGTAGTAAGCGTCCGCCTCATCCTGGGTCCCGAAGATGTTTCGGAAGTTGAAACTGCCCGGATTCGGGTTCAGGTGGAACTTCTCCACAAACTCCTGGATGCCGCTCGCGTACATGTAGTTATCAGGATCATCGAAGTCGATTTCCTCAATACACATGATGTTTGGGGCAATGGCGTAGGCATCATCTGGGATCCGCTGGGCTACCCACTGGTGACCACCAGCGGTTTCCAGGTACCAAACCTCGTCGTGGTCACTGAAGGCGATCCCGTTTGTTTCACCGGTACCATATTTCTCAATCAGGTGGCCCAGGCGCTGAACCCCTTCCCGCGCGCTCTTGATGAACGGCAGGACCAGGTACAGCATCGAGTCCTCATTGACCCCATCAGTGACCAGTGGATCGTGGCCGAGGACCCGAGCGTTGGTCATCTCGGTCTCGGTCGAACTCATGGCAACGTTATATTCGTTGATCCCCTGCTCATCCCAGCGGCCTTCATCGGGAACTCCGTTGGGTGTTGCCGTGAACCGGCAGCCTTGGCCTTCCATGTCAACGGTCAGGCCGTTGTACTTGGAAACATAGTGCTCACCGGTATAGTCCTTGGCGGGAAACACCTTGAAAGTCTTTGGATTAACCCCGTCCTCGGCATCCTCGTCCCGGGCAATAATTGTAGAACCATCAATCGTGGCGTTTTTACCGACCAGCATCGCCGTACAGCTGCTCATCTTTTTCTTCATAATGCTTTTCGCATCCTCTCTATTTGCTTGGCAATCAACTAATTTCTTTCTAATATAATACCACTTTATCTCATTTACTCCTAATCAAGTTATCCGTGGTAATATGAACAATTCCTTATTATCTAGCGGGCAACCGATATAAAAGCCGAACGAGCGTCTTGCATCGGCACCGATTCCGTGTTAGGATAACAACACTTCCAATGAAATCAATAGCCTATATAATGCCGTAATATGGACGGTAGTTCCTACCCAAAGCCGTAAACTTTGGACTATAAGCGAATTGAACGCCAGCTCTTTTTGCTTTACTCGGCAAAGAGAGCTTTTTTATTTGGCTGTTGATCGAATTGACCATCACTATCTTAGGAGGAATAATTTGTGAAACAACCAATGACCGTCACGACCCATGTCCACCACCTAAACTTCGCGGACCAATGGAAAAACTTCGTGCTGGGCTTTCAACACCTGTTGGCAATGTATTCTGGGGACGTCCTCGTCCCGCTTTTAATCGGGCAGTATCTGCATTTTTCGACCCTGCAGATGACCTACCTGGTTTCAATTGACATCTTCATGTGCGGGGTAGCAACGCTCCTGCAACTGAGACGGACCCCCATCACCGGGATCGGTCTTCCCGTTGTCCTTGGTTGTGCCGTCCAAGCCGTCACGCCGCTAGAATCGATCGGTGGCAAGCTTGGAATTACCTATATGTATGGAGCGATCATCGCGGCGGGAATCTTCGTCTTCCTGATTGCCGGCTTTTTCGCCAAGCTCAAGCGCTTCTTCCCACCAGTGGTCACCGGTTCCCTGATCACTATCATCGGTTTCACACTGGTCCCGGTCGGCTTCCAAGACCTCGGCGGGGGGTCTGCTTCGGCCCACGCCTTCGGTAGCCCAGCCAACCTGCTGATCGGCTTTTTGACCATCGCTATCATCCTGGTGTTCAATGCCTTTGGCCGCGGTTTCATCAAGTCCATCGCCATCCTCTTGGGAATCCTGATCGCCTCCTTCATCGCTGGCGCCATGGGCTTTGTCTCCCTAAAGCCCGTCAGTGAGGCGGCCTGGTTCCACGCCCCGCAACTGTTCTTCTTTGGGGTACCCAAGTTCAACGTCAGCGCCATGGTCACCATGATGCTGGTCTCCTTGACCACCATGATCGAGTCCACCGGGGTCTTCTTTGCCCTCAGTGACATCACCGGCCGCCAGCTGACCAGCAAGGACCTCGAACGGGGTTACCGGGCCGAAGGAATTGCCGCCATCCTGGGGGGCTTGTTCAACACCTTCCCGTACTCGACCTTCTCCGAAAACGTCGGCGTACTGAAGATGTCCGGGGTTAAGACCCGGCGCCCCGTCTACTACGCGGCCTTCCTGCTGCTTTTGCTCGGTCTCTTGCCAAAGGTTGGCGCGCTGGCTACGGTCATTCCAACGCCCGTTTTAGGTGGTGCCATGATCGTTATGTTCGGCATGGTCGGTGTCCAGGGGGTCCAGATCCTTCACAAGGTGGACTTCTCCAATAACGCCAACCTGCTGACCGCCTCGGTTTCCATCGGCCTCGGTCTGGGGGTCACCATGTACCCGCACATCTTCCAGTACATGCCAACGGAAATCCAGATTATCCTGGGTAACGGCATCGTCGTCACCAGTGTCTCCGCAGTCCTGCTGAACCTGCTCTTCAACCACCGCTGGGCACGGGCCACTAATTAACGTTCTCATTTTTCTTTAATTTGTGTATTGACATTCTCATTTCAGCACGATATTATGGTTGCAACAATTATCGTTTCAGTAGACATCCTGTTGGGCGTAAGAGAGCCGGTGGTGAGGTGCGAACCGGTCAGGCAGGAGTGTTCGAATTATCGCGAGGATATTAATTGTCCGGCCATATTCAGTGCCGTTACCACCTGATACGAGTGCGCACAATGCGTATACTGGGTGGTACCGCGGTTTATAAATCGTCCCGTTGATTAAGTTCAACGGGGCGTTTTTTATTTAAGAAAGGAGTTTAACATGCAAGATTGCGGTGGAATTGTTCGATATCTTAACCGTACGTAGGTCAATTCACTAGGTACCATTAAGAAGGAGCAATAACTATGAAAAAAATTAGTTTCGGTGAGTCCATCACCATCTTAATCATCATGCTGATCATCTTGGGGACAGCGGTCATTCACTTTGGCCTCTCCCCACAGATTCCCGTCCTGTTTACCATCGCCTTGCTCATCTTCTGGGCTAGGTTCCGTGGCGCCTCCTGGGACGACATCCACCAGGGAATCCAAGACGGAATCGGGACGGCCATCATCCCGATCTTCATCTTCATCTTGATCGGGGCTTTGATCGCTGTCTGGATCCAGGCGGGAATCATCCCGTCCATCATGGTCGCTGGCTTCAAATTAATCAGCGGACGGTTCTTCGTCCCGTCCGCCTTCGTCGTCTGCTCCCTGGTCGGTTTGTCCATCGGGAGTGGGTTCACCACCATCTCCACGATTGGAATCGCCCTCTTTGGGATGGGGGCAGCGATGGGGGTCAATCCTGCTCTGGTTGCCGGGGCCATCATCTCAGGGGCCGTCTTCGGGGACAAGATGTCGCCCTTGTCTGATTCCACCAACCTGGCATCCGCCATTGCCGGCAGCGACCTCTTTGCCCACATCAAAAACATGATGTGGTCCACCATCCCGTCATTCATCGTTTCCTTCATCCTCTTTTGGATCCTGGGTAACAGCAATGGTCAGATGAGTACCGCCAAGATCAACCACACTATCACTATCTTGCAGACCCACTTCACGGTCAGCTGGTGGGCACTGTTGCCGATCATCTTGATGTTCGTCTGCGCTTGGCGCCACATCCCGGCCATCCCGACCTTGTTCATCAACATCCTGGTGACCGTGGGGATGATCTTTATCCAAAAGCCTGGCGAATCACTGAAGTCACTGACCAACCTGATCTCCGATGGCTTTGTTGCCCACACCAGTGACGCGGCCGTCAACACCTTGCTCTCCCGGGGTGGGATCACCAGCATGATGGGCACCGTCTCCTTGATCATCGTTACCCTCTCCCTCGGGGGGATCCTAATGCAGTTCCACGTCGTCCAGTCCGCCATGGAGCCGCTGGTCAAGCGCCTTTCCAAGCCTGGTCCGCTGGTCACGACCACCATCCTGTCCGGAATCGGGATCAACCTCTTCGTTGGGGAACAGTACCTCTCTGTCATCCTGCCAGGGAAGGCCTTCAAGCCGGCATTCCAACGGATGGGGCTCTCCCCACTGGCGCTCAGCCGGGTCCTCGAGGATGGGGGCAGTGTCATCAACTACCTGATTCCATGGGGCGTGGCCGGCTCCTTTGCAGCAGCAACGCTGGACGTTCCCGTCCTCCATTTCCTGCCATTCGTCTTCTTCAGCCTTTTCTCCCCCGTCTTCTCAATTCTCAGCGGGTTCACCGGGATTGGTCTGAAGTGGGCTAAGAAGCAGGCATAAACAAAAAGGATCGCATAATGCGATCCTTTTTGTTTAGTCGTATTGGTGCATGTACTTGGAAAGCCGCTTCAGACCCTCACGCAGCGTTGCCTCGGGCGCACAGTAGCCCAGCCGGACGTGTCCAGGGGTATCAAAGGCATCCCCGGGTACCAGCAGGACACCCTCATCCTTCAGCAGGTTTTCACAGAAGGTGTGGATATCCACCGGCACATCCAGCTTCGGGAAGGAGGTTGAAACAGCCCGCGGCATCACAACGCTGGCCCGGTCCTCATGGTCAATCCAGTCCTTGTAGATTGCCAAGTTGCCGAGGACCAGCTGACGGTTTCTGGCCAGAACCTGATCCCGGTGCCGCAGGACATAGGTAGCCAGCTGGTCATTGAAGACCCCGCCGCAAATCATGGTGTAGTCCCGGAACTTCCGAAAGACATCCGCCAGTTCGGCATTCGTCGCCGTCCAACCGATCCGTACCCCCGGAACGGAGTAAGTCTTCGACAAGGAATTGGTCGAGATTCCCTTGTCATAGAGATCAACGATCGGGGTGAAGTCCTCGGGATGGTCGAGGGGCAGGTAAACCTCATCGACCAGGACGTAGGCGCCGACCGACTTAGCGATCTCTACCACCTGCTCCAGGAAGCCCCGGTCCAAGATAGTCCCGGTCGGGTTGTTGGCATTGTTCAGGCAGATCATCTTGGTGTCCGGGCGGATCAGCTGCTTTAACTCAGCGAGGTCCGGGTACCAGTTGTCCTCCTCATGGATGTGCCAATAGTCGACCTCAGCCCCCAGCGACTTCGGAATATCATACAGCTGCTGGTAGGACGGATACTCAGCAATGACGTGGTCCCCACGCCCAATTAGCGCATAGAGGGCCAAGATGTTAGCCCCGGTTGCCCCGTTAGTCTGCAGGATGTTTTCGGGCTCAACGTGCCGATAGAGCTTGGCAACCTCCTGCTTGAATTCCGGTGAACCCTCGATCCAGCCGTAGTTCATCTTCTGCTGATCCAGCATTTCGTAGAACTCCTGACCGTTGTGGCCGTCCAGATTGAGCAGCTCGTGCATGCTCATGGACGCAATGGTACTCTGCGAGATGTCGTAAGTGGCACTCTTTTCCCACTTGTTAAGCCAAGATTCAACGCCAAATGGTGCAATTTCAACCATAATAAAACCT
>NZ_JBJEEM010000001.1:0-23885 GCF_051873075.1 Limosilactobacillus sp. | reverse complement strand
AAGTATAAGATGAATTTTCTATTTCATCTGTATACTTAGAGGGCATTATAGCCCTCATCAGTCGATTTTTAGTTTATCCGCGTTGTCGCTGAACCGCCAGGTGATGACGCCAACCGAGTGGGATGACGATCAGTAGCGAAATAGCGATCAGGATGATCGCCGCGATCACGATGTCCCGGTAACCGCTATAGAGGATGTGGCGCATCGTCGGGATCAGGGCTTTGGGCAACGTGTCGGCCGTTTCGGCATTTGACAACTTGTTCAGCATGGTCATCGTAATCCCGTGCGAATGCTGGACACCCTTAAACAGCTGGTTGTTTAAGATTACCCCGTAGGCCGCCGCCATCAGAGTTTGACTGAGGATCCGCAACAGGTACCCCATCGAGGTGGCAATGGGGACGTCGCGCAACTCCGCGTCGGTCTGCACGCTAATCTGTAGAATGTTGAAGACCAGGCCGACCCCCATTCCTTCAAAGGCTCCCATCGTTAGCAGGAGCCAGAACGGGGCATCTTCCCCGGCGATCAGGATCCCGAGAAAGGCAATGAAGATCGATGCCGCCCCGCAGGTAACAATCCAATACTTGCCCCAGCGCTCCTGCAAAAATGGGACTAACTCGGAACCGATGAAGTTCGTGACGGCACCCGGGATCTGGGTCATCCCCCCGAGGAGGGCGCTTAACCCCAGCAGTCCCTGCGCCCACATTGGAATATAGGTGATGAAGGCGATAAAAGAACCCCAGATGATCACAAATAAAGAGAAGTCAATCACCAACTCGCGGTTCTTGAAGAGCCGACTGGGCACAATCGGGTCGGCCGCCCGGCTGTCGACTCTGGCCATCCAGCAAAGCAAGGCCACCCCGATTGCCAGAAGGGCCACAACCACCAGCAAGGAAACCGAACCGATCAGCTGCACGGCCACTAGGATCGTGGTCAGACTGGTCACCAGCAGGGTCGCCCCGAGGTAGTCAACCGGCTTACCGGCCGCCTGCTGGCCCGAGTTCTTGTAGAAGATTGAAATAATCGTGATCGCCACGATGGCAATCGGTACGTTGACGTAGAAGACCCAGTGCCAGCTCCAGGTATCAACCAGCCAGCCACCGAGCAGGGGCCCGATGATCGAGGCCGTCCCGAAACAGGCACTGGAAATTCCTAGGACCTCGGCCCGCTTACGCAGGTTCTGGTAGATTTCCGCGAAGACGATGAAGGGAATCGTGTTCATCCCCCCAGCGCCGATCCCCATCACCGTCCGGGCAATGATAAACCACAGGATATTGGGCGCCAGTCCCTGAAAAATAGCTCCCACCATGAACATGGTCGTGGCACAGATATAGACCACCTTATTCCCCTTGTGCTCACCAAACTTGCTCCACAGCGGGGTGGCCACGGCCATTCCCAGCAGAAAGGTCGCCACGATCCAGCCCATGTACTGCAAAGCATGCAGGTCACTGGTAATCGCTGGCAAGGCGGTGTTAACGATCGTCCCGTCCATTCCCGCCATGATATTGGAGAGCAGCAGGGCCCCCGTCACAATTGTCCGCCGTTGATTTTCTAGCAAAAACTCATCCTCCCATTACAATGCACGAAAATTAAAAAAACTCCTTGCAAGCAAGAAGTTTCCGAATCTAGTTTTCTATTATACCGGTAAAAAGTTCAAAAGTATATTACCTTATTCGTTTTCTTTACGATGCAAATCACGCATGAACTGACCCAAGCGCTGCCAGTCGGCCTCAACGGTGGGCTGCAGCCGGCGGGCATACAGGATCGCCGCCGGGTGGTACATCGGGAAAAGTCGGTACTGGCGCTCACTCTGCCGGTAGCCCCGCCCGGCCGGATCCGCCTCCTGAATCGAAGACGTGAGGGCCTGGCCGTGCAGCTGACCGATGTTGGCCTGGGGTCCAAGCAAGCGCTGGAGGGCAGTATTGCCCAGGGGGACCAGCACCTGCGGGTCAACGTAGTGCAGCTCCCAATCAAAGAGCGGCGCGAATGCCCGCACCTCCCCCTTAGTCGGCGTCCGGTTCGGCGTCTTTTCAACAACCTGACCGGTCTTCTTATCCCGCACCTGCTTGACTGAATATGGCCGCTGCCGGACCACACTGGTGATGTAAACCGTCTGGCGGGAATAGCCAATCGATTCAACCAGCTTCATCAGCTCCTGCCCCGACGCTCCGGAAAAGGGGATGTTGACCTTTTCCTCGTGCCGGCCCGGTGCTTCCCCGATCAGCATTAGCTCTGGATGACGGGGGCCCTGGCCGGGAGTAAAGCCCGTCAGGTTTCGACCCGCAGTCTCCTCCTTGACGGCTTTTAGCAATTCTTCAGGATACTTGATGATCATCGCACTACCCCCGTCAGCCGTTATGACGCCACTTGGTATCGGTCAAGATCCGGGCCGCAATCAACCCTAACGGCAGGAAGACAACGATCAGCAGAGCCTTGGTGATCCAGAGGGCCCCGACACTGATTGAGGTCAGGCCGAGATTGTACATTCCCCGATACAGGTACAGTCCTGGCACCATGATAACAATCGATGGAACCGTGATCGAGATCTGGGGAAAACGGACCTTGCGCTTGGCCACCGCAGCCAAGAGACCAGCCACCAGGGCCCCGATAAAGGCCGCCGCCCCCGCCGGAATATTGGTCAAGTCGGTCAATTCCAGCCGCGTCGTGTTGGCTATCGCCCCGATCAGGCCCGCAATCGCGGCCATTCGCGGCGTACTGTTGAACATGATCGAGAAGCCGAAGACCCCGCAGAAACTGGCAGGAATCCGCAACAATAACAACGTCATGGCCGACAGCGGCAGGGCAGCGAAGTTCTCGGGACGCAGGTTCACCGCCAATGCCACGATCCAACCGACCAGGGTTGCCACCAGGATAATGGCAATCGCGTAGGCCATTCGCTCCAATCCTGACCGCATGTCCAGCTTGGCGATGTCCAAACCGCTGGTGATGAACGGGAATCCAGGGATGATAAAGAGCATCGCCCCGATGTAGCCTGCTTCGTGCCGCGAACTGACGTGTAACCCAAGTTGGAGGATACTCAGCGATAACAGGTAGGACAGACAAGCTACCGCGACCGCAACTGCAATGCAAGCAAACAGGGTGATATGGCGGTCAATCAGTTTCCGCCGGACGAGGTTACCTAGTCCCGCCCCAATGAAGCTGCAGATCATCTCGATCGGTCCCCCACCGAGCAGAAAAACGAAGGCGCTGCACGCCAACGCCGCCGCCAGACCAACTTGATACGGCGCATAGTTTCCCTTTGAATGGGCAATTTTTTCCAGGCTGGCATGAATTTCCCCAATCGTCATCTCGTCACCATGGTCGTTGAAGTCATCGATGAACCGTTCCATCTTGGCCAGCTTGGTCGTGTTGACCCCGGTACTGGGGAGCGAAACCGCCTGCGTATAGCTATGATGGGCGTCCATGCAAGTGTACTCAAGAGACACCAAACCGATATCAACTGTGCAGGTCATCTTGAGCTTCCGGGCCACAATATTCATTGAATCCCGGACCCGCCATGCCCCAGTCCCGTAGGAAAGCATCATCAGCCCGATCCGGCCAACAATTGCCGCCCGTTCCACCAGGTTAGCCTCACTGGCCGGGGTGAAGTTATCGTTGGTGAAGAAGTCCTGCCACGGAATAGCCATGTGGTGTTTTTCGGATAGGTGCTGTGCCGGTTCGAAACCCGTCATTAGTTCGTCGTCTTTGCTCATGACTTTTACTGTCCCCCAAAATCAATTAATCAAATTTGCCAAAATATCATTAATCATTATACGACCCCTGTCAATGGTCCCCCTAATTTTCCACATGCAATTTGCGCAAGCGGTCGATAAAGTCCTGTTCGTCGGGACTTAAGACGTAACCTTCCCGGGTGGCCACCGAGATGTAGAAACGTTCTGGCAACGGATCGGTAATTTCGACAAACTTGATGCCGGGCTCGTTAGCCAAGGCGTCCTTGGCCATCAGGCAGATGCCGATGTTCTGGCGAACCAGCTCCTTGATCCAGGAGATGTCGGGGATCCGGTACATCGCAACGGTCGGGTTGATCTGGGCATAGGCGCAGTAAGCCCGGAAGGCAGCCTGGTGGACATACTGCTGGTCAAAGCTGATAAAGCGTTCGCTCGCCAGCTCCTTAAAGCTAACTTGGTCCCGTTTGGCCAGGGGGTTCTTGGTACTGACGATGACCCCGAAGCACCGCCCCGAGATCAGATCCGCGTACACACCTGGTTCACTAATTGGGGCGGTCGACCCCAACAGGGCAATATCAATCTTGCCGTTGCGGACCAGGCTCAGTAACTCGTGAGAGCCCACTGAGGTGATTTTCAGCCGTGACAGGAGGTCCTTAGAAAACTCGCTGACGATCTTTGAAATGTAGAGCCGGCCAATGATCGGCGGCATTCCAAAGCGGATCTGCTTCTGGTTGGCCCGCCGAATCGCCTTGTGCGTCAGCTCGATCTTCTCGTTGATCAGCTGAGCATTCTCATAGAGTAGACGGCCGCTTCTGGTGATCATCTCGTCGCGATGCACCCGGTCTTTGCGGACCAGCGGAGCTCCAAATTCGCGCTCAAGCCGCTGGATCGCCTGGGTAATGGTGGGCTGAGACACCTGGAATTGCTTGGCAACCTGGGTGTAGTTCTTATACCTTACCAGGGCGACAAAATATTGTAGATCTCGCGTGTTCATTAAAATTCCTCCATCGGCAGATTTTACTAACAGTATATTATAGCAATTATTCATTCTGGAAAACAAAAAGAGCCTGGTCAGCAAAGTAAATTTGCTAATCAGACTCATTAATTTATTACCACATACCGATAACTTTCATCCAGAGACTGCCGACACCGATCCAAACGACCAGGTAGAAAATCCCTAAGATAAGGTTCAGCGTCCACCACTTGGACTGCGGAACGTAACCAGAACCGAAGAGCACTGGTGCCGGACCAGAAGCATAGTGGGTCGTGGAGGCCATCAGGTTACCGAAGAACCCGAGCAAGAGGGCAGCCAGCATTGGCGGCACGTTGGCGGAGATGGCAACGGCTAACAGGGCGCTGTACATCGCCGTAACGTGGGCCGTGGAACTGGCAAACAGGTAGTGACTGTAGAAGTAGAAGACGATCAGGATAATCAATACGAGGACCCAGTTCATCCCGTGCAGGGAACTACCGATCGCCTTGCTCAACCATGGGATGAAGCCCAAGGTGGTCAGTGAACCGGCCATCATAACCAGAACGGAGAACCAGGTCAGGGTGTTCCAAGCACCAGTTTCGTGAAGGACATCCTGCCAGCTCAGTACCCCCGTCAAGAGCAAGAGCGCCAGGGCGATGAAGGCCGCCAGGGTGGCGTCGATGCCGATGAAGCTACCCGTCATCCACAGAATCAGGGCCAGGACAAAGATCACAGCCATGATCTTTTCGGCCACGCTCATTGGGCCCATCTCAGCGAGCTCTTTTTCAGCCCATTGCTTGGCGTTTGGCGTTTCCTTGATCTCAGGCGGGTACATCTTGTAGATCAACCATGGTACGACGATCAATGAGATGATCCCCGGTACCAGGGCAGCTAGGAACCAGCCACCCCAGGTGATGTCAACGCCGCAACCCTTGGCCAGGGTTTGAACCAGCGGGTTGGCAGCCATCGCGGTCATGAACATGGCCGCTGTGATCATGTCACCGTGGTATTCAGCAAAGATCAGGAATGAACCGATCTTCCGCTGGGTCCCGTCCTTCGGGTCTGAGCCAAAGGATTGGGAAAGGGACTTAATGATTGGGTACAGGACCCCACCGGCACGGGCCGTGTTACTTGGCGTTGCCGGAGCCAAGATCAGGTCAACCCCGATCAAGGAGTAAGCCAATCCCAAAGTCCGCTTACCGAAGGCCTTCACGAAGTTCAGGGCGATCCGCCGACCGAGACCGGTCTTGATGAATCCCCGGGCGATGAAGAAGGCCATCGCGATCATCCAGATTGAAGCATTCCCGAAGCCGACGATTGCCTTGTCCATCGGCACTGTCTTAGTAAGGACGGTTAAGGCAAAGGCGACGATTGAAACCCCACCAATTGGCAGTGGGCGCGTGATGCAGGCAATGATGGTACCCACAAACAGGGCAAACATATGCCAGCCGGCAACTGGCACTGCCGCCGGCTTAATTGGCGTCATCAGCCAGATAATCAATCCCACGACGACTGGCAAGATGAAGCCACGATAGTTGACGTGTTCTAATTTTTTCATCTTTCAATAATTCCTCTTATGTCTCATCGTTGATAAATAATTGCAAGGCGAACGGGCCGGATACCGCCCGACCGCTAATCAATGGTTACTTGTGGTTGCGAACGTACAGGGTTACCTGTTGTCCGGCTTGACGACCAAAGACCACCGTTTCGGCGATGGAGTTACCACCGACCCGGTTGTTACCGTGCAGACCACCGGCAACTTCACCGGCAGCGAACAGGCCCTTGATCACGTCACCGTTACCGTCAAGCACTTGGGTCTTCGGCGTAACGTGGATGCCCCCCATCGTGTAGTGAATGGCAGGTGCAATGTGGATGGCGAAGAAGCCCGGCTTAGTGATTCCCCGGTCCATCCCGGTCGTCCGGCCAAATTCTTGGTCGTTGTGACCTTCAACCGCCTTGTTCCAGGTTGCTACCGTTTGACTCAAGGTTGCTGGGTCCATCTTCAGCTTTTTGGCCAGGTCTTCAATGGTGTCACCGTGGACAACCAAGCCAACCTTGTCATAGAATTCGATGGCCTTGGCCCGGTCACGGATACCTTGGTCAAAGATCAAGTAGGCACTGTGTTCTGGCAGGGCCGTGATGCTGTTGGAAACGATCTTCCGGGTGTTCAGTTCGTTGACGAACCGCTTTCCCTGCGCGTTAACCAGGATGGCCCCCTCACCACGAACAGCCTCACCAATCAGGTAGACATGCGGGTGGTCTTGTTGAACCGTTGGGTGAACTTGAACCAGGTTCATCTGCATCAGTTCGGCACCGACGTTTTCGGCCAGCTTCAAACCGTCACCGGTAGCTCCCGGCTGGTTAGTGGTCTTGTAATCCTTGAGGTCGGGACGGAAACGTTCGATGTATTCCTTGGAAGCACCGAAACCACCAGTGGCCAGGATTACCGCCTTAGCGTCGATCGTCTTAATCAGGCCGTTGGCGTTGATCTTAACCCCGTTGATCCGGCCTTCGTCATCCTGGAGCAGGCTCGTCACCTTGGTGTTGTTGAACACTGGAATGTCTTCCTTGGCAACAACGTCCAGCAGGCTCTTAACTAAGAAACCGCCGATTGGGGCCATGCTTGCCGGCCGGTGGGTCCGCTTCTTGGACATCCCCCCGGTAACGGTGATGTCATCAAGCTTGACCCCGTGGTCTGCTAACCAGTCGATTGCTGGGGCCGTGTGGTATACGAAGTAGCCCAGCATGTCCTTGTCGTTTAAGCGGCCACCGTCCTTGTAGGTTTCACGGTAGAAGTCGGCCACGTTGTCGATCACCCCATGCTTCAGTTGCACGTTGGTCTCGGCGGCGTTCATCCCTGAGGAAGCCCGGTTGGTGTTACCACCCAGTTCTTCTTCCTTTTCAAAGACGGCGACCTTCAATCCCAGCTCATGGGCTTGAATGGCAGCGGACAGCCCCGTCCCACCAGAACCGATGATGACGGCGTCGTAACTGTCAGCCAGCTTACTTACAGATAATGGTTGAAACTTTTCTGCCATTATAATGCGCTCCTTTTCGTTTGCTTAATCAGTCAAAGAGGCAGTCGATACGCGCCTGCCCCATTATCATTTTATTACTTGTCAGCACGATCAGCGTTGGTCATCTTCAACATGTCCATCCACTCATCGTATTGTTCTTCAGTAACCTTGCCAGACTTAAGAGCGGCTTCCTTCAGCGTGCTGCCGGCCTTGTCTGCGGCCTGGGCAATCTTAGCGCTGTCGTGGTAACCGATGTGTGGTGACAATGCCGTAACCGTCATCAGGGAGTTGTCAACCAGTTCAGCCATCCGTTTTTCGTTGACAGTCAGGCCCTTGACACAACGGTCGGTGAAGCCAGTGATCGTCCCGGCCAGCAGGTCAGCAGATTCCAAGAAGGCGTCGATCATTACTGGCTTGTAAACGTTCATTTCGAAGTTACCTTGGGATGATGCCATCGTAACAACGGTGTCATTACCGAAGACCCGCAGGGCAGCCATTGTAACGGCTTCGGCTTGGGTTGGGTTAACCTTACCAGGCATGATGGAAGAACCAGGTTCGTTGGCTGGGATGTTCAATTCATCGTAACCAGCCCGCGGACCAGAAGCGAGGAAACGGATATCCTGCGCAATCTTGAACATGTCGGCAGCCAAAGTCTTCAAGGCACCGTGCATAACGTTTAAGCCGGAGTGGTTAGCCAGGCCGTAGAACTTGTTGCTCTTAGCAGTCAGGTTCAACCCGTAAACTGCAGAAAGCTTTTCGGCGATCTTGTCTGGCATTCCTTCAGCGGCGTTCAGACCGGTACCAACGGCAGTCCCACCGATGGCCAGTTCGTTCAGCGTTGGTTCAAGAGTCTTGATGTAGTCCAGGTCGTGTTCCAAGGCGGCAACGTAGCCGGATACTTCTTGACCGAAAGTCAATGGCACGGCATCTTGCAGGTGGGTCCGGCCAACCTTGACCGTCTTCCAGTACTTGTCCTGCTTGATCTTCAATTCATCGATCAGGTGTTGAACGGCTGGCTTCAGCTTGTTAACAGCTTCCAAAGCAACCACGTTCATGGCCGTTGGGAAGGTATCGTTAGAACTTTGACCCTTGTTAACATCGTCGTTTGGCAGAATTTCGATGTCCGGGTTGAGCTGGTGAGCCTTGTGAGCAACTACTTCATTCGTGTTCATGTTGGTCTGCGTACCAGAACCGGTTTGATAAACCTTCAGCGGGAAGTCCTTGCGCAGGTCTTCATCGCTCAAGGCCAGCAGTTCGTCGATGGCCTTAACGATCAGGTTACCCTTTTCATCAGAGATGGCCCCAGTTTCCATGTTGGCTTGGGCAGCTGCCTTCTTGATGTTCAGCAGTGCACGGATGATCGCCAGTGGCATGTATTGGCCAGTTGGGAAGTTGTTGCGACTACGTTCAGTCTGGGGACCCCACAGTGCATCAGCGGGAATCTTAACGGGACCTAACGTGTCTTCTTCAGTACGGTATTCTGTCATTTTTTGACGCCTCCAATGATGTAATCAAAAGTTAATTGTTTGTGAAATGTTACACATCATTTACAACACTATCCTACCCCGTCGGCCCCTGCATAGTCAAACCTTTAGCATTCCATAATTTTCACTTATATCAACCAGCGAGCAGGCTATTATAAAGGCGTTTTCATTCCTACAGACTATTTTTTTCACAAGCCAGTCTACCAAAAAATCTCAAGAAATTATTAAATTAACTTCTTGAGATTTTGCAATTTTAAGATCAGAATCACAAACTTTTTAGACTAATTTGCTAGTGTTTGCCTAGTCAGCATAAGCTTAATACTTTGGTTCCCACTTGGCGTCTTCAACGGCCTGCTTAGCATCGGTCATCGTCGTCAGACCCTGATCAATGGCGGATTGGGCCACCCGTTGTGCAACCCGTTGAGAAAATTCAGCCAGTTTGGAAACTGGCGGCAAAACGGCTGCGCCAGGCTGGTCGGGATCTACTAAGCCACTCAAGGCGTGTGCAGCAGCCGCTAGCATGGTGTCATTCAGTTGCGTGGCTTGAACGGCCAGGGCACCGAAGCCCACGCCAGGATAGATCAAAGCGTTGTTGGCCTGGCCAATCTGGTAAGTTACCCCTTGGTAGGTAATGTCATCAACCGGGATCCCGGTTGCCACCAGGGCCCGGCCATCGGTCCACTTCAGCAGGTCAGCGGCCTTTGCCTCCGCTAGCTTGGTTGGATTAGACAATGGGAAGATTACCGGCCGGTCAGTATGGGCGGCCATTTCCTTAACGACGGCCTCATCGAAGGTTCCGGGCTGAGTCGAGGTCCCGATCATCACAGTTGGGTGAATGGTCTTAACTACGGCCAGGAGGTTGGTCAGCTCGTCTGCATTGGTGAATTCACTCCGTTGCCGGGTAAACGGCTTCTGCTTGTCGGTTAGCCCCTCAGTGTCGTCAAAAAGCAGGCCCTGCTTGTCAACCAGGTAGAAGTGTTTCTTCGCCTCTTCCGGGGTCAAGCCCTGGCGAACGAGTTCATCATAGAGCATCTTAGCAATTCCCATGCCGGCAGTCCCAGCACCAAAGGTCAGGAAGGTCTGATCAACCAGCTTCTCCTTGGAAATGTTCATGGCACCAAGTACCCCGGCCAGGGCAATGATCCCCGTCCCCTGGATATCATCGTTGAAGGTCAGGATCTTGTCTTGGTACTTGTCAAGGATCTTCGCCGCGGTCCCCCGTCCAAAATCTTCAAAGTGAAGCAGGCTCTTTGGGTAAAGCTTTTCCACTTCATCAACAAAGCGGTCGATGAAGTCAAAGTATTCTTTGCCTGTGATCCGCTGGTGGCGTTCACCAAGGTAGTTAGGATCATCCAGCAGCTTCTGATTGTCAGTCCCGGCATCAATGGAGATTGGGAGTACTTGCGACGGGTCGATTCCGGCGGCGGCAGTATAGACCATCAGCTTACCGACGGCAATGTCAACCCCGTCAACGCCCCAGTCACCAATCCCGAGGATTCCCTGGGCATCAGTAACCACGATCAGGCGGATGTCACGGTCACCGCTGACGTTGGCAAGACTTTCCTTGATCCGCTCGGGGTGCTTGACGGAAAGGTAAACGGCATCCTGCGGCCGCATGTACCGTTCGTTGTAGCTTTCGATCGATTCAGCAATTACCGGATCATACACAATCGGCATGAATTCCGTGATGTGTTGATCCATCAGGTAAAAGAACAGGGTCCGGTTAGTATTGAAGACTTCCATTAAGAAGTGCCGCTTCTCAATGTTACTGGTCTTAGTCTCAAAGAGGGCGTAAGTTTCGGCGGCCTGCTCTTCAATCGTCTTGATTCGTGGCGGGAGAACCCCGATCAGTCCTAACTGTTCCCGTTCTGCTTGGGTAAACGCGGTCCCCTTATTTTTGAAGGGGTCGTTTAAGATTGCCATTGCCTTATTCATTAATATCGTCTTCCTTTTTATTTGATTGTCCCCATCATAGTGAGTGGATTATTCTATAGTCAAATTAGTGCTATGATATAAATAAACTTAATGTGCAAGGCTTAAACCATTGATATAGAGGAAAGTAAATGAAAATTAAAGATTTAGAATACTACCACCAGCTGATAAAAGATAAAAATTTTTCCAAAGTTGCCCAGCACTTCGGGGTCAGTCAACCAACCATCACCATGGCCATCCAGCGCCTGGAGCAGGACTACGGAACCACCTTTTTCGTGCGTGACCACGTCCACCGGGAGCTTCGCATCACCGCCACCGGCCAGCAGTTTGCCAACCACGTCGCCTTGATTCTAAACGAGCTCCAGGTCGCCCAAAAGGAGATCGACCAGGCTAATTCCACCAAGATTCGCTTCGGCCTGCCGCCGATTATTGGCAACTATTACTTCCCACCGCTGACGCCGAAACTGATGCGTTACCAACTGATGCCGGACCTGGAAACTAGCGAACATGGCTCACGGGAACTGCTGAAGATGCTACTGCACGGGGACCTCGACATGGCCCTCCTCGGCTCGCTGAATCCGCTCAAGGAAGCGCGCTTGAAGGCTCACGAATTGGCCCGCTTCCCCTTTCAGGTTATCGTCGCCAACAACCATCCCCTGGCCAAACGGCAGACGGTGGACTTCGCTAGCCTGAAGAATGAGCAGTTCATCGTCCCCGACACCGAGTTTTTCCACAACCAGGCCTTCAAGCAAATGTGTCGCCGGGCCCATTTCCGGCCGCGCATCCTCTACCGGACCGCTGATATCCACGTTATCAAGGCGATGGTCAGTGAAAATCTCGGAATCACCTTCCTGACTAGTCTCGCCGTAGAGCAGGGCGACAACGTCAAGCAGGTCGCAATCAACGATCCTGATCAGCCTGTCTTCCACCTCTCCGTGGCGATGCGTGAAAACGAGGAGCTGCCCCCGCGCAAGCAGGAACTGTGGGACCTGCTCACTAATAACCCAGACTAAAGCAAGAACCGCCGCAAGAAAATCTTGCGGCGGTTCTTAATAACTATTCAGCAATTGCGGAAAACCACAAGGCTCAAGTGCTCTCCTAATGTCCGATGATGTGCAAAGCCATACGGAGCGTTTAGGTGCTTTCCCACAGTTTCTTATTCAATTGTGACCTTTTCCATCACAACATCGTCCTTTGGCTTATCCATCTGGTCACGCTCAACCTTACTGATGGCAGTCACGACATCCATCCCCTTGATCACCTGGCCGAAGACAGTGTGCCGGTGGTCAAGCCATGGGGTACCCCCGTTTTCCTTGTAGTGGTCGATCACTTCTTGCGGGTAGCCAACCATCTTCATCTGGTCAATCATGTTGGCTGGGACATGCTCGTTGGAAACGATGAAGAACTGGCTACCGTTGGTATTCGGACCAGCATTGGCCATCGAGAGGGCCCCATTGAAGTTGAACAGTTGCTCACTAAACTCGTCTTCAAACGGGTGGCCGTAGATACTCTCACCGCCACGACCAGTCCCGGTCGGGTCGCCACCCTGGATCATGAAGTCTGGGATGACCCGGTGGAAGGTCACCCCGTCATAGTAGCCCTTCTTTGCCAGCTCAACGAAGTTCTTGACCGTCTTGGCCGCCAGCTTCTCGAAGAGCTGAACCTCAATCGTCCCCAGGTTAGTCTTGATAACGGCTTTTGGTCCCTGGGCCTTGGCCAGGTCTAATTGTGGATAATCCATTTTATTCCCTCATTTCAGTTCATAATGCAATCTAGTATACCATCGGCTATTCGTCATGGCTAATCCGGAGGACACAGGCGCCCTTGATGTCACCACGCTTGACGTACTTCAAGGCCTCGTTAGCCTTCTCAAACGGGTATTCATGGACCTCGGGCCGGATGTTCAGCCGGTCGGCCAGGGTCAAGAATTCTTCACCATCACGACGGGTATTGCTCTCCACACTGGTGATCGTCTTCTCGTGGAAGAGGTGCTTCTGGTAATTCAGGGCTGGTACATCGGTCATGTGAATGCCCGCCAGTGCCAGGGTCCCACCCGGAATTAGGCTGGCCATGGCCGGCAAGACGATGTCACCGACCGGCGCAAAAATGATTGAGGAGTCCAACGGCACGTCAGACAAATCATAAGCACCATGGGCCGAGGCACAACCCAGCTGGAGGGCAAATTTACGGGCATCGGCACCCCGCGTGAAGACATGCACCTCGATCCCCTGGGCCATGGCAATCTGAGCCGTGATGTGGGCCGAACCGCCAAAGCCATACAATCCTAACCGGCCGCCAGCCGGAACGTTGGCCCGTTCAAAGGCCCGGTAGCCGATGATCCCGGCGCAAAGCAATGGAGCAGCCGTTAGCGAGTCAAATTTCTCTGGGATCCGATAGGCAAAGCCTTCAGGCACTGTGACGTATTCAGCATAGCCGCCATCGTGGTCCCAGCCGGTGTAGACGGAGTGTGGACAAAGATTTTCATGACCGGACCGGCAGAACTTGCAAACCCCGCAGGCGTGCCGGAACCACGGAATCCCAATCCGTTCGCCCAGGCTAAAGCGTTGCGTCTCAGGTCCCTGGGCAACCACCTTGCCGACGATCTCGTGCCCCGGCGTCACGTGTTCCTTATGTACGGGCAAGTCCCCCTCAGTCACGTGGAGGTCAGTGTGGCAGACCCCGCAGGTTAAGACCTTAACTAGGACCTCGCCCCGGCCGGGAGTAGGCACCGGCTTCTCCACCAGCTTGAGTGGCGCCTGGTCACCATCGATCGGCCCGGGAGTGGTAACCGCCCAGGCCCGCATCGTCTTTGGTAAATCATCCATTTGCGTTTCCATGTCTATCAGCCTCACTTAATTGTACTTACAACCTTATTGTAACCCATTCCGCAGGCTTGTGAAGAAAATAACATTTGATCGGCGATAGGACTTTTTCAGCTGGTCGACCCGCTTCAACCAGGCAGCTTGTTCCTCATTGACAACCAGCGACTGGTCAATCGTCGGGTCGTCCTTGGCAACTTCGGTCAGGCCAGTCGTGCCGCCGATGCTATCAATGATTCCCTGCCCGCTACCGGCAAGCAACTTGGCGGTTCCCGGCGTTCGCATGCGTGACTCAGTAGTAATCATCTCAACCTTAATCTTGAAACACCAGCAGTCGCCAAAGTCATAGGTTAAGAGTAGCTCGTCACCCACATGATATTCACCAAGCCAGTGGTCTAATAGACTTGCCTGAGTACCACGGCCGACGTCCATGATCGGCAGCTGATAATCAAGCTTTTGGTCCTGAAGCTTAAAAAGGTGGTGGCCGTTCGCCCTGAAACTGGCCAGGATCTGATAGCACAGGCTATCTAGGCGGATATCACCGCCGAATTCAAACTGGCGCCACATGGTTGGCTGGTAGTCTTTTAGGGTGACCGTCAGCTTATAGCGTTGGTGGCTGCGGTGCCGGGCCACTGCCAAGGCATCCCGCTGGTCCTGAACCTGGTTGTGGACGTTGAAGAGCAAGCGCTGGAAATAGTAGTCCCGATCCGTGGTGATCAGGTCACTCGCCCCCTGGTTGATCGCCTGAATGAACCGTTCAAAGTCCTCCACAGAAAAGAGCCGCTGATAGCACATAAACCGGCCTAGGTCCCGCAATGCCATACACTTATCACGAAGCTGGGAAGCCGTCACACGCGTTTCCGACGCGGCTGCGTAATTTAGCAGGTAGTTGTAGGCCAAGGCGAGGTCGTCAAAGATAGTCTTATCGTAGCCGTCACAAAAACTGAAATAGTCATCGGTCACGTCGAGGTCCCGGTCGATCACCTGGTCGTTCTTCCCCCGGTTCTGCAGGTACTGCCGGTAGTCTTTTAGCAAGCGTTCGTCCACCGCGACAGCATTCATCACGTCGTTTAGCGAACGGCTGTAATAACGATAGTTGCGGTTATGCTCGTTTAAGGTTGGGTGAGCTGGCAGAGAAAAATTTCTCATTACATAGTTTTCGAGGAGTTTCTGCACCGATTGCCCATCATCTTCAGCGGGATCGTAAATTTCCGTCTGGCCGGCAAGTTGGAGGGCCAGTTCAACGTTACTGGGATGACTATCCCAATCAATCGCCGAATTAGGGCCAATCAGGACATTCTGGTAGGTCTGCAAATGTTGCGGAGCCGTGGCGGCCTGCTGACTGGTGAAGCGGATGTCTTGAAACTGAGCGTTACGGATCATTCCAATCTTGGCATGTGGAATCGGCATCTGTTCCATCAACTGCAAGAATTCCCGCTTGAAGGCGGTGATAAAGGACCGCGAATCAGTGAAGCGTTGGGGATGACGGACAATTACCGGTAGTGCCAACAGGTTGTTCATAACAATCATGAAGTCACCGCTGGTGCGGATCGTCCACGCGTCCGGACTCGTTAGCTGTGCTTCGTTGATGGTCCGGGGATTAATGTGCAAGTTTTGCGCAACCGAATTTTCAACAGTAATAATCAAACTAACCCACTCCTCTCAATAGTTTCTCTATCTTAATTGTGACAGAGACCGTAGACGAACACAAACCTATATTTACAAATTTAAAGAATTCATTAAAATGAGGGTAATCAGTAATTTCAAGTAAAAGAGGAAGTATTGATATGGACCAACCACGATTAGACATTTTCGACTTAAAAAAGATCAAGATCAACAAGAGCAAGGCCGAACTCGAACAGGCCGGTAAACAACACCAAAAGGAGGTTCCCAGTGAAAAGCTGAGTACCTTTGTCCCCGTTCACCGTGATCCGGTAGCCGCCATTAACCATACCGAGGCCAAGATGATTCCCGAATTACTCCCCCTGCGGCACCAACGCATGCTGGCCAGCCGTTTTACCTTCTTCCGCGGCACTGCCGAGCTGATGGAGCAGGACCTCAAGCACCAGTACCAAAGCAACATGCCCATCGTGATCTGTGGAGACGCCCACGTAAACAACTTTGGCTTCTATGCTTCCCCTGAACGAAAACTGCTCTTTGGACTCAATGACTTTGACGAGGCCCGGATCGGCAACTGGGAGAGTGACCTCAAGCGGCTCCTCGTCAGTATCGAGCTGGCCGGTGAAGAAAACGGCTTTGAAAAAGATGATCTTCACCAGCTCCTTGAGTTGACCACCAAAACTTACCGTCACGCCATCAAGAACGCCAACAAGCTTCCGTTATCGGCGGTCTTCTACTACTCCTTTGAAATCCACGACATGATCGATAATATCCACAAGCTGGGCGATGATGGCACGCCAGAGCAAATGGAAAAGGTGCTGCAAAACATCATCAAGAAGAGTCAGCATAGCAACTCCGAAGAAATCATCAACAAGATGGGAACAATCAACAACCGCGGCCAACTGATTTTTCGCGATAATCCGCCGCGTGCTAAGCACCTCAGCGATGAGGAATACCAGTCTGTCGTCGCCGGTTATGAACAATACCGTGATAACGTCCGTCAAGACATCAAGGTCTACCTGGCCAACTTCCACATCACTGACATCATCCGTTACAGCGTCGGGGTGGGGAGTTTCGGCACCCGTTGCTTCCTGCTTCTCTTGACTGGGATTGATGGCAGCCATCTGGTTCTCCAGATCAAGGAAGCCATGCCGCTGCGTTACAACCTCCTCACCCTGCATGTCCAGCAAGCCATTGATAACGGTCTGCTGGCCGGTCGGCGAATCGTTACGGCCCAGCGTGTCCTTCAATCGACTTCCGACCCGTTCCTGGCCAGCACCAAATTCGGCAAGCGAAGCTACTACGTTCGGCAGTTCCGGGACATGAAAGAGTCGATTAAGATCGATAAACTGGACTTCGCCAGCTACCAGCTGTACTGCCAGACCTGTGCCTTCTGCCTGGCAATGGCCCACGCCCAGAGTCCAACCTCCCCAATGTTGCGGGGATACCTGCGTCACCAAAAGTCGCTCGATAATGGGCTGGCCGATTGGGCCCTGCAATACACCGAACAGGTTGATCAGGATTACCAAGCATTTAAAAAGTACATTGATGAGAAGTAAAACAGTTAAGTAAGGGGAGCCTACACAAGCTAAAAGTTAACAGTGCAGGCCACAAATAGGGCGCAAGTATTCGGAAATTCCGAACGCTTGCGCCCTATTTGTGTTCACGGAAGCTCCTAGTAGCTAGTCAAAGCTTCCCAGCTTCTTATTTTTGATCATCCTGATCCTTCACGGCCCCATAACGATCCTGCTCTGCAATCCGGCTGCTCCGGTGCTTGTGCTCGTGAATGAACCGGTCCTCAGCCGCAAAGATTCCCAAGAAATCCATGAAGTTGCGCCGGCAGGATTCCTTAAACTTGTCCCAATCAAACTTGGCCATTTTCCTCACCCTCACTTGTTATTACTGCCCTAATTTTAAGTGGTTAGCCCCGGCCCTGTCAAAAAACTAATAGTCGTGCAAACGGTTGCACATATCGATAAAAAATGTGCTAGAATAATAGGTGTATATTAAAGCGCTTACTTTCAAGGAGGTTTTTTCGATAATGGATATTGCACAGTTCCCATTCGGACAATTCAAGGGTGAACCAGTCACTAAGTATGTTCTAACCAACGACAACGGTGTTCAAGCTGGGATTCTGGACTTCGCCGGTCTGCTCCAATCATTCAAAGTCCCAACCAAGGATGGCGGTAAGGCCGACATGGTCCTGACTTCCGAAAACTTGGACGAATTTACTAACAACGGTTTCTGCACCAACCGGCTGATCGGTCGTGTTGCCGGCCGGATCGCCCACGGTGAATTCAAGATCTTCGGCAAGGACGTCAAGCTGGAGCAAAACGAAGGGGAAAACACCCTGCACGGTGGTACCAATGGTTTTTACAACCATATCTGGCACGTCGACAGCACCGACGTCAGCGATGATCAAGTTTCGATCACCCTGAGCCTGACACTGAGTGAAAAGGATGATACCTTCCCTGGCACCATCCACGTCACTGCTACCTACACGCTCGACAACGACGATAGCCTAACGCTGAAGTTCGCTGCCACCACCGACTCTGACACCGTCTTCAACCCAACCAACCACACCTACTGGAACATGGCCCACGCGGATGCCAAGACAGTTGATGATTTGGTTCTGCAAGTTAACTCCAAGTACCACTTGGCAGTTGACAGCGGCAAGATCCCTACTGGTGAAAAAATCGAAAACGCTGGCACCCCATTTGACTTCTCCAAGCCAACCCGACTCGGTGACGCCCTGAAGGAAATGGCTTCTACCAAGGAAAACGGCTTCGATGATATCTGGGAAGTTGAACCAAGTCTGACCAAGCCAGTAGCTACCCTAGAAGACAAGGCTAGCGGCCGGAAGATGGAACTGTACTCTGACCGTAACGGTCTCGTGATGTACACCATGAATTCCGACGACAAGGCCGTCTACAACCACGGCCAGGTTCACCCACACCTCGGGCTCGCCATGGAAGCCCAGACCCTGTCTGATGCTCCTCACCACCCAGAATTCGGTGACATCACCCTGCGGCCAAACGAGGAAAAGACGTACACCATTAAGTGGCACGTTGAATACTAAAGCATCTTAAACTGCCAATTAAATATCAACTCCTATTGAAAGCCCCCTAGCTCTAAAAAGCTAAGGGGCTTTCTTATACCAAAAAGCTCGTCAGGCTACTTGCTGAGTAGTCTGGCGAGCTTTTTAATTGGTATTACAGGTTCTTATCTTGGACAATCTTGGTTTGCCGTGATGAATCTACCGTCAGCTTCTGGTTCAACTTCTTGAAGGCCTTCTGAGCGTAGTCGGCATTCTCTTGGTTGCATTGCGTCAGGTAGTCAGCAACCTGGTCACTTGGCAGTGATTCGGCTTGCTTGTCAGACTTAGCAAGGTTCTGGTCAAGGTGCTTTTGAACCTTCTTTTGAACAGGCACAACATCCTTGTTGATCAGCTTGTTCTTGTATGGGTCGGTTAATACCCGCGTCATCTTGTAAGTCCAGTAAGCAGAAGTGTTGTCTGGCTTGTCAGTACCCTTCTGGTAGTTAGCAGGAGTATTGGTGATGTTCGTGTAGAACGGTACGTAAACACTCGTAGCTGGTGAAGCCATTGCTAACCATTGAATTCCGGCAATGTCGTCAGGAACATTGTTCCGAATTTGCAGGATGTGGGATTCAACATCGGTTGGAACGTTGATTGGCCGGTAACCGCCAACCCACTTGCCATTGCTGTCGTACTTCGTGCCGTTAAAGTGGGAGGCTAAGACCTTCTGAACCTTGGTAACAGTGATCTTCTTGTCCGGCTTCATGAACATCGTGAAGTGCTTCTTATCGATTGACTGCTTCTTGCTTGGGGTCAGGATCCGTTGACCATCCCATACCCGTGGACGGTTGTAGGTAGCGTCTTCCTTGTTGTTTGTCCCAAAGGCTTCGGCAAAGTTAACCTGGTGGCTGTTAACATAACCGTTCAGATGGTGCTTCTTGACAAAGGAAACCATGTTCTTGGAGGCCATGTAGTTGCCCTTCTTAGTATCAACGTTACCGATCATGGTCTGGTTTGGAATAACCGCATACTTGTCATTTGGTACCCGGACCGCTGCCCAGTGGTGACCAGAGACGATTTCCATGTACCAGATGGAGTTCTTGTCGCTGAAGATCACCCCGTTGTTTTCAGCGGAACCCTTGGTTTCAATAATGTGACCAAGGCGCTCAACCCCGCCACGCGCAGAGTGAACATATGGCAGAACCACATCCAGCATGGACTGCTCTTCTAGCCCGTTTTTGACAAATGGATCGGCCTTTTGAGCCTTCTTATTGGTGGTCCCGGACTCAGTAGCACTCATTGCCACGTTGCTACCGTTGATCCCGTCTTCACCAAACTGGTCCTGGCCATCGACCTGCTGCCAGTCCGGGGTACTCGTGTAGCGTTGCTGGTCAGCCGGCAGATCAACCGTGAACTTGTTGTCTTTGGACACGTATTGAGTCGGTCCATTACTGTTAGCTGCATGGTAAATATAATGCTTGGCCCAGGCCGTATCTGCATCTTCGTTCCGTGCGATCATCGTGGAACCATCCGCGCTGGCCTTCTTACCAACCAGGACCGTGGTACAGGCACTGGCCGAGCTGACGGTCCCCATTACCATTCCAAACGTCGCCAAACCTACTAAACACTTAAATCGGTTTATCATAATTATTACCTCCCCAATGGTAACGCTTTCATTGCACTGCAAAGATACCATTCTTCCTGTACAGAATCAACCAAATGGTCAACAACAAGACAGTGTAGCGCATATCATATACATTTCTCACGACAGGGCCAAGGGTTCATCCCTAAGCAAAGTATATAAATTCACTATTTCACAAGTTTGAGAAATATTATTCACTAGCGAATCTGCACAATACATGCAAAATCTTTCATATGTTTTCAAAGCAAAAGAGCCTGAGGAAAATTTCCTTCAGGCTCTCATCGGTTCTTAACTTTTGTACAGTACTTATCTATCCCAAAACGACCGGACAGCAATAGTTTGACTGCTATTAACCGGAAGCTTCAACGACGGCATCCCTGAAAGCTGCAGCTCGATCTCGCCAACATGCTGGCCCTTCTTCAGTGGAGCCTCCAGCTTGCCGGTAACCGATTGCCGGTCTGCTGCCGGAATAAACCTTGGCTTGGTAGCTTTCCAATCGTCGCCTTTCTTTAGCCAAACCCACTGTGGCTTAGCCAATTGCAGGCGAACATTCCGTTTCTTCTTGGCGTGGACCACCCGCGTCTGTTGGACCTGTTTTGGCAGTTCAGTGATCTTCTTCAGCTCAACTGGCTGGTAGTTAGCTGCCAAGGCCTCATAGAATTCCTTTTGCATCTTCGACTGGTTGTTCCAGTCACCCTTGGTATGCAGAGCTACCAGGATAACCCGGCGGCCGGCATAAGTCCCGGTAGTCACAATGCACTTTCCAGCTGCATCCGTGTTTCCGGTCTTCAAGCCATCAATGTCCCAGTTCTGAGGAGCATACCCATTTTGGGGAAGCAGGGCGTTGATGTTAACCATCTGGTACTGCTGGCCAGCGGTGACGTCAAAGTTAGCAAACTTCTTCTTGGTGATCTTTAACGTCTCCGGATATTTGTTAATGACATAGCGAGAAATCAGTGCCAAGTCCTTGGCCGACATCTCATTTTCGGCATCCTTATCAATATTTTTAAGCCGGTGCTTGCCCAAACTGCTATTGGGCAGGCCGATCATATTGTAGATTTTTGCATCGGTAACCCCGGCCTCCTTCGCCACCGCCTGCATCTTGCGGTTAAAGGCCGCTGTACTCCCAGCATCAGCCAAGGCCAGGGCCTCAGTGCTCCCATCAGCCGATACCAGCATCATAGACTCGACCAGCTGACGAACGGAGTACTGCTCCCCCGCGTTCAGCTGAACATTTGAGAAGTGCCAGTCATTGGCAACCTTAGCAACCTCTGGTGTTATCTTGATCTTCTGGTTCCAACTGAGCTTATGGTCTCTAATGTCTTGCTCAATTACCGCCAGGGTTAAAATCTTTGTCAGCGAGGCAATGGGGTAGGTTTTGTTAGCATTTTTCTGGTAAAGAACCTGCCCGGTTTGCGCATCAATTGCATAGGCCGCCCGGGCTTTCATATTGTAAAAGGCATCATCACTGGCCTTAGCGTGCCCTGCCAAGCCAGCCAGGCTCAGATTCAATGCCAGAAACAGTAATAAAAAGTGAATCAACTTATGACCAATTTTTTTCATTAGATATTCCTTCCTAATTTTCCATCCTCTCTAGGATAGACTCTAAAAATGAATTATCAGTGAACTTCATTAAATATTCAAGCAAATTCTCAAACTATTGGTTAAATTAATGGTTAAAATATTTTCTTTTCTTAATTTCACAAGTATGATGGTTACTGTACGCACATCATTAGAGAAGGGAGCCTGCATCATGCAGCGTGATCAGCACATGCGCCGTCGTCGGCCACGATGGTTTTTAATTATTCTGCTCATTTTAGTTATTATCTTCGGCCTGCACCACTTCCTGTCAGTCGGTGCTCGGCTGAAGGCTAACTGGAACAAAATTGTCTATACATCAAGTGACAACGTAGCGATCGCCGTCTACTCGCCAAAGACTCATCAGACCTACACGTCCACGAACGCCCCAAAACATAAATTCCACACGGCAAGTACCGTCAAAGTCAGTATCCTCGCCGGCCTCATGCTCAAGCAACAGTCCCCACTGAGCAGCAGCCAGGAAGAACTGGCCAAAAAAATGATTGAGCAGAGCGACAACGATTCTACTACCACCCTCTTCAATGAGCTTGGCGGCAAAGAAGGCCTCCAGGAAACGTTTAATAAGTTCGGAATGAAGAACTCGGTGGCATATACGCAGTGGGGGCTCACGACTACCACCCCCGCCGATCAGATCAAACTCCTCAACAACATCTTTTATAAGTCCACCTTGCTCAACAACCAGGAACGCGCCACCATCCGTAACATGATGGATAACGTGGAATCTAATCAGGCCTGGGGAATCTCGGCCGGCAGCAATAACTTCGCTATCAAGAATGGCTGGCTGAGCTATGGATCCGATGATTGGATCGTCAACAGCATCGGCTACGTCAAGAACGACAACGGCACCAGCTACACCATCGCCATTTACACCGACAAAAATAACAGCATGGTTACTGGCCAGCAAACCATCGAACAATTGGCTCGCACTACTAAATCAATCATGGAATAAACAGGTTAATCCCCAGACCCGAATTGGTGTACGCTAATAATTATGAGGTGACAAAAATGAACATTAAAGATAATTGGTTAGAACTCGCCGACGGTAACAAAATGCCGCAGGAAGGATTCGGCCTCTATAAGGTCGACGGCCAGGAGACGATGACTAACACCATTAAGGACGCCTACATGGCCGGATACCGTCTGTTTGACACCGCCCAGCTGTACGGCAACGAAGCTGAAGTCGGCACGGCCTTGAAAGACCTCC
Organism: Limosilactobacillus sp.; assembly: GCF_051873075.1. Taxonomy (GTDB): domain Bacteria; phylum Bacillota; class Bacilli; order Lactobacillales; family Lactobacillaceae; genus Limosilactobacillus. Next base: position 872 of record NZ_JBJEEM010000001.1, on the reverse strand, counting down.
AGCTCCCACGGAACGAGATTTTTCTTACCACTAAGGTTGCTGAAGAAAACCAGGGTTATGAGCAGACTATCAAGTCGGTCAAGGCGTCACTAACGAAGCTGCAGACGGACTATGTTGACCTCCTGCTGGTCCACTGGCCGATCCAGCGTGCCTTCTTTGAAACCTGGCGGGCATTCGAGGACTTAAAGAGTGCTGGTCTTGCTAAGTCAATCGGGGTCAGCAACTACCAGATGATCCACCTGCAGTACCTAGCAACCAAGGCGCACGAACTACCCGTCGTCGACCAGATCGAATTGCACCCATTGCTGACCCAGAAGCCGCTGCTGAAGTTTAACCGCGACCACCGGATCATCACCCAGGCCTGGAGTCCCCTGGGTCGGGGCGCCGTCCTTGGCGAGGAAGTGCTGAAGAAGATCGCCGCCGCTCATGGTAAGTCCCCTGCCCAGGTCATCCTACGCTGGCACCTTCAAAATGGGGTCTCCTTCATTCCGAAGTCAATCCATGCCGCCCGGATTGCCCAGAACGCTGACATCTACGACTTCAAACTGTCTGAGTCGGAGATGCAACAGATCGACGCCCTTAACAACTACCAGCGGACGGGCCGGGAACCAGAGCTGACCTATGAGTATAACAGACAATATTAAATAGAAACTGGAAAAACACCTAAGCGCTTCATACACTAGCAACGTTCTTCGACGCGAAGCTAGCCCGTGATTTCCTGCAATTACTGTATAAAAGTTAAGGACTGGAAAAACAGCAGTTTTTCCAGTCCTTTTTTAGTTACTACTTTCACATTTGTCACTTCTCCCCAGGAACGGCAAGCTTACATTGCATTTTCATAAATCTGCGGTGGGATCACAATGAAAATGATT